>SACF01000269.1 GCA_009928665.1 Alphaproteobacteria bacterium
CATGCTTGTGCCAGAAATATTGATTTGACCGTAATCATGGTAAACAACTACATTTACGGAATGACCGGAGGACAGAAATCCCCGGCTACCCCCATGGATGCTGTCACGAAGACATCTCCTTATGGGGCCATGGACTATCCCATTGATGGTTGCCAGTTGGCCCTTACCATGGGGGCCACCTATGTAGCCCGTTGGTCAACCGCCCACCCGGTTCAGTTGGAAAAATCCATTCGGGAAGGGGTGGAGCACAAGGGCTTTAGCTATATTGAAGTGCTGAGCCAATGTCCTGTCCAGGGGGGAAAGAATTTGTACGGAGAAAAAGAGCCCGCCGCTATTTTGAAAAAGTATCGGGAAATGGCCAAGGAAGGCCAAGTCCAGCTGGGCGTGTTTACGAAGGACAGCCCTCGGACAGAGTACTTGGAACGGGTGAACCAACGATTGGCCGCCCAGGGATGGGAGGAGTAATCATGGCAAACATCACCATCGACAAGAGCTGCTGCAAGGGTTGCGATATTTGTTATGCGGTATGCCCTAAAAAAATCTTTGTCCGATCGAAAAATAGAAACCACTACGGGACCAACATGCCGGATATCACAAATCCCGAAACATGCATCTATTGCGGTATGTGTGAGCGAATGTGCCCCGACGGGGCCATTGATGTGCAAAAGGAGGAACCATCGGAAAATGAGAATTAATGTTAGGTTTGCAGGAGCCGGAGGACAGGGTGTAATTCTGGGGTCGGTGCTATTGGCCAAAGCCTATGGCATTGGAGAGGATTACAATATATCTCAAACCCAAAGTTACGGCCCGGAAGCCCGAGGGGGAGCCTGTAAGGCGGAAGTGGTGATTTCCGATGAAAACATTGACTACATGAAGGTGGACCAAGCCGATGTTTTTATTGCCTTTAACCAGATGGGATACGACAAATACAAAGCCACGGTGAAGAAAAATGCCATGGTATTGGTGAATAGTACCCTGGTAGAACCGGACCGGCCGGACGCCTATAAGATTCCGGCGACCGACATGGCAGAGGAAATGGAAAAACCTTTTGTGGTGAATATGATTATGCTGGGAGCCTTGACCAAGCTGCTTCCCAAGTTGCATTATCCCAAAGTGGAAGCGGAAATCATGGAGAACTTCGCCGCCTCCATCGCCGGTGTAAACCTGGAAGCTTACGACAAAGGCTACCGTTATATGGAAGAAAAATTAAAAGCCACAGGATAACTTTTGTTCTTTTCTTCACAAAACCTACAAATTTCTCTTGTATAGTAATTCTATCGCACTTGGGAGGGTTTTATGAAGAATCGAAAAAAATGG
>SACF01000081.1 GCA_009928665.1 Alphaproteobacteria bacterium
GTTCAGAACATTACCTGGACCGATAATATCAGTGAAAATGTGAAGATAGAGTTACTTAAGGGTGAGACCTATTACGAAACCCTGGTATCCTCAACACCCTCAACAGGCAGTTGGTCATGGACCATCCCGGCTGATCAGCAGGTCGGGATCGACTACCGGATCAGGATCACCAGTGTCAGCGACAACGCTATAACCGACAACAGCGATGCTTCCTTTAAAATCATGGCCAATGTGGTGTCAAACCTGGTGGTACAGAATATGGAAATCTCAAACGGGTCGATCAATTGCTTTGACGCATTGAACACCATTACTGTTGCGGGAAATGGTTCATTTTTCCATGTTGCAGGCGGTTCCTTGGTGACCTTTATTGCGGGCATGAATATTCTGTTCCTGCCGGGTACGTATATTCATGATAATGGAATGATGCATGGATATATAGCTCCGACCGGACCTTTCTGCGGTACCATGGCGCCATCATTCATCCAGGTAACGACCGGTGAAGAGGAACCCGTTTTGCCTTCAAATAACCCGAAAATTTTGATATATCCCAATCCCACGACCGGGAAAATCACCCTTGAATTTGTGCCGGAGAATATCCGGTCGGGAGCACGAATATATATTTACAGTATGAATGGGGCAGCAATATTGCAAAAAGAATTGCCCACGATGCAAAAAGAGACATTTACACTTGATTTTCTTCCTCCGGGAATTTATCTGTGTCGGATTTTATACGACGGGAAACAGGAACTGGTGAAGATTGTGTTGCAGTAAGAACCGGTTTGACGAAGAGTTGGACAGGCGGACAGGCGGACGAAGAGTTGGACGGATGTGGGAGGGGGGAGTTTGGGGGATACAACGGATTTTGTTTTTAAAAAAGTGAGTGGGATCAGCAACCTTTTGATCTGATCTTTTCTGATTATTCCATCCCTGATTAACCGGATGTTTCATTTTTTACTTGCCAGTCTCTGTGTAAGGGTAATTCCGTTTTATTTTGGAATATCGCCAAGCGGCACATGATCGGTTTCTGGTATTCCCGCACCGCAAACAGAATGAATTCATTAGTCTTCATGAGCCATACACGGAGTTTTAAAAAATGATAAACAAAAATTAGGTTGTTTGTTGTGGATGTGAAGAATCGTTTTATATTTGGGGTTCATACCATGGACAAGGCATTTTATTCTGCACAATATCAATTTATTACAACAGGTTATAATTATTTACGTGGACACTGGTGTAACAGAATGATAATCTCTTGAAAATAGTTTGTTATGTTGATGGAATATTTCACAATAGAATTGAGAAATAATTCTGATTTTTTGAAGTTTAAGCAATTCGTTATTTAAGGAGATTTCTTCCATTTGACTAATTGCTGTAATAATTGACCTCAGGACCATTTTTTCTCGATTATATCCTGATGCAAAAACCACTTTTACTATGAAAAAAAATGTAATCCTTTTATGTTTATTTTTTCTCAGTGTTTCAATCTTTTCTCAAGAAGATAAAAAGAATCCTTTGTTATTCCAAATTAAATGGACAGATAACATTCTTGATTTGAAAACGATTCCAGGGTTATCGATCTCATTTACAGCATACGAGTTAATTGATGATACAACAGTAGCATTTTTGATTTCAGATGAACAAAAAATCATCATTTATTCCATCCCCAAGGGATATGTTACCAAAGTTTTAACCTTACCTTCCCAATCATTGGCTTTTGACTTTGATGATGGTCGTTTTTACATACTTGGGTATAATAACTTTTTTACTATCACAGAACAAGGAGATCTTATATCGGAATATAACTTTTTATATCCTCAGAATACTCCTTTTTCAGTTGAATTCATTAGGCATTTTAATGAAAGAAATCTAATCATGGTTGCATCAGGATCAACCTATGAAATTGATGAAAAAGGGCTTCATTTGTTGGATAAGGATTACTGGTATTACCCTGATCACCATAAAGGAAGGGTAGAAAAATTGGACTATAAATCCTTTAAATTGTTTCAAATCAAGCAAAATTCTAATCCAATTATATATGACCTCACAATAAATGAACTGGGATTATCAGGAGATCTTGCGACGGTTACTATTTTAGATGTCAATGATATGGGCACTGTCCTTGATATTGAAACCACCACTGATGATGATACCGCTCCTCCAAAACGGTTCCTTACCGTAATAGATAATAAAGGTCATTTTATTTCCTCCTGTGAAATTCCCTTTATTTATTTTTCTTATCTTAAAACCCCGTTTGTGCTATTTAAAGAAAAGATTATTTATGCATTGATATCACCGGAGGGTGTTTTTTTTTATCCTATTTCCGAGGGAAAAGGGCTTCAAAAACTCCCGATAGATTATGATCGTAAATATCATTATAACCTGAATTCAAAGGAACGAAAAATAAAAGAAAACGAATTCATTGATTTCCAGCCAGACAATCCAAATAGTGGTAGTAATTGTGTTACACGAAGTCAAGTATTTGAAAATGCATATGAATTCCGGGATGTTTTATGGTCGGCGACTTCCTCTAACATTAAATCCACATGTGCAACAATTTCCGGAGATTATTACAAAACACCTACATGGGTTACAGTGGGCGCAAAACAATCAGTGCCTTATAAATGGGGAGGTTGGACTGATTGGGATGATTTTCCTGGTTTTACCTCATTAGGAAAATATTGTGGAAGTTACGCTACAACGAGTACGAGTTCCCCTTGTCCTCAGCCCCCGTATGCCAGTAGTAGTGATACCTATATAATTGGAGATGATTGTAGCGGATTTGTGAGTCGCTGTTGGGAGACTTCCACTAAATACAGTACATCCGGACTTCCCGGTATATGTCAGAGTTTAGGGAGCGCCACAACAACCAGCGCGTTTAACCAACTTCAACCTGGGGATGTTATCAATGACGCTGGAAGTCATGTCCGATTATGTCTTTCACAGAATCCTTCCGGAAGTGCCACCTTCATGGAAGCAAGTGCTGTTGATTGGAGAGTTTCGGATCGTTCATATAATATGACGGCTTTAGCAGGATATACCTGCTTGAAATATAATAATATCAATGATGCCAGATTACGACTGGCCCAGGCAATTACAATTAATCCAACAACAGTTGTTCAAGGTGGTCCACTAACAGTCACTTATAAAATCGGGAATTATGGCTCAGAAACATGGACAGGAAATGTCAGACTGTATATCAGACAAGCTGATGGAAACTTTATGAGTCTTCAAACTCAGGGCCCCATTACATTGAGTTCTAGTCAGACATCTTCGACATATACCTTTTATACTGCCTCAGTCTCATCGCCAATTGGAACCACTGAACTTGAGGTTCGGGTACAAAACTCTTCAACTTCATGTAATTACGGACGTTTTTATAAAGTTGGTGCATCTTCCTATTCCAATCCCATTTCTTTTGTTATCACAGGAGGATCCCCAATTCTTTCTGCCCCAATTCTTATAAGCCCTATTGGAAATGCAACTGTAACCTCAGTACAATTGGTATGGCAATCTGTAAATGGGGCAAGTGGATATGAACTCGATGTAGATGGGAATCAGGTTTTAATAAATTCTGGAACAACAACCAGTTACAACCCATCACTTAATTTTGGCATACACCAGTGGCGAGCCAGGACCAAAAATAGTTCCGGCATTTATGGAAATTGGTCTACATATGAATCCTTTAATTACATTCAGAATCCCTGTTCAGGTGTTTCATTAATCCCAGGATGTGGTTCAACCTATTTATTATCTTTTAGTGGAGGGGGATCAGGGGTCTGGAACACAACTTCAAACAGCGCCTGTGGGTACACTTGCCCAGGAACTGAGAAAATCTATAGTTTCATTGCCCCATATACTGGGACCTATAGTATTCAGGTAATTTCCTCTTCAGGGTATGTCGATTATATGTGGAAACCCGAATCATGCTCTGCAACTGGGTGGAATTGCATTGATGATATCGTTTCGCCAGGTGAGTATGGCTCAATGTCTTGGATTGCAGGAGTTACTTATTATTTATTGTTAGATGATGAAGACAATTCTGCTGGAATGCATACCTTTTATATCAAATGCTGCACCTTGCCAACTCAACCAGGAACCATTTCTGGCCTTTCTTCCATATGCCAGAACACGACCAGCACTTATAGTATCTCACCTGTAACCGGAGCAACGTCATACACATGGACTTTGCCTTCAGGGTGGAGTGGAAGTTCTGCCTCAACATCAATTAGTACTGTTTCAGGATCGAACGGTGGGACGATTTATGTAAAGGCAAATAATTCATGTGGTTCAAGCCCACAGCAAAGTAAAAGCGTTACAGTCAATTCTGTACCTTCTCAACCTGGTTCCATTTCAGGTTCATCAACAGTTTGTGAGAATACCTCAAATAATTACAGTATTTCATCAGTATCCGGAGCAACGTCATACACATGGACTTTGCCATCAGGATGGAGTGGGAACTCTACAACGACATTCATCAATGCTACGGCAGGCACAAGCGGTGGGACGATTTATGTAAAGGCAAATAATTCATGTGGTTCAAGTCCACAGCAAAGTAAAAGTGTAACTGTTAATTCTGTGCCTTCTCAACCAGGTTCTATTTCAGGTTCATCAACTGTTTGTGAGAGTACTTCAAACACATACAGCATTTCAACGGTATCCGGGGCCACTTCTTATACCTGGACACTACCCTCAGGGTGGAGTGGGAGTTCTACCTCAAATTCCATAAATGCAACGGCTGGAACAGTTGGAGGTACTTTATATGTAACAGCAAATAATTCATGCGGTTCGAGCCTCCAACAAAGCAAGGGTGTTACTGTTAATAATGTCCCCACTCAACCTGGCTCGATTTCAGGTCCTTCATCCATTTGTGAAAACACAACCAATACCTATAGTATATCATCAGTAAATGGTGCGACATCGTATACTTGGTCTCTGCCATCAGGATGGAGCGGGGGTTCAACGACAACTTCAATTAATGCTACGGCAGGGATTAATGGTGGAACGATATACGTTACGGCAAATAATTCGTGTGGTTCTAGTTCCCAAAGAAGTAAAAGTGTTTCAGTTACAAACATTCCAGCACAACCAGGAACAATAACGGGTAATTCGCCGATATGTCAATATACAACAAATAGCTACAGCATTTCCGCTGTAAATGGGGCATCTTCATATACCTGGACATTACCCTCAGGGTGGAGCGGAGGTTCAACCTCATCGTCAATTATTGTTACTGCTGGAACGAATGGAGGTACAATCTATGTTTCGGCCAACAATTCGTGCGGTTCAAGTCCTCAACAAAGCAAAAGTGTTACTGTCAGTGCTATTCCTTCTCAACCAGGAATAATTTCTGGTTCCACTCCCATTTGTGAAAACACGACCAATTCCTACAGCATTTCACCTGTAGCCGGAGCAACAACCTATACCTGGACATTACCCTCAGGGTGGAGTGGAAGTTCAACTTCGTCCTCAATTAATGCTACGGCAGGGACAGGTGGAGGAACAATCTATGTTACTGCAAACAATTTATGTGGTGCAAGCCTTCAACAAAGTAAAAATGTAACTGTCAACAATGCACCTTCACAACCAGGAACAATTTCAGGTCCCACACCCATATGCCAAAACACCACCAACACATATAGTATCGACCCTATTAGTGGAGCGACATCATATACGTGGACTTTACCCAATGGATGGAACGGAAATTCAACCACAACTATTATTAATGCTACAGCGGGGAATAGCGGTGGAACTATTTATGTTTCTGCAAACAATTCATGCGGTTCTGGACCAGGGCAATCAAAGAATGTAAGTGTTACTGCATCGGCTCAAGCCTTAGTGACCATTTCACCCTTTTCCAACCCATCCTGCTCCGGGAGCACAGTTCTCTTCACCGCTACACCCATCAGCGGCGGTTCATCGCCTTCGTACCAGTGGAAGAAAAACACGGTGAATATCAGTGGGGCGACCAATTCGACTTATAGCTATATACCATTGAACAATGATGTTATCACTTGCCAGATGACTTCAAACCTGACGTGTGCCACGGGCAGTCCGGCGCTCTCCAATGCCGTTACCATGACAGTCAATCAGCCGGCGGCGGTCAGTGTGTCGGTCAACGCTTCGGCCAATAATGTTTGTCAGGGTATCTCCGTGACTTTCACTGCCACACCCGTCAACGGCGGTTCGTCGCCTGCCTATCAATGGAAGAAAAACAACGTGAACATCGGCGGCGCTACCAATTCTACCTATTCCTATGCTCCTGCAAATAATGATGTGATTACCTGCGAGCTAACTTCCAACGCAACTTGCATCTCCAACACCACAGCTACATCGAACCCATTGAACATGGTTGTAATTCCATCGGCACCCGTCAGTGTGTCCGTTGCCCCTTCGTCAAATCCGGTCTGTTCGGGCTCCACTGTGATCTTTACCGCCACCCCGACCAACGGAGGCTCCTCCCCGGGATTCCAATGGAAGAAAAACAATACCCCGATCAGCGGTGCCACCAATTCAACCTATTCGTACATACCATTAAACAACGATGTCATTACCTGTTCCCTGATTTCCAACGCTAATTGTGCAACGGGCAGCCCTGCTACTTCAAATGCAGTGACCATGGTCGTGAACTCCTCGCTTATAGCCGGAATTACCATATCACCTTCTGCCAATCCGGTATGTGCGGGATTATCGGTTGTTTTCACGGCAACACAATCAAATGGTGGATCTTCACCGGGTTATCAATGGAAAAAAGGGGGCGTTAATATTACCGGTGCAACCAATTCAACCTATAGCTATATTCCATTGAACAATGATGTTATCGCTTGCCAGATGACTTCAAACTTGACGTGTGCCACGGGCAGTCCGGCGCTCTCCAACGCGATAACCATGTCGCTCACCCAACCGGTTCCGGTAAGCGTATCCATCACGGCATCCGGC
>SACF01000270.1 GCA_009928665.1 Alphaproteobacteria bacterium
AGGCTACCCATTTGCCGGTGTATGCCTATAACAATCCCACCACTACAAAAACCACCATGACGATGTCTACCGTGGAGAAGTTGCAGGCAGTCGGCGTGAAAGGAGTGAAGGACAGCTCCATGAACGTGGCTTTCATTACCCGGGTTTTCTATGATGCGAAAATTAAGAACAAGGATTTCAAAACGATTATTGGAACCTCTACTGGTTGGCTTCCCTTTGCTCAGATGGGAATTGATACCATGATTGCCGGAATGTGCAATTATGCGCCGGAAATTGTAAGCAAGATGTACCAACTCACCATGGCAGGAGATTTGGAAAGAGCGGAAAAGGCCTATGCGGTGTTGATGGATTATTCGGGGAAAACAAAGTTTACAGACAGTACTATCGTTTCCCATATGATTCTCAAGGCCAGAGGGTTTGATGCAGGATTTCCGAGAAGACCCATGCTACTTCCAAAGGATGAGGATCCGAAATATGAGCAGTTGAAAAAAGAGTTTGAAGAGGCGATTGCGCAGATTGAAGCCGTATAGTATAGAAAAAACAAATCGCAGGGTCTTCTGAAAAGTGGGCCCTGCGAATATTTTTGTACCATAAGGAAAAGAGGGAGGACTCGAACATGAATCAACCCCTGGGGGAAAAAACAGAAGTGCTGGTTGGATTTGATGTGGGAACCAGTTCCCTGAAAGTTACCATTGTAGATGCAACTTCCGGGAAAATAATCGATAATCGCCGATACAACTATCAAGGATTCTATGAAATGGCGCCTGGTGTGGTTCCGGTGAAAATTTATAAAGAAAACGCAAGTGAAGTCATCCGAAAACTGTGGAAGGAGTTTCACCTGGTGGCCGTTGCCATTTCCACCCAAATGTATTCGGTTTGCGGAATGATTCAAGGAGAACTATGCGCCTATCAGTGGAATTGTCTCTGGGAGACCGTCCGGCACAAGGAAGATGAATTCCGGGAGGATTTGAGAAAATCCGGATGTCCGGTGGATAGCATTTATGGAGCATACAAGCTGGCTACGCTAAAGGAAGAAGAACGAAAAAATTTCTTTCCTTATGGATTGAAGGAATGGTTGATCCGGGAGTTGACGGGTCAATTGTGTAGCGATTATGTCACTGCCTCTGCCAGCGGACTCTTTGATATTCATAAAAAGGATTGGAACCGTTCCTTTATCCAAAGAATGGGCTTTGAGGCTTCCATGATTCCGGAAATCTATAAGCATGATCAGGTTTGCGGAAAACTTCGCAAGGAATGGATGGAAGGGAATCCCGGGGAGACCTTGGTAGTCCCGGGTTTGGGGGATGG
>SACF01000271.1 GCA_009928665.1 Alphaproteobacteria bacterium
TTTTTGAAGCAACAATATGAAGAACTGGCCATAGAGATGGTGGCCCGTTCCCGAAGAGGAGAGGGGTTTACCTTCTATCATTATATGCTGGATTTGGAAGGGGGGCCTTGCATTTACAAAAGGCTCACCGGTTGTGGTTCCGGTACGGAGTACATGGCGGTTACCCCTTGGGGCGATTTGTATCCCTGCCATCAGTTTGTGGGAGATGAGAAATTTTTGATGGGGAATGTATGGGAAGGGGTGACGCACCCTGAAATATCGGAACGCTTTGGAATCAGCCCTCTGGCCACCCAAGAAAAATGCCGAACCTGCTGGGCTCGGCTGTATTGCAGTGGCGGATGTGCCGCCAATTCCTATCACACCACGGGAGACCTTCAAGGGGTCTATGAGTTGGGATGCGAACTATTTAAGAAGAGATTGGAATGTGCCATCATGATGCAGGTGGCCTTGAGGTAGAAATACTCCCCCATTCTTTTGGGATTACTCTTGAATCACCTTGAGGCTATAGTCCGGGTTGACGCCGTATAAGATGGGGCCTAGTAATGCCTTTACTTGTTGGACCGCCCGTAAATCTGCCACCGCCAACCGATTGCTTCCACTTAGGGTTTCTGTCATGGATCCTTCGATTTGATGATTCAGCACGTTCTGTTGTTCCTGAGTCAGTTTGATGTCTCCAAATGCCAATAAGGCCCGCTCCGTATCCCCGAACTCGGTCTTGGAGTAATCCGGATCCACATACACCAGACGTGCATGGGGAATGGAAAGGGTTACGGTTTTGGTTTCGTGGTCAAAGAGAATGGTTTCTTCTGTTATTTGGGACAGGTCCACACCAAATGCACCGGTGCCGTAGGCATAGACGGTTTTGGACTTTTCAAAGAGGGGGATGTTGGCCAGGGTTCGGGTAATCTCCATTTGAACGGACACATCCTGCTCCAACACGATTAGTTCCTGCCGGGCCCGGGTTTCTCCCAATAATGCTTGGGTGATTTCCGACTCGTTGTAGCCCATTACTTCTTCCGGAAGAAGTTCGCTGAAAGAGGTGGGCCATTTACCCAAACCCAGAGTATCACGCAGCGAGGGAATCAACAGCAGGGTTAAAATCACAATAATCAGAATGAGTATCAGTATGAGGGGGAGCGTAAAACGCAGCCCCCCTATTTTTATTACCGTTTTTCTTTTTTTCATGTCTGGATCTTTCTAATTTTCTTATTTTCCCTTTTCCACTTTTGCGGGGGTGCCTTGTTAGAGCTTTTCCAAATCGTAAGGCGTTTCCTGATATACATAGTAGTTGAGCCAGTTGGTGAAAAG
>SACF01000272.1 GCA_009928665.1 Alphaproteobacteria bacterium
TATCGTAGAACAAGTGCAGGACCAGGAGTTCCTCGTTTATTATCATAACTGTGGTCCATCCGCGGGAAAAATGGCAGAATCCCTGGTTACCACCGGATGCGCCGGTTACCACTTTGGAAATGCCGTAGATTTGTCATCTGTTGTAGGATTAATCCCGGAATCTATATTGGTGATGGGAAACATTGACCCCGCCACCAAATTTGTGAATGGCACTCCAGAAGATATGAAAGAAGCGGTTCAGACCCTGTTATATCGATACGGGACACGAAAGAATTTTATACCTTCTTCCGGATGCGATATTCCCCATACCGCTCCTTGGGAAAATATCGAAACCTTTTTCCAAGAGGTGAAAAAAACCTATGAACTTTATGGAAAACAATAGTTTCAGGGCTTTTATCTTGTGTTATAATTATCTTTTAAAGGATACTTTGAAAAACAGAAGGGGGTAGTAACATGAGTAAAAAGTTCGTCTATTTGTTCACCGAAGGTGGCGGAGATATGAAGGAGCTACTGGGTGGAAAAGGCGCAAATTTGGCAGAAATGACCAATTTGGGTATGCCGGTTCCGCAAGGATTTACCATCACCACTGAGGCTTGTATCCAATACTATGAGGACGGAGAGAGCATTGGCGTAGAGGTGAAAAATCAGATTTTTGAATATGTGGCAAAGATGGAGAAAATATGCGGGAAGAAATTCGGAGATGAAAAGGATCCCTTGTTGGTTTCTGTTCGATCCGGTGCCCGTGCATCCATGCCCGGTATGATGGATACGGTACTAAATCTTGGAATGAATGAGAAGGTGGCAGAGAGCCTGATTCGTTTAACGGAAAACCCAAGATTTGTTTATGATTCTTATCGAAGATTCATTCAAATGTTTTCGGATGTGGTGATGGAGCTGCCGAAAGTCGAGTTTGAAGAAATTCTGGACCAGATGAAAAGTCAACGGAAGGTACAGTATGACGCAGATCTAAGCGCGGATGATATGAAGGAGTTAGTGGGGCAGTTCAAGGCGTTTTATAGGGAGAAGATGGGAACTGTATTCCCGGAAGACCCAAAGGAACAGCTTATGGCAGCCATACAAGCTGTATTTCGAAGTTGGAATAATCCCCGCGCTATCTCCTACCGTAGAATGAATGATATCCCGGGAAGCTGGGGAACGGCTGTCAATGTGCAGTCCATGGTGTATGGCAATATGGGTAATGACTCCGGTACCGGGGTGGCATTTACCAGAAACCCCGCAACGGGAGAGAAAAAATTATTTGGTGAGTTCCTGATCAATGCACAGGGTGAAGATGTGGTGGCGGGTATC
>SACF01000273.1 GCA_009928665.1 Alphaproteobacteria bacterium
CGAGTGGCTAAGGAGCCTGATTGGAAATCAGGTAAGGTGTAACAGCCCCGCGGGTTCGAGTCCCGTGTCCTCCGCCAAAGCAACACCACCTAACGACAAGGCTGTCGCTAGGTGGTGTTGTATTCTACAATGAAAATGACAGTCATTACTGGAACGAAAGTGTAAAATAAAGACCATGAGGAGCAAGCTACCATGAACAAAGGAGTTGGCTATGGATTACAAAGAGATGACCAAGGAACAACTGCTTCAAAGAATCGAAGAGTTGGAACGATTAAATCGGGAATTGATTTTTGAAAAGCACCAGGAAACCAAACTGGAATATGCATGGACAGGAAACTTGGGTCAGTGGTACTGGGATATGAAGACCAACCAGGTCACCTTCAATCCGTTGAAGGTGATTACTTTGGGATATGATGAGGAGGAAATTCCGGAACATGTGAACTATCAGTATTTCACTGAAAAGCTTCATCCTGAAGATTATGAGAAGGCTATGGAAGCCATGTTGGACCATCTCCACGGGAAAGCCCCGGTATATGAAGTGGAGTATCGGATTCGCACCAAAGAGGGTCAATACCGATGGTACTATGACCGGGGGAAAATTACCCAAAGAGATGATAGGGGAAAGCCCCTCTTTCTGGCGGGTATTGTTTTCGATGTGACGGAAAGAAAGGAAATGGAGCAAGAGCTGGAGATAAAAAATCAGATGCTGACCGAGTTGTCCTCTGTGGATGGGTTAACCCGAATTCCCAATCATCGAACTTTGGTAGAAACACTGAAAGGGTATATGATGGAGGCGAATCGTGGAAAGGCACCATTATCCATCGCTCTTTTTGATATTGATAATTTCAAATCAGTGAATGACACCAAAGGACACGTGTTTGGAGACCAAGTGTTGATTCGGGTGGCCGAGATTCTCACCGAGACAGTGCGGGGACAGGATATGGCTGGAAGATACGGCGGGGAAGAGTTTCTAGTTTTATTGCCAGGGGCGGATGAAGAGGCGGCCAAGTCCATTGCGGAAAGAATTCGGAAAAATGTGGAGGAATATGCTTTCGAGGAGGAATATCACATTACTCTTAGTGGCGGCGTCAGCTCTTATCAAGGAGAGTCCATATCTGATTTCATTCAACAGGCGGATTCCAGACTATACGAAGCGAAACGAAGCGGGAAAAATAAGGTGATATAGAGAAGTTGAGGTACAGGTATGCAAAATCATAAGAAGGCGTTGAAGGCTGCATTTCCCCATACCATTCCGGTGATGGCCGGTTTCCTTTTTTTGGGGATGGCCTATGGGATATTAATGGGAA
>SACF01000274.1 GCA_009928665.1 Alphaproteobacteria bacterium
GTCGAAACAAAACCGGATGGCCAAAATCACGGATCGTGTTGGCATAATCCCTAAGGAACATATCATATTCTCCCTGTAGAACCTGATACACCTGATTGCTGGAAGATCCACGATTGGTCTGAAGTGTGAGCTCTAATACTTTCCCCTTCTCCCATGCTTGTTCCAATCTCTTCATCAGATTGGGATGGTGCGTCTTATTCTCAAACTCCGAATAGTTCAACACTACCGGAAATTCATACTTAAATAAAGACTCATAGAAAGCAATCTGTCCAAAATCATAGGTCCCCGTACCGTAATCGTAGTTGGTTTGGGGTTCGTAAAGTCCCCATGTCAGTTGGGATTCCGGACCGAAGTATTGATCATAAAAATGTTCTGTTTCCGCATTCCAATTTCGCTCTTCCGGAGACCTACCTGCCCGAATCAGGTTCTCTCCCGATTGGTAAGGATAAAACGTGGTAAAACTACTTACCAGATTGGCATATCCACCCAGCTGTTGGATTGGCACCACTGTTTTAACAACGATGGTGTAACAATACTCTCCCACGGGCAAATCCAAAACTGTATAATAATTCCGATCACCCGGCACTCCCGACAAAGGGGCACGCATCCAACGGGTGACAAAGACGTGATTTTCTCCATAAGATTCCCATCCTTGTTCCACTTGTTGATGATCCGTTTCGTTGGCTAAAAAACCATTGGAATAACTTAGATAACTCTCCAAGCCATCCCCCACGTACTGCCGATATATTTCGATGCGCTGGTCCGGTGTTTCCAGTGACGTTCCTATTTTTGACCAGCTCATGTCCACTTCCATCCCCGGTGCAATCTGCAATGTATAACCGTCAACATAGTTGGTGAAAATATCGTAAGCCCCTGCTTGCATCTGTAGGTACAACGCTTCTTGCGGATTTTTGGATACCTCAACTGCCGCTGCGCCTCCCGTTGTAGTGAATAGTAGTGTTATAGCAATAATCCAAGATGCCGTTTTTCTCATATGTCCAAACCTCTCATTAATTTAATTTTCTATACCAACTCTTGCAGGCACTCCCTGAGTATAATAGTGCTTGATTTCTTTCATCTCGGTAACTAAGTCCGCTCGATTCATGATTTCTTCCGGGGCATATCGACCCGTTAGAATCAGCTCTACCCCTTCCGGTTTCCGATCCATTAACAACAGCACATCTTCCACTTTCAACAGCTTAAAGTACAGTGTGGTATTTATTTCATCCAGAATCACAAGGTCATACTTCCCACTGACCAGCACTTCCTCCATCCGTTTCAAACCTCGCTCCGCATTTTCGAAATC
>SACF01000275.1 GCA_009928665.1 Alphaproteobacteria bacterium
TAAAAAGTCCTTGGGAATCTCCCGATTCCCGATGGTGACCGTTCCTTCCAGATTACTCATAGATGTGATTATAGCACCGGAAATGGCTTTTGCATAGCGGGAAACCTGGCTTTGGCTGTACTTTTTGAAGGGCTTTTTGTATAATATAGAAGCTTTATCCGGATTTCGACTGCTAAACCAAATCAACCAACATGGAGAGACCCAAAACAAAATGAAAAAAGTAGGCATTGCGACCATTCGCATTATACTGGTACTTTTAGCCATCCTGGTGGGATTGATGACCACGCTGCATACCATCGAACCCATGAAAAGCCGAATGGCGGAAGACACGAGATTTTATGTCCGTGATATTAACATCAATGGAAATAAGGTTGTGAATACCCATCTCACCAACCCGTTTTTCTTGTATTTGGATTCCGCCTATTTACCGGTTACCAAGGCGCTGGGACAGATTATGGGATTTTCTTACTTATACCATGAAGAAAATCATGCCATTCTCCTGGCCAAGATAGACCCTAGCCAACCCCAGTTGACGGAGCAGGTGGTGAAGAATGAAGGAGACAACCCGGTGGTGGAAATCCGATATGATGTAAAGGTGTATGTCACCTCGGAGATAGCCGAAGAAGAGGGGCGGGTATTGGTAAATGGTTATCCCGAAGGAAGAGCCGCTGATTTTGAAGAAGAGGGGTTAAAGCAATTGGACCTATCCGGTTATCCCATTCTTCAGGGGGAAGACGGCGTGTTCTATTTGCCCATAAGAGCTTTGGCCCAGCAGCCGGATTTCAGATGGGATTTGTTCGCGGACCCCTATTACGGTCTTTGTATCAGTACTTACCCGGATGTGACAGCGGAGTCTCTTTGGAGCGAAAAAGAGTCCCTGTATAACAAAGGGTTGGCGGAATACATCCGGTCGCGAAACCCCAACATTAGGCCGTCGGTATCTCAGGAGTATGTTTTTTACTTTTTAAATGCCGCTAGGGAAAGCGGAGTGGAAGTGGAATGGATTATGGCCATATCCCAGTGCGAGTCCAGATTTCGAAAAGATGTGGTCAGCAAGGCCGGCGCGGTAGGCATGATGCAAATTATGGAAAAGACGGGAGTCGGCTACGGTCTATCCAAGGAAGACTTGTTAAATCCCAAGAAGAATATAGACTTTGGTGCCAGCTATTTTGCCGGGTTGATGGATGGATACAAGGGAGACCGCATTCGGGCCCTTTCTGCATATCAAATGGGAATCCCCAAGGAGAACCTAGGCGGGTATGAACCCACCTATGCCAATACCATTATGTGGGCCCACGATAATTT
>SACF01000048.1 GCA_009928665.1 Alphaproteobacteria bacterium
GTCCGGGGCATGTTGTGGTAATGGTTCCGCCATCAACAACTAACATCCCTCCACCGATGGTGTCATTACCCGGTTTTACGATGATCCTTGCCTGGAGGGGCATGTTTAACGCGCCCTTTACGGTTAATTTTCCTCCGGGTTGAATAATGATATCTGAATTTACCGTGCTATTGCCGAACATGGAATTTCCGTTAATGATTAAAGGTGTGGTAGTGTAATCGCAGGGTTGGTAATAAACCGGATTGTTATAAGTGTTCAGCCGGTATTTACCCCAGATAATTCTTCCGGAATTTCCGTCGGTATTATAAACATGAACGGTCGGTCCCGATGCGGCGATGATTTCATTTTTACCATCGTAATCAATATCATCGATACATGGTGTGGCATCGATTTTTCCAATATTCAAAGGCCATCCAAGGACCGGTAATCCTGTGCCGACATGATAGGCATACACGCCTCCTTTATCCGAATTGGAAGCAACCACGATTTCGATGGTTCCATCCCCGTCGACATCTGCCAATAAAGGTGCAATAAACCGTGTTTCGAGACTGTCGTTGACGGTTATCGGAAAATGCGTAAGTGCGGTGCCATCGCTTTTCCAACCATAGATTTTATGATGACCAGCAACGAAGATCTCCGGCCCGTCTCCCGTATTATCATTGACTTCGCCAACACATACGGCCGGCAGTTGTACTGCAGAATTTGACGATGAAACTGTAACGCGGTGGCTGATGTCGTTATAATTCCATCCCGGTGCACATGTTCCTGTGGCAGGATCCAGAATAAATACGTGCCCGCATCCGTTGTACGAACCTTTAGAAGTAAAAGTGTATTCAGCGGCGATGGTAATAATACCGGGTTTAAAAATGCCGTTTTGAAGAATTACATCAGAAACTACTGGTGGACTGTCCATCTGATCGTAATAGATATTATTTCCCGATTTATATTTGAAAAACAAACCACTGGTGTCATTTTGAGAAAATGAACTGCCATCATAGTTCCAGATATACAATCCGGACTCTTTTTTACAAACCTTGATTCCGGCGGAGTCCTGGATATTGTTAGCGCCCCCGACAATAAATTCTGTCGTTCCGTCCTTATTCAGATCTGCCAGCACGGGCATGCTGTGTCCGGCAAAAAAATGAGTCTTCCTGGGCCATCCTGTTACAGGTATGCCGTTTGTTCCTTCCAGAATGTAGGGATCTGATTCCCAGTTGCCCTTCAGGGCTAAATTAAGCGCTGTATCATTTTCGGGACCGGGAAATACCACCCCGCCTCTGAAGTCGGAGAAAACATTGTGTGTCCACAACTGTAAAGGAACATTCGCAGTAACTGTATCCACTGCCGAAAATGTGAAAACGCGCCCTTTATCATCAATATCAGGAGGAACGTTGTTTTCGCGGGTTGTAACGATTATCTCTTTTTTGCCGTCACTGTTAATATCGGCAATAGCAGGGGTGCACGATGTTGTGGCCTTGTTGAACTGATAAAAACCACCGTTGAAATCAGGATTCTGATCGTAATTGCGGTATTCTTTCCCATCGGCTTTAAATGCCAGTAAGGCTCCCGCGCGACCTTCAACATCTTCTCCGATTGTTAAAAAAATCTCTTTGGAATAATCGTTATTGACATCCTCTGTCATGGGCGAACCCTGGGTATGGGTACCGTATACCGGATGTATATTGGTTATCGGCCAACCTTCTCTTGGTCGTAAGGTTGTCCAGGCTTCATAAGGTGTACATAACTGACCTTCGATGCCGAATTTCGAAACCGCGGCAATTTTATAGTAATATGCGGTTTTTTCCATCAGCGGATAATCGTCAATAAAAGCAAACCCATCAATGATGCGTTCATTGACCTTTACGAAAGGTCCGGTGACTGCTGAACTTCTGTAAACATTGTAACCTCTGACCTGTGGAACGGGATCCCAATGTAGTTTTATGCGTTCATGAGTTGATTCATAACCGATGTTGGCTATTGATTCTACGGGAGCTTTCAAATTTATACCACCGAATATCCAGTTGCTCCCAAAACTATTATCGGGCTGAACCTGGTACTGAAAATAAAATGTGGAATAATTCCAATTGTTGTTAATGAAAAATCGAAAAGGCGCCGGGTTTTCGGCAGAGACTCCTGAAAGTATTTCACCAAGTTGCTGATAAGTATTATAAATTACCACATACCCATTTGAAGGCGACAGCGATAGAATTCCTTTCGAATTGTTTAATCTTCCTGAACCCCGGTTTTCAATAGTTATAAACATCGAAACGGTATCGCCCGGGTCTAATATTCCATTGTTTGAAAGTGAACTGTTAGCATTGGTTTCTGAAAACCTGACTGAATAAACAGATAAAACCGGCGCATGTACGACAACTGAAAAGGTATCGACCATATTTGGCATGGGGGGAGACAGGGGCATGGTCAAATATAGAAACTGTCTGTATCCGTCGGTACAGTTTGGCATAATCTGGATTCTATATGTCGGATTGAGTTCTTCAGGGTTTTGCGGATTTATTGGAGGAATTGATACTGAACCGTTATTCATTACATAGGCATAAGTTGTGTTGATAGCCTTTATATGCAGTGAATCTGAGGTTATTAGCGGCGATACGGAAGCTCCGCTGTTACTCATTATCATGGTTAAATCAAATCTTTCGCCGGCGTCGGCAATTGAGTCAAAATTACTGTTTACAGAATTAAGCGTATCAGCAATTGCTAACTTGCCAACAAATAGGTTCACTCCGGGATTTGGTAAAACCTGAAACGTAATAGTGTTTGGTTTGTGATTTTTTGCTGTGAGCGTCACATCGACAATTCCTGTGGTTTTTGGATTGATGGTACAACCGAACTGCATCGTTGCCCCCGTCGCAGTAACATCTTTGTTGATGTACACTTCATTGTCTTTTGAAACGCATACCCTGAAATTCAAACCGGGTGTTAAATTTCCAATGGTGAATAAAAAGGTCTGGGTCCCTGTGAAAATACTGGCCGGAGGATTGTTAATACTTAACTGAGGGGGATTTGATGCACTACCCCAAATACCCCACATAGGCAATTCAGGATCCCCGAGAAGGTTATACTTTGAACGATTGCATTTCGAATACTTATATCCTTCCATAAGCGCTGAAAAAAACGCATATCCCGCATGGTTTTTTATCACTTTGTTTTCTTTGTAAAAGACCCTTCCGAATTTTCCGAATAGTTCCGGTGAATCACCAAAACTTTGCGTTTTTCCAATAAATACAACCGCGCCACCATGGGAATTATTAAGGAATCTTTTCGCGATTCCATTTTGCCCTAATCGGTTTATCTGACAACCCAAACTGAATATATAGTACCCTGATGCGTTGTTGTTCAAAGCATCAATATCCCAGGTGTATAATTTTTCTCCATTACATACCACACTGGAACCCATAGTTCCCGGGCCGGAATGATCGAAATGAAAAACCAGGTTGAATCCGTCGGCGCCAATTTTATTCAGGTTCGACAGGGCTGTCGCAGATCTTAGTGGTTCATCCCGGGGAGCAGTGTCATATAACCTGTATCGGGTAAGTGAACCCGGGAAACAAGTGGTATCGTTTATAGTCGATTCGGTTGAGTCCCTCCATGCAGTATTAGTAATCCCTGTTGAACCGGTCATGACCAACATTCTTTTTAAAAATGAGGCATTTGCCGGAGCTCCGTTGAACAAAATATGTTCATAGTTATGAATTTTGGAAAAATAGTTACCAACATCATCAACATTTCTTACAGGTATCCTTCCAACCATGTCTGAAGGCATTTGGTCAATTGTATCACCAAATAGATAATTCCCGTTGACATTCCAGTTCCCGGTTGTAGCATAATAATAATCGGTGTAATCTGTTCCTGAAGTGTAACGCGATGGAATCAGGTTTATGTCTCCCCCAAGCAAGATCAACATCATGTGACCATATGCATTTGTAATTTTTTTAATGTAGTTCCTGATTTTATCTGCCGAGTCACATCCCTCTATTTTACCGATGATATCATCTTCAAGTGTTGCAGTAATAACCGGTACACCTTTTTTGTTTTTCCAATCAACAAATTCCTGAAATGAAGCTTTCAATGCCTTTGTTGTAATAATGAGATAATCGGGAATAATTCCCATGTTGCAAGGAAATTGATCTAATGATGCATTTACAGTCGGATTATCGACGGGTACATTAAGGATTCCTTCTGAAATTTGTATCAAATCGGCATCATTTTCAACGAGGTCATTCAATAAATCGATCGACAAACTTTTTCTTGCTGACGATATAGTCAGAGGAGGTGAAATGGTATCACCGGTCAATGTGTAATTTATTGTGAAGTCGATTAATTGATACAGGTACAATTTTCGGCTTACCGGTATAAATTCAATTGGATAAAAGCATAATGTTATCAGATTGTATCCTAAAAAACAGTTTTGCGATGACACTTCGACTATTTTTCCCGGGTAGGGTTCAGAGCTTGAATAAATATTTGTATCGGGCATTACGAATGGAAATGGTTGTCTCCCATCGGGGATATCAATAAATTGTGAGGGAAGGAGTGTAAAGTTTCCGGATAATTCTATCCTGTTTGAACTATTAACTTGAACACTGGTTACAACAGCGCCGGTTGGGATGACATAATGTTTCTTAATGATTGGTATCTGTGGCGCTCCAATCAAATCACTGAAAACATTATTGGATCTGAATTTTACCACATCGTATGAACTTTCAGTGGTAAAGATAAGATCCGACACGTTTGTCGTAAGTTGACCTGAATACTGGGCATTCAGTGTAAAACATAAAGTTACAAGGAATCCAAAAATGTAAATTCTTTTCATGTTGTGATGGTTTAAAATTATGAAAAAGCAATGGAAATGATCATGTGATTAATCCGATATGTAGATATGATGTTATGTAATCATGTTAAACGTGGTAGACAAATCAACATAACAATAAACATACCAATTGCATATATGTTTGTATGATAACTACTTTGGGGAAATCATATTGATAATAAAGTGTAAAGTTTTTTTACAATGTTGTAAAAAGTGTAAAAAAGTTTTACACTTTTACCCTAACGGATCTCACCTTTTCCTATCATCCATTTTTATTCTATATTTGAAAAAAAAAAGATGATTAACATTATTCCTAAAGGCATCCTGTGTGGTGTGACGATCCTCTTTCTGGGCGCATGTACCAAGGAAGAACCGGAAGAATCACCCTGCGGCAACGAAGAGGTGTTCGAAATGGATTATTCTTTCACCATCCACCCCCGCCATGACAGATCCAGCCAGAATTTTCAGGTATAACACCCTCCCGGCAACCTCCGGCCCTGTGGTGTACTGGATGCAACGCGACCAGCGTGTAGCCGACAACTGGGCCTGGATCTACGCGCTCGAACAGGCGCTGAAGATGAATCAACCGCTGGTCGTCGTCTTTTGCCTCTTACCTGAATTTTCAGGAGCGCAACAACGCCATTTTGATTTCATGATCCGGGGACTGGAAGTGACCAGCCGTACCCTGTCGGATCTGAAGGTGCCTTTCTACCTGCTCCGGGGTGATCCCGTTGAGCAGATCCCTCCCTTCCTTGAATGCTTTCGGGCGGGAATGCTGGTCACCGACTTCAACCCATTGAAATTCGTCATCCGTTGGAAACAAAGGATCGCCGGGCAGATCCGCGTTCCATTCCATGAAGTGGATGCCCACAACATCATTCCCTGCCGGTTCATATCGGATAAAGCCGAATACAGCGCATTTACCCTCCGGAAAAAAGTCGAAAAGCTGTTGCCGCGGTTCCTGGTACCTTACCCCGGCGCTGTTCCAACCGACTTACTGCGACAACTTCCGGCCATGGAATCCCGCATTGAAGTCCGATACCATCCCGGTTTCCCCGAAACATTCGCGAACCAAGCGACCGGCGCCGGTCCTATCCGCTTCAAACCGGGTGAACGGGAAGCGCAACAATGTATGACCCGGTTCATTAAGACGAAACTCGCCGGCTATGATACCCGGAGAAACCGGCCAGAGATCGACGGACAATCGAACCTCTCATCGTATCTTCATTTCGGCCACCTTGCCCCGCAACGACTCGCCCTCAGGGTACAAAAAGCGGATGACGGAATAGGATCAGCCGCCTCATTTCTCGAGGAGCTGATCGTCCGCCGGGAACTTTCCGACAATTTCTGCCTGTACAATCCCGATTACGATAATTTTAACGGTTTTCAGCGGTGGGCGCGGGTCACGCTCGATAATCACCGGAATGATACGCGCGAATTCCTGTACACCCCCGAACAGTTTGAACAGGCGATTACCCACGATGACCTATGGAATGCCGCGCAACGCGAAATGGTCATCACCGGTAAGATGCACGGGTACCTGAGAATGTATTGGGCAAAGAAGATTCTTGAGTGGAGCGGGTCGCCCGATGAGGCATGCGAGATTGCCCGCTACCTGAATGACAAATATGAGTTCGACGGACGCGATCCGAACGGTTATGCCGGAATTGCCTGGGCCATCGGAGGCGTTCACGACCGCCCGTGGAAGGAACGGCCGGTTTTCGGGATGATCCGGTATATGAACTATCAGGGTTGTAAACGAAAGTTTGATGTTGAAGCCTATGTCAGGAAAATTAAAGCCCTGTAAGAGACTGTTTAGAATTTACGATTGACATGATTGACGATTTACGAATGAATAAGATTTTGATTTACGATTGACATTAATGTTAGATTTGCAGGGTAATAGAACCTTTTGAATATTGTACTTCGCTGATCTCAAAACCTGATCCTGAAATGAAAACCAAACCCTCGTGCGACTGGCCTTCAAATGATCCGATGATGATCGCCTACCATGATACGGAGTGGGGCGTGGCGCTGCATGATGATACAAAGATTTTTGAATACATGGTGCTCGATGCGTTCCAGGCCGGCCTGAGCTGGAAAACCATCCTGCATAAGCGGGAGCATTTCAGGAACGCGTTTCACGGCTTTGATTACCGGAAAATTGCCCGGTACGGCGATAAAGATTTTAACAGGTTGATGAACGACGCGGGAATCATCCGGAACAAGGCTAAAATAAATGCCGCCATCAACAATGCCCGGTGTTTTCTTGAGATTCAGCGGGAATTCGGGACTTTTGACCGCTATATCTGGCAGTTTACGGGTGGGAAAACGATCCATCATAATCTGTCGAAACTCTCAGAAATGCCGGTTTCTTCAGCCGAATCGGATGAAATGAGCCGGGATCTGAAATCGAGGGGTTTCAAATTCGTTGGTACCACCATCTGTTATGCTTTTATGCAGGCCGCCGGCATGGTAAATGATCATCTGGTGAAGTGTTTCCGCTACGGGGAATTGAAAAAGCAGGATTGCCATGGGTGAATTCATCAATTATCTTTCGGCCTTTAATCCCGGGGTACACCGCGGATTGGCAGAGATCGTACAGGAAGCGGATCATTTTCTGATCTATGAGGATGGACGGCCCATGCTTACTCCGGGCGGAAACCGTTACAGCCACCGGTCGGAACGGGTGGTACGGTTGCTTCTCGCCGAAATGATCCTTTCAGAGGAGAAATGCGCTACCACGATCACGGCGCCGCTTTTGTTCGCTTTCCAGCGGGACATTCTCGAAACCCGTGGCGATCCGTTTACTGATCAATGGGAACAACTGATCCGGGACGATCCTTTCGTCAGGCTGAAAACAACCGGGAAAACTGGGATTTCGCCATTCTCAACGGATGATCCCCTGTTCAATTTCTCCTTTATAACCGTCACTTCACTGGTCCGGAATATCAATGAAATGGTCAATGCGCTGATCCGCGAGCAGGATCTGCAGGAATCGGACCTTCATCCTTTCACCGAGCTGCTGCGCCACCAGTATCTGTCGCTCGATCATGTCAACCGGTGCATCCTCCAGGCTTTTTCAGAAAAGCACCAGTCAGGACTTGTGCTTCCGATGGGGCTGACGCACGGGTTGCTGTCGCCCCTTGAATATGTGCACGGGTTGATCTCGTTGAAGATGCAACCGGAGACCCGTGTGAACGAAATTATTTGCGACGTCATACACGGCCTCGATTATCTGACCTGCGTGAAAAGCGGGATTCAGCGGCTGTCGCGACTCGATGACCTGATTGCAACCGGGGAGAGTGATATTCTCGAGTTCAAATCAACGCTTCGTTGGGACATCCGGGCGGGGAAGACCAGTCAGGCCATTGAGCGGGCCTGCCTGAAGACCATCTCGGCATTCCTGAACACCAACGGCGGGACCCTGCTCATCGGGGTCAGGGACGACGGGGCCATCGAGGGAATCGAATCCGACAAGTTTGTCAACGAAGATAAGTTTCTCCTGCACCTGTGGACCCTCATCCGGACTTGTCTGGGTCGCGATGTAAGCCTGTCGGTGCGTACCAGTCTGGAAAAGGTTTCCGATAAAACCATCTGCAGGGTTACCTGCATCCGGAACAGCCGGCCGGTTTTCCTGCGACAACCGGGTTTCCCCGAAGAATTCTTTATCAGGGTAGGCCCTTCAAGCAATGCCATGGACATCAGCGAGGCGCTCCGTTATATCGCGGATCACTTCAACGTTGCGGGTGAAGGATCAGCCGGATGAATTTCCGGAAATAACAGGATTCTCCCGAAGGTTTACGTGGTAAATTTTAATGGATGAAAAACCGGGGATAACGCACGGGAAAGGTATCAATACGGATTGTATAACCCGTTGCCAAATCCGTTAAATCCCGTTTCAAACGGGTATTGATATCCTGAATTGGGGTACCCCGGTCCTGTATCACGGCTGTACCGGAAGCCGGCCTGAATAAAAAATCCTTTCCCGATGCGGTAATTCACGTTGAAATTAACTCCCTGGGCGTTGTTTTTTGGGATGGGGAGGAAGGGATTAAACGGGAGCGGATCCTGGCTGAGGGGGATCTGTTTGAATGCCGAACCACTGAATCGAAGCCGGTCGTTGACAGTCCATAAGCCATTCACGAAGATCGTTGCGGTCGAAAAATTCGTGTAAGAACCGGCATCCGGGATCTCAGACCGGTACGATTTTGCAACAAAAAAACTGGTATTGGCAATACTCAGCCCGCCACCCAATATGAGATTCCTGCCGACTTTGTAAGAAACCCGTGGTGTGATCCACGAGGTGACTCCGGTGCCGTATCCCGAAAACGAGGCAACCTGGGTGCCCATGCTGAGCCCGTAGTCGAATGGACTCCGCTTCTGCATTGCGCTATCCGGTGAACCCGTGAATCCGGCAGATAAATCCTGTGCGGATGCGTTTAGGAATAACAGGAGTAACGGAAGAAGAAAAATCTGGTATTTCATACGTAAGACCGGATCATCGAATTTGATGCAAAGATAATCATAACGCGGAGAAGCTGTTTTTATTTGTACCGGAAGGAACATCATTTCTTAAACTGCGAAACTATTTCGATTCAGTAAAACCATTCGGTGGATCGGAGTTATGAAAGCGCACGTGGTTCTCGGTGATCTCCATCCGGATCATTTTCAGGAGTATGAATTTTACCAGGATGGTTTCGGCGCGCCGGATTGAAATCCCGGCAAGGCTGGCAAAATCCGGTTGAGAGATCGATTGGTGTTCCTCGAGATACGAGAGCAACCACTTCTCCGGTTCCGTGAATTTCAGAAAAACGCCCCGGGGCTTACTTTCTTCCTTCCAGACCCGCATCAGGATCCGGTTTACGATGAAATTCTGGTCTGCCAGGCGGTGATAAGCTTTCCAGGCGCCGTCCTGCTGTTGCGCAAAATGCGGACGGCTTGCGCTTCTCTGAACCGTCACCTCGAGCACGGTTTTCTTGTTCAGTGTCCATTCTTTAACCATGAAGTGAACGGGCGGATTGCAGTAAAGCTTCGCGGCGGCTTCGACCATGTAGTACTCCTCCTCACTCCGGATCCCGGCGATGCTCCCGTTGTCCTTGACCCCGATCAGAAGCCGCCCGCCATCGGTGTTCGCAAATGCAACGAGCGTGCGGGCGATTTTATGAGAGTCGGCGACCTCGAACTTGAAGTCGAGTTGTTGATGTTCGCCCTCTTCGATCAGCCGGGTGATGTGGTGCGGCATTACCGGAATGTGATGTTATCGCGGGCGGTGATTTTTTCGCAATAGTGACAGCGTAACCGAAGCTCCTTTTTGTCAATGACCGTGAACCGTGTGGGAACCTCTTCGTGGTTGGTGATGCAATTGGGATTGAAACACTTCACAATGTTGTCGGCGCGGTCGGGGATTTCAACCTTCTTTTTCTCGACGACCTCGAAGTTCTTGATCACGATAAGGGTGGCAGATGGCGCTGCCAGGGATATCTTATTGATCTCATCGCTCTTGAAAAATTTGTTGCTGACCTTAATGATCCCTTTTTTGCCCATTTTCCGGCTGTCGAGGTAACTCCCGATCAGAACCTGGTTATTATACTTTTCCAGGTTTAAAATCTTGATGACCTGAAAGACATTTTCTGCCGGGATATGGTCGATTACCGTGCCATTTTCGATGGCCGATACTTTAAGTTCTTTTCTTGAATCTTCTTTTTCCATAATTTGGGAATGTTTATTATTCAACAACACCGAGAATAGATGCCAGCAGGGCCTGGCGGACGAAAACGCCGTTCAGCGCCTGGGTGAAATAGTAGGCCTGGGGGTTGGTATCGACATCGGTCGTGATCTCGTTAACGCGGGGCAGGGGGTGCATGATCTTAAGGTTGGACCTGCTCCCGTCGAGCATGGAATTACGCAGGATGTAAGCATTCTTGACTTTTTCATATTCCATGGGATCGGAAAAACGTTCCTTTTGGATTCGGGTCATGTAGAGAATGTCGACCTTCGAGATCACCTCCTGGAGTTCGGTATACTGGTAATAGGCAAGATTCCGGTCTTTGATATGCATTTTCACGGAGCTGGGTAGTTTCAGTTCCTGTGGTGAGACCAGGTGGAATGTTGTATTGTAATTGCACATTGCGATAACGAGCGAGTGGACGGTTCTTCCGTATTTCAGATCTCCGACGAAGGCGATGTTCAGTTTATCAAGGGAACCCTGGGTTTTGCGGATGGAGTAAAGATCTAGGAGCGTTTGGGTGGGGTGCTGGTTGGCTCCGTCGCCGGCATTGATGACCGGAACTTTCGTGACTTCGCTGGCAAAGCGGGCGCTTCCTTCACGGGGGTGGCGCATCACGATGAGATCGCAGTAATTGCTGACGGTAAGGATGGTATCCCGCAACGATTCTCCTTTCTGCGTGCTTGAACTGCTGGAGTCGGAAAACCCGATAACCCGGGCTCCCAGACGGGTTGCGGCGCTTTCGAAACTCAGCCGGGTTCTGGTAGAGGGCTCAAAAAACAGGGTCGCCACCACGTAATCTTCGAGGATCCGCTGTTTGGGGTGCTTTTCGAATGCGCTTGCCAGATCCAGGATCCTGATATGCTCTTCACGGCTGAAATCATTAATGGAAACTAAGCTCTTATTTTTCATTGGAATGTACGTTTAACAATGGTTTTGTTCCGAACAAATATAAAAAAAATCCCGGGCTGGCCGGGATTTTAGTACTATTTAATTTTGTGTTTTTTCAGGAATCCTTTGATGATCTCTTCCAGATCCGGTTTGCCGATCTCCTGAAGATCGTAGTAGACCCGTGTGTTGGGTTTTTTGATTTTCACAATGCGGTTCAAATCGATCGGGGTGGCAACGACCACGGAGTCACACTTGACTTTATTGATCGTTGCTTCGAGATCTTTTACCTGCTGGTCGCCATAACCCATGGCAGGAAGTAGTTGCCCGATGTTCGGATAGATGCGGAAGGTCTCGGCAAGTTTCCCGACAACATAGGGGCGGGGGTCAACCAGTTCGGCGGCGCCGTATTTCTGAGCAGCAACTACGCCGGCTCCGATCTTCATCTCCCCGTGTGTAAGGGTGGGACCATCTTCAATAACAAGCACTTTTTTGCCACGGATTACCGATTCGTCATCTACGCGGATGGGAGATGCACCATCGATCACGATGGCCTTGGGATTGATCTTCTGAAGGTTGTCACGAACAGTCTTGATGTGCTCGGGATAGGCTGAATCGATTTTGTTCAATACAACTACATCCGCGATGCGGATGTTCACTTCGCCCGGATAATACGACATTTCGGCTCCCGGACGGTGCGGATCGGCTACGGTGACCATCAGATCGGGCTTGTAGAACGGGAAATCGTTGTTCCCACCATCCCATAAAATCACATCACAACCCTTGGGATCCTTCTCGGCGGCACGTAAAATAGCTTCGTAGTCGACACCTGCATAGATCACGTTACCGCGGACAACATGCGGTTCGTACTCTTCCATCTCCTCGATCGTGCACTTGTGTTTTTCCAGATCCTTGACGGTGGCAAAACGCTGAACTTTCTGTGCAACAAGGTCGCCATAAGGCATCGGGTGCCGGATAGCTACGACCTTTAATCCTTTGGCCATCAGGATCTCGATGATCCGTCGTGAAGTCTGGCTCTTGCCGCAACCGGTACGGGTAGCGCCAACGGCAATCAACGGTTTCGTGCTTTTGATCATGGTATCCTTTGGTCCCAGCAACAGAAAATTGGCTCCGGCGGCATTAACCACGGAACTCAGGTTCATGACCCTCGGGTAGGGAACATCACTGTAAGCAAAATTGCAGATCTCTACGTTGAACTTCTTGATCAGCGCCGGAAGTTCTGCCTCGGCATAGATGGGGATACCTTTGGGATACAATTTTCCTGCAAGAGCCGCAGGATATTTTCGACCATCAATGTCCGGAATCTGCGCTGCTGTGAACGCTACCACGTTGAAATTCGCGTTATCGCGATAGTACGTGTTGAAATTGTGAAAATCTCTTCCGGCAGCACCAATAATGATTACATTCTTTTTCATGCCTACCTTGTTTTTAGAGTTTGATGTTTATGATTTGGTTTTGTGTTAATAATCAGGAACAATGGTTTGCAAACTTACTCAGTTTTTACTACATGGCAAAATTCAAAGAAAAATAGAAACGCTTTTCAACACAGATCATGTTTGTTTGCTCCATTGTAAATACCTTTGCAGCCAAATCGGATATTTCATGATCGAACTGAAGATACAACAGGAGGTTTGCAACGCGGTGCACCGTTTATACGGCGCAATGATCGATCCTAAGATCATCAGCATTGAAAATACAAAAAAAGAGATCGAAGGCGATTATACCGTTGTGGTGTTCCCCTTGTTGAAAATATCCGGAAAATCACCCGAAATAACAGCAAAAGAACTCGGCACCGCGCTGATGCAAAGCATGCCGGAGATTCAATCGTTCGGGGTTATCAAAGGATTTCTGAACCTGATACTCGCCGACAATTTCTGGATTGATTTTCTGGATAACGAATATAAAAATATCATGTTCGGCCATATTCCCGAAAGAGACGAGGCCCCGGTGGTAGTGGAGTTCTCCAGCCCGAATACCAATAAACCACTTCATCTGGGACACATCCGCAATAATTTGCTGGGTCATGCCGTGGCTGAAATCCTGAAAGCCAACGGCCATAAGGTCTTTAAAGTTAACCTGGTGAATGATCGCGGCATCCACATCTGCAAATCCATGCTGGCCTACCGGAATTGGAGCAACGATGAAACTCCCGGGTCATCGGGATTAAAAGGAGATCATCTTGTAGGGAAATACTACGTCATG
The DNA here is from genome assembly GCA_009928665.1 of Alphaproteobacteria bacterium. Taxonomy (GTDB): domain Bacteria; phylum Bacteroidota; class Bacteroidia; order Bacteroidales; family FEN-979; genus CAIVAT01. Next base: position 13,668 of record SACF01000048.1, read on the forward strand.
TTCGACAAGCATCATAAGGAAGAGGTGAAACGATTGATGTCGGAAGGGTTGACCGAAGAGGACGCGCTACGGCAAACACCACTGATCCTCCGGGCGCAGGAATTGCTGCGATCGTGGGAAAACGGGGATCCGGAGACCATCGCACTCTGGAAGCGGATGAATCAATGGACTTATGAGGGATTTGATCATACATACCGGAGGATGGGCATTGAATTCGACAAGACCTATTACGAAAGCGAGACCTACATGCTCGGTAAAGCGCTTGTTATGGAAGGACTGAGAAACGGGGTGTTGGAGCAGAAAGAGGATGGGAGTGTCTGGGCTGATTTGAAGGATGATGGACTCGACGAAAAACTGTTACTGCGCTCCGACGGCACTTCCGTTTATATGACCCAGGACCTGGGGACAGCCCGCAGGCGGTTCGACGATTTTTTACCTTCAGAAATGATCTATGTCGTCGGAAATGAGCAAAACTACCATTTTGATGTATTGAAGCTGATCCTGAAAAAACTCGGGCAGCCGTTTGCCGGTCATATTCATCACCTCTCTTACGGAATGGTCGAACTTCCCCACGGAAAGATGAAATCACGTGAAGGGACCGTGGTCGACGCCGATGATCTCATGCAGGAGATGTATCGGACAGCCGAAAAAACAACCCGTGAAGTGGGTAAAGCGGATGCGTTCCAGTCGGACGAGGCTGAACAACTTTTCGAAACGGTCGGAATGGGAGCGTTGAAATATTTCATCCTGAAAGTTGATCCGAAGAAGAACATGTTGTTCGACCCTGTTGAATCCATCGATTTTAATGGTAACACCGGCCCGTTTATACAATATACATATGCCCGCATTCAATCGTTGCTTGTAAAAGCCGGGCAGGGCGGTCATGACCTGCCCGGCCTGCGTATAAACCACGCTGTAGCCCTTCTGAAACCTGAGAAAGAGATGATCATGAGGTTTTACCGCTACCCCCAGGTCATCCGGGAATCGGAACAAGAACTGAGTCCTGCCATTCTGGCCAATTATATCTACGATCTTGCCAAAGGATTTAATCAATTTTACCAGGAAATTCCCATCCTGAAGGAGGACGACCCGGAAAAAGTTACCATTCGGTTGGCCATCTCAGGCTTCACGGGCGATATCATCTACCGGGCGATGGAGCTTATGGGTATCCGCGTTCCTCAGCGGATGTAATTTAATGGGTAAAAAAAAGAGGGCGACTTTGCAGTCCGCCCTCTTTTTTTATCCATCCTCAACCGTTAGTTCTTGATAAACTTGATGTTTGAGGTTCCTTTATTGGTTTCAACCTTTACAAAATAGATGCCTTGCGCGAAGCTGCTGACATCAACACTGGAATTGGTTCCCTGGTACAGGATCATTCCTCTTGCATCGGTGATCACAATACTCTTAACGACGCTGTTGGTAGTAACATTGAGTTTGCTCTTTGACGGATTCGGATAAACCATGACTGCAAGGTTTTCCACTTCGTTCATGCCAACACCCACTACATCGAGGGTGACGAGAACATCCAAAACCGGAGTTGCCGGATCGTTGCTCAATAACTTCAGGGTTGCGTGGTACTGTCCAATGGAAAGACCTGCTGCGTTGAAGGTAAGGAGAAGGTTATCGGTTTCGGCCGGAGGAACGGTTCCTGTCATCGGGGCTACGGTGAGCCAATGCGGTGCTACGTTACCGTTGAGGTTAGCGCGGATGTTCCAGTTATAGTCGAGTGACGGTGCAAGGTGTGACCAGCCTACACCGGTACTCAGGAAATCACCATTGGGATTTGCAGGGCCGGCATCGGTTCCAGGAATAAAGATATCAGCATCGGTCTGGGTGAACTGGTATCCTACCCAAATGTCTTCGCCGGTGATCTTGACCGGTGTTGTCAGGGTGATGGTTTCCCAGTTCATACCCATCGGGGTGAAAGTTTGCTCGTGAAGAATCGGGCCAGGTTCATAAGTATTTCCCATACCGTAAATCTTGAGGGTCATAAGGTTGGTCGCCGGAGGAGCGTTGAGATCATTTACAAAAACTTCAACAGAGGTAAGATCCAATCCGGCATAGGGAAGGGTCATGGCATTCGGGAAACGGGCTGCAACGGTAACAGTTACCGGAGGGGTATTCCACCCGATAGCCGAATTGTTGTCGCCATCGTAATGTAATTGTGCACTTGCGTCGGAGATCGGAGCGGGTGTGCTTCCGTTGGTCTGGGCTACCGAAATGTTCGAGAGGGCTTTCTTGACGCTGTATCCATTTTCTTTGGGCTGTACAATGCTGTTTTTAAGAACATCGAGATCGTAAACAACGTTTACATCATAGGTAAGATCTGATAATCCGGTGTTGGAAACAGTCAGATCTCTTGTCGTGGTTCCGTCAACCAGCCAAGCCGACACTGAGGTTGGTGAAACCCCGATGATTGGGTCGTTGCCGCTTTCCAATTCCGCAAAATAGATATCATCGATGAAATAACCGGGAAGCTCACCAGTTCCGGTTTTTTCGCCCGCAAAGAAGTCAACGCCTCCGAGCTGCAAAGTTCCGCCGGGATTCTGTGCCTCATTGCTAAAGGGCCAGGTTTGAACCAGGGTTCCGTTAATGTATAATTTGATCTCGTCGGCATCCAGATCGATCTCATGTTTACATTGGTACCAGGTGTCTTTCGGATAGGTTCCGAAAATAGTGTTGCCACCTTCAACAAGTTCAAAATCTCCGCTTGTTCTGAAATAGATTTCAAAGGCCCATTCGATACCGGGTGACTGGAAATGCTGGATATTGTAATATCCGCATTTGCCGGTTTCAATGTACATATACCAGCTTACCTCATATTTACCGGATACTTTGTTACCTAATTTCAAAATAGCATCGGACTGACCGCCGGTTTTATCCGCAGAACCTGAATTTGGCGCTGAGTGGGAGAATGAGGTTAAAACCTGAATGTCCTCACCGCTGCCGGGGTTGTTCGACCAGGTGGTCCACCAGGTCGGATTTTCAACCGCGAGGAAACTATTAGCAGTATAGGAATCAAGGTTGTCCTCATAAAGGACTGTTTGGGAAAATCCCATTCCGCCCCACAGGAATAGCAAGGCGCAAAAAAGTACAAGTTTCTTCATCGTTTTTTTGGTTTTGGTGAATAATTAAGTTGTTAGCACAAAAATAATCATTTTTAATTATACCGGGATAAATCTTTTGAAAAAAAACTTTTTAACAACAGATTTGATTTTCTGCTTCAGCCTGTAATAAATGGAGTCGGAGGGCGCCTTTCGGAATGAAAAAAATGGGTACCTTCGCAAAAAAAATCTTAAATTCAATGTTTGAAGGTTTAAGCGATAAACTCGACCGTGCATTTAAAGTACTGAAGGGCCACGGTCATATCACCGAAATCAATGTTGCCGAAACATTGAAAGATGTCAGAAAGGCGCTGCTCGACGCCGACGTAAGTTTTAAAATTGCTAAACTATTCACCGATCAGGTGAAGGAAAAGGCGTTGGGTCAGAATGTACTGACCGCTGTTTCCCCGGGTCAGCTTATGGTTAAGATCGTTCACGATGAACTGGCCGAGCTGATGGGTGGACAGAAATCAGATCTGGTTCTGAAGGGCGACGCCGCTGTGATCCTCATCGCCGGATTACAGGGATCGGGTAAGACCACTTTTTCAGCGAAACTGGCACATTACCTGAAAACGAAAAAAGGGAAAAGGCCTTTACTTGTTGCCTGCGATGTGTACCGGCCTGCCGCTATCGAGCAGTTGAAGGTCTTGGGCGCCCAGATCGGGGTTGAGGTGTTCTTTGAGGATGGATCGGCAGAACCTGTAAAGATCGCCCGTCATGCCATCAGCCATGCCCGCGACAACGGTTGTAACGTGATCGTGATCGACACGGCCGGCCGCCTCGCCATCGACGAAGAGATGATGGATGAAATTGCCAATATCAAAATGACGGTGAACCCTCAGGAAACCCTCTTTGTGGTCGATTCGATGACCGGCCAGGATGCCGTGAACACAGCAAAAGCCTTTAATGACCGGCTCGATTTCGACGGCGTCGTGCTTACAAAACTTGACGGCGACACAAGAGGTGGCGCTGCTTTGAGTATCAAATCGGTGGTTAATAAACCCATCAAATTCGTCGGACTGGGTGAAAAAATGGATGCGATCGACCTCTTCTACCCGGAGCGCATGGCCGACCGGATCCTGGGAATGGGCGACATCGTATCACTTGTTGAAAAAGCCCAGGAACAGTTCAACGAAGAGGAAGCGCAGAAACTTCAGAAAAAAATTGCACGGAACCAGTTCGACTTTAACGATTTTCTTTCTCAGATCAAACAGATCAAGAAAATGGGAAATGTCAAAGACCTGCTGGGTATGATACCGGGTATGGGCAAGGCAATCCGCAACCTCGAAATCGACGACAACTCCTTTAAGGGCATTGAAGCCATCATCCATTCCATGACTCCTGAAGAGCGCGTCAATCCTGCAGTGCTGAACGGAAGCCGGCGTAAAAGGATTGCCCAGGGTTCCGGGACTACCATCCAGGAAGTGAACCAGCTCATCAAACAATTTGACGACACCCGGAAAATGATGAAAATGGTCACTGCCAACAAAGGAAAGAATATGTCGCAGATGATGCGGAATATGAAACGTTCAAATTAAACCTGATACCGGAATACAGCGGCCAGCCTGTAAGTATGGTTTGGAACTGCACATCCCGGTATCGGCGCCTTAAAACAGATCCATGAAATATCTGCAGTAACCTGGTTCATGCAAATCGTGATTGATAACAATGGATATTCCATTTGGCCAATGAAATATAAAATCATTAACAAATGAAACTTTTAGATGGTAAACTGATTGCCGATCAGATAAAAGATGAACTGGCCCGCGAGGTACGGGAGAATTTCATCGACAAAGGATTGAATCCGCCCCACCTGGCTGCCATCCTGGTTGGTGAGGATCCGGCGAGTCTTTCTTATGTTGCCGGGAAGGAACGCTCCTGTCGCGAAGTAGGATTCACCTCCTCGGTTTACCGCTACCCGGAAAACATAAGCAGGGAAAAGCTTTTCGAAGTAATCGATTTTCTGAACCATGATCCCGAGATCAGCGGTTTCATCGTCCAACTGCCCCTGCCGCGACACATCAGCGAACTGGAGGTGATCGAACGAATCGATCCCTCCAAGGATGTCGACGGCTTTCACCCGGTGAACCTGGGAAAGATGATGCTGAACCTGCCCTGTTTCCTTCCGGCAACCCCGAAAGGGATTATGACGCTTCTCGAAAGATACCAGATTGAAACATCCGGTAAAAATTGTGTGGTACTCGGCCGGAGTAACATCGTTGGAACGCCGGTCAGCGTGCTCCTATCGAGAAAATCGAACCCGGGCAATGCAACCGTGACGCTGTGCCACAGTCTATCTCAAAACATCCGTGCGCTGACAGCACAAGCCGATATTTTGATCGCCGCAATTGGCAAACAAGGCTTTGTCACGGCCGACATGGTAAAGAACGATGCCGTGGTTATTGATGTCGGGATTCACCGGATACCATCCGAAACTTCAAAGTCGGGATTCCGGTTGGTCGGTGATGTAGATTTTCCAGGGGTTTCGAAGAAATGCAGTTATATAACCCCGGTTCCGGGCGGTGTCGGGCTGATGACGGTCGTTTCATTGCTCCAGAACACGCTCGCGGCAGCCAGGATGAAATTACCTGCGGTACAGTGAACCATTCCCAAAATACCCTGCTGGAGCTCGGAAAATTACTCCCCGTGATGGAAGAATTCTATTCCGTACAGGGTGAAGGATTCAACACCGGGCAACCCGCATACTTTATCCGTATTGGCGGGTGCGACGTCGGCTGTCGCTGGTGTGATGTGAAGGAATCATGGAATGCTTCCGACTTTCCGCCGGTCAGTACCGATGAAGTCATCAGCCGGGCCGTGGAATTTCCGGCCAAAGCCATCGTGGTGACGGGTGGAGAACCCCTTCTGTATAACCTCGGCTACCTGTGTGAAAAGCTTCACCGGTTGGGGTTCAGGACGTTTCTTGAAACATCGGGATCACAACCACTCAGCGGATCCTGGGATTGGATATGCCTGTCGCCTAAAAAGGATGCGCCGCCGTTTCCGGAAGTTGCAGTAAGGGCACAAGAACTGAAGGTCATTGTTCATGACGATTCCGACTTCGCCTGGGCCGAAGAAAACCGAAAGTTAATACCTTCCGGTTGCCTGTGTTTCCTTCAACCCGAATGGAGCCGGCACAATACCATGATACCCGCCATCGTTCGTTATATAAAGGACAACCCGGAATGGAGAATCTCGTTACAAAGTCATAAATACATGCACATTCCCTGACCATGCGCCGGATCTTTTTTCTGATACTGGTTTTTGCAGCATCGTTGCATCAGGTCGACGGGCAACAGTCTCAGTTGTCGACCCGGAATAAACGGGCCGAAAAGTATTTTTTCACGGCAATCGACGCCTACCGGGCCGGCAACCTTTCAAAAGCATTGAATGATCTGAACAGAGCGGTTGAAGCGGATCCGCTTTTTACCGAAGCCTTTATTCTCAGGGGTGACGTTTATGCCGATCTGCGCCAGCCCGACCAGGCCATCGATTCATACCAGTCGGCCATCATGACCAACAATCCCTTCGCCCCGAGTCTTTACATGATCCTTGCCGGAGTGCAGCAAAATGCAGGACGATACGGGGATGCACGTCTCAATTACATCAGGTTCATGGAATCACAAGGGATCCCGGAATCAAAGAAACAGCAGGCTGAAAAAGGAGTTATGGCCTGCGATTTTGCCCTTGATGCGATGGCACACCCCGTTCCGTTCTCACCGGTCAACATGGGCGACAGCATCAACACACCTTATGACGAATACATTAACGCCATAACCGCGGATGAAGAACGACTCTATTTCACAAGGAAAAATCCCCGGAATGCAATGACCATCGACCGGAGCCAGGAATTCGAGGAAGATTTTTATTTCGCTGTAAGACGGGATACATCATGGCGTTACGCACAGAGCCTCGGCACCCCTATCAATACCCACGGCAACGAGGGGGCACTCTCCATCTCACCCGACGGGAAATACCTCTTTTTTGCAGCCTGCAACCGGGAGGACGGATTTGGGAGTTGCGATCTGTATTGGTCCCGGTGGGTCGACAACCACTGGAGCCTCCCGGAGAATCTGGGACCGACTGTGAATTCGCCTCAGTGGGATTCCCAACCCTCTTTCTCCTCTGATGGTAAAACCCTCTATTTTGCAAGCAAAAGGAGCGGCGGAAAAGGAAGCTCTGATATCTGGACAACACATCTGCAGTCCGGGGGGAATTGGAGTGTCCCTGAAAACTTAGGAGATTCGGTCAACACCCCTCAGGAGGAGATGGCCCCCTTCATTCATCCCGATGATCAGACCCTCTATTTTTCTTCAAAAGGGCATCGGGGTATGGGTGGGCTGGATCTGTTCTTTTGCAGGAAAAACCGGGATGACCGGTGGGGATCACCCATCAATCTTGGATATCCCATCAATACACACGCCGAAGAAATTACCCTGGTCGTAAATTCCAAAGGAAATATGGCATTCATCTCCTCCGATAAACTGGGCGGTAAAGGACGACAGGACGTTTATGAATTTCCGTTATACGATAAAGCAAGACCTTTACTGACGACCTATTTCAAGGGCGTTGTCTATGACGAAGAGACTAAATCCAGGCTTGACGCACGTTTTGAGCTGACTGACCTGGAACAGATGAAGCTGATCGCCGAATCACGGTCGGATCGGGTAACCGGCGAATTTCTCCTGGTACTGCCTACCGAACGAAATTACGGACTTAACGTATCCAGGGAAGGATACCTGTTTTATTCCGAAAATTTCCCCCTTACGGGAAACGGAGATCTGTCGAAACCTTTTATTAAAAACATTCCCCTGAAACCGATTAAAGTAGGAGAGAAGGTCGTTCTGAAGAATATTTTTTTCGATACAGATCAATATTCTCTGAAAGATCAATCCATGGTTGAACTTGATAAACTGGTTGATTTTCTAAGGAAAAATCCGAAATTGAAAATCGAAATCAGCGGACATACCGATAACGTTGGAACCTCCGGCCACAACCTGGAATTGTCACAAAACCGGGCAAAAGCGGTATTCGACTTTCTCTCAGTTCACGGCATTGACGGTAAAAGAATGACCTACAAGGGCTATGGCTTTAACGAACCGGTCGACTCGAATGATACAGAGTCGGGGAGGGCCAATAACCGGAGAACTGAATTTAAAGTCATTGGGAATTAAATTAAAGTTTGTACCTTTGCACCCCTCAAAACCACACGCTGACTCATGATTCGTATTACTTTACCCGATAATTCCGTTCGTCAATATCCTGAAGGTGTTACGGGACTTGATATTGCAAAAAGCATCAGTGAAGGACTGGCGCGGAATGTTCTTTCTGTTATGGTTGATGGAACGGTACAGGATGCTACACGTACCATCGAAAAGGATGCTTCTGTCAGGTTGCTGACCTGGAATGATCCCGAAGGTAAAGCCACCATGTGGCACTCCTCGGCACACTTGATGGCCGAAGCGATCGAGTTGCTTTACCCGGGCGCCAAATTCGGGATCGGTCCGGATGTGGAGAACGGATTTTACTACGATATCGATTTCGGCTCGCAGACCATTTCCTCCGATGATTTTCCGAAGATTGAAAAAAAGATTCTGGAGCTGGCAAGGGAAAAGCAGCAGTATCTCCGGAAAGAGGTTTCGAAGGAGGAGGCGATCCGTTATTTCACCCGGAAGGGAGATGAATATAAAATTGAACTGATTCAGGACCTTCCCGACGGGAGTATCACTTTTTACGAATCAGGAAAATTCACGGATCTTTGCCGGGGGCCGCATCTGCCCGATACCGGATTCATCAAAGCGGTTAAATTGTTGAATATAGCCGGCGCCTATTGGCGCGGCGATGAAAAGCGCAAACAGCTGACCCGCATCTACGGCATCACCTTCCCAAAACAAAAAGAACTTGACGATTTCCTCATTCTTCTTGAGGAAGCAAAGAAACGGGATCACCGGAAGCTGGGGAAAGAGTTGGAATTGTTTGCCTTTTCTCAGAAAGTAGGACTGGGATTGCCACTTTGGTTGCCCCGGGGCGCCCAGTTGCGTGAACGACTTGAGATGTTCCTGAAAAAAGTCCAGAAAAAAGCAGGATATCAACAGGTTATGTGCCCCCATATCGGGAATGTAGAGTTGTACAAGACCTCGGGCCATTACCAGAAATACGGAGAGAGCTCATTCAGGCCCATATCGACTCCGGTCGAAGGGGAAGAGTTCTTCCTGAAACCCATGAATTGTCCCCATCATTGCGAAATCTATAAAACTTCCCCCAGATCTTACCGGGATCTTCCGATCCGGCTTGCCGAATTCGGCACGGTATACCGGTATGAACAGAGTGGCGAACTTCACGGATTGACCCGTGTTCGGGGATTTACGCAGGATGACGCCCACATTTTCTGTACACCGGAACAGGTGAAGGATGAATTCAAGGGCGTCATGGATATCGTCATGCTTATTTTTAAAGCGCTCGATTTCAAAGACTTTATTGTTCAGATTTCGCTCCGTGATCCCAATAACAAAGAAAAATATATCGGATCGGATGAGAATTGGGAAAAAGCTGAAACCGCGATCATGGAAGTTGCAGGCGAACGCGGCCTGACAACCGTTGTCGTACCGGGCGAAGCTGCCTTCTACGGTCCTAAGATGGATTTCATGGTCAAGGACGCCCTGGGACGCAAATGGCAGCTCGGAACGATCCAGGTTGATTACAATCTTCCCGAACGGTTTGATCTGGAATACATTGGAGCCGACAACCAGAAGCATCGCCCGGTCATGATCCACAGGGCTCCCTTCGGTTCAATGGAACGGTTCGTGGCAGTACTGCTCGAACACACTGCCGGTGATTTCCCGCTCTGGCTCACACCCGATCAGGCTATCGTATTGCCAATCAGTGAGAAATATCAGAATTATGCAAAAAAAGTTTTAAATTTGCTGAATAATTCCGAAATTCGCACCCTGATTGACGATCGGAACGAGAAGGCAGGCAAGAAGATCAGGGATGCTGAAATGAAGAAAATTCCTTATATGCTCGTGGTGGGTGAACGCGAAGAGAATGAAGGAACGGTCTCAGTCAGAAGGCATGGTCAGGGTGATCTTGGTCCCGTAAAAGTGGAAGATTTTATTGTAAAGTTACGGGAAGAGATCAGTAATGAACTGGGTGAAATAAACTGACGCTTTAACCTGAATGCATTGATACCACATTCTTTGACAGACTGATCTGCTGCCAGATAAAAAAACAAAGTATTAACCAAAGATAGGAGATAACACTATAGTAACGCAATTCAATGGTCCCCGGCGGACTCCCAGACCCGGGAAAAAAGAAGAGCCGTACAATATCAATCAATGGATTAAAGCGCCCGTAGTCCGTGTTGTTGGCGAAAATATTCAACAAGGCATATACAACATCCGTGAAGCCTTGAATATTGCAGAAATGCAGGGTCTTGACCTGGTCGAAATTTCCCCCACCGCAAATCCTCCGGTTTGCAAGGTGGTCGATTACAAAAAGTTTCTTTATGAATTAAAAAAGAAACAAAAAGAGATGAAGGCCAAAACGGCTAAAGTCGTGATCAAGGAGATTCGCCTCGGACCCAATACCGATGACCATGATTTCAATTTCAAACTCAATCATGCCATCAAGTTTCTTAAAGAAAATGCAAAAGTCAAGGTGGATGTGTTTTTTAAGGGCAGATCCATCATCTATAAAGAACAGGGAGAACTGATCCTTCTGAAATTTGCCCAGGCGCTGGTTGATGTCGGAAAAATCGAACAGATGCCGCGCCTCGAAGGAAAACGGATGATCATGATCATTTCCCCAAAGAAATAAGTTAAATCAATTATCAAATCAATCAATAAATCAATCAATAAATCATTAATTAACAAAGGTAACATGCCAAAAATGAAAACGAAATCCGGTGCCAAGAAAAGGTTTTCTCTTACGGGGACCGGAAAAATCAAACGGAAGCATGCCTACAAAAGCCACATTCTGACCAAAAAGACCACGAAAAGGAAACGTAACCTGACCTATTCGACGCTGGTAAATAAGGCCGATGAAGCGAATGTAAAGGAGATGCTCCAGGGTTAATTCATCATTGTTTAACTTGTGCACAGCTTCAAGATCCCGTATTTGGGACGCTGACACAAAAAATCGAAAAAAATGCCAAGATCAGTAAACGCAGTCGCCTCGCGTGAGAGAAGGAAAAAAATCCTGAAACGGGCCAAAGGACAATTCGGCAGAAGAAAGAATGTCCTGACCGTTGCGAAAAATTCAGTTGAAAAAGGTTTAACCTACGCATACCGTGACCGCAGAACCAAGAAAAGAAATTTCAGGGGACTGTGGATCACCCGCATCAATGCCGGGGTGCGTGCCTATGGAATGTCCTATTCGGTATTTATGGGGAAACTGGCGGAAAAGAATATTCTGCTGAATCGTAAAACCCTTGCCGACCTGGCAATGAATCACCCCGAGGCTTTTAAAGCCGTTGTCGAAGCAGCAAACGCATAATTCCTGCTGAACATAAAACGAAAAGAGCGGCTCAAAGGCCGCTTTTTTAATTGCCCCGCCCAATCAGTTCTTCTTTCCCTGAAGCTTCTTGTCGTAATTGATGATGAATTGCTCCAATTGATCCCCAAGTAAACGTTTGGCAATGATCTCCTTCTGCTCATTCAGAACGTATACTACAGGCGTTGAGAAAATATCGTATTGATCGTGGTAGTTTCCGGTTAGCGTCCTCGGCCCGTTAACATTGATCCAGGTCATATTTTTTTTCCGGATCCCGGCTTTCATTTTAACCATCGACGTATCGGAACAAACAGAAAAGATCTCCAGTCCGTACTTTGATTTGTCCCTCAAATAAAATTCCCTGATCTTCGGAACCTCAACCTCACAATGACTGCATTCCGGATCCCAGAATAACAGAATTAAATACCGTGCTTTGATACTATGCATTGAGACCAGGTTAAAACTGGTGTCCTGCATGATCATGTTGGGCGCTTTATTGCCAATGAGAATCGGTCGTAACTTATTGGCTTTCTTTATGATGGATTCATTTACGCTTTTTGCTATCCAGGGGGTCTGCCCTGTGGCATAATAGGTATCGACGATGTTGACAAAAATCCGGTCAAAGCCCATGATCTCTGAGCTTTCGTAATGATAGGTTGTAAACCAGATCAGGTATTTGAACATCTCTTTATTGGGGCGGGCCTGCTCGGCGAGTTGGTTGATCGCCTTCATGATGGTATCAGGGATCTGTATGATGACATTATCGAGGTATTTCTTTAATTTGTTATAGAAAACAGGGGTTCTGAGGATCCGGTCATCCGCAAGGTTTACACCATCCCAGTATTCCGCAACATAAGTCCGGTAGGAGTAAGTGGAGTCTTTTTTTCCGTTGGGCAAGGTGGGATTCTCCTTGATATCCGGCTCCTTCATCACTTTAAGCATCAAAGCGAGAAAACTTTCAGGATGCTCCTTTATGATCCGGTACTTATAATCGATCAAGGCTTTATTTATTACCTGTATCTGATCGTTAAGCGCCTTCGCAGTATCACTGTTTTCACCCGATGCTTTGATGCGGTCCTGCAACTCCTGCGCTTTTTTATATTGTATCTTATTGTAATCCAGATATTGATAAAACAATTTATTTTCAGGTGAATCTTTGATGACCATTTTCCCGGTAAGATCGGATACATCCGTTTCCATCGAAAACCTGCGATCATTGTTGATGATGAAATCACAATAATTCTTTTCCGACACGATCAGAATGTACATGCCACCGGGCAGATCCTTGGATTTCAACGTACAGCGACCGGATCCATCCACTTTAAGCGTATCTTTAATATAGGTATTGTTACCGTAGTAGTTGCCGATCATACAGACGGTGTCTTTAAGTCCGTGGATCTGAATCCGGATAAGGGTATCGTTCTGGGTGTATCCGGTAATACCCAACAAGAACAAAAAAATGGTCAGCGTGGTAATTTTGACTCGCATTCTTAAAAGTTTTAGCCTGTTAACGCAAATTGTTCCGATCTATTTTGCAGGAAGCTCATTTTCATAGGGTCTGAAAAAAAAACGGACATAAAAGTAACCGATGGCTTCATTCATCGTTTCCCGGAAACCTTTGCTCGATTTCCACCAGGAATGTTTTCCATAATAAAAACTGGGTAGAGAGATGATTCCTACTTTAATGGAGTCACCCATCGCAGCTTGAAACAAAAGCCGGCTTCTGCCCCCGTGCACGCTCATGGTCATGAGATTGAGCGACCGGATGCCGGGTCGATGCACTTTCAGCCAACGCTTCAGGGCAATGGCAGAATTATAGGTCCGGTCGTTTCGGATTTCATCGGTGCCCACCATGACCAATTTACTTGAATCGAACCCCAACCGTAGCAACGACTTCCCCGCTACAATCGCCGTGTTGTGATAGGGCGCCAACAGATCGCCATACTCCAGCGGGGTCCCGGTGGTTACGAGCAATTGGTACTTATGGTTTTTAAACTCATTAATCGCGGCTTGTAAAACATAATCGCTGATAAATCCTTCAACGACGAGCAGCTCCGTTTGTTCCCGTTCAACAGGAGCGAGGGTGGGATAGAGGTTGGAAAGGATGAGGTAAGAGATCCCAATAATAAACACAAGGAGCAACAGGTGCCCATAAACAGTCAAACCCCACCGTTCGCGTTTCCGGAAAAGAAAATTCTCTTTTTTTAAGGAATTGTTCATGATTCAAGGTGTTCCTTGCGCAACAGGTCGTTCACAGTCTTCACCGGATTGAAGGTAATAATAGGTACCTCAACAAACAAGGTAATCCAGTGTGCCATGGAACCGTTCCATAATCCGGGCAATTCCTGCGCTTTTAATGTCTTCCCGCCGCTCGATTTCAGGGTGATGAAACCGGTGTTTTCATCAATGAATTGGTTCAGATCGAATTTTTTGCCGGAAAAATCACGGATGCAGCATACCAGGTCGACCGGGTTAAAATGGGTGGATGATTTTACGATCAATCGCTGTTGTTCATTGTTGAGGTCGATCTGTGAAGATTCAACAATCTGCAAAGAGTTTTTTCCCTGCCCGTCAACGATCCAGAAAGGACCGCCCCCGGGTTCACCCTCATTTTTAACCATTCCGCAGACCCGTATCGGGCGGTTCAGGAGATTAAACAGAAAGTCTGCTTTTTCGTTGACAGACCAATGCAGGAATTCACCGGGAATGTCGAGGTGTAATACCCCTTTTGCAAACGCGGAGATCCGGTTCAATTCCAGGCCACCGGGTCTTCCCGACTGAATTTTATTAAGGTAGCCGAAAATTTCATCCCGGAGATGGATCAGGTATCCACCAAGCAGCTTTTTATATTGGTAGGTTGTGCCTTTGAGCCGGTCGGGGACAATGTTATCTATATTTTTTATGAAAATGAGGTCGGCGTCAATTTCATTCAGATTTTCTATTAAAGCCCCATGTCCTCCGGGACGAAAAAGGAGGGTTCCCGCTTCATTCCTGACCGGGAGGTTATTTTCATCAACGGCAATGATATCAGTCGATGATTTTTGTATCGAGAAGGTGATGTCAAAATTCACGCGGTACTTTTGTTCGAGATCCGGAATTACTGCGGCAACCAACTTCCGGAAAACATCCGTGTGCTCGGTCGAAATGGTAAAATGCAATCTTGCGACATGCTGGTTGTCACGGGTATATTCGATGGCCTCAACAAGATGCTCCTCTGCTGAAGTACGGGCCCCGTCAGGATAACAGTGAAACTTGATCAGTCCTTTAGGCAAATTGGAGTAATTGAGCCCTTTTTCTGTTAAAATATATTCAATGATTTCATTAAATGACTTATATTCAAGTAATTTTGAAAGATTTAACCCATCGTTGGCCAACATGTCCCGAAGTTCCTGGTAAAAGGCAATACGTTCAAGATGCGTCATCAGGTAGTACACCGAATTGGGCCCTTTATCGGCAAGGTACAAGTGCATTCCGGACTGATCTTCAGTGTATTTTTCACGAAATTCAAACAAATGCTTGAACATCCTGCTGGCGGCTCCCGAAGCCGGTACGAATTTGACAATTTTCAATCCAGGTTGCCGGCTTGCAAAGAGTTCAATCATCCGGTCCCGGTCGGTTTCGTCGAATACCATCAATCCATCGGATGGGGAGGCGGGCCTCACAAGGCTGACAAACGGGAATCCTTTGATAAAATGTTCGATCAGCTTCCGGATTTTTACGGGATCAATACCCTTCTGTTCAATTTGAGCAAGGTCCTGTTGATTCAGTATTACCATAATCTTAAGATTTCAACGCAAAATTATCGGAAAAAATGAAACAGGGGGGAGGAATTTTAATCTCGACTAAAGATCATTTTAAAAGGTAATGCCGGTTTACTTTTACCGGAACCATCAGTCGGATGACACAAAAACCATTTTCAATCCTGTTTTTTATATAATTATAAACCAGCTTATAATTAAATATACATAAACTATTGCTTAATAAAATATTTGATATATAATTGTAATACATTATGTTACTTTTATTTGAGATGACTTATCTGAGGATTCTGTACAAATCAAATAATCCATTAACAGAATTAATTTACGGATAGATACGGGTAAGTGTTTACAAGTGTAATTACATTTGTAAACTATATTAAAACACTATTTATTAATATTATATATTTGCTTTTCATTTTATTCATATTTGATTTTACATTTGTAATTTACATTTGTAATCTTTTAAGTTTTAAATAATAATTCATTATTATAATATTATATATCAATATTTTAAAATAAATTAAAAAAACTATTACTTTAGATAAAACAATTTTTAAAGTACTTTGATGTTCATTTTTAAATATTTACTTTTGTAAAAAACTTTTTTCGATGGTCGACCGGATTTTATATCTACTCAAGCAGAAAAATCTGACGATCTCCCAGTTTGCCGATGAGATCGGGATCCAGAAGTCGGGTATGTCACATTTAATTTCAGGCAGGAACAAACCAAGTCTGGAATTGATTTTAAAAATTCTGCAAAGGTATCCGGAGGTAAAACCCGAGTGGTTGTTGCTGGGCACCGGTGATCAGTATTCAGGTAGCAGTAAAAATGAAAATCCGGTTCAACCTGTCGGTGATAATGCAAAATATGCATCAAAGGGTGCCACCTTATTCGATATTCCCGAAATAGTGACAGGAGAAGCTGAAGCCACCCCTGTATCCGTTGAACCAGACGATGGATCGGTGAATCCCGCTGTTCACATTGATCCGGCTCCCATCCCTTCGACAAATCCGACTGGGATTACCAAAAATCAGGGATCGGGCATCGACCGTGTAGTCCTGTTTTTTAAGGACCGGACTTTCATGGAATACGCACCCCGCTGACCGTTCATATCGCTTTTGAACGTCGCATAAATCCGGGTGAGGAAAATGGTGGTCAGTGATTTTCTAACGAAGAGAAAAAGAAGGAGGATTCGCGCAGGGCGCTTTCATCGCTGTCGGAGCCATGAATAGCATTTTCACTCATATTTTTCCCGTAAAGTTTACGGATGGTGCCTTCGGCTGCCTTTGAAGGGTCGGTGGCTCCTATAAATTGACGGAAGTCATCAACTGCATTTTCTTTCTGAAGAATTGCCGCAATGATGGGGCCGGATGACATGAATTTGGCAAGATCCTCATAGAATGGTTTTCCCAGGTGCATTTCATAAAATAATCCGGCTTGCTCCCGGGTCAGCCGCGTTTTCTTCATGGCTTTAATCCGGTATCCACCCGATTCAATCTGTGCAAGAATTTTACCGGAATAACCGGCTTCGACAGCTGAAGGTTTGATCATGGTAAAAGTAATATCTCCACGCATTTTCAATGTATTTATACCGGACAAAATTACCATAAATAATTCAAAATATCCCTATTTTTGCAAATGCTAAACTCCCTTCTGCTTGGAAAATACTGATTTTATTGATAGGGTTGCTAATCGGTTAGAAACTATCTCTCCTTTTATATTTACCCTAAATAGGATTAATAGTATAAATCCACCAAGGGTAGTATTTCTGACAAGTTATGATCAAGTTGAATTAGAATTGTTTAATAACCTATATAACGATGTTAGACAATCTCTGGAGACTAGTACAAGAATGGTTTACGAAAGAGAGGTTTATAAACCGCACTTAACACTAGGTTTTTTCCCGACTAAACCAAGAATGAAAGAAGCAAAGTCTCATTATAAAGAAGTGTTTGACAATCCAATCCCTCTAATAATTAGAGAAGTTGAAGTGACTCAAAAAATGGGTGATCAACAATGGAGAACAATTACCCACTTAAAAATTGGTAGTCAAGAAGAATTGTCTAGGTTATCAAATGGAATCTATTGTTTTGGGGAAAATAACCGAGCTTCTATTTTGGCTTAAAATTGTTGAGAATTATTTGTCTTTTTTATCAAGTTTCTCAACATTGAAGACTTTGACACCAAAATAAACAACGAAAGCGATAATTATAAAATCGATTAGACTATTGATGAAATTACCATACATTACTTTGGCAGAACCTATTTGGAAATAAGCCTCGGCGAGGTTTCCAATTGATCCTAATAAGGCTCCGACGAGTGGGTTAATAAGGTTATTGACAAAAGAAGTAATAAGTTTGGTGATAGAACTGCCCATAATAAAACCGACAGCCAAACCAATGACTCCTTGGGTGCGGATAAAATCGACAAAACCTTTTAGGTGTTTTTTCATCATAAAAATATTATATCAATAAATAAGCATAGCGTCACCAAAACTAAAAAAGCGATATTTCTTTTTAATAGCTTCTTGGTAAGCTGACAATACTTTGTCCTTACCGGCAAAGGCGGAGACTAACATTAACAAGCTTGATTTCGGCAGATGGAAATTTGTTATAAGACTATCAACAAATTTAAACTTGAAAGGTGGGTAGATAAAAATATTTGTAGATTCCACTCCTGGGTTAATTTTACCTTTTGAATTAATAGCTGATTCAAGCGTACGAACTGTTGTGGTACCAACGGCAATAATTCTTTTTCCTTGTGATTTGGCTAGATTTAGATTCTTTGCGGTTTTTTTATTAATTTCATAAAATTCAGTGTGAAGAGTCTTCGTCTTTATATTTTCGGGACGAAGATTTTGAAAAGTTCCCAAACCAACATGGAGAGTTATATATTCTATTTGGACACCTTTCTTTTTTAGATCTGATAATAATTTTTTTGTAAAATGAAGGCCGGCGGTGGGGGCGGCGGCAGAACCAATTTTGGTAGCATAGACTGTTTGAT
>SACF01000276.1 GCA_009928665.1 Alphaproteobacteria bacterium
CAAACCATGCCGGAAACCGAATTCCAATTTCAGTACTCTCCGGAAAGCTTTACCGGCACCGAGATGGAATTCGCGTTGGAAATTTGCAATGAAGTCATCGGCGTATGGCAGCCTACGGCGGATCGAAAGGTGATTATTAACCTACCGGCTACGGTGGCTATGTCCATGCCCCATGTATATGCCGGACAAATCGAATATATGTGTGCCAACCTGAGAGATCGGGAAAACCTGATTGTTTCTCTTCACCCCCATAATGACCGGGGGACGGCTGTGGCCGATTCGGAATTAGGAATTTTAGCAGGCGCGGACCGAATTGAGGGGACCCTATTTGGCAATGGAGAGCGAACGGGTAATGTAGATATTGTCACCTTAGCCATGAACTTGTTTTCTCATGGCGTAGATCCGGGATTGAACTTTTCTGACATGCCCCATGTAGTGGAAACTTACGAAAAGTATGTTGGAATTCCAGTGCACCCCAGACAGCCCTACGGAGGAAAGCTGGTTTTTGCCGCCTTTTCCGGTTCCCATCAGGATGCCATTGCCAAAGGAATGAAGTGGCGCAGTGATAAGGAAATGAAGCAGTGGATGGTGCCCTATTTACCCATCGATCCCCACGATGTGGGCCGGGAATATGAAGCGGATGTGATTCGAATTAACAGTCAAAGCGGCAAAGGAGGCGTGGCTTATATTTTGCAGCAAAATCTCGGGTATGTAGTACCGGAAAAGATGCGGGCGGAAGTAGGCTACTTGGTGAAGGACATCTCCGACAAAGGCCATCGGGAATTGTCTCCGGAGGAGGTGGGGAAAACCTTCCAGGAGGAGTATGTGAACTTCTTTGACCCCATCGATATTCAGGAGGCCACCTTCCGAAAAAACAAAGAGTTTGAGGGAGACCAAAGCATGAGTGTGGACATCGATGTCCGGATTGCCGGAGAAGACTTTCATCTTTCCGCTTCCGGAAACGGGCGATTGGATGCGGTGAGCAATGCTCTAAAGAAAAGTCCCTACACCTTTAATTACAGTTTTGTCACCTATTCGGAGCATGCCATGGAAGAGGATTCCGATTCCAGAGCGGCGGCCTACGTGGCCATTGCCGATGCCAATGGTTGGATTTACTGGGGAGTGGGGGTTCATCAGGACATCGTCATGGCCTCTATCAATGCATTGGTAACGGCCTTGAATCGTCAAAACAAGATCAGCCACTTCATATCAAAATAGGAGGAACGAAATTTATGGCTATGACAATGACCCAAAAAATATTAGCGGCTCATGCCGGGTTGCCGGAGGTAAAAC
>SACF01000277.1 GCA_009928665.1 Alphaproteobacteria bacterium
CGGGATGACAGGGTATTGTTCCAGCTTATCCCCTCGTAGGACGGGCGCCGGCAAATAGACCGGCGGAATGTGCATGGGATCCTGGAGAACCACCAGATTCATTTCATCCAAAGCTCCGTCCGTTCCGTACACCAGGGATGCATTGACCCCATTGGTTCCGGTCGCCAGTGCCTTTAACATTTCCGATGTATTGCCAGAGCTTAAGGTGATTAACTGTTGGTTGGTAAGTTTAAATCCATAGGCTTCTTCGTATCCTAATAATCCCATCTGATTTTCTGCGAAGGAAGCGGAGCAAATCAATTTAAAGTCTCCTCCTCCATTGATGTAGTTGGCTAAGTCTTCCATAGTGATCAGATTATTCTCCTCGGCAAAGGCCCGGGTTACGGCAATCATTTCCGTGTTGTTGGCGGAGGCGGGGGCTAACCAGTGGATGTTGTTTTTCTCCAAATCCAATTGGGCGGTGAGAGCATAGCCGGCATCCGGGTCATTCCATATGGTGGGGTCTGTGGCATCTGCCGGATGATAATATTGTCCGGAACCGGTATAGTCCAGCACCAAATCCACCTCTCCGTTTTCAAGGGCTTTTCTTAAGATATCAGGGGTCCCAAAATTGGTTTTGTCCACCGTGGGAATGCCGTTTTCCTCTAGGAGAAGAATCATCATTTTTCCCAGGATTCCTCCTTCAGAATCCAGCATGGTGGCCACCACAACGGGGGTGGCTTCTTCACTATCGCCAGCTTCTGTATTGCCACTTCCGCAGCCCACGGCCAGTAATAATAACAACACCAGAAGCAGGGCAGTCCATTTCTTTTTCATATTCATTGGCGTCACCTTTCTTTATGCTCATCCAAGAGACTCGAAGAAAGTGTCTCAAATGGGATGTTGGACGGCTATTTTCGTTAATCTATTATATACCCCTCGAAAGATTTTAGAAACGAAGGATTCTTATAGCTTATATCCAAAGATGGGAGGAAAGGGGTTATGGACTCGAAATAATAAAATGTATGCAAAATTAATAATAGAATAGACAAAATAAGGATATATATGCCATAATATGGGTATATACTTAATGTGCAGCCTAGCACGTAGCATGGCATAGAACATAGCATGTAGCATGACATAGATCCTAGCATATACCTTGTGTACAGCTGAGTATTTCACCAGTATTTGAAAGTTACAAGCCATAAGAAATAGAAAGAGAGAAGGCTATGTCAAAATCCATTATCAGTTTAATTCTATCCGATGACACCATCACCAGGATTGACAGGGAGTGTGTGCAGGCCGGGAAAAG
>SACF01000278.1 GCA_009928665.1 Alphaproteobacteria bacterium
ATTTTCCCTATTCTGAGCAGAAACCGATTTGCCATTTGCCTTCGTGGGATTGCCCGTGGTGCCGAGAAAATTGTGTTAATGCTGTCCTATCCTTGTGATGAGGTGGGTAATCATCTCATTGATCCCGATGTAATGGATGAAAAGAATGTAAACCCCTATAGTGATACTTTGACACTGGAACAGTATAGAGAGCTGTTTGGATATGAGAAGCATACCTTCACGGGAGTGGATTATGTGGCATATTATCAGCAGCTGATTCAGGAAGAAGGAGCGGAATGCGAAGTGATATTTTCCAATGACCCCCGCACCGTATTGCAGCACACTTCCCGGGTTTTAACTTGTGATATTCATAGCCGAAAACGAACCAAGCGTATCCTGAAAGAAGGGGGTGCGGAATTGGTTTTCGGTTTGGACGAAATCTTAAATCAACCGGTGAATGGCTCCGGACACAATGCAGAATATGGGTTGTTGGGTTCCAATAAAGCCACGGAAGAATCCGTGAAACTGTTCCCCAACAACTGCATGACTTTTGTAAAGGAAGTGCAGCAGGAGTTGTTCGAAAAAACCGGAAAGGGCATCGAAGTGATGGTGTATGGAGATGGGGCTTTCAAAGATCCGGTGGGGAAGATTTGGGAACTGGCGGATCCGGTGGTGTCTCCCGGCTATACTTCGGGCCTGGTGGGGACTCCCTTTGAGGTGAAATTAAAATACTTGGCAGACAATGATTTCAAAGATCTTTGCGGCGAAGAATTGAAAAAAGCCATCTCAGACTATATCTCCCATAAGGGGGAAGGGGAAACAGACCCCATGATGACCCAGGGCACTACTCCCAGAAACTTAACGGATTTAATCGGATCTCTTTGTGACCTGACCTCCGGCTCCGGGGACAAAGGCACCCCCTTTGTGTTTATTCAGGGGTACTTTGATAATTATACAAAATAGAGATGGTAAAGTCCGCATCTCCCTACCTACACCCATGTATAATTGAAACCACGGCTTTTGAGCCCCTGAAGTTTCCCCGAATCGAGGAGAGACCAGGGGCTTTATTATACCCAATAGGGTGTATCACCTTGTTATTCATTAAGAATATACCCTTACGGGTATTAAATCTAATATAATAATTGACATTATACCTAATAGGGTATAACCTGTTGGTGTAATTCAGGCGAAAGGAGGCGTAATGAGGATGAACAAAATTGCCATATTTATAAAAGAAAGCAGGCGTTCCGCAGGACTTACTCAAGAAGAGTTTGCAATACGCTCCGGATTAGGCCTTCGTTTCATCCGTGAG
>SACF01000279.1 GCA_009928665.1 Alphaproteobacteria bacterium
GAGGACGACTATGTCAGACGAACTGAGATCTTCGGAGAAAAGCGAACGGACGTTAGCCCGTGGTATCCGAGCATGGCACGTATCATTAATTGCTCTGGGCGGTATCATCGGCTCTTGTTATTTTTTGGGCTTAGGCCTGACTTTCTCTGAAATGGGTGCCGGAGCCGTAATCATTGCATATGTAATTGCGGGTATTGTAATCTTCGGTGTAATGCAATCTTTTGCGGAATTGTTGGTAAACATTCCAAGAAGAGGCTCCTTTGTGTCGTACACCCGAGAATTCTTGGGAGACACCGCTTCTGCCGGTATCGGTTGGGCTTTTTGGGTGAACTGGGTGGTATATATTCCATCGGAAGCCCTGGCCGTCGGTGTATTTATGAACTATTTTGTGGAGCTTCCATTTGGAAATCCCGTGTGGAGTACTTTTGTTTGGGGCATCGTAGCTCTGGGCTTGCTGACCGCTGTGAACCTGTACCAGGTTACCTGGTTTGGTCACATCGAATCCGTAATGGCCATTATTAAGATTATTGCAATCATTATTTTTGTTATTTGTGGCGTATTGATTTGGTTGGGTCTCATCGGCGGGAATTTGCATCCTTACACGGAGGGAAGCGGATTTATCGGCTCCCAAATTCTTCTGGGCGGTGAAGGCTCTGTGGCATCTCAACTGTTCCCTGCCGGCGGATTTATCATTATCACTTACATGATTTGGACTTTGGTAAACTTCCAAGGGTCTGAAATCGTAGGTCTTTCCGCTGCGGAAACACAGGATCCGGAAAAGAACGTCCCGGCGGCTTGCAAAAAGGTAGCTTATCGTATTATCGGAATCTATTTGATTCCCATCCTGGTATTGACCTTAATCGTGCCTTATTTCGAGGCGGGTCTAGATGAAACCATTTTCGCCTACACCCTTGGTGTGTATGGATTGAAATGGGCAGCCGGAATGTTCACGGTGGTCGTATTGATTGCCGCATTCTCCTGTGCCAACTCTGGATTCTATGGCACGGTTCGTTCCATGTACGGTCTATCCGTAGAAGGAATGGCGCCCAAGTTCTTGTCCAATTTGAACCGATTTAATGTACCTCATAATGCAACAGTAGCCACCATTCTTCCTTGTTGGTTGGTGTTCTTAATGGGATTCGCTTCGGACTTTTTGGGCATCTGGGGAGAAGAAGGACTTCCTCTCTATGCTAAGATGATTGCCATTTCCGGATTTACCGGAACCCTTTGTTGGGTAGGTATTTGTCTGTCTCAGGTTACATTCCGTAAGAAATTGGTGGAAAGA
>SACF01000280.1 GCA_009928665.1 Alphaproteobacteria bacterium
ATCTTTGGCATCTCCCACCAATTCGAACAGGGCAGATTCCACTGTGGTGCCCACGCATCCTGCTTCTACCATCCGCCTTCCTGCAAATTTCTTGTCTGTGTTATTTCGGGAGCCCGTGGCATCTTCCATTATGTATACTCGATACCCCTTGGCCAATAAATCCAGCGCCGACTGTTGTACGCATACATGAGATTCAATTCCACAAATCAGAACATCTTCGGCCCCCGATTCTTTTAAGGCTTCCACAAAGGCTGGCTCTCCCATGATGCTAAAAGAAGTCTTTTCCATGGGAACAAAGTCCCCAAGGGCCTCCCCAACGGAATTTACTGTACCCCCTAATCCTTTGGGATACTGTTCCGTCACCAAAATGGGGACACCTAATGTCCTGGCCCCTCGAATCAGCATGACCGCCTTTTCTTCAATGTCTTCCCCTTTTTTTATGGCCGGCAGTAGCTTCTCTTGAATATCCACCACCACCAATATGGCCCTATCTCTTCGAATTTTCGCGCTCTTCAATTCTATACCTCCTATTGTAATGATCTCTATTTATGAGATGAGAACCCCTCTTGAATATTCCATGAAGCTACTTGGTCCAGCAATTCATGGTTGGTCAAATCGTACCGGAGAGGAGTGATGGTAATGTATCCATCCTGCATGGCCAACACATCTACATCTTCCGAAAGTTCGTCGTAAATCACCGGCTTTCCACTGTATCGATACCGGGTGATGCCATCCTCCCCTTCTTCCGACATAAACCATTCATCATATTCTCTTTCTCCCAAACGGGTAATTCTCACTCCTTTAATGTCCTCCTTGGGTAAGGCCGGTACATTAATATTTAATACGGTTTTGGCATCCAACTTCCCCGGGGCCTTTCGCAAAACTTCCAGAGCCATCTTTCCCGCTACCGAAAAATCCCGAGCAAAGTGGCTATTCAGCGACACGGCCACACTGGGTTTTCCACAAATACAACCTTCCAAAGCGGCGGATACGGTACCGGAATATAAAGTGTCGGTACCCAAATTACCTCCATGATTAATTCCGGAAAATACCATGTCAATCTCCACCCCTCGGGTGTTCAAATACTTCAGTCCCAGCTTCACACAATCCGCCGGCGTGCCGGATATGGAATAGGCCTTGGTGGCATATTGAAATGGAATCTCCGTGATTTCAATTAATTTGGTGATAGAAATACTGTGCCCCGATGCAGACCGTTGGTCCTCTGGCGCACATACATATACATTGGCTTCCTCACTCAAGGCTTTCACCAATGCCATAATCCCC
>SACF01000281.1 GCA_009928665.1 Alphaproteobacteria bacterium
TTATCCATATTCGTTGTTCAATATTCGAAATTCAATCCCTCACCTCCCTACAGGCCTTCCCTGGTAAATAATCAAATAATCAATCCTGGACACAGCGGGCCGAAAAACCGATCGACTTGTGGCCGCTGGGCCGGTCCACGGACTCGAACTTGTAGTAGAGGCTCCGGCCCCACACGTATGATGAGGAGAGCTCCGTCGACGACCAGAAGAGAGCGGTGAAAGTTAGGCCACTGCCGAACCGGTTGCCGCCCGGAAGGGCAGTGAAGCCGCTGCTGTTAGTTGCCCCGGTATTTGGCGATGCCCAATGAGTTGTTCCGGCCTCTTTCATCTTTCCTCCGGCAACGGATTCTCCCCCAAGGAAAGTTGTTAGCGCTGTCCATTCAGCATCACTCGGCAAATGCCAGCCCGAAGGACAGGCTCCAAGCGCTGTTTGCCAGTCATACAGCCTGCCATAAGTATTGCAATTTGATGTGTCATTATCGTAACACCAGCTATTGCCTGTACTGTAGTTCATGTTTTTCTGCAACCAGCATTGTCCCCCGATCTGAACTGTAGGGTAAACTTGTCCATCACGTGAATCAGTAATGGTTGGCATTCCCGGGCAGGGTTCACCAGAGCTACCTCCGGTTGTGGTGAAACTAACCTGGCCACCATAAGACGTGCCTGCGCTATTTGCTGCATAGGCACGCACGTAATATGGAGTATTCGCTGTTAACCCAGTTATATTGCTCGTAAAACTCCCCGTTCCACTACCATCTGTTGTATGTGAATCCGAAGCTGTGGGATTTGAAGAAGTACTCCAGCAAATACCACGGGCGGTAACCGAAGAACTCCCCTGTGCAGTTACATTACCTCCACCGGTGGCTGTGGTTTCGGTGATATTGGTAATAGAAACAGTTGTAACCGTTGGAGCAGTCCCATTGGTTGGGGGTTCTTCCTCTGTCTTTTTACAGGTCGTCAGTGTGAAAAGAAACATAATCAAAATAGTCAAGAGTGTCAGAACAGACAGTAAACCTTTTGTTTTCATAATTCCTTTAATCATTTCGGGTCAATTCCCCGCCCCTTGGGGCGGAACCTGGGTCCAGGGCTTGCCCTGGGGTTCATACCATTTTATTTAAATGAATCTAAATATATATGTGTCTATCAGGCAATTCTAATCTTTTTTTTCTGCTATTTTCGACAAATTCGATACAAATATAAAGTACGGTTTTCAAAAAACATAATTTCTCCCCTATTTGATATAGGATATTAAACGTCGTTCACGTCTGGA
>SACF01000282.1 GCA_009928665.1 Alphaproteobacteria bacterium
CGGAATGTAACCTGAGACAGACAAATACCTACCCAACAAAGGGTTCCGGTAAATCCGGAAATGGCAATCATCTTAGCATATAGAGGAAGTCCTTCTTCTCCCCAGATGCCCAAAAAGTCCGAAGCAAATCCCATTAAGAACACCAACCAACAAGGAAGAATGGTGGCTACTGTTGCGTTATGAGGTACATTAAATCGATTCAAATTGGACAAGAATTTGGGCGCCATTCCCTCTACGGATAGACCGTACATGGAACGAACCGTGCCATAGAATCCAGAGTTGGCACAAGAGAAAGCGGCAATTAATACGACTACCGTGAACATTCCGGCTGCCCATTTCAATCCGTACACACCAAGGGTGTAAGCGAAAATGGTTTCATCCAATCCGGCTTCGAAATAAGGCACGATTAGGGTCAATACTAAGATGGGAACCAAATAGATTCCAATAATACGATAAGCTACCTTTTTGCAAGCCGCCGGGACGTTCTTTTGCGGATCCTGTGTTTCTGCAGCGGACAGACCTACGATTTCAGAGCCTTGGAAATTTACCAAAGTCCAAATCATGTAAGTGATAATGATAAATCCGCCGGCAGGGAACAATTGAGATGCCACAGAACCTTCACCGCCCAGAAGAATCTGAGAGCCAATAAATCCGCTCCCCTCCGTATAAGGATGTAAATTCCCGCCGATGAGACCCAACCAAATCAATACGCCACAAATAACAAAAATAATGATTGCAATAATCTTAATAATGGCCATTACGGATTCGATATGGCCAAACCAGGTAACCTGATACAGGTTTACAGCGGTCAGCAAGCCCAGAGCTACGATGCCCCAAACGAAGGTGCTCCACACCGGGTTTCCAAATGGAAGCTCCACAAAATAGTTCATAAATACACCGACGGCCAAGGCTTCCGATGGAATATATACCACCCAGTTCACCCAAAAAGCCCAACCGATACCGGCAGAAGCGGTGTCTCCCAAGAATTCTCGGGTGTACGACACAAAAGAGCCTCTTCTTGGAATGTTTACCAACAATTCCGCAAAAGATTGCATTACACCGAAGATAACAATACCCGCAATAACATATGCAATGATTACGGCTCCGGCACCCATTTCAGAGAAAGTCAGGCCTAAGCCCAAAAAATAACAAGAGCCTATGATACCACCCAGAGCAATTAATGATACGTGCCATGCTCGGATACCACGGGCTAACGTCCGTTCGCTTTTCTCCGAAGATCTCAGTTCGTCTGACATAGTCGTCCTC
>SACF01000082.1 GCA_009928665.1 Alphaproteobacteria bacterium
CGTCGTCCAGTCATTTTCCGTGGGGATATGCCATGAAGGCGGACAGATGCCCTGACCTGCCGGAGTGTCGTCGTAACGCATCATCTCGTCCCACTGGTAGAGACCGCCGTATTTCGAACATTTGGAGGGATCGTTGCCGAAACAGTATTTTTCATCCGTGCAATTGTCCATTTGAACCAGGGAAGACACGACTTGCGTCCCCCTGTTCAGGTTGGCCGCCATCCAGCATTGCGAGCCGATCTGCACCGTAGGGTAGGTCTTGCCGTCTCGGATGTCGGTCAGGGTGTTGCCGCAGGTGAATACAGGAGCAGGTTGAACGGCGATCGTCTTTGTTTTGGATGCGCTGCACAGGTAAACATTGGTGTAGGAATAGGCGATCGTCTTCAGCCCTGTTCCGGCAGCGGCGGGATCGAATGTTCCGGTGATGGCATTCACCCCGGGACCCGACCAGGCGCCACCCAACGGAAGGCCTCCTTTCAACTTGAAAGGCTTGGCATTGACCGTTGTCAGGGTATCGAAGCAGGCAGAGAACGAAACCTGGGGAGCCAGGGATCCGCTCAGCACGATCTTGTTGGAGAGGGCGGGGTTGGACGATACGCAGGCCAGGTTGGAGGTCATCACGCAACGCACGCTGTCGCCATCCAATGGATAATAGGAATAAACTGCATTGTTTGCATTGATTGCATTGACTCCATTCACCTTCCATTGATAAACCGGGGAACTCCCTGCATTGTTTGCATTCGCCGTAAAGGTGACCGGCGATCCCGGGCAGAACGGGTTTGGATTGGCTGCAATGGCAACCGAAGCAGGCAATCCCGGAGTGCCCGTCATGACGATGGGGTTCGAAGAGGCAGGGCTGCCTGAAACGCATTGTATTGAAGAGGTCAGGATGCAGGTGACTACATCTCCGGTAAGGGGGTTATAGGCGTACGTCGAACTGTTGGCGCCTACATTCGTCCCATTCACCTTCCACAGGTATGCAGCCAGCGGGCCGCCATTGACGGCGGCGGCGGAAAATGTAACGGATGTTCCTATGCAAAAGGGATTGGAAGAGGCAGCAATGGAAACGCTTGCAGGGAGCTGGGGGTTGACCGTCATGATCACTGCCGGAGATGTCGCGGGATTGCCTGTTGCGCATGTCTCCGACGAGGAAAGGTTACAGACAACTGCATCATTGTTCACCGGCATGTAAGAATAAACGGAACTGTTGGTGCCCGCGGGGATACCATTCACCTTCCATTGATAAGAGGGCGTTGAACCACCGTTGACAGGAACTGCCGTAAAGACGACTATCGTACTGGCGCACACATTATTGGCTGAAGTGGTGACAGCAACGCTGACCGGCAGCAACGGAGTTACGGTCATCATGAGAGTATTCGAAATTGCCGGATTATTGGTTACGCAGGTTGTTAGGGAAGAGGAAAGAACACAGGTAACTACATCCCCGTTGGAAGGCGTATACATGAATGTCGGGTTGTTTACTCCCTGGCTTGTTCCGTTAATTTTCCAGTCGTAGGTCAAAGTTCCGCCGCCGGTGGGGGTAGCTGTAAAGGTGACCGGGGTTCCTGTACAAATGTTATTTGAGGATGCAGAGATAATAACATTTATGGTTTCTGACGGGGTAGTCGTGATTGTCATGAAAGAGCTGTCACCTGTTCCACAGGAATTTATACCATAAACCGAGATGGTGCCAGTTACAGCGGCAGCAGAAAAATCAACCGTAACTGAATTTGAGTTATTACCGGCAACAATGGTCGCCCCCGGAGGAACACTCCATTGATATCCAGTTGCCAGAGGTATCGGGCTGATTGAGTATGTTAATCCTGAAACTGGTATACAAAAAGAGCTGTTTCCTGCAATCGGCCCGGAATGTTCCGGGTTAGGACAAACATTAAATTTTTCCAAATAAGTATCCGTGATTCCTCCGCCAAAATTTGTTTGATGAGAGTTCGTCGTACTTATCCCAGTTAAAGAATATGTGTATCCGGAAAAATACAGAATATTATTACCAGCATAGGAACAAGCCCAAAGTCTATCTTCGTTTTCACCACCAAAATAGGTGCCCCAGAGGCGTTGTCCTACTGAATCAAATTTAACAAGCATTCCATCGAAAGAGCCACCG
Source organism: Alphaproteobacteria bacterium (assembly GCA_009928665.1). Classification (GTDB taxonomy): domain Bacteria; phylum Bacteroidota; class Bacteroidia; order Bacteroidales; family FEN-979; genus CAIVAT01. Next base: position 2,123 of record SACF01000082.1, read on the forward strand.
GCAAAATTCTCTTGATAACTATCAATTGTTGAGACTCCATTTAAGGAACTTGTTTCACCTCCCAAAAAAATATTTTGCGATGAATCAATTGTTATGCAGTTACCAATATCTTCTGAAGATCCTCCATAATATGTTGTCCACAAATTTTGTCCGTTTGGTGAAAATTTTGTCAGAAAGGCATCCTTAACTCCACCAAAATTTTCTTGAAAGCTTCCGTTTGTTGCAATTCCACTTGATGAAGTTGAACCAGTTAAAACTAAGAAATGTGATTGAGTTAAAGCAATTGAACCTATAAAATCATTTTCTGAACCACCAAAATATGTCCCCCATAATCTAGTCCCATCTGTTGAAAATGCTACCAGAAACCCATCTAAGGTTGATCCTGTTCCATTTAGAATTGGCTGAAATCCTCCGGGTGTCGCAATATTGTTTGAAGATTTGGTTGAACCACATAAAAAAAGAGTGTTATTATCTTCTTTGATACATGTTGGCCCTCCTGAATTATCGTTAGAATTTCCGCCATAATATGTAGACCAGATTCTTGAACCATTCTCAGTGAATTTTGCAACAAATACATCATTAGGTCCTCCTCCATAAGTTGGCTGATGTGAACCAGGAGAGGAAATACCTGTAAGTGAATTCGTAAAACCAGTAAAATAAATATCCTCATTCCCATTTACATAACAGGCATTACCCTGATCCATTCCTTCACCGCCAAGATATGTACCCCAAATTCGATTCCCAGATGTGTCAAATTGAATAAGCATTGCATCCCCGTTTAGACTGCCGAGAGATGTCTGAAAAGCACCAGGAGTAGCAATATTTGATATTGAATTCGTATAACCTGTTAGTACTATTTTCCCAGATTTAATAAATAGCGAATTAAAATTATCCTGATTTGCTCCTCCATAATATGTACCCCAAATTAATGACCCTGAAGGAGAAAATTTTGCCAAAAATGCATCTCTGGATCCTGCATAGGTTCCTTGAAAAGCACCTGCAGTGGCAATGTTATTTGTTGAATACGTATCCCCAGCCAAATATATATTGTTATTTTCATCTAAACCGCATACTCCCATTTCGTCAATGCCATTTCCACCATAATAAGTGCCCCATTCTCTAATAGGAATTGGATCAATTACAAATTTAGCACCTTGAGGTATGCAAGATTTCGTTTCGATACCAATTAAATCTTCGCTTTTCTTTACAAAATTTGCCTTCAAATAGATTTTTTCATCTCCAATTTGATAATAACTTTCAGGAATAAACTCCTTAATTGAGCCAAGGGATGTGTGAAATACTATTGTTCCATCGATTATTTCGAAATTGTCAGCGCCTTTTACTTTTATCAAAATAGAAGATATATTTGATCCGGGGTAAAGAACCAAATTGTATTTAAAACTGCCTGTATCATCGACAAAAAATTCAAGGTCAATTTTATTGTAAAGATTCTTGTAAAGAATCTTTTTACACGATCTAATATCCCGGATTCCTTTATAAGGAGTGCGCGCGGTATAATAGTTATATTTCTCAACAGATAACTGTGAAGGAAAAATCTGGGGTTTCTTATTTGATGCAAAAAAATCAAAATCAATTCGATTAAAACGAATTGAAATAGAATCGTTTTGAATTATCTTCTGATATAAATCATAAGAAAACCCCAGATTTCTAAGTTGAACATTTATTCCTTGTCTTTCAAGGGAAAGTAAATAATGAACGTTCTCGTTTAAACGTCCGCTCTGGTCAATTAACTGACCATTGTTTTTACAGAAATATTGCGAGTAATTTGAAGAGTAACAAAATAGTAATAATAAACCCAATATTAAACGGCGCATTTTGAGATACCTTTAAACAAAGGTAAGCTAAACATAGATAAGTACCTTCTAGTTTGAAATGAAGAACCCCGTTGCGAGTAGAGGATAATATGAAAGCCGTGTTCCTGTTCGATGAAAGCAACGCGGAAACAAACCCAGTGATTAATTAATACCTATGAAGAAAGAAAAAAACCTCAATCACGGAAAGCTGACATTGGGCATAGTCAGTCCGCCTGAATCATATTGGGTTGTCGACAATAATGAAGGATAGATGCTCCATTTTGAAATTGTAGGATTGGGAGGATCGACTTTTCTAATTTCAATAGCGACCACCCATCTTTGATCACAGTCTTGTTGAAGTGCGGGCCCTCCAGTCCAAGGGTTTGTGGAATTTATTGTGATTGTACCATAATAGGTTGGTGATCCGGGTAATTCAGCATAACTGTTCCAAGAATCATAAACATGCACAAAAAGTTGATATGATCCTGATGCATTTGCATCTCTGACATAAATGTTTCCACTTGTCTGTGCTTGAACCATAGATCCCAATAACAGGAAGAGACCCAATACTAAAAAAAATTTCATTGTTTTCATGTGAATAGATTTATAAAATTAACTCTCTATTTTAGTTGGAAGAGAGGATACCAATATTCATTTGTTTGAAAACCGATAATAGTATTTTAATAATTCAAAGATAATTAGAGCATGTCGAAAAGAAAAAGTATCATTTATCTCATTATATCAAGTACAATTGTCCAACAGATTCACATTAAATTCAACAACCAATTGAATATCATTTATTAGCATAAAATAATCGGTCTCCTTTTAGGTGACTGAATTTTTCCAAATATATTTAGGGCCTGCTGATTTTGTCAGCAGGAGCTTAGTTCAAGATTAGCAGGTTCCATTATCTGCGATAATTTCCCACGGTAAATATCCGCCAGCCATGCTGCTGAAAAAGTCAGCATTGATAAAATTTGGCCATAGGCACTCGACCCGATCAATTTGACCAGGTTGAGTACTAAAATTATAGTGGCAATCCACGATTCGCTTGTTTGGTCCAGCCTTGCTTTGATTCGATTTAAGCCATATGCTGTCTTTGCTTGTCCAAACTTGCCTTCGATTGGATTTCGTTCGCCCGGTCTTACGTGTTCCACATCCACTGCCTTTGGCCTGCCAAGAGGTTTGGCGATGAGTTTGACCCCAATTAGCTTTAAGGATGCCCTGTTTGTGCGGTTACAATATATTTTATCAGCCAGAACTTCTTCAGGATAGTAACCGAACCGCTGTTTATATTTTTCTACTGTCGACATCAAGCGGGTTCCTTCGTTAAATGCTTCCCAGGAAAAATCATCCAGGAAGGCAAATCCATTCATGAGCGATACGTTGATTTTCGCCCCAAATTCGACATAGGCATTGGTTTTGCCACGCACAATGGGTCGCACATGTGGTTGATGGATGCTGACAATACGATGGTCAACCTGATGGGTGTCCTCTTTGAACATCATGCTCTGCTGTTCATATAGCGTGTTGATCACCATCAGGTACTTGCGATCCTTCCGGTTCAATGGACACTGATCATACTCATCCAGAAGCTGGTTAACGCTGTTAATGTTCCTCTTCAAATAACCCAGTTGTTTTTTTACTGCGTTGTGAATTTGTTTTTTTGATTTCTTTTTTAGCTGGGCGGTTTTGAGATATTCTTTCCTTGCCACTTTACGGTAAGTTCGAGGTTTGATGCCATGCCTGGATTCATCATACAATTTATCAATGAGTTCTTCGGTTTTTTCCCGGGCATTGCTGAGTAAGTTTAAATCGGTCGGATAGGCAATGTCTTGAGGGCAGGCAGTTGCATCGGTGATGAGTTTTCCTTTATGAGTTATCGGGTTGGCTGGCAGTGCAACCTCTTGAATGCCGGATTCGGTGGTTTGTGATTCCACGTCAGGTTTATTCGTATCAGACTTATCATCAGAACGTGAATCGGACTTTGCGTGCGACAACCCCAAGATCTTCTCATTAATGAAATTGATCTGATCAATGCCAAGCCGCTTGCGGAAGTCAACAAACAAGGAGGGATCAAATGGCGGATCGGTGCTGAAACTGCTGTATCCAATGAAGTATTGCATGTACATGTTCTCTTGGATATGCAACACCGTTTCCCGATCACTCATGTTACACATGTGCTTCAAAATCATCGCGCCGATGGCGACTCTGGGATTTATACCGTCGGCACCCATGCTGCTGTTATTGAGCTGTCCTTCGTAAGTGCTTACCAAAATATCCCATGGTATTCTGTGTGCCAGCATCACCCACCGGTTATTCGGATCCAATGATTGGGAAAACGGACTCTCAAATCCAACCAGTGTTAGCTGGCTTGGACTGACGTACGGATGCTTAGATGCACGGTTTTTCTGTGCTTTTGCCATATTTCCTTGCAGTTATTACACTGTAAATATAGTTCAAATCCAGGTATGGTAAGGGTTGCATATAAAATCAGCAGACCCTATTTAGAGGATGATTTTAGGAAGTAATTCTAGAGAAAAAGGTACAATTTCTCACTATAAAAATTGGTGTGCTCTGATTAAGTTCAAACGATATTTGTAATGAAGGAAACCGTTTCAATCTTTCAAACATCTGATGGGGAACGCATTTGCCCTGGAAGCTGGGTAAAGGGAAACGGAGAAGTTGTAGATGTTCAGCCCGTGAGAAAGGGCTTTGGAAGCGCCCCAGGGGGTGGATGTCCAGAACAGGACAG
>SACF01000283.1 GCA_009928665.1 Alphaproteobacteria bacterium
ATGTACAAGTATTTTCGCGAGGGTATCCAAGTGGCCAACGGAGACTGACTCAAGATCTGTTCTTAAGTAGTTCGCGGGTTCGAATCCCTCCCCTCGCATCGTATTCTGACCCTGCTTATCCCCGGATCAATCCTCGGAAAAGTAATCAGAGTCGATCTTTTTTATGAAATATTGTTCATAAGTGCTCACACCCAGATCATGTTCGATCATCAGATCAACAAGTTTATCACCATCAATAAGAGCCACTTTAAAATTCGGCTGCTGAGATACCGAAACTGCTTCCTTCGTGAACTTTGAAGTAGTAATAAAGACTCCTTTTTTTGCGCCCTTTATCGTTAACGCTCCGATAAAATTACGGATATCCACACTACTCACCGAATTTGTTCTGTCCCATCGTTTTGCCTGAATGAATATCTCATCGATCCCGAGTTTATCCATCTTAATTAATCCGTCAACACCTCCGTCTCCGCTCTTACCAAGGATCATGCCTGCCTCCCGCAGCGACCCTCCGTAACCCATGGACACAAGAAGTTCGACAACCAGCTTCTCAAAAAATGCCGGACTCATAGACAGTATCTGATCAAGCAGATCAGAAGCCAATGAGTTGTTAATTTCCTGATAACTTTGTTCAAGCATTTCTTCAGGAGATGTTATTTTTGGTATCACCGGATCCAAACTCTCTGTTTTTGTTCCGTTCATGAATGTCTGGAACTCATCAAACTGCAGAAGAAACTGGGAATCGATTTTTTCCGGCATACTTTGCAAAACCCGGGTTCCCCGTTCGGTGATCTTAATTCTGCCCCGTATTGAGTTGTCGATCAGCCCGGCCTTTTTCAAATAGGTTTTTGCCCAGCCGGCCCTCGACCGGTAAACAGGCATTTTTCCGCTGGGAAGCAGTTCTTTTTTATCCTGTTCCGACAGATCGAGAATGATCGCAAGCTTCTCTCTAACTTCATTCACCGGATGGATCTTCCCGTCATCTATAACACGGAGCAGGGGGAGCATAAAATCTTCATATGATGGAACAGGCATAGAACGAAATCAGCTGTTATCTTATATATCTCCATCGCATCAAAGCAGGTTTCATAAAAATCAAAAAAAGAGAGTGAATAGATCGATTTTGAGAGATTTACCCATACCATTGCGGCTCAGCTCCCATCTTCACCGCTTAACCTCCACCCCCACCTCATTGCGCCGCAAAAATCCCGGCGTCCAGGGCGGATTATACCGCATCAAAAACACCTCTCCCGCCGGC
>SACF01000284.1 GCA_009928665.1 Alphaproteobacteria bacterium
CGCCATGACCTTCATGGGAAACATCCTGTATTCGCACTACTTTTCTATCGTCCGTTTTCTTCATTATACAATTTCCTCTTTCCCATACTTCAAGACCTCCACATCTGCGGTCATTAACAAGCCTTCTTCCATCATTTCCCGAATTTCCGGAATGGCTTCTGCAATTTTTTCAGGGGAATCAATAATTTCAATGATAATCGGAAGGTGAAAAGATAGATCCAAAATTCTTGAACTGGATATTCTTTTTTCTCGGCCAAATCCTTCGATACCTCTGGTTACCGTGACTCCCGCCATACCCATTTCTGCCAGTCTCTGGGTCAATGCGTGATACAAGCTATGCCCCTGATAGACTGCATCTTCTCGAATATACACCTTCAAAATCTTACAATTTTTAGGAAGCATTTCAATCGCTCCTTTCTTATAGATATAGCCGGGTCAACCATCCAATGGCAAAGGCTCCTATACCTAGTACCATGGTTAATGTAACATATAACAATGCATTTTTGGTTTCATTGTCCTTGATCAATGCAACACCCTCATACATGAAGGTGGAAAACGTGGTAAACCCTCCCAAAAATCCATCCGCTAGCAAAGCGTTTGCGGAACCTTCCAATCCGGAGGCTAGGACAACCCCTAACAAAAAGGCACCCGTAACATTCACGGTAAACGTTCCAAAAGGATATTTGTAACCACTCCTCTGAGAAATCCAGACTCCAATACCATATCGACTAGCACTGCCGAGGGCACCGCCAAGAGCTACCCATACCAAGGTCATGATACATCACCCCCGCCAGAGTTTTTCCCACTTCTTGCTCCCATGCGGTTTAGTATAAGATCTCCCCCCACCATTCCCGCACCTGCCGCCAACAATCCAAGGGATACTGACAGTAATAGGTATCCCATGAGCAGAGGAATCATCTCATTCATCCAAAAGAACATGGTCTCCTTGGAAAGGGTACAAAAGGTGGTAAACCCCCCGAATAATCCCACCGCAATCCCAGCACGATAATGAGAACGAATCCTGGTTACTTCAACGGTGATAGTCACAAAAAATCCTAATAGAAAAGCTCCTAGGATATTTACCCCAAAGGTACCCCAAAGGTACCCCAAGGGAAATCTCCTGGAATGGCAGCGCTCCAATCTCTTATGATAATTCGAAGCACTGAGCCCACAGCACCGCCTACCATGACCCAAATGACTTTTATCATTTGGACTTCTCCTGGATTTGGGCCGCAATTTCCTCAATCT
>SACF01000285.1 GCA_009928665.1 Alphaproteobacteria bacterium
GTTCTGGAGAATAAGATTTTGTTGGACTATATCATTGACCAGTTTGTTCCTTCCGGAGCGGACCGTTTGAAGCCCCAGGATCTCAATGTGCTACGGATGGGTATTTACCAGCTGGGCTATATGGATTCTGTACCGGAATATGCAGCAGTGAATGAAAGCGTAAACCTTGCCAAGAAATTTTGTAAAGGAAGGGATGCCTTCATTAATGGAGTTCTTCGAACGTATATTCGCAATAAGTATACCATCACCTTGCCGGACCGAGGGGAAGATGAGGTTCGGTACCTTTCGGTAAAATATTCCTATGAGCCTTGGATTATTGAGCTTTGGATGCGCGAATACGAGATGAATTTTGTGGAGCAGCTTCTCCAAGCAGGGAATGAAACACCGGATACTGCCATCCGCTTAAACTGGATGAAGGTGATGAAAAAAGACTTGATGGAGCAGCTGAAAAATAAGGGCTTTGATGTATGGGAGGGTAAGCTTTCTCCCAATGCCTTGTATATAAAGGGAACCCAGCTTCTAGATAGTCAGATGTACAAAATGGGGATGTTCTCGGTACAGGATGAGAGTTCTCAGCTGGCCACCATCATGCTGGATCCCAAGCATGATGATTTTGTAATGGATGTATGTGCGGCGCCCGGCGGAAAAACCATGGCCATCGCCGAACGTATGAACAATACGGGTACGGTGTTGGCGTCGGATGTGTATACTCGGAAGGTAGGAATTATCGATCAGGAGGCCCGCAGGCTGGGTTTAAAAAATGTAAAAACCAGAACGTGGGATGCCACCAAGACCGACACCATGCTGGTGGGAAAAGCGGATAAAGTCATAGTAGATGCCCCTTGCACCGGGTTGGGGGTGGTTCGTCGAAAACCGGAGATTAAGTTCAAAAAATGGACATCTGAGATGGACAGCTTGCCTCGCAAGCAGTTGGATATCCTGTCCGCCTCTTCACGATATGTGAAGATGGGGGGCACACTACTATATTGTACCTGTACCATTAACCCGGATGAAAATCAAAAGGTGGTGGCGGAATTTCTCCGAAAGAACAGAGATTTCGTGAAAGAAGAAATGGTCCAATTGTATCCTCATATTGATGGTACCGATGGATTCTTCATTTGTAAAATGGTTCGTAGCACTGGAATCGTTGGAAATACCGAATATTAGAAAAGGACTCGTGATGATACAAGTAGGATTTAAGAGCGATAAAGGACTGAAACGAGGGAACAATGAAGACGC
>SACF01000286.1 GCA_009928665.1 Alphaproteobacteria bacterium
GCTCGCGCAGGGGGGTATCGAACCATTGGCCACAGACTCTCATGGATGCGGAGCCTAGCGACCGGGCGGCGCGGAGTCAAGTGTGTGTAGGTGTCAGGCTGGTAATGGCGCTGATGTAATTTTCCAAGTTTTCAGTGTTCAATAGATGCTCGCCATTTTTGATCCAAGTAAGTATGCGTGAATTGTATTCGGGGGAGTAATGGCTTGTGTCTTTGTAATTTGCCAGATCATCCAGAAAGCTCTGATCATCAAACCCGTAGATGAAAACATTGGAATATTTAGAGGTTTCGTTCACGACCATGCGCAGAGTTTCAATGTAAATCTGAAATGCGTTAGGATCACTTTGTTTCCAGATCGCATACCTCAATCGGGAATAGGGCGGGAAGAATAGATAGAAGTCTGTTTTTTGGTGATCAATAACATATTTCAGAAGGTAATCATTGAATGATTTTGATCGTTCTTCAAGTGCGGATTGAATCTTAAGTGGTTCGCCTGGCGAAATTGCTCCTGTTTCAATTTTTTCGATACTATTCGCAATTTCATTTAGCGCCTCCTTGATTTGGCTGTTGTTCTTAGCCGAAAGCCATTTGTCCAGCCCACCAAACCTCATGCTGTGATTTGTGTCCGAGGCCCATTCGGTAAGTGTCTCAAGCGAGCGTGTTTCTGGACATGAACTGCGTTCTGACCAAAAGATATTTCCACAGAACAGGTACTTCAGATTTGAAACATCGTAACTGTAGATATGTATATTGTTGATTAATGAATCGTCATAAAGATAAGTATATGGTGCAATAGATCGGGAATCTATTGGGGCTTTTCCGAAGCCGTCCAGGGAATAAATTACTTTTGATATTTTTCTGTTTTTCAGCGCGTACTCAAGGACGATCGCTCTCTCTGATTGTGAAGATCCACTCAGAGAGATGTTAACGAACCTCTCATTAAATATCCTCGAAGCTTCACCTGGTGAAAAATTCTCGGCCATACTGGTTCCGAGGATTATGGAGTCAAATTCAACATGATTAATGACTCCGCTAGCTTGAATCCTTGTATTTGGCAGAAAGTAATCATCCCTGACCCAGGGTGGATGGAAAATGCGATAAGGGTCAATGATAATGCCCGCGCCAACAAGAATAGATGTTGTAACCAGCCAGGTGGCAAGAAATATAAGCAGATATCTTTTCATTCTAAAACTGAAAGTACAAAAATTCGCTAATTCGTGTCAGGTGGATGA
>SACF01000287.1 GCA_009928665.1 Alphaproteobacteria bacterium
CGCTGCTAACACCCCGGCATTATCCGCATCATATGCTAATACCACTTGATCGGCATATCGTTTCAGTAATCGGGCCTGATTTTCCGTAAGAGCCGTTCCAAGGGATGCTCCTACATTGAATATCCCATGTTGATAAAGAGATATCACATCCATGTATCCTTCCACTAAAATGACATATCCCATGCGTCCCACATCCGATCGCGTTAAATGGAGCCCATAAATATGATTTTTCTTATGAAATATGGGGGATTCCGGTGAATTGAGGTACTTGGGCTCTCCTTCACCCAATATTCGCCCACCAAACCCGATAACCTTCCCGCCTGTATTGATAATGGGAAACATGACCCGATTCCGGAATTTATCATAAGTTTTTCCATTGGCTTGTGTAATCAAACCAACTTCCACCAGCTTTTCTATTGAAATTCCCATCCCCGTTAGATGCTTCAGCAAAGAATCCCACTCATCTTTGGCATACCCGATTCCGAATTTCTTCAAAATAGAAGGATGAATTCCGCGGTTCATCATATACTCATATCCCGGATTTTTTTCCGCGGTGAATTGTTCGTAATAAAACCTGGCCGCCAAACGATTGATTTCGTATAGTTCTTCTCGGTCCTGGCTCCCGAAACCCTTTCTTTCTGGCAAAGGGATTCCATAATCTTTGGCCAGCTTCTCCACCGCATCCAAAAACTCCAATCCATAGTACTTCTTCACGAATTCGATTACGTCTCCTTTGACGCCACACCCAAAACAAGTAAAAATTTGCTTCTGGTCTGAAACCACAAAGCTGGGCGTCTTCTCATTATGAAAAGGACAAAGGCCTTTATAGTTAGCTCCTGCCCTTTTCAACGGAACGACGGCTCCGATGACATCCACAATATTACATCTGGTTTTAATTTCTTCTACAACACTGTCGTTACTGGTGGTCATTTCAATCCCTCAAAATAAAATCGAATAAGTAATCATACCCCACTATTACTTATTCGACACAATCGTCACATATTCTTTATTTTTCAAGATTTTTTTCAGGATTTTATTCTTATCATAATTTCACGGTAAATTCGATGGGCATAGCGATCCGTCATTCCTGCGATGTAGTCCTTTACCACTTCTGCTGGCCCAAATTCTTCCACAAGATTCAAGTGCTCCGAGGGTAGTTCTTCTGTATGGGCCAAATAATATCCATAGAGTGTTTCAATCATGTTTCGAACTTGCTCTAATTCTTCCA
>SACF01000288.1 GCA_009928665.1 Alphaproteobacteria bacterium
AACAAAGCAATTTCTCCGGCGCTGTTCACCAAATAGAATCCACTGGTGAGAATCAGTGTGAAGGCCATTAAAAACAAGAGAAAGGTTCGGAGAAAATTGAATTTCTTCGGAGCCTTGGTTGCCTTCTTTTTGGGACCTGATTTTACCTGTTGTTTTTCTGCTTTCTTTCTCCCGATTCTCAATGCAAGTTCTCCTCTTCCCAGTACATCAAACCAAATTATACCACGCGAAAATGTTGGTTGGCAATATCCACCGCCTTTTTCGCATCCCCGCCATAATAGTCCGCGCCCAGCTTCTTGGCATATTCGGATGTAAGAACCGCTCCGCCCACCATTACTTTGCATTCCGGAAATTCTTGGTGGATCTTAGTAATGGTCTGTTCCATAGACTTCAGGGTGGTGGTCATCAGGGCGGATAGCCCCACTAAAGTGGCCCCGGAATCCCGAACCGCCTCCAGGACTTTTTCGGGTAAAACATCTTTGCCAAGATCTATCACATCATAGTCATAGTTTTCCAAAAGCACCTTTACGATGTTTTTTCCGATATCATGAATATCTCCTTTTACGGTGGCTATGACGATGGTACCCCGGGCTTCCCGTGAGGTTTCCATCTTCTCCATATGGGCCTTGATGACTTCGAAGGCGCCTTGGGCCACCCCGGCAGAAAGCAATAACTGCGGCAGGAATATTTCCCCCGTTTCAAACTCCAATCCCACTTTGTCCAGTGCCGGCACCAGTCGGTCCCTCACAATATCCATGGGGTCTTCTTGCTCCAACAGTCGCCGGGTCAGCTCCATCCCCTCTTCCTTCAACCCCTGTTGAATGGCTCGGTCCAATGTCATCTCCCGTAGGTTTTCCTGTGGCCTGGGCTTTCCCATGACGTCCTGATAGGCTTGAATATATTCCCGCCCATCGGCATCCACGTTGGCCAATAGATTAGTGGCACGAAATGCCCCCACCATCTCGCCATCCCCCGGATTGATAATGGGCAAATCCAACCCCATTCCCAAGGCCAGGGTCAAAAAGGTTCGGTTTACCAGCTCCCGATTGGGAAGGCCAAAGGAAATATTGGATACACCCAATACCGTCTTGAGCCCCAGCTCCTCCTTCACTCTCTTTACCGCTGTCAATGTGTCCATCACCGCCGATTGTTCCGAAGAAGCGGTCAAGGTTAAGCAATCAATATATACATCCTCCTTGGGAATCCCCAGGGAGAGCGCACGTTCC
>SACF01000289.1 GCA_009928665.1 Alphaproteobacteria bacterium
ATACTTCTTGGTAGCCTTCATCACTACCTGCTCCAGCTGAGGCGGAATACCGTTCACCAGCTGACTGGGTGGGGTCATTTCTTCATTGATATGCATCAAGGCCACGTTAACCGGGTTCTCTCCATCAAAGGGAACACGGCCCGTCAGTAGTTCATATAGAACGATCCCCAAGGAATAAATGTCCGATTTTTCATCCACATAGCCACCTCGGGCTTGTTCCGGAGAAAAATAATGAACCGAACCCATTACCGTACCAGTAGCACCTACCAGGGTGGATGCATTGACTGCCTTGGCAATGCCAAAATCCGCCAACTTGGGCACTCCGTCTTCTGTGATTAAAATGTTTTGGGGCTTTACATCTCGATGGATGATATGATTCTTATGAGCCAAGCTGAGAGCGGAGGCCATTTGCTTCATGATTTCCACCGCTTGACGCCACTCCATTGGTCCCTTATTCTTAATAAGTTCGCTCAGCACCTGGCCTTCCACCAGTTCCATCACAATGTAATGGATATTCCCTTCTTTTCCAACATCAAAAATGTTGACAATGTTGGGGTGAGAAAGACTAGCCGCCGCCTGCGACTCCCTCTTAAAATTATCAATAAATTTCAAGTCCTTGATAAACTCCGGCTTCAAGATTTTAATGGCCACATATCGATTTAAGAGACGGCATCGTGCTTTATACACCACGGCCATTCCCCCATCTCCAATTCGCTCTAATAATTCATATCTTCCGGCAAGAATTCTGCTACTCATGAAACACGATCCCCCTTACACTTTAATACAGATTACGGTAATGTTATCATGTCCGCCCCGTTGATTTGCCTTTTTCACCAACTCATGACAAACCTGAGTCATAGACTCTCCGGAGGACATAATGGAAATCATGGCCTCTTCTTCCACTTCCCCATACAGGCCGTCCGTACATAACAAAATCACGTCACCATTCTCTAAGTTGGCTTGGTAAAAATCCGGTTCGCACACGGGATCTCCTCCCAATGCCTTGGTAATCATATTTTTCTTGGCGTGGGTTTGCGCATCTTCCTCCGAAATCACTCCCGTTCGAACCAAATCATTGACATAGCTATGATCTTCCGTAATTTGGCGCAATCGCCCCTTTCGGAAAACATAAGCCCGGCTGTCCCCAATGTTGGCAAAGTATCCCCGTTTTCCATTCACGTGACCGATAACCACAGTGGTAGCCATCCCCTGGTTCTCCACATAT
>SACF01000290.1 GCA_009928665.1 Alphaproteobacteria bacterium
CGGTCTACATGTTCTTTCGTCTCATAAGAAACGCCCGCCTGATTACCATGATCTCCAATAGAAAATATGGCTGTTCCAAATCCCACAAAGCTAACACTGGGTATCGTCCCCTTGTATGTTGCATCTTCTCCCACTGCATTTCTGGCTGCCACCTTTGCCATTTCCATGGCTTGAGGCCATATGGCATAATTTTTCCCTTCGAATCGAGCGCAGTCTCCCGCCGCATAAATGCCCGGCAACCCTGTTTCCATTCGCTCATTCACCAGAATGCCTTTTTCCACCTTGGCTCCGGCTTTTTCAGCCAAATCGGTGTTTTCAACTACACCCGCAGATATAATAACAACTTCAGCTGGCACCACTTCATCCTCATTCAGAAGAACTCCCGTTGCCTTTCCTTCTCCCTGGACTCCCTTAATTTTCACACCGGTTCTGATTTTCACACCCTTGGACTTCATAATGTCTTCCAGCAATTGTGCGCCTGCTTCATCCAACTGCTTACCCATAATCACTTCGGATCGTTGGATCACAGTAACCTGGATTCCTTCTTTATTCAATTCAGATGCGGATTCTAATCCCAATACACCCCCGCCAATAACAGCAGCGGTTTTAACGCCGGTCTTTAGGTATTCTTTCAAGTTCTCCACATCCTGTAATGTACGAATGGTAAAAACCCCCTCATGTGAAAGACCTTCCATGGGCGGTACGGAACACTCTGCTCCGGTGGCAATAATCAACTTGTCGTATGGCTTCGTGGAGCCATCATCCAATTCCACAGTTTTCGCCTCGGGATGAATCTTCACCACTTCCTTTCCCAAAGTAGTGTGAATTTTGTTTTCCACGTACCACGCATAATCCTTTATAAAAAACCCCGACATATTGATGGATTTCATAATTCCTTTGGTCAACATGGGACGGTTGTATCCGATGACATCTTCTCTGCTAATAATTTCAATACTTCCCGCCTGGGTCCTTTTTCGAATTTCAGCAGCCGCCATGGTACCTGCAGGACCTCCTCCCACGATAATATATCGGTGAGGATTATCGCTCACATAGCTTACCACCTCCGGCTCACCTTCTTCAAATTTATCGGGCCCTACACCGCACACGGGGCAACTGGAAGGAGGTTCCGCCCCCTTGATTACTTCACCGCATATGGTACATTTCCAGGACTTTTTTTCTTCGCTCATTTCTACTCCTCCTAACCACTATCGTAACGATTTC
>SACF01000291.1 GCA_009928665.1 Alphaproteobacteria bacterium
CTGAAAAACCGCCATCCCCGGCCAACCCACTTCTTTCAATAATGTTTCCACATCCTTGGTCAGGAACCCTAAATTTTCAGCCACCATGAAAAGTGTGGGAAAAGCCTCCGTCATTTGCTTTAAAAACGCCGCACCCGGCCCCTTTTCCCAATGCCCCTGTTGCGCCGTTTCATGCTCTCTTGGGATGGAGTAATATCCCGCAAGCCCTCGAAAGTGGTCCCAACGTACTCCATGAACCCACTGTTCCATTCTTCCCAACCGTTGACACCACCATTTGTATCCCGTTTCTTGATGATAAGGCCATTCATACAAAGGATTCCCCCACCGTTGGCCCAGGAGGCAAAAGTCATCCGGGGGGCACCCGGCAACCCGAAGGGGATTTCCCTTTTGGTCCACCTGAAACAATTCCCGACGGACCCAGAAGTCCGCCGAATCATGAGCCACATATAAAGGCATATCTCCCAGAATGCGAATGCCTCTTTTCTCACTCTCCAGAAAAATCTTCTTCCACTGCCCATCTAAGAAGTATTGAACCTTTTTCCAAAAGAGAGTCCGTAGCAATAATCTTTCCCTCTGTTGGTTTAATGCCCCTTCCTGGCGATTCTTTAAGGCTACCGGCCATTCCCACAGCGGCACCATGCGGTAGCTCTCTTTAATGGCCATGAATAAAGCATAATCCTCCAACCAATATTCCTGATCATCTACATATTGTATGAAACCCTGATCATCAGAAGAAAATCTCTTCATGGCAATTTCCAACAAGGGAAATAAGTGCTGATATATTAACCCATACTGGATGGGGCCGGGCCGGAAGTTCTCTTGATATGCCTTCCTTTCCTGCCTTTTCACCAGTCCCTTCGCTTCCAAATCCTCCAGGTCTATAAAATAGGGGTTCAAAGCAAAAGCCGAAAAACTCTGATAGGGGCTATCCCCGTATCCCGTAGGATGCAGGGGTAATATTTGCCAATAGCTTTGCTTGCTTTCCACTAAAATATCCAGGAACTCCAGAGCCCCCTTCCCAAAATTACCGATACCGTCCTCTCCCCACAAGGAAAAAACCGGTAAAAGAACCCCACTTTTCCGTTTTCCGCCCTCCATAGCCAATAACCTTTTCTTTCTTCCAGCATTTTCTATCTTCTATGTTTCGATTTCTTCCGGTATTCTCATTTCACTGGAATATCCGCCACCAGTCCCTATTAATCTCTGAAACCTCACGTTAAG
>SACF01000292.1 GCA_009928665.1 Alphaproteobacteria bacterium
TGAAGTACTCATGGGAAATCTCCTTGAAATCTTCCAAAATATAGTGAATCTTCGAAAAAGAAATTATACCATTCAGATGGGTTTTTTGCAATGGAGGAAGGCGGGATTGGCCCTGGTCTGGCCGGATTAAATGCGAAACCGCTTTCGATATTCTTCTATCATTTCCTGGCCTTTAAAGAGCAGCTGGCCGGTCAGAAGAAGGATACTCAAGGCAATGCAAATCAGAGAAGGGATGATTTGATCCAAAATTCCGGTTAAATAAAAGATGAGAGGCACCAGTCCCATAACGGCGTGAAAAGAGGTGGACACCAAATAATCCTGAGGAGAAATCCCTTTCACCTTAACAAGAATCTGCATGGTCAACATGGAAACCATGAGAAGCAGGGGCACCGCATAGTCCAAGGACCATCCCCGCCATCCGGTGACAAAATCCCACAACACGAAAAACAAGGACCCCAGTAGGGATTGGGTCATAAGGATGTATAGGATGCGGCTTAAATTTCGGGCTCCCAGCCCCACCGACAGCCACAAACATCCTACCCCTAGAAGCACCAAAAGAGACCAGCGTCCTGTATGGGGTAGCGCCAGATTGACCGTGACCGCACCCACGCAGATGGCCACTCCCGAAAGAAACAGTATCTGAAAAAACAGCCGGTATTTTTCGTAAACAGACGGAATGATGGGGAAGGCCGGAGATTCTCCCTCGCCGGTGACCCGTCCCTGGCACAAGGGACAATACTGAGAATGTCCGCGGATTTCTACTTTACATCGAGGGCACCATTTCATTGCTCATCCCTCCTGTCCAACATATTGCAAGCAATTTGTGCAGAGAGGCCACCATCCGTCCACAATCGCACCAATCGCCGCTGAATCTCCGAATTTATAAAAGGGGTGGATACTGTGGCGCTCAATACATCCCCATAGCTCACCATGCTCAGTTCCATTTTTTCCGTACTCACACATACATCCATCGCCTTGATTTCCGATGCAAAGGGCTCATTCATCCGAATCACACCTACATTGGAAAGAATGGCGGTGTTTTTCCGTTGCCCCAGGTCATAGGCAATTTTTAAAGCAATATTTTTAATAAACAGAGGTACCAGCTTAATCCCCATGTTACGCTCAATGGCAGAAAAAAGATTCATGCGCTCTGCCAATCGTTCCGGCCGGGTTTCTTCCTTTAATTGTCCGTCGACCCAAATGGTCAATTCCTCCAAA
>SACF01000013.1 GCA_009928665.1 Alphaproteobacteria bacterium
CTACGGTATTTGCCCATTGGGCAAATTTAATAAAATGGCGAAGCCAAACATACATTACCGCCGTCTAAGACGGCGGGTTTTTAAATCTAACTAAAAAATAAAGGGTGATGCAAAACCGCGCCACCCTTTATGCTCTTTACGATTTTTAAACAATCAGTCGAGAAGGTGAACAACCAGTCCTGAGCGAAGTTTAGGCTCAAACCAGGTTGTTTTGGGTGGCATTATATTGCCTGAATCTGCAATATTGATGAGTTGCTTCATGGAGACCGGGAAAAGGGCAAAAGCAACCTTCATTTCACCATTATCAACGCGCTTCTTCAACTCGCCGAGTCCCCTGATTCCACCAACAAAGTCAATCCGGTTCGAGGTTCTGAGATCTTTGATCCCCAATATCTGGTCGAGAACCAACCTGGAAAGTATGGTTACATCAAGCACCCCGATGGGATCGGTATCGTCAAAGGTCCCGGGTTTTGCCGTTAGCGAATACCAGCACCCTTCCATGTACATTGAAAAATTGTGCAGTGATACCGGTTTGTAAATTTCCGGTCCCATGGACTTTATGGTAAAGACTCCTTCCAGTTTCTTCATAAATTCCCCCGGATCCATACCATTTAGATCTTTTACCACCCGGTTGTAATCAATGATCGAAAGTTGGTTATCAGGAAAGTGAACGGCAAGAAAATAGTTATACTCCTCAGATCCTGTATGATTCGGATTGTTGAGCTTTTTCTCATTGCCAACCAAAGCCGCTGCTGCCGTCCGGTGATGACCATCAGCAACATAGGTATATGGTATATCTTTGAAAAGAGATACCAGGCGGGAAATAATAAAATCGTTATCAATGACCCAAAAATGGTGCCCAACGCCATCAGGCGCCACAAAATCATAAACAGGTTGATGATCTTTTACAAACCGTTCAACAATCACATCAATTTCCTGAACAGCAGGATAAGTGAAGAAAACAGGTTCCATATTGGCATTTGTGATCCTGACATGTTTCATCCGGTCTTCTTCCTTATCCTTCCGGGTGAGTTCATGCTTTTTAATTATCCCGTTCATGTAATCTGAAACCCCGGCGCAACCCACAATCCCATACTGGGTCTTTCCGTTCATGGTTTGCGCGTATATATATAGGAGTTCCTTTTGATCGGGCACCAACAATCCTTTTTCTCGATAAAGTCCGAAATTTTCTTTAGCCTTGTCATAAACAGGTTGTGAATGAATGTCGACCGATTCAGGAAGATCAATTTCCGGTTTGATTATATGAAGTAAGGAATAAGGATTACCCGCAGCCTCAAGCCGCGCTTCGGTTGAGTTCAAAACATCATAAGGCCTTGAAGCCAGTTTTTCAGCAATTTGCACAGGGGGTCTGAGCCCCTTAAAAGGTTTTAAAATAGCCATTAAAAAAAGGTTGAAAATCAGTTAAAAATCCACAATTAATCTTCAGATGCTTTCGACGCTCTCATCATCATCAAGCTCATCGGGTTTGACACTCCGCTGAAGAGATCCGATGAGAGCGCCGATCATCTTGGTCATCTCCATCAAATGATTTTTTGAGTCATCAAATGCACTCGCCGAAATGAACGATCGGCTTTGTGCAACAGTAGAAAGAACAACACACTCCCTGACCGAGCTTTTTGCCATTTTCAGATAGTAAACAAACTGACTCTTGTTCCGGGATGATCCTTCAGCAATATTGAGCGCAATTCCGTGAGCAGAGTTCAGAAAACGGTCAAAAAAGGATTTCATAAAGGGATCATTACCGGAACTTTTTGCCACCTGGTACACCCAATCAATGTATTCGAGTGCTTTGTGATAGATTCGCAAATCTTCAAACCTGAAGAAAGTACTGGGTCTTTCGTGATCGTTTTCCATGGGGCAGTTCGATTAATTAAACATTTGTAGACTTGAACAAATCATTTTCAGTACAATGATGACAAATATAAACATATTTACAGGTTATTTATTAACCTGAAAAGTTTTATCGCCTTTGGTAATATAATTGACAATCTGTTTGGCGGCAGCAATTCCGGCATTAATATTGGCTTCTTCCGTCTGCGCTCCCATTTTTTTAGGTGTACAGAAAAACTTTGATTTATAATTTGCCTCAATTTCAGCCTTATTGGAAGGCTCAATATCCGACAGGTAAGCAAAGTCTTTCCGTTCCTCGAACATACGCAATACATCAGCCTCATGAATGACCTCAGCCCTTGCGGTATTGACAAGGCATGCAGGTACCGGCATTTTCGATATTAAAGCATAATTAATGGATTGTTTTGTCTGACTGTTAGCAGGAATGTGAAGGGAAATATAATTACAGGTTGCATACAACTCCTCTACCGTACCGATCCATTTAACACCATCCTTTTCGATCTCGGCTTTCGGCACATAAGGATCAAATGCATATACATCCATGCCAAATCCTTTGGCGATCCGGGCCACATTTTTTCCTACATACCCGTAGGCATGGATCCCCAGTTTTTTTCCCATAAGCTCTGAACCCGATTTGCCATTATAAAAATTTCGGGCATAATAGACCATCATCCCGAGTGCCAGTTCTGCAACGGCATTGGAATTCTGACCGGGAGTATTCATGGCCACAATCCCCTTAGCGGTAGCGGCCTGAAGATCAATATTGTCATAGCCTGCACCGGCCCTGACAATGATCTTTAACTTGTTCCCGGCATCAATAACAGACTTGTCAGCTTTATCACTCCGGATGATCACGGCATCCACGTCGGCAACCGCCCTGATGAATTCCTCATGTGCGGTGTAGCCCTCGAGAAGAACCAACTCAAAACCGGCTTCTTCAACCACTTTACGAATTCCTTTCACAGCGACAGGTGCGAAAGGCTTATCCGTGGCAACTAATACTTTTGTCATGATTTCTGGTTTTAACCCGGGCTTTATCAATTGCCCGGAAAATAATTAAATATTGTTTTTCTCAAATTCATTCATTGCATCAACCAGCGCCTGAACACTTTCATAAGGTAAGGCATTGTATGTGGATGCTCTGAATCCACCAACCGAACGGTGTCCCTTGATACCGATCATTCCCCGGGTCTTCGCAAACTCCATGAAGGCGTCCTCTTTGTCTTTATACTGTTCCTTCATTACAAAGCAGATATTCATCAGCGAACGACTCTCTTTTTCAACCGTACCCGTAAACATCCTGCTGTTATCAATCGTGTCATAAAGCAAGTTTGCTTTTTTGAGATTCATTTGCTCAATGACTTTTACACCTCCCAATCCCTTGATCCATCTTAAGGTTTCAAGACAGGTATAAATGGCAAAAACAGGAGGTGTATTGAAAAGTGAAGGTTCCTTTAAATGTGTTGCATAATTTAACATAGTAGGGATCTTCCTCGTCACCCGGCTCAATATCTCCTCCTTTATGATTACAAAAGTAACACCGGCAGGACCCAGGTTTTTTTGAGCTCCGCCATAAATCAGGTCATACTTGGAAATATCAACGGGACGGCTTAAAATATCCGACGACATGTCAGCCACAAGAGGTACAGGGCTTTCAATATCGGTCCTGATCTCTGAACCATAAATGGTATTGTTGGTGGTGATATGGAAGTAATCGACATCGGCAGGAACAACATATCCCTTTGGAATGTATGTGAAGTTTTTATCAGATGAAGAGGCGACCACATTTACCTCGCCGAAAAATTTTGCCTCTTTGATCGCTTTCTGAGCCCAGACTCCTGTTTCGAGATAGGCCGCTTTCCGGTTCAGGAAATTGTAAGGAACCATACAGAATTGCATGCTCGCGCCTCCGCCTAAGAAAACTACCTGGTACCCGGCCGGGATCTGAAGCAATTCTTTGAATAAAGCCATCGTTTCATCAAGAATACCCTGAAAATCTTTACTGCGATGTGAAATTTCCAGAAGCGATAAACCTATACCGTTCAAATCAAGAATGGCTTTCGCTGAGTTTTCAACGGCAATCCTGGGTAGGATCGATGGCCCTGCATTAAAATTGTGTTTTTTCATGATATATATGATTTAAAATGAGAAATATGTTAATTGATTCTTTTCACCGAAGCAAAGATAAGTAATGCAGGATAAAATTAAAAAATAAATTTGACAGCCGACATAGTTATGAAATCGTTAAGGCTTTTTTACTGAATTCCTCGCATCGATCTTTTGCAGAAAATGCCAGTTCCCTCCTTTGAAAAAAAATCCACTGTAAGTTTCACCGGAAGGAACATAATAACGATATTGACCTTCCAGTAATGGATCTATCGGAATTAAATGGTCGAAAACCAGTACCTTCTGTTCATTTAAATGTTCTTCAAATGTTCTATGGGCTGAATCCCATTTACGGGTAACCGACAAGGACTGATCTTCATATTTTAATGACATCGAGCTGGAAGCATCGAACATGAATACAACCCGCGAAAAATGACCCGTTTTGTAATCCGGGAACCGATTATCCCCAAAGACGGGTTGATGCAGGGAGTCAAAACTCAGGATCTCAATGACTTTTCGAGTAATTTGCCGGTCTTTACCCGACCATCCGAGGAGGGTGTAAAAAGTGTCTCCCTCATCATCTTTGCAGGTGATGATCCTATAATATAAGGCGCCAAACCAATTATCGGCACTTAAAATAGCAGAATCCAAATCGCCACCTAAATCAGACCCGTCGGTTAATGTAAAAATCTGTTTTGTGTCAGATAAGTTTACCTTTAGAAATCCAAAATACCTGAACCTGCCTTCAGTGGTAAGGATATTCCACTGAAAGAAGGTAAGTGAACCATCATCCGAATTGATCCTGTTCAATGTTTTTACCTTCTCGAGTGGATAATTTTCCGCTTCCTGCGTCTGTATAAAATCATACAACACCCTGGTAAAGATTTCATTGTACCTGAGTCTCTGGGAATCATTCTTGACCTGCGACATTTCCAGCATCAAGCAGGAAAGCGTGTCGCCAGGTTGGCTGAAACCGATGTTTTTCTGACCGTTACACGTCACAGATAGGCCAAGGTATCCAAAACATAAGAATCCCAGTATGAATGAAACATCCCGGATACTTTGAAAATTCATAACAATAACTACAGTTTCTGCAAAAATGAGAACTTCCGGCTAACTTTGCAAAAAAAAGGTCATGGAACTCAAGGCCCGAGTTGATTCATTTGAGATGCTTGGAAGGCAGATAAGATCATTAACCGATCCAGGGAATCCAATCCGGGATACCGGTTTAATCAGTGCAGTCAGACAAGCAACGGTTGAAAATCCCTGGTTTACCGAAGAAAACATTCTTACGTCTCTGAGAAATATTAGCCTGGCGCTTACCCGGGAAAAAATTCAGAAATGGTTGGAGCCCTATTTTCAAAGACTCTCGGACAAACAAGCACATTCTAATAAGACCATTGCCGTGATCATGGCAGGTAACATCCCAGCCGTGGGTTTTCACGATTTTCTGTGCGTATTGATATCCGGTCACCGGCTTCTGGGCCGTTTATCTTCACAAGATTCGATACTTATACCATTTCTTGCAGAACTGCTTTGCAAGATCAACTCAAAATGGAAGGAAAATATTCGATTTACCCGCAATCAGATTGAACACTTTGATGCCCTTATCGCCACCGGTAATGATAATTCTTCCAGGTATTTCGATTATTATTTCCGAAATTATCCGAACATCATCCGTAAAAACCGAAACAGCATCGCTATTCTGACTGGACATGAAAAACCAAAGGAACTTGAAGGTATTGCCGATGATTGTCTGCTCTATTTCGGACTGGGCTGTAGGTCCGTCTCCAAAATATTTGTTCCGCCCGATTATGATTTTTCTGCTATCGGTAAGGCCATGGAAAAATACACACATTACCTGAATCATCCGAAATATCATAATAATTATATATACAACAAATCCATTTACCAGGTCGGACAAATTCCCTTTCAGGACCATGGTTTTCTACTATTTAAAGAAGACCCTGAATTGGTTTCACGAATTGCCTGTATTCATTATGAATATGTACAAGATATCAGGAAGTTAGTAACAAAAATAAAAGAAGACAGATCAAAAATCCAGTGTGTGGTGGCCCTCCCGTCAACCACTTACAAGTCCATAGCCCCCGGGAAAGCACAGCAACCGGAATTGTGGGATTATGCCGACGATGTTGATACCATGGAATTTTTAATGTTTTGAACCAAAAAATTCTTTGAAGAATAAATAAAAATGAATATCTTTGCACCCTCATTAAAATATGCCATTTAAAATGAAAAAAGACATTCATCCAAAAGATTACAGGTTGGTCGTTTTTAAAGATATGTCGAACGATTACGCCTTCCTCTCAAAATCAACCGTTAAAAGTAAAGAAACCATTG
This sequence comes from Alphaproteobacteria bacterium, assembly GCA_009928665.1. Lineage (GTDB taxonomy): Bacteria > Bacteroidota > Bacteroidia > Bacteroidales > FEN-979 > CAIVAT01. The sequence continues at coordinate 6,340 of SACF01000013.1, forward strand.
TTTGGGAAGACGGGATGGAATATCCGCTGATTAAACTTGAGATCTCACACACGTCGCATCCTTTTTACACCGGAAAAATGAAGCTTGTTGATACCGCCGGAAGGGTGGATAAATTCAAAAGCCGTTACCAGAAACATCTTGATCAGAAGGCTGCCAAATAAGAATATATGACAATATCACCGAAAAGCCTCCGTTTTTCGATGGAGGCTTTTTTATTCTTTTGATGATTTAACTTTGACACCATGAATTACATCCTTTTTGATGAAAGCATCGTCCGTACCAACCTGCTTCCACTGACTTTTGTCAGGCCTGTGGCTGATATTCGCGTCGGAATTCTGACCATCAGGGAAAAATGGGAAAAACGCCTGAAGTCAAAGACTTCAACACTGACTGAACCTTACCTGTCGATCAAATTTCCCATTGTCAAAATGGCGGAAAATATTCTGATAAACGGGTCGATTTGTCCGAATGACGAAATTATCGATGCTGTAAGTAAACTCAAACCGAATCAGACGCTGGTCTACAATGATACCATCATTGCGCTTCATGTAACACAGGAAGACCTTGAAAGCATTGGAGAAACTACCTCTTCAGGCATCGAAGAGATACGTGTTCAAAATGCGCCGTTAAAAATAAATCATACCTGGGAAATCTTTTGTAAAAATGAAGAAGCAATAGTTGAAGATTTTCATCTTCTGACAAAAGGCAGGAAATCAAGCAAGATCAGTGATTCGAACCGCCTCCTTGGCGCTGAAAACATCTTTGTCGAAAGAGGTGCGCAGATCGAATGTGCGATCCTGAACGGGTCGACCGGCCCGATTTATATCGGTAAAAATGCCGAAATCATGGAAGGGGCAGTCATCAGGGGACCCTTTGCCCTTGGAGAAGGAGCCCAGGTTAAAATGAACGCGAAGATTTATGGCCCTACTACCATAGGTCCTTTTTCCAGAGTCGGAGGAGAAGTTAATAATTCTGTCATGTTTGCCTATTCGAATAAAGCCCACGACGGGTTCTTAGGACATTCGGTAATAGGAGAGTGGTGCAATCTCGGCGCCGATACCAACACTTCCAATCTGAAAAACACCTATGATACCGTCAGGTTGTGGAGCTATGGTAAACAAACTTTTATTAATACTCACCTCCAGTTCTGTGGCCTGATTATGGGAGATCATTCAAAATGCGCCATCGATACCCAATTTAATACTGGTACCGTTGTCGGCATCAATGCCAATATTTTCGGCAGCGGGTTCCAGCGTAATTTTATTCCCTCCTTTGTCTGGGGCGGTACGTCTGGACATACTAATTACAGCATAAAGAAAGCGCTGGAGGTTGCTGAAATCGTTTACAAACGCCGACACAGGACCTTTGATGAAGTTGAAAAAGATCTGCTGACCAGCGTTTACAATCTTACCTTGAAGAACAAATACTTGTAAATCAATCTCTTCTCTCCTGGTATAATTATTGTAAAGTACCGGCTCATTTTATCCGATTTGGATGCTGTCAGTTTGACAAATGATTGAGGAATTATATTATGGAGCATAAACCCTTCAGCTTTTCTGATATTCTAGATACCGACACAGAATATATCCCCCTGCTATCTTCCGAAGATGAGGAAGCAATGCACGCGGAGGATGTTCCGGAAGTACTTCCCATACTTCCATTAAAAAATACGGTTCTCTTCCCGGGAGTTGTAATTCCCATAACCGTAGGACGTGACAAATCGATACGGCTGATCCGCGAATTTTATAAGGGAACCCGAATTATTGGCGTCGTATCCCAGAAAGATCCCCTTATTGAAGATCCGGAATTCGGCGATTTGAATTTAATCGGGACCGTCGCTTATATTATAAAGATTCTGCAAATGCCCGACGGGAGTAATACCGCCATTATTCAAGGTAAAAGACGATTTGTGATGAATCAGGTGGTTCAGTCAGAACCCTATATTTCAGCCCTTGTATCTGCATTTGACGGTCCCGTGGATGTTCCTCGTGAAAACGGAGAATTTATAGCGCTCATTGCATCTCTAAAAGATCTGGCGATTCAGATTATTTCAAAGTCTCCTAACATTCCTTCCGAAGCAGCCTTCGCCATCAAAAATATTGAGTCGCCTTCATTCCTGGTTAACTTTATTTCGTCCAGCCTCAATATCGAACTTCACGAAAAACAAAAGCTTCTTGAAATTATCGACCTGAATGAATTTGCAAATAATGTACTTTCATATCTCACCAAGGAACTCCAGGTGGTAGATCTGAAACAACAGATCCAAAATAAAGTCAAAAGCGATCTTGATAAGCAACAACGTGACTTTCTGCTGAATCAACAACTGAAAACAATTCAGGAAGAGCTGGGAGGCAATCCCAATCTGCAGGAATCAAATGCTCTGAGGGAACAGGCTGCCGGTAAAAAATGGTCTAAGGAGGTTGCCGATGTTTTTGAAAAAGAGATGAATAAACTTCAGAGGATGCACCCTATGGCCGCAGAGTATTCGGTTCAGACCAGCTACCTTGAGACTCTGGTGCAACTACCCTGGGGGGAATATACCGACGATAATTTGGATCTACGCCATGCGCAAACGGTTTTGGATGAAGATCACTTTGGTCTGGAAAAGGTAAAGGAACGGATTATTGAACACCTGGCAGTGATCAAGCTCAAGAAAGACATGAAGGCTCCCATTCTATGCCTGGTCGGCCCACCGGGTGTCGGAAAGACATCTCTCGGAAAAAGCATAGCAAGAGCACTTGGTCGTAAATATATCAGAATGTCTCTGGGTGGCCTCCGCGACGAATCAGAACTCAGAGGCCATCGTAAAACCTATATCGGAGCCATGCCGGGCAGGGTGTTGCAAAGCCTGAAAAAAGTTAAATCTTCGAACCCTGTTTTTGTCCTCGATGAAATCGATAAAGTGCTTGGTATGAATATCAATGGCGATCCACAGGCGGCATTGCTCGAAGTTCTGGATCCCGAACAGAACAACACATTTTATGATAATTACCTCGAAGTCGAATACGATCTTTCGAGGATTATGTTCATTGCCACTGCCAATACCCTGAGCACGGTACATCCCGCTCTCCGTGACCGGATGGAAGTTATTGAACTGCCAGGTTACCTGATGGAAGAAAAAATTGAGATCGCAAAAAGACATTTGATTCCCAAACAGCTACATGAGCATGGATTGAAAAATAAACAACTGCTGTATCCGGATACACTGCTGAAAAAGATTATTGAGGATTACACCCGCGAATCCGGGGTACGTGCGCTGGAAAAAACCATCGCCAAAGTGATCCGGAGCAAGGTTAAAATGATCGTACTTAATGAAAAGTTTGAGAAACGACTCAAAAACACTGACCTTAAAAAGGTTTTGGGTAGTCCGATCTTTCAGGTCGAAAAGGATATTTCAAATACCATTCCCGGTGTTGTAACAGGCTTGGCCTGGACCGCTACCGGAGGGGAGATCCTGTTTATTGAAGTCAGTCTGAGTCGTGGGAAGGGCGACCTTGTTCTGACAGGCAACCTGGGCGATGTAATGAAAGAATCCGCCTCAATTGCACTTGCATACCTGAAAGCACATTGTGAATCACTCGACATTCATCCGGATATTTTTCAACAATGGAACGTGCACATTCATGTTCCTGAAGGCGCCACACCGAAAGACGGCCCTTCTGCCGGAATTACGATGTTCACAGCCCTCGCGTCAGCCTTCACCCAGCGAAAAGTGAAAAAGAAAATTGCCATGACCGGAGAAATCACCCTCCGGGGAAAAGTTCTTCCGGTCGGTGGTATAAAGGAAAAAATGCTCGCCGCAAAACGAGCCAGGATCCAACACATCGTTCTTTCATCCGAAAACAGGAAGGAAATCGAAGAAATTAAGGAATCCTATATCGAAGGCCTTACTTTTCATTACATTGAAGAGATGAAACAGATTATCGATATTGTCCTGATGAAGGAAAAAATTAAAAACTCCCTCAACCTGGATTATAAGGTTTAGAAAAATCCCTCCGATTAAAAAATGAGGTACTTTTACAATCTGTCTATGAATAAGTACCCCGCCATATTTCTGCTGATAACAATATTTTTTCCGGGATGTTCCGGCCCCGGTGAACAAAATGGCAAAACCGTCTTCCGTTATAACGAAGCCGCAAATATCACAACTCTTGATCCTGCTTTTGCCCGCGATCAAGCCATCATCTGGGCTACCAATCAACTATTCAATGGATTGGTTCAGTTGAATGATAATCTCGAAATTATGCCCTGTATTGCCCATAGTTGGGAGATCGGGGATTCGGGTACCAGTTATATTTTTCACCTCCGTAGTGATGTCTTTTTTCACGATAATCCCGCATTTTTGAATTCAACCGGCCGGAAAGTCACGGCGAATGATTTTGTGTTCTCCTTAAACCGAATACTGGATCCAACCGTCGCCTCACCGGGAGCCTGGATCTTCAATTGGATCAAGTACGAAAATGGTAAACCTGCATTCACAACGCTGGATGATTCCACGCTAATTATTAAACTGAACAGGCCGTTCCCGCCATTTCTCAGTTTGCTTACTATGCAATATTGTTCTGTAGTTCCAAAGGAAGCCTTGGATTTTTATAAATCTGATTTTCGACGTCATCCGGTAGGGACGGGACCGTTTCAGTTTAAAATGTGGCAGGAAGGAGTGAAGCTGGTCCTGTTAAAAAACCAGCGATATTTTGAAACCCGGGAAGGTAAAAGCCTTCCATATTTAGACGCGGTTTCTATTACATTCGTTGCAGATAAACAATCAGCTCTTCTTGAATTCATCAAAGGTAACACCGATTTCCTATCCGGCCTCGACCCGGCTTATAAGGACGAACTCCTGACCCCCGATGGGACCTTACAGAAAAAATATTCCGGGAAGTTGCACCTGATCACCCAAAACTATCTGAATACGGAGTACCTTGGTTTTGTCCTAAACCAGGGAGGCCCGGCTGCTCAGAAAAATCTCGTGCGGAACCGTTCTGTCAGGAAAGCAATTAATATTGCATTTGACCGGGGAAAAATGATACAATACCTGCGTAACAATATCGGCACTCCCGGTCTTCAGGGGATTACCCCCAAAGGATTACCGTCATTTGATTCGACCGCAATATTCAATGCCTATGATCCTGATCGTGCTAAAAATCTTTTGGCAGAAGCTGGATATCCCGACGGTAAAGGTCTCGATCCTATTGTTCTCACTTCGACCGCAGATTATCTTGATATTTGTAAATATATCCAGCATCAGGTTCAAAAAATCGGGATCAATCTGAGAATCGAAATAAGTCCGCCTGCCGCAGTAAAAGAGATGAAAGCAATCGCGAATCTCCCTTTTTTCAGGGCTTCGTGGATTGCAGATTATCCCGACGCCGAAAACTACCTTTCCATGTTTTACAGCCGGAATTTCTGCCCTAAAGGTCCGAATTACACACACTTCTCAAATCCTGAGTTCGACCAGCTCTACGAAAAATCCTTATCAACCTTAAACGATTCCATCAGGTTTTCACTTTACAGAAAAATGGACCGGATTATTATGGAGGAAGTGCCTGTTGTCATCCTGTATTATGACCAGGTTCTCAGATTTACCCAATTGGATATCGAGGGTCTCGGAATCAACCCGATGAACCTGCTTACCCTGAAGTACGTCACAAAGAACCACTTAAACCATCATAGGCAAGAGAAATGAATTGGGGTAATTTGCCTCCAACCTCCTGATGCAAACCCATCTGGTGGCTGATGTGGGTGATAAATCCGTGCCGTGGCCGTAATTCTGTAAGTAATGCTACTGCCTCCTCGAGGTTAAAATGTGAATAGTGTTTTTTTTCACGTAAAGCATTGACAATAACCACTTCAGATCCCCGTATCTTTTTTTTCTCCGGTTCCTCTATGTTGATGGCATCCGTAATATAGGTTAATTCCTTAATCCGATAACCGAAAACAAAATTTGAGATTCCGTAATGCAGGGCTTTTATGGGTATTATTTGTAAATCGCCGATATGGAATGGTTTGTTATTTATCTTGCGCAAATTGATCTCCGGAACCCCCGGATACGGCTCCTTGTGAAATGCATAAGAGAATTCACGTCTGATCGAACGCTGTACCCCGGATGTCGAATAAACATCTGTCGGCCGGCCGTTGAAATAATTAAATGCCCTTACATCATCAAGACCCCCCACATGATCTTTATGATCATGGGTGATCAGGATGGCATCAATAGTACTTACCCTTTCACGTAACATCTGTTGCCTGAAGTCGGGACCACAATCTATAACGATCCGGAGACCATCTGTCTCTACCATAAACGATGAACGAAGCCGCTTGTCACAGGGATCCTCTGAACTACAAACGCTGCAATTACAAGCTATAACAGGTACCCCCTGTGATGTGCCTGTGCCAAGAAAAGTGAATTTCATCAAAGTTCTTTTCCGGCAAATATAATGTCTTTGCTCTATCAGACCATACTTTTTCATGTGACTGGTCGTTAGGTGAAGGACTATGAATGGTTGAATATTGATTAGATTCTTCTACCTTTGCACAACCTGAAAATATCAGAGAAAATGTTCCGGAAAATCAGAATCAGGATTGGTAAATATTACTTCAGAAAAGAACAGGAACATCACCAGCGAAATTGTAAGCTGATGAATCTTGGGGAAGCTAAAAGAATTGGGATTCTTTATACACTGGATGATGTTCCCGATTATGAAAGGGTGTCGGATTTTGTTACCCGACTTCAGGGAGACCATAAAGAAGTTAAAGCCCTTGGATTTGTCAAGAATAAAAACCTGGTTCAACGATTTCTCCCAAAACTTTCTTACGATTTCTTTAGCCGCAGGGACTTGACTTGGTTCTATAAACCCATTCACAGCCAGGTTCGCGATTTCATTGAAAAGGAATTTGATTTGCTTATTGACCTGAGTATTGGCGATAATTTTCCCCTGAAATATATTTCGGGACTTTCAAATGCCTTACTTAAAGTGGGATGCTTCTCATCTGAGAACACCAGTTACTATGACCTGATGATCGATCCGAAACCCACAATGTCATCCGATGAATACCTTGGACAAATCCAGCATTATCTCACCATAATCAATTCCCATGCGAAAAGGATTCAATAAATTCAAAGGTACCGGGGTGGCTATCGTCACACCATTTAAAAAATCAGGAGCCATCGACTTCCAGTCATATGAAAAGATTCTAACCCATGTCATCCATGGAGGGGTCGATTTTATCGTAGTTTTAGGTACCACAGGTGAAGCTCCTACCATTTCGAAACAGGAAAAGAAGGCGTTGATTGAGTTTTCAGTTGAAAAAATTGAGAAAAGGGTTCCGGTCCTTGTCGGAATCGGTGGGAACAGTACTTCTGATACTATTTTGACAATCCACGGTTCTCCATTTAAAGGTGTTGATGGAATACTTTCTGTATGTCCCTATTATAATAAACCACAACAGGAAGGACTGTACCAACACTTTAAAACCATCGCGGAAGCAAGTCCCGTTCCGGTTATTCTATACACTGTACCTGGAAGGACAGGCAGCAATCTCAACGCTGCTACAACCCTGAGATTGGCAAACGATTTTGAAAATATTATCGGAATTAAAGAAGCCTCCGCCAATTTTGATCAGATTTTTCAGGTCTTAAAAAACCGGCCAAAGGATTTTTTGGTCCTGTCAGGTGATGATGCACTGACTTTGCCACTTGTTGCCAGCGGTGCTGATGGTGTGATCTCCGTAACTGCCAATGCATTTCCGCATGAGGTTTCACAAATGGTCAGATATGGGTTGGCTGGTCAGATGAAAGCAGCCCGGTCGATTCATTATCAACTACTCGACTTCACAAACACGCTGTTTGCCGATGGAAGCCCGGCCGGGATAAAAGCTGCGCTTGAAATCAAAAAATTATGCCAGAATAACTTGCGCTTGCCTTTGGTGAACGCAAATCATGAGGTTTATAAAAAAATCCGTTCACTTCTTCAAAAACTTGAGCAAACCAACTAACCGACCTGAATAACCTGCTTTCTATGAAAATGAACTGTAAACTTAATCTTCTTGTTATCACGTCCCTATTCCTTATTCTGTGCATGAATCCTTCTGGCGGATTTTCACAATTCCCTGATCCGGTTAACCTGGATATTGTTCTAAAGGAAAGGGGAGAGGTTTATTTCACATTTGAGATTAAAGACCGGGAAGAAATCGGATTTCTTACGAAAATTATTTCATTGGATCATGTAAATAATGCAACCGTATTTGCTTACGCCAATAAAGATGAGTTCGCTTCCTTTCTCAGACTGAATATTCCATACAGGATCTTGCCGGCACCGGGCCTTAGCCTGTCAAAAGAAGAACTGGATTACAGATCCACCGGGAAAATAGATAATGAAACGACCATCTGGAACTATTACCCCAATTATAATGAATACCTTACTCTGATGACGGGGTTCGCAACTGCCCATCCTGATCTCTGCCAACTTGACACCGTTGGCACGTCCATTCAAAATCGCCTGATTCTTTGTTTAAAGATCAGCGACAACGTGGAACAGACCGAAGCAGAACCTCAATTTCTTTACACATCCTCCATCCATGGAGACGAACTTACCGGTTACGTATTGATGTTGCATCTCATCGACTATCTTCTTATCAATTATGGCGCTGATCCTGCCATTACAGAATTGGTAAATAATACGGAGATATTTATCAATCCGCTTGCGAATCCCGATGGTACTTTTAATGGTGGAAACAATTCCGTGTATGGCGCGATTCGTTATAATGCAAATTACATCGACCTGAATCGGAATTTTCCCGATCCTAAAGTGGGCCAGCACCCCGACGGTAATGCATGGCAGAAGGAAACCGTAGCTTGGATGGATTATGCATCACAACATCATTTTTCACTCTCAGCGAATTTTCATGGCGGTGCAGAAGTCTTTAATTATCCATGGGACACCTGGTCAAAATTTACTGCTGATGATGACTGGTGGCAGTTTGTCGGAAGAGAATGGGCAGATACGGTACACCAATATGCCCCGGCCGGCTATTTTACCTATATGAACAACGGAATCACCAACGGAAATGCTTGGTATGAAATCAATGGTGGACGACAGGATTATATGAACTACTGGCATCATTGTCGTGAAGTCACAGTCGAAATTTCAGATATTAAATTATTGCCAACAAGTCAACTATTGAATCATTGGGAATACAACTACCGGACATTTCTGAATTTTATGAGACAAGCACAGTATGGCATCAATGGTATAGTTTCCGATACCGTCACGGATGAACCGGTAGAAGCTAAAGTACTGATACACAATCACGATAAGGATAATTCAGAAGTATACTCACATTTACCCGCTGGGTTTTATTCTCGTCCTATCTTTGAGGGAACCTATAACCTGACATTTTCAGCTCCGGGCTATTTCACCAAAACTGTGACAAATGTGGAGGTAACCAACTGGGAAACAACACCTCTCGACGTCCAGCTTCGTCCGCTTACTTTTGATGCTCAGGATAAAACCACCCGGAAAACTATGATATTTCCCAATCCATCAGACGGGCATTTTAAATTGGTTTTCCCTGAACATCCGGTCAATCCATCCTGTGCGATTCAACTCCTGAACGAAATGGGTTTTGTAGTTTACTCCGACGACCTTTCCTGCGAAAAAGGCTGCACCCAAATCAGCATTTCACTACCCTCATTGGCTCCGGGAGTCTATTTCCTGAAATTCAATACCGGTTACAGGATCTATTTTGATAAACTGATCCTGAGAAACTAGAATTTTTCAGCAAATGCAGGGATTCCGCCGTTTTTATACCGGCCTTCATCCAGTTTTTTCCTGACTTCTGCAAATGAATCAATGGTATATTTCACGTCTTCCAAGGTGTGAGCCGCGGTAGGAATCAAACGTAACATGATCACATCTTTAGGAACTACCGGATAAATAACCACACTGCAGAAAATACCGTAGTTCTCTCGAAGATCCGCAACGACCTGAGTGGCTTCTGGGATGCCACCTTTGAAAAAGACCGGGGTGACGGGTGATTGGGTCTTTCCGATATCAAATCCTTGTTCACGTAATCCTGCCTGCAATGCCTTGACGATGGTCCACAACCTTTCCCTGAGCTCAGGCCGAGTTCTGATCAGATCCAAACGTTTGAGCGAACCCACGACCATGGGCATTGGTAATGATTTGGCAAAAATCTGTGATCGCATATTATACGCCAATGCCTTAATGATGCGCTTTTCGCTGGCAACAAAAGCACCGATTCCGGCCATGGCTTTGGCGAAAGTTCCGAAATATACATCCACACCATCCATCACATTCTGTTCCTCACTGGTGCCTGCACCTGTACTTCCCATGGTTCCGAATCCATGAGCATCATCCACGAGTAAACGAAACCCGTATTTATCCTTAAATTGAAGAATTCCCTTAAGATTACCAAGATCCCCGGGCATGCCAAATACCCCTTCGGTAATGACCAGTATTCCGCCACCGGTTTCATCAGCTACCTTCCGGGCATGCTTGATCTGCGCCTCAAACCGATCCAGATTGTTGTGGGGAAAAACAAACCTTTTGCCGATATGCAACCTCAGTCCGTCAAGAATACACGCATGCGACTCAGAATCGTATACAACGACATCATGACGGTCAAGCAGGGAATCAATTATAGAAACCATTCCCATGTAACCGAAATTTAATAAATAAGCAGCCTCCTTCCTTTCAAAAGCAGCCAGCTCATGCTCTAATTGTTCATGATATTTTGTTTGCCCCGACATCATGCGTGCCCCCATGGGAGAAGCCAGCCCGAATTTTTCAGCAGCTTCCGAATCTGCCTTCCTGACTTCGGGATGATTGGCCAATCCCAGGTAATTATTAAGGCTCCACACAAGGACAGGCTTACCCCTGAAAAACATCCGGTTAGAAATTTCCCCTTCAAGCTTGGGAAAATAGTAATATCCGTGACCCTGATCGGCAAGCTGCCCCAGCGGTCCCATGTTGCTCTCAACTTTATTAAAAAGATCCACGATACAATAAGTTTATAGGGTGTGATTATTTAAAGATTCTGATTGCAAAATTACCAAAAAATAATACTATAAACCATGGAAAACCGTTACTATCTGCGAACATTATGATTTTTCAATTAATCTTTGTACTTTTGCAAAATGAAATATAAGGCCTTATCTGCACTGTGTATCTGCCTTTTACTGTTCGCTTCTTCATGTAAATTTCAAAAGGTACTGAAAAATGGCACAGCAGATGAAAAATACGAACAGGCGTTGAAGCTTTACGCAGAAAAAGACTATTCCAGGGCGCTTCAACTGTTCGATCAACTTATCGGAACTTTGCGGGCAACTGAAAAAGCTCAGAAAATTGCTTATATGTATGCCTATAGTTATTATCATCAAAAAGACTATACGCTGGCTTCTTATTATTTTAAAAGATATTCAAACAATTATCCCAACGCTCCCGAAACTGAAGAATGTTTGTTCATGAGCGCATACTGTAATTTTCTCAATTCACCGGAGTACAGCCTGGATCAATCCATAACACAGGAAGCGATCAAAGATCTTCAGCTTTTCACCAATACCTATCCGAATAGTAAACGCGTATCCGAATGTAATGACTTGATGGATCAGCTCAGGTTTAAACTGGAACTGAAGGATTATAAAATGGCTAAACTCTATTACCGGATGGATGATTATGCCGCATCAATTCAGGCCTTCGGGAGCATCTTAAAGGAGTTTCCAGATACTCCGCACCGTGAAGAAATCCTCTTCCTCATCTTTAAGTCCTACCACAAATACGCAAAAGAGAGTATCGACTCAAAGAAAAAAGACCGCCATTCAAAAGCGCTTATCTCTTATAATGAATTTGTATCGCAATTCCCCGAAAGCGAGTTCTTAAAAGAAGCAACCGACCTCAAAGAACGCTCCAAAAAAGAATTGGATGCACTATACCTGAAAGACCAGAAATTATTGAATTCCGAAAAATTCAAAGAGTCAACCAAATAATAAATCGAAGTAATTATGGATTACAAAAGAGTGAAAACAGATATCAACGCAGTAACCAGAAACATTGAAGATTTTACTGAAGGCACCAACAATATTTATGAAACTGTTGCTGTCATATCAAAAAGAGCCAATCAGATTGGACTGGAAATCAAGGAAGAATTAAATCAAAAACTTTCTGAATTTGCAACCACCTCCGATAATCTTGAAGAAGTTTTTGAGAACAGAGAGCAGATTGAGATCGCCAAGTTTTATGAACATCTTCCAAAACCTACACTGATTGCAATTCATGAATATCTGGGCAATGATATATATTTCAGAAATCCTCACAAAGAAAGACCTGAAGATTTCTGAAAAACATCCGGAACATGCTCAAAGGAAAAAAAATTGTCATTGGTATAACGGGTAGCATTGCTGCTTATAAAATCCCATTCCTGATAAGATTACTCATCAGAAATGGAGCTGAAATTCAGGTGATCATGACACCTACGGCAAAGGAATTTGTAACGCCATTGACACTATCGACTCTTTCTCAGCGTCCTGTTATTATCGATCCTTTCGTTACCGGTACCGGTGAATGGAACAACCATGTAGAGCTTGGCCAATGGGCTGATTTAATGCTTTTTGCTCCCGTAACTGCAAACACATTAAGCAAGATGGCAAGAGGAAATGCCGACAACTTCCTCATTACGGCCTATCTGTCAGCAAAATGCCCGGTTTATATTGCCCCCGCCATGGACCTGGACATGTACGCTCATCCATCGACGCAACAAAATATCAGGATGTTGCGATCATACGGAAATGCTGTTATTGAACCTCAGACCGGTGAGCTTGCAAGCGGACTGACTGGTCCGGGAAGGCTCGAAGAACCTGCTGTCATCTTTGATATTATTGTCGGACATTTCAGAAAAACAACCCTCCTGAAAAATAAAAAGGTCATGATAACGGCTGGTCCGACTCATGAAAAAATTGATCCGGTAAGATATATCTCAAATTACTCTACAGGGCAAATGGGTTTCTGTCTGGCCGAGGAAGCAGCATTACGGGGGGCTAAAGTTACACTGATTTCGGGTCCCGTGAACCTTTCAATCTCCCATAACTCCATAACACAAATACCCGTTGAATCAGCCACTGAAATGCATAAAGAATGCCTTAAAGCCGCCCCGGATTCGGATATCCTGATTATGGCAGCGGCAGTGGCAGATTTTAAACCGGAACATGCAGCAATTCAGAAAATCAAGAAAGATGGTCAACCCCTTACACTCAATCTTGAACCAACAATTGACATTTTAAGGGATCTTGGTAACCTGAAGAAAAAAAATCAGATTCTTGTAGGTTTTGCACTTGAAACCAATCAGGAACTGGCCCACGCAAAGAAAAAGCTTAAAGAAAAAAAACTGGATCTGATCGTTTTAAATTCCTTACAGGACCCGGGTGCAGGATTCGGTCATCTTACAAATAAGGTGACGGTAATTGAAAAGAACGGGAAGGTGCACGACGGCGTACTGAAACTAAAAAGCGAAGTTGCGGCCGATATTTGGGATATTATTACTGCTTAGTAGTTCGACCCTTATGATTAAATATACCTGTTACGCTATCGTAACCCTGTTACTTGTCTTCTCAAAAACCCTGGTTGCCCAGGAACTAAACTGCATGGTTAATATCTCCACACAGAAAGTTGAAGGCACTGACAAAAGAGTATTTGAGACGCTCCAAACCGCCATTTTCGAATTTATGAATAATCGGAAATGGACTAACTACAATATTAAGGTTGAAGAGCGGATCGAATGTTCGCTTCTACTAACCATTAATGACCGGTTGAGTGCGGATGAGTTCCGTGGAACACTCAATGTGGTTTTGCGCCGACCTGTACTGAATTCAGCCTATAATTCAGTACTTATTAACTATATTGATAAAGCAATTCAATTCCGTTACGCTGAGTTTCAACCACTCGATTATTCCGACGGCACATTCTCCTCTAATCTGACCTCGATTCTTGCTTATTATGCGTACACGATCCTTGGATTTTATTTTGACTCCTTCTCCCAAAATGGTGGAACCCCTTATTATGAAAAAGCTCAGGAGGTTGTTAACGCGGCACAAAACACCTCAGAACCGGGATGGAAAGCTTTTGAAAGTGAGAAAAACCGATGGTGGATCGTTGGCAGCTATCTCAATCCCGCGAACTCAGGTTTAAGAAATTTTGCTTACAGATATCACCACATGGGATTGGACATGATGTATGATAAAGTTGACCAGGGGAGAGCAAGTGTCAGTGAAAGCATTGAAATCCTGCAGAAGGTTTATAACGAGAAACCAAATTTATACATACTCCAAATGATATTTGATGCAAAAAGGGATGAATTTGTAAATATTTTTGCGGATCAACGGGTTCCCCCAATGGAAAAATCAAATGTTGTGAACATTCTTAAAGATATTGACCCTTCAAACAGCTCAAAATACCAATCGATCCTTGACTCTAAATAGCAACTGCCGGATACATTATCATTAACCAAGCCAGCCGATGCTGTTAAAATTATCCATTCAAAATTACCTGCTGATTAAAGATCTGGAGCTTGATTTTGCTTCCGGATTTACCGTGATTACAGGTGAAACAGGGGCAGGAAAATCAATTATTCTTGGAGCATTAAACCTTATCTTGGGACAGCGGAACGATTCGTCAGTCGTATTCGATAAAACAAGAAAATGCATTATCGAAGGCCTGTTCAGGATATCTGGATACATCCTTGATGACTTTTTTAAAAAAAATGATCTCGATTATGATGAAATGCTAACAGTTAGGAAAGAAATCAGTGATAATGGAAAATCCAGATCCTTTATTAATGATTCACCAGTGACACTTTCCGTACTGAAAGAACTTGGAGAACGGCTCGTCAATATCCATTCCCAGAATTCAATTATTACTTTACATAACGCTGATTTTCAAATTGCAGTAATCGATAGCTTTGCCAGAATTCAGGAAAAAGTATCAGCTTTCCGCAGTGCCTTTCAAAACTGGAACTCTAAAAAAAATACCCTTGAAGAATTAATCAGGAAAGAGGCAAAACTAGCATTGTCACGCGATTACGATCAATTTTTGTTTGATGAGCTGTCCTCAGCACGACTGAATTCTCAGGAATTATCGGACCTGGAAGAAAAACAACGCATGTTAACTAACCTGGAAGAAATAAGAGGAAATCTCGGTCGTGCATCTCAAATTCTTTCAGGAGATGAAGTAAATATCCTCTCACAACTTAGAGAGGTATCCCTAGCATTAAACCAGGTTTCCGGGTTTCAGGCAGATATTAAACTATTAGCTGAAAGAATTAATTATAACTACATTGATATCAAGGATTTATCAAATGATATTTCATTGATCGGAAACCGTCTGGATGGCGATCCCGGTGAACTTGAATCCATTTCACAGCGACTCGATCAATTGTATCGGCTCCTAAAAAAACATCAAAAAAGTAATATCGATGATTTAATTGATCTTCACCAAGAAATCGAATCGAAATTGTCCAAAACAGATAACCTGGACCAGGAGATTCGTGAATTAAAAAAAGAGGTGACCGATCTTAAAACTGACCTGTTGACAAAAGCTAAAGAAATTTCAATCCTTCGAAAAAATATCATCCCCGGATTTACCTCAAAAGTTGAAAATTCTTTGGTACAACTTGGGATCCCGTTTCCTACCTTCAGAGTAGAGTTACAATCAGCTGACGATCTTTTGACTTCCGATGGTTTAGATAAAGTGAAATTTCTATTCAGTGCAAATAAAGGTCTTGAAGCCAGTGATATAGAAACATCCATTTCAGGAGGTGAATCATCCCGACTCATGCTATCCATTAAATCGATGATCAGCCAAAAGAACCTTTTACCAACGATCTTTTTCGATGAAATCGATTCCGGTGTATCCGGAAAAATTGCCGGTATGGTAGGAAAAATTCTGAAAGAAATGGGCGGTACCATGCAGGTAATCGCCATTACCCACCTTCCTCAGATTGCCGCAAAATCATCACAACATTTTTTAGTATATAAAATTAATAATCAAGATATTACACAAACAAATATAAAAAAATTATCGAATAAAGAACGCATTGAGGAAATAGCAAAAATGTTGAGCAATGAAAAAGTCACTCCTTCAGCAATAAAAAATGCTAAAGATTTATTAAACAATTAATTACTTAATATAATTAAACTTTTACTTAAGTTAAATTTGATCTTTAAACTATGGGACATAATTTGCTTCAAGGGAAGAAAGGTATCATTTTCGGGGCGCTTGATGAAAAATCGATTGCTTGGAAGATCGCTGAACGGGCTCATGATGAAGGTGCTGTCTTCACGCTGTCTAACACTCCAGTTGCATTGCGTTTTGGTGAAATTCAATTGTTGGCTGATAAATGCCAATCCGAGATAATTCCTGCCGATGCAACTGTTGTTTCAGACCTCGAAAATGTGTTTTCCAAATCCATGACAATATTGGGAGGAAAAATTGATTTCGTTCTCCACTCTATTGGTATGTCTCTGAATGTAAGAAAACACCGAGAATATGATGATCTGGATTACGATTATTTTCAGAAAACCATTGACATATCCGCGCTTTCGTTTCATAAAATGCTCCAGGTAGCAAAAAAGTTAAATGCCATTAATGAGTGGGGATCCGTTCTTGCCCTATCT
Organism: Alphaproteobacteria bacterium; assembly: GCA_009928665.1. Taxonomy (GTDB): domain Bacteria; phylum Bacteroidota; class Bacteroidia; order Bacteroidales; family FEN-979; genus CAIVAT01. The sequence continues at coordinate 23,024 of SACF01000013.1, forward strand.
TATATTGCAGCTCAGCGGACATTGGTTGGTTATAACGACATGGCAGATGCAAAATCGCTGCTTGAATCAATAGCCAGAAGTTTCGGCTATATTTATGGTCGCGAAAAAAGAATCCGGATTAATACCATTTCACAGTCACCAACCCGAACCACCGCAGGTAGCGGAATAAAAGGAATTGATGGTCTGCTCGATTTCACCGACCGGATGTCTCCACTTGGTAATGCAACGGCTGATGAATGTGCTGATTTCTCAATCGTACTCTTTTCCGACCTTTCCCGCAAAGTCACCATGCAAAATATCTACCATGACGGAGGCTTCTCAAGTATGGCTATGAGCCTCAGGGCTATGACTCAATATAACAAATGCCTGGACGAGGATGAAATTAAATGACCATCTTTGACCCTTTTTCTTAACTTTGCACCCCAAAATTTAGTTTGTCATTCAACCTGATTTTCAATGAAAATATTAGTTTGTATTAGCAACGTCCCCGATACGACCACGAAGGTAAAATTTGTGGATGACCTTAAAAGACTTGATACAAACGGGATACAGTGGGTTATTAACCCATGGGATGAACTATCCCTGACCCGTGCACTTGAGTTGAGAGATGATCCCGCCTCCGGGATAACCTCTGTTACAGTGGCCCATGTTGGTTTGATATCATCAGAACCTACTATTCGCAAAGCACTGGCTCTCGGTGCCGACGATGCAATAAGAGTAAATGCCGACCCAGCCGACGCTTTTTATGTCGCCAATCAGCTTTCAGAGATTATTAAGGCTACAACATTTGATCTTATTTTATGTGGAATCGAATCAAGCGATTACAATGGCTCAACGGTTGGAGGTATGCTGGCAGAATTTCTCGAAATCCCCTCCATATCATCCGTATCGTCGGTGTACATTGAAAATGGAAAATTTCTGATCCACAGGGAAATAGATGGTGGCAAAGAAATCCTCTCCGTTGATGGCCCTGTTGTCGCAATTGTTCAGAAAGGCATTGCAAAGGAACCAAGAATAGCAGCAATGCGTGGAATCATGTTGGCTCGCACAAAACCCATGAAAGTCGTTGAACCGGTACCCTGTGACCGCCTTACCAATCTGGTGAGCTTTGAATTACCTACCCCCAGGACCGCCTGCCAATTTATCGATCCCGACCATCCGGGGCAACTGATCGCATTGTTACAAAATGAAGCAAAAGTTATTTAATCGTTGACCAATCAAAGATCCTATGTCAGTTTTAATATTCGTTGAGCACTGGGAAGGGAAGTTTAAGAAGTTAAGTTTTGAACTTGTTTCCTATGGAATTAAGATTGCCGAATCGCTCCAGACAGAAGCAATCGTATTATGTATCGGAGATATTGATCCTGCTGAGATGGACAAACTATCCCTGTATGGTCCGGATCGGATTATCAATGTCAAACCGGGAAATTTAAGCCATTTCGACAGTAAGCTTTACACCGCAGTTATTGCTGGTCAGGCTGAAAAGAATTCAGCCTCATTGTTGATACTTTCCAACAATATTACCGGGAAAGCACTTGCCCCCCGATTATCGGTAAAATTAAAAGCAGCAATCGCATCAGGGGTTAGCCGTTTACCAATCAGCATCAACCCATTCATCGTATATAAAAAGGTTTTCTCAGGAAATGCCTATGCACACCTTGAACTCAAATCTGAAATCAAAATCCTGACACTGGCTCAGAATTCCTTCGAACTAATCACCCGCGATAAAGTACCTGCAGTCGAAACAATCACCGTCGAAGCTGATGCTGCAGCGTTAAAAACGAAACTGATAGAAACCCTGAAACAATCAGGAAAGATATTATTGACCGATGCTGAACTTGTAGTATCCGGTGGGAGGGGCATGAAATCACCTGACAATTGGGGCCCGATCATCGAACTTGCCGGACTTCTTGGTGCTGCCACTGCATGTTCACGGCCCGTATCTGATGAGGGTTGGCGTCCGCATGAAGAGCACACCGGTCAGACAGGTAAGATCATCGCTCCGAACCTCTATTTTGCCATTGGCATCTCCGGAGCCACACAACACTTAGCCGGCGTTAGTTCTTCAAAATATATCGTTGCCATTAACACTGACAAAGATGCACCTATCTTTTCTGCTGCCCAGTATGGCATTGTTGGAGATGCCGGAAAAGTGCTTCCCAAATTGGTAGATGCTGTGAAAGAATTGAAGACGAAATAAATCTGAGATGTTAAAACAAATTATTTTTGCTCTGACCCTGGTTGCAACGTTAGGTTTTTTTTCTTATACCGTGCTTAGAATTGCGGAATTCGTAAAACTTACAAAACCAGCATTCCCTGTCAGGAAGATCGGACAACGATTTTTAGTGACCCTCCGGGTCGCCCTTGGCCAGACAAAAATCTTCCGCCGACCAATCATAGGCCTGCTTCATGCATTGGTCTTTTGGGGTTTTTGCGTGATTCTTTTCGGAAGTATAGAAATGGTTATCGATGGTCTGACAGGCCAGGAACGATCACTAAGATTTTTGGGGGGATTCTATGACTTCATGATCGCTTTCGGAGATATCTTCGCTCTTCTTGTCGCCATTTCTATTCTTGTTTTTCTGGTACGACGCATTTTCTTCCATATCGCTCGTTTTGAAGGAGTCGAAATGAAAAGGATCTCACATATCGACGCTAATATTGCATTGACCATGATTCTTTTATTGATGGTTTCCCTACTTGGCATGAACTGCACATATTACGAAGGGCTTGATTTTTCGGGGCAACCTCAGGCAGGTATCTATCCGGTGAGTAGCCTGTTATCCGTACTTTTTTCAACGCTCAGTCATGACCAGCTCCATATTCTGAACGAATTTTTCTGGTGGCTCCACATACTTCTGATCTTCATTTTTGCAAATATCCTCCCGTATTCGAAACATTTTCATGTATTCATGTCCATTCCAAATGTTTTTTTATCACGTCTTGAACCTTTGGGAAAATTGACAAATATGGATTCTATTACCAGGGAAGTGAAAATGATGTTAAATCCCGCCTCAGATTTTTCAACAGATCAGGAAGGGCAATCACCACCAGAACGGTTCGGTATCAAAGATGTTGAAGACATCACCTGGAAAAATTATCTGGATTCACTATCATGTACTGAATGTGGTCGTTGCACTTCAGTTTGTCCTGCCAATCTGACCGGGAAACGACTTTCTCCACGGAAAATACTCATGGATGTGAGGGCACGAATGAAAGAAAAGGGTCCGGGTCTGGTTAAAAATGGCAGGTCGTTTGACGACACTAAATCATTATTGCGCAGCTATATTTCTGAGGAGGAATTGTGGGCTTGCACAACCTGCAACGCATGCGCAAAGGAGTGTCCGATCAATATTAACCATCCCTCCATTATCGTTGACATGCGTCGGTACCTTGTGATGGAAGAGGCTTCGGCGCCTGGTGGACTTAAAAGCGTCTTTAACAATATTGAAAATAATGGGGCTCCCTGGCAATTCTCACCGGAAGACCGGTTGCTTTGGGCACAAAACCTGGAAATACGGATCAATTAAACGAACACCCTAAAATGGAAGTACAAAAGCTTGAAATTCCGGTGATGGCCGACCTTTTCGCAAAGGGAGAAAAACCTGAATACCTTTTCTGGGTGGGTTGTGCCGGCGCATTCGACGACCGCTATAAAAAGGTCACGCAAGCATTCACCAAAATTTTGTCATTTCTCCATGTCAGCTACGCTGTTCTGGGTAAAGAAGAATCCTGTACCGGCGATCCTGCTCGTCGTGCAGGAAATGAAATGCTATATCAGATGCAGGCTTTGCAAAATATTGCGACCTTTGAACGATACGGAATTACCAGGATCATTACCATTTGTCCGCATTGCTATAATATTTTCAAAAATGAATATCCCGATTTGGGAGGCAAGTATACAGTGATCAACTATCTTCAATTTATTGAGAAAATGATTGCAGAGAAGAAACTGAAATTGGATACTACCAGATTCACAGGGAAAACGATTACCTATCATGATCCTTGCTACTTGGGCCGTGCAAACAATATTTATAATGAGCCCCGGATTATCCTCCAAAACCTTACTTCGGGAATTTCGGAAATGGAACGGCATAAAAGTTTTGCGCTTTGCTGTGGCGCAGGGGGCGCTCAGATGTTTAAAGAAGCTGAGGCCGGTAACAAAGAAATTTTTATTGAACGAACCGAAGAGGCACTGCGAACTCATGCTGATATTATTGCCACTGCATGCCCATTCTGCATGACCATGATTACTGATGGGATTAAATATAAGAACCAGGAAGAACTCGTGAAAAACTATGATATTGCCGAGTTAATTGTACAATCCTTAGATATTTAGCAACTTAAAAGCAATAAAATGGAGCAAAAAAAAGTATTGAAGAGTGGAGAATTTCTGGTGGATGAAATTGCAGCCTCTGATGTCTTTATTCCTGAAGAATTTGATGAAGAACAAAAAATGATCGCTCAGACCTGTCAGGACTTTCTGGAAACAGAGTTGTATCCCAATCTTGACCAGATCGACACTCCCGACGTATCTTTAATGAAAACGATCCTGAAAAAAGCCGGGGATCTGGGACTGATGGGTATTTCAATTCCTGAAGAATATGGTGGATTCGGGCAATCTTTTGTCACACAAATGTTGGCTGCCGAAACCATTGGTGCAGGTCACTCTTTCTCTGTTGCATTTATGGCCCACACGGGAATCGGTACGTTGCCCATAATGTATTACGGAAATGAGGATCAGCGGCAACGATATGTCACCCGTTTGGCCGCCGGTGAATTATTGGGAGCCTATTGCCTTACAGAACCCGGTGCCGGTAGTGATGCAAACTCCGGAAAAACCCAGGCAGTGTTATCCGAAGATGGCAAACATTATATTCTGAATGGTCAGAAAATGTGGATCACCAACGCTGGATTTGCCGACACCCAGGTGGTTTTTGCAAAGATTGATAAAGACCGGGTATTGAGCGCTTTTATTGTCGAACGCAGTTTCCCGGGCGTGGTAATCAATCCCGATGAACACAAAATGGGTATCAAAGGTTCATCGACAGCGCAAATATTTTATAACGACGTGAAGGTGCCGGTTGAAAATCTTATTGGAAATAGGGGCGAGGGCTTTAGGATTGCTCTGAGCATCCTTCATATGGGACGCATAAAACTGGGAGCAAATGTACTTGGCGCCTCCAAAAAAGCAATTAACGACTCGGTCAAATATGCAAACGAACGCAAACAGTTCGGGGTTTTGATCTCTTCATTCGGAGCAATTAAACATAAACTCGCTGAACAAGTAATAAAAACCTATGCTCTTGAATGTTCTATTTATAGGCTAAGTAAAGATATCGACGAACTAATAGAGAAGAATAAACAATCAGGAATGGATAAAGGCAGGGCTTCCATCGAAGCAATTAGCCATTATGCTGTCGAAGCTGCCATTCTGAAAGTTTATGGATCGGAAGTTCTTGATTTTGTCATTGATGAAGCTGTCCAAATCCATGGCGGAATGGGTTACTCCGCTGAAATGGATGTCGAAAGAGGCTATCGCGATTCACGCATCAATCGGATATTTGAAGGAACCAACGAAATAAACAGGTTGCTTGTTGTCGACACCGCGATGAAACGTGCATTGAAAGGCGATTTTGATCTCTTTGGTAAAGCTGCCGCCTTATCCGAGGCCCTTGAAACGATTGCCATAGAAGCTGCCTCTGAGGAATCCTTTTTTACTGAAAAAGCCCGGATCATCAAAAATTTCAAGAATTTAATTCTGGTACTTATCTACGCTGCAGTTAAAAAATTCGAGAAAAAACTCGTGTCGGAACAGGAAATCCAAAATAACCTTACCGATATAATCATGGAGATATATCTGGCTGAATCAATGTCACTAAGAATTCAAAAAGTGGAAGCATTGAAAGGAAATTCCGGTGAAGTATACCGTAATATGCTCGATGTTTTCATTTATGATGCTGCCGGGAAAATCAGGAAAGCGGGATTCGATGCCATAAATTCTATTGAACCGATAAACCTCACAGATAAGTATTATAACGCCATCAACAAACTTACAATGGTTCCCGGTATCAATGTTAAAGAGCGTCGCAGAAATATTGCTAACACTTTAATTGAACAGAATAAATACCGTTTCTAAAATTCATTTTAACTACTTCTCCTGATTTCCTTACAGGGCCAACAATAGTTACAACCAAGGCAATAAGTTTTCACTTGTTGCCTTGGTCCTTTTTTAAACAGCATGGTAACCTGGGTTATCCGGTTGGTAAAGTATCGGTACTGTCAGATTTTTTAACGACAACCAGGATTTCTTCCTTTTCCTTTGAATAATCTACCAGGATCGTATCCTTCTCAGAAATTTTTGTCTTGATGATCTCCTCAGCAAGAGTATCCTCAACATATTTTTGAATTGCACGTTTCAAAGGTCTTGCTCCAAATTGTGCATCCCAACCTTTATCAGCAATGAAGTCTTTTGCAGTTTCCGTAATAACAATTTGATAACCAAGTCCTTTGATACGATCATACAACTGTTTCAACTCAATATCAATGATCCTGTGAATATCTTCTCTTTCCAATGAATCAAAGATCACGATATCGTCGATACGATTGAGAAACTCGGGTGCAAATGCTTTCTTCAATGCATTTTCAATAACACCCCGTGCATAATCTCCGGAGGAAGCTTGTTTTGCAGAAGTTGAAAATCCGACACCCTGTCCAAAATCTTTTAATTGTCTTGATCCGATGTTCGAAGTCATGATCACAATAGTATTTTTGAAGTCGACCCGCCGGCCAAAACTATCCGTGAGCACACCATCATCCAGAACCTGAAGCAGGAGATGAAAAACATCAGGATGTGCTTTCTCAATCTCATCCAGTAATACAATTGCATAAGGTCTCCTCCTTATCTTTTCAGTAAGTTGCCCCCCTTCTTCATAACCTACGTACCCCGGAGGAGCTCCTATCAGACGTGAAACAGCAAATTTTTCCATGTATTCGCTCATGTCAATCCTGACAAGTGCATCCTCGGTATCAAAAAGATACTTTGAAAGAACTTTTGCCAGATGGGTCTTTCCGACTCCGGTAGGACCTAAAAAGATAAATGTTCCAATAGGTTTGTTGGGATCCTTCAATCCGGCTCTGTTGCGACGGATCGCCTTTACAACCTTCTTTATTGCTTCATTCTGTCCGATAACGGATCCCTCAAGTTCGGCCTCCATATGGATCAATCGATCACTTTCATTCTTTGCAATTCGTTGGACAGGGATACCGGTCATCATGGCTACAACTTCTGCTACATTTTCTTCGCCAACAACCTGCCGGTTCAATTTTGCATTCTCTTCCCACTTTTTCTTCTCCCGTTCAAGGCCTTCCTGTAGTTTTCGCTCAGTATCTCTCAGGTCGGCAGCCTCTTCAAACTTCTGGCTGTTGATTGCAGCCATCTTCTTCTTTCGTGTCTCCTCAATTTGATTCTCAATGGTTACAATCTCAGAGGGCACATTTATATTTGAAATATGCACCCTCGCTCCGGCCTCATCAAGCGCATCAATGGCCTTATCAGGCAGATACCGGTCGGTGATGTATCTGTTGGTCAGAGATACACAGGTTTTAATAGCTTCATCAGTATATTTGACAAGGTGGTGGTCCTCATATTTTTCTTTTATATTATGTAGAATCTCCACGGTTTCTTCAGGCGTCGTCGGATCAACCAATACCTTCTGGAATCGCCGTTCAAGAGCTCCGTCCTTTTCGATGTATTGACGATATTCATCCAGCGTGGTCGCCCCGATGCACTGTATGTCACCCCGGGCAAGAGCGGGTTTAAACATGTTGGAAGCATCCAGTGATCCGGATGCATTACCTGCTCCAACGATTGTATGAATCTCATCAATGAAAACAATTATATTGGGATTTTTCTCCAACTCATTCAAAACCGCTTTCATGCGTTCTTCAAATTGACCACGGTATTTCGTACCGGCTACCAGTGAAGCAAGGTCAAGAGAAACAAGTCGCTTGTTGAATAAAGCCCGTGATACTTTTCTCTGCACAATACGTAAGGCAAGTCCTTCGGCGATAGCAGATTTGCCCACTCCCGGTTCACCAATCAGAATGGGATTATTCTTTTTCCTTCGGCTCAGGATCTGCGCAATCCTTTGCAACTCCGTTTCGCGGCCGACAATGGGGTCAAGACGGCCTTCTTCGGCAGCCTTGGTTATATCTCGTCCGAAATTATCAAGGACCGGAGTTTTCGATTTTGAATCCTGGCCTTTTTTCTGATTGGCAGAAAAACCCTTTCCGCCTTCATCCGACTCCTCATCCTCTTCATCTTTCGGAAGAATGTCCTGCGGTTCAAAATTAACTTCATTGCTGCCACTGGCAAGAATTGATTTTAACTCTTCTTTTACGCTCCCATAGGTCGCACCATAGGTGGCAAGTGTCTTGGTTACCAGATTGTTCTCATCCTTTAAAATTGCCATCAACAAATGCTCTGTTCCAATCAATTCACTATTAAACAGTTTTGCCTCAAGATAGGTGATTTTTAAGGCACGCTCAGCTTGTTTAATCAAAGGAATGTTCTCACCGGAAATTTGAACCTCTTTGTGACTGGCAACAGCCATTTCAAGTTTTTTCCGGACAACTGACAGTTCAACCCCAAGAATCTTCATAATTCTGATTGCAAGTCCTTCACCTTCACGAATAATCCCCAGTAATAGATGCTCAAGCCCAATATAATCATTTCCCAGCCGCTGAGCCTCTTCCCGACTATAAATCAAAACATCCTTAACACGTTGTGAGAATTTTGCTTCCATAATAATTTCAATAATAAGATGGCATACGACAAAAAGTGAACCATGTTATTTCCGGTAATTCTGTCATGTTTTTCAAAAATACAATCCTTATCATCAAAATGTTGCAGAAATGCCTTTATTTATGAACACTTTCATGTTAGTAAGACCATAAAATTCTCAATAAAAAAGCATGGTTTTCTGCCTGAAATTTCTTACTTTCGTATGCAGTATTCGGATATTATATCTATCTGATTATTAAACTCATAAATCACAGAAAAAGACAATATGGAATCGGGTGAAAAGATCATTCAGGTAAACATCGAGAATCAGATGAAAACCGCTTACATTGATTACTCAATGTCGGTTATTGTACAGCGCGCTTTACCTGATGTCAGAGACGGACTAAAACCCGTTCATCGTCGGGTATTGTACGGTATGTATGAACTCGGCGTCTTATCAAACCGTTCCTATAAAAAATCAGCAAGAATTGTTGGTGAGGTACTGGGTAAATATCACCCCCATGGCGATACCTCGGTTTATGATGCTATGGCAAGGATGGCTCAGGACTGGAGTTTACGATATCCGTTGGTTGATGGTCAGGGTAATTTCGGCTCTATGGATGGAGATAATCCTGCAGCCATGCGGTATACAGAAGCCCGTCTACAAAAAATTGCCGAAGAAATGGTTGCCGACATTGAAAAGGACACAGTAGAATTCCGGAATAATTTCGATGATTCACTACAGGAACCCACCGTCATGCCTTCACGGATACCAAATTTACTGGTTAATGGAGCATCTGGAATTGCAGTGGGAATGGCAACCAACATGGCTCCTCATAATCTGAGTGAGGTCTCGGATGGAATTATAGCCTATATTGATAATCGGGAAATCACCATTCCAGAGCTCATGAAATTCATAAAGGCCCCTGATTTCCCAACCGGAGGAATTATTTACGGATATGAAGGAGTTAAAGATGCTTTTGAAACGGGGAGGGGAAGAATTATTTTAAGAGGAGAAACAAAAATTGAACAAGATGATCATGGCCGGGAAAAAATAGTTGTCACATCGGTTCCCTACCAGGTAAATAAAGCCGACATGATCAAAAAAACTGCTGATCTGATCAATGATAAAAAAATTGAAGGAATATCGGATATCCGGGATGAATCAGACCGCAATGGCGTCAGAATCGTATACGAATTAAAACGTGAGGCAATTACCAATGTAGTTCTCAATAAATTATTTCGATTGACTCCTTTGCAGACCTCTTTCAATGTCAATAACATAGCGCTGGTTAAAGGCCGTCCAATGATGTTAAATCTAAAGGACATGATTCATCATTATGTGGAGCACCGACATGATGTGATAACACGACGGACCAGATTCGAGCTCGAGGAGGCAGAAAAAAGAGCCCATATTCTCGAAGGGCTTCTTATTGCACTGGATAATCTGGATGCTGTCATAACGCTCATCCGGGCAAGTGAAACACCCGAGGAGGCAAGGCTGGGCTTGATGAACAATTTTGCTCTCACTGAAATACAGGCTAAAGCAATACTTGATATGAGGTTGCAAAGGCTGACCGGTCTTGAACGTGAAAAGATCAAGGAAGAGTACGCTGAACTGATGAAACTGATACAACATCTCAAAGAGATTCTCTCAGATGAATCATTGCGGTTGGCTATCGTAAAAGATGAGCTTCGCGAGATCAAGGAAAAGTATGGAGATGAACCTAAAACCCAAATTGTTTACTCTGCTTCCGATTTCAGAATTGAAGATACCATTGCTGATGAAAATGTAGTAATCACCATCTCCCACATGGGCTATATCAAGAGGACCCCCCTGACCGAATACAGGCGTCAGAACAGGGGAGGAAGAGGAACAAAAGGAAGTGAGATAAGAGATGAAGATTTTCTTGAACATTTGTTTATCGCTACCAACCACAATTATCTGTTGCTTTTCACAGAAAAGGGAAAGTGCTTTTGGTTAAGAGTTTTTGAAATTCCGGAAGGCGGAAAGACCTCTAAAGGTCGCGCTATTCAAAACCTGGTAAATTTGGATGCAGACAATAAAGTCAGGGCAATCATTAATGTTAAAGATTTAAAAGACAATGAGTACGCATCATCTAATTTTATCATACTTGCCACTAAAAAAGGAACGATTAAAAAAACCTCACTCGAAGCGTATTCACGACCACGTCAGAATGGTATCAATGCAATCACCATCAACGAAGGGGACCAGCTTTTAGAGGCAAGACTGACACAAGGAACCGACGAAGTTGTCCTCGCATTGAAATCAGGAAGAGCAATCAGGTTCAATGAAAAGACGGTGAGACCAATGGGTCGGAATGCGATCGGCGTGAGAGGTATCACTTTGGCCGGGCCCAATGATGAAGTGATCGGTATGATTTGCATTCCTTTAGACCGTAAAGCTGAAGTCTTGGTTGTATCCGAAAACGGGTATGGCAAAAGGTCTGATCTTGATGATTACCGAATCACAAACCGTGGTGGTAAGGGTGTGAAAACCCTAAACATCACAGATAAAACAGGTGCTTTAATTGCAATAAATGATGTTACTGATAATGATGATATTATGATCATTAATAAGTCCGGGGTTATTATTCGGATGGCCGTTTCGGATTTACGGATAATCGGCAGGGCAACTCAGGGAGTCAGGTTGATTAAAATAGATGAAGGCGATGCAATAGCCGCCGTTGCAAAAGTTGATGTGGAGGTTGGCACAGAAAATGGTGAAGGGGAGGAGTCCCATGAAGAAAGTGATAACACCAACTTAGAAAATTAATTTTATGATACGAATATAAAATCAGCGGGCTTGTTTATCTTTGCAGTCTGCAAATCAATTCAATGTAATCATCTATAACAACACACAAACCAATGAAAAAATTTGCTTTATTTCTGTTTTTCGCGGTCTCAGTTACCCTTGTATTCGGACAGAAGAATGTTCGGCAATCGGCCTCCAACTATCTGAAAGATGGTAAATTAGATAAAGCCATGGAAGCCATAAACCAATGTATTCTGGATCCCAGCACCGCCCAGGATGCCAAAGCATGGTTCCTTCGTGGTAATATTTATCTGGAGTTATCAAACACCCAGGATGTCAAATTTAAGGCACTCGACCCGGACCCACTTACAAAAGCCCTTGAATCCTATAAAAAGGCTGTTGAATTTGATACCAAAAAAGAGTACTATGATGATATTGTTGCCAAACTGAACTGGCAGCGTAATAATTATTATAATGCTGCGGTGGATAATTACAACAAAAAAATGTTTAAGGACGCAATGATAAATTTTTCGAGAGGGGCAGAGGTTCTTGAAATGGCAAATGTTCCCGATACGGTATCATTATTGAATGCCGCCACCTGCGCTTCGCTTGCCAATGAGAAAGAAGCAGCAAAGGATCTTTATCTTAAATTATTGAAGTTAAATTACAAGTCACCACAAGTATTTATAACCATATCAGATATTTATCGTCAGGATAAAGATTCTGTGAACGCTTTGAAATTTATTAAAATGGGGCAGCAGCTGTACCCATCCGATTTTCGTTTGTTTTTGTCTGAGACAAATATTTACTTGACTTTTAACAGGACTGAAAAGGCTTTAGATAATCTGAAATTTGCTTTAAAACAGGATTCAACAAATTCCTCCGTTGCTTTTGCCCTTGGAACCATTTATGATAACCTTTCTAATGATACAACGCGTACAACTGAGCAACGGGCTGCGTCGTTCGAGAATGCCGTCGACACCTATAAAAATGCAATAAGGCTAAATCCTGATTACTTTGATGCTATTTATAACCTTGGCGCTATTTATGTCAATAAAGCTGCTGTGATTGAAGAAGAAGCCAATAAACTTCCACTTGATGCTACTGCAAAATACGAACAACTCAAATCTGAAGCGAATACGCTGCTTTCAAATGCGTTGCCTTATCTTGAAAAGGCTACCATATTACAACCTACCGATATCAACACGCTGGTAACATTAAAGCAAATTTATGCAAGGACAAACCAGAATGATAAAGTGAAGGCTATTCAGGAAAAAATCAATGAACTAAAAAAATAGTAAAACGTTTTCATTCCCATCGGTAGGAGGTCGAAATCAAAGCCAGGTATTTTTTCCTGGCTTTTTTATGATTTTCTTATTTAACATAATATTAATTATAGGAAACAACATCAGCATTTATCCGAGAAAAAGAAAATGAAGTTATACATTAAAATCATTTTAAGGGGAATAAAATAGTTGTTTGCCATTTCATGGTATCCTTTTCTTGATGCGGATCTGTAACATAGATTTCCCAGGGAGTTTCAACAGGAATCCTGCCTATTTCTTTTATGTATTGGTCGAGAATGTTATACACGATTCCGGTCTTATCGTAGGAGCCAAAATATTGAGCAGCGACGACATCCTGCTCTGGGATATTCAGAACCTTAACCCTTCCTGATCCTTTGGATGCATTCTCAACCGGAACCCCAATGTTCATGGTGGATTGTTGGCTGACAGAATCCCATTTCAAAAAAATTGCCAATGGTGCCCCGGAAACTTGAATCTGGTGTGTGTTGATATATAAATATATTTCATTATATGCTTTTGACATGATTTCAGGATATGTGTCAGGTCCGGCGGAATCTGTCACCACCAAAATAACCTGGGGTGTCAACCGAAATTCTTCAATTTTTGGCCATTTCGAACGTGCTTCTGCAACATATTTGAGTTTGAGAAGCCCTTTTTCAAAATCCAGTCCCATCATTCTATCCATTAATAGTCCCATGTATCTTGAGACTGGATTATATCCAAGGTCTCCCTGGTCAGTCCACACCACTTTACAACTGTCGCCGGTACGTTCGATTGATATCCTGCCTTTCGATTTATGAGCGCCATTATTAAAAGCTAAATCGTATTCTACCAATTCATTTTCTGTAGTTTCTGTTAAGATCATCTCACCTTGTCCAAACTTTTTTCCACTCCATCTCCATGATGAACCGACCAGCCCTCCGGTACCTTTCAATACAAAAACAGCAGTTGAATCAGCCTGTTTGGTCCATGGTACCCACAAGTACCAACGGTAGAAATTGCTGGTCAGTTGATATAAAATTGCTGGGGTTGAATTCACATACCGAACCCGTTCAACTTTATAACTCTTTGGTAATAAATATGATATTATTACCAAAACAGCAAGGATTCCAAGAATCCAGTATAAAATTTTCAACATTGTTTTCATATGGCAAATTTTTATTTGTGTAAAATTAATCCGTATTATGATGAAATGCAAAACAATCGGGAAATAATACTATTTTTGCCTTTACTCTAAAACACTCTGATGAAAATTGCTGTAACAGGCGCCAATGGTCACGTTGGAGTCAATCTTTGCAAAAGATTATTGGAATCAGGACACGAAGTGAATGCCCTGATCCATCAAAATGCTGAAAATCTTAAAGATCTTCCGATCCGTCTCTTTCAGGGTGATCTGCTAAAAAAAGAAACTTTGCTCTCCTTTGCAGATGGCTGTGAGGTCATGTTTCATCTTGCTGCAAGGATTTCCATTACGGGCGACCAAAACAGTTTAGTTACCGAAACCAATGCCACCGGAACAAAGAATATCATTGAAACAGTAAAATACTGTAAAATTAAGCGATTGGTACATTTCAGTTCCATTCATGCTTTTTCACAGTCACCTTCAGATGAGGTGCTGGATGAGACCCGTCCATTAGTTTCTCATAGAGGCTTCTCCTATGATTGTTCTAAAGCAGATGGTGAAAAATCAGTTTTGGAAGCTGTGAAAACCGGAATTGATGCTGTTGTTGTCAGCCCTACAGCCATCATAGGACCTGAAGATCCCGAACCTTCGCTTGTAGGAAAAGCGGTGATAGACATTTATAATCATAAAATTCCTTCCTTAATACCTGGCGGTTATGACTGGGTTGATGTCAGAGATGTTGTTACCGGTGCAATATCTGCAATGGAAAATGGCAAAAAAGGTGAAAAGTATTTATTGTCAGGACATTATCACAGCTTAAAGGAATTTTCAGCGAGTATTTCGCAGGCAACCGGGCGGAAGACTGTTCAGACTGTAGTCCCTGTATGGCTTGCAAGAGTAGGATTGCCATTTACTACACTTTATTCCAGGGTTCTTGGAACTATTCCCTTATACACACATGAGTCATTAACGATTATTACGGAAGGAAGCCGATTGATCAGTCATGCAAAAGCCAAGAAAGAACTAAATTACCATCCCCGTCCGTTAACGGACACAATTGCTGATCTTTTTGATTGGTTCAAGCAGCAAAAACGAATCATTTAAATACATACTGAATGAAAGAATCAACTTTCTATCTGCTCGTGTATCTTTGGATAGCCGTTGCACTGGTTTCATTTCCTTTTATACTCAAAATTGAGGCCCCGTATGGAAGACATGCTTCAAAACGATGGGGTGCCATGATTGACAACCGGATCGGATGGATTATCATGGAGTTGCCTGCTTTAATTGTGTTTGCAGGTTTTTATATTTTTGGAACAGGAGCGCATCCACCCGTTACCTGGGTCTTTTTCGGATTTTGGGTTTTTCATTATATTAACCGTACCCTCATTTTTCCTTTCAGATTAAGGACTAAAGGAAAAAAAATGCCACTGGCAATAGTTCTCATGGCAATTTTCTTCAACCTCGTAAATGGTTCCATCAATGGATATTTTCTGGGAACAATTGCAAATGAAGCGAGATATCCCCTGTCATATTTTGGAGATCCCAGATTCATAGCCGGGGTAGTATTTTTTATTTCAGGGTTAGCAATTAACTGGAACTCCGATTTTATTTTAATTCATTTAAGAAAACCCGGGGAATCAGGCTATGTCATTCCTCAAAAAGGATTGTTCAAATACATCTCCTGCCCGAATCATTTCGGAGAGATCGTTGAATGGTCAGGATTTGCACTGATGACATGGTGTTCACCGGCAGTAGCTTTTACTATATGGACCATGGTAAACTTACTACCCCGGGCATTGCACCATCACAAATGGTATCAGACTACATTTCCGGAATATCCTCCTGAGAGAAAAGCGGTTATCCCGTTTATCCTGTAATCTGGCGCAGTATAATTTTGTAATCCAGAACCGATTTTTGATTTTTCACAAGGTTTTTGGATTGAACCTCTTTCAGACCACTATAAAACAACGATGGGAACCTCCTCTGGCCGAAGCTGTTCCCATCCCGCATCCAGTCGACCGTAGTCTTCCGGGGCGTCCAAGCTACAGTTATTGTGGGTGATCTTTTCAGTCAGGGTCTCCCCTTTCTGTTCGTTCCGGCTTCCGGTTTGAAAAATCCTTTCGGATCCATCTCCCTTTCGTCCCCGCTGTGAACTCCCCCGTGTTGTCGGCACCTTTCGGAGCGCGACTTTTCGGGCTTTGCCAGGAGTGCATGTCGCCTTTCGGTTCCTGCTTTCACCAGCGTGTTTTCCAGCGTCCCTTTTATCTCTCGCTTGAGTGCCCAAATATACTGCAGGCTTTACAGGTAAAGCAAGTTTCAATCTCAGCAGTTACCAACTCCCTTTCAACAAAGGTTTTAAACAAAATGTTAATAAACAAATTTTTTAATATATTTGTTTACAGAACATTAGAACAATCAATAAGGATTGTGTTAATAAAATGTCAGTAAGTTGTTAATAGGAAAAATTCTTAATTATTCGATTGTTACTGTTAAACCGCGAACGGTCATCTCTTCGAACAGGGGTTTAATTTCATCATAATCACCGCTTTTAACTGCACATTTTCCCATGTAATGGGCTATGAGTGCGCACTGTTCGGCTTGTATAGGTTCATGATTGCAAATTTCGATCAGCGATTGAATTACGAAATCAAACGTATTCACATCATCATTATACAATACCAGATTTTTTTTAATAAGGTCCTTTGTAAAGGGATGTGATACTGGTCGGTTTTCTTCTGCTGGCATGAGAAAATTTTATTTGCCACAAAGTTAAGCATTAACAAGCCAAACCAATAACTTTGGTAAAAAAAGAAGCATATGAATTTTGGTCCGTTTATTTATGCTCTTGAACAACAATTGAAGAAGCCTCTGCCAGGACGCAATGCTCAGTTGAAAATGGCCTCCATGGCCAGAATTCAGAAGATGATTAAAAGTGGTGTTCCTAAGAATGCAATTCGGAGCAGCGTGCTTATTCTGCTCTATCCACACCTGGATACAATCGGAATAGTTCTTATGCTACGTCCGCAATATCAGGGCATTCACAGCGGACAGATTAGTTTACCAGGCGGAAAGTCAGAGCATGCCGATAAAGATTCCAGGGATACAGCACTTCGGGAATCAAAAGAAGAAATCGGCATTAATCCGACTCAAATAAAGCTTTTGGGGAAACTAACTGATTTATATATTCCACCCAGCAACTATTTGGTATCTCCATATATCGGGTATCAGGAGTCCCATCCAAAATTTCATCCTGATCCCGCTGAAGTTGCAAAAATTATTGAAATAACCTTAGATGAGCTCCTTGACAGTAGTAATATCAGAAAGAAGAAGGTAAAATTAGTTTTTGGATTATCACTAACCGTGCCAGCGTTTTACATTGATCACAACATAATTTGGGGAGCCACTGCAATGATTCTCAGTGAATTCAGGGAATTATCTTTAGAAGTATTAAATATTGCGGGCGATGAAACCGGGTAGTTATTTCGATTTGGATTCAGAAAAACAAAAGGAACCAGGAATTCTTCCGGTTTGAAATTCCTTGAGGAGTTTACCGGTGTGGTTATATTGATACGCAGTTCCATTTTGCACGTAATCTTTTGCATCGCTAACGAAAATATGACCTGTCATGGGATGAATTGCCAGTCCATAAAGTAACCTTCCTTCGGACGGAATCAGGGATTGTAAGGGTAAAGCAGAAGCACTGACGGCCATCATATAAACTCCCCCATTTAAATAATACAGTGTATCACCGGTCGGGTTTATACAAAGTTTACTCGGTACTTTTCCAATCCCAGTAAATGTGAATTTTTTTTCAATAATCCTGAGTTCAGGATTAATTCTTAACAAGGAGGGCTGCTCAAAATTATCATATCCACCTGAACATAATACCCATACTTTCTGCTTTTTATCAATTACCATTCCAATAGGTTCTTTTCCAGTGAGAATACTATCGGTTATCTGATCTGTCTGGGTATCGATAACGTAAACCACCGGAACCCTGTCGGAAGTCGGATCGCTGAATTTTCCGATACTGGTCACCAGCATGTATCTATCATATTTCAATAGATTTTCAGTCCAGGTGGATGTTTTGATCACTTTAGAGATGGTGTTGGATCTCAAGTCAATGACAGTAATATTTTTCTGCAGATTTGTAATATATGCCTTGGTTGAGTCAACAAATTCCATGAATCTGGGTGAGTTCAGGCCGGGAATGGTAGTCAATGATTTGAAATTGTCGACTGTTACCACTTCAATACGGTTTGAGTTATTAACAATCAGATACCCAAGATTATTTTTGATTTTCATTGATTCAGCAACGTCACCCAAACTTCGGGAGTTGGCTTTCCGAAAAATATCCTGGATCACCAAATTCTTATCCGAAAGGATGACGCTAACTGAAGCATTTCCCCAATTATAATTACCCTCATTAATGATAAAAATTCCGTTTTTATAACTAACCGGTACGGTAGTGGTATCGGGTGGATTAACCGTAACTTCTCGCACGGGATCTTTTGTACAACTGGCAAACAATCCCAAAAAAAGAAGAAGTTTTGTATATAAAATGTACCTATGGATCAGTGGGATAGGAATCTTCACGATTTAAATTTTTCCATTAATTTTTTATGCCTGAAAAACCAAGTTTAACCGTAATGGCATAACTAATTCCCGGCATCGGCCGGCTGGCAACAGATTGATAGTCGAGATCAAACAGATTATTAATATCAAGTTGTAAAGATATAATAAAATTTTTCAATGTAATATTCTTTCCGAAAATAATATTTGACAAGTTATAACCTGGCATCATGGTCAGGTTATCTTTTCCAGTGTATCTTGCACTGACATAGAAGAAGTTATAATTTAGAAAAAACTTCCATTTCTCAATCGACAATGTACTGTTGAGGGTGTTTTCCGGAATATAAATTTGTTGCTTACCAATTTTTTGATCATAGGTCGAATTTGCTTTTTCATAGGTCGACCTGCAAAAGTGATAGTTATTCTTCCATCCGATTGTAAACCCTGATATTCTTAACAGTAGATTCAAGCCAGCTTCGATCCCGCGAGCATGGATCTCATCAACATTTTCGGGTTTAAACAAGGCGCTGTTACCTTCAACCGGACTCCAGGTGATCATGTCGTACAACCAGGTATAATATCCTGTGATGTTTGATTCGAAATAGACAATTTTATTTTTTGATTCCCAATTAAATGTTGCTCCTGCTTCGGTTGAATAACTCAGCTCAGGTTTCAGATCTGGGTTCCCAGCACCTTGCCAATAAAGATCATTAAGGGTCGGATACCGATAATTCCGGGCTAAATTCAGATTCAGCATAAAATTGTATTTATTGAACGGTTTGTATTCAACTCCAAGAGCGGCAATCAATGGATTCAGGGAAAAATCGATGATATCCTCACGGAGAACCAGGGATGAGTTAAAATGTTTGTTAAAACTGTAGTTTAGTTCAATAAATAGACTTGTCAGCGATCGTGTTTTTCGTCCGGAATAATCATCAGAACGTACCCAGTCATAGGTAAAATCGATGCCTGGCTTTATTTTTAGATTTTTAATTTTCGACCAGGTAAATCGGATCCGGTTGATCCAGGAATAAGTCTGATGAACAGAATTCATGTCAATCGTACTGTTTGAATAGTTCATATACTGGTCATTCAATGCCGATCGAATGAGAAGGTTGTAACCTTTATCAACCAGTTTATATTCCAGTACAGCCCTGACGGCCCTATCATGAATTTTTTCCGTTTTGTTGGTGTCAAGATTCGATGTTGTCGGCGGCAGATTTCTGTTATCTTCACTAAACCAAACCTTTGCCGAGAAAAGGTGACGGTTTTTTAATTTCCAGAAAAGTTCCTGTGATAACCCATATTGATAATAAGATGCATTTTCCTGTTTAACTTCTACCCCGTTGTTGTTGGTAAAGGGAAAATTATTCTGAGCCGACGTAAAGTTCCATTTAGTATGAGATTGAAGCTTTTCCGTCCCAAAGCAAAGATTAAGATTGGTTGTATAG
The DNA here is from genome assembly GCA_009928665.1 of Alphaproteobacteria bacterium. GTDB lineage: Bacteria > Bacteroidota > Bacteroidia > Bacteroidales > FEN-979 > CAIVAT01. Next base: position 43,041 of record SACF01000013.1, read on the forward strand.
ATTGAGAAACTGCCAATCGATTGTGAGGCCAGCACATTGATCCGGTTATTCCAATCGGGCATTGTTATCAGATCAACAATTCCGCCAAAAGCACCAGAGGTACGGGCTATGCCGGCTGCACCATACAGAATTTCCAGACCATCGAACTGAGAAACAGGTACCTGAGAAAAATCCATTTGCCCCAGCATCGGTGAGTTAAGGCTGATACCGTTCCATTCGACCTGTGTATGCTGCGCAGAAGTACCTCTGAATGATGGCGTTGCCAGGGTACCATTACCATAGGACTTGATAAATATCGTAGAGTGTTCAGAAATTATTCGTGAAAGATCAGACCGCAGGTTGGGGATAAAGAGGCCTGAATCCATGTGGATTTTTTTAAATCCTTCATTATCAATGACAAAGTTTGATTTAACTTCTAATTCGGGTAACCGGAGAGTATCACTTAGTACTTGGGCTTGACCAGAGACAAGCGAACAAATTGAGAATAGTGCCAAAATTCTCCGAAAGAAATATTTACGAAAGCTTATCAAAAACCAAGGTTAAGCTTATAGAGAGTCATTTAACAATTTTCCTGATAAAGGGTTGCATTCCGTCAAATTTGATGTCGACGAAGTAAACACCCTGTGCGAGGTTACCCAGATTGAGGGTGGTTTTATTTTCGAATACAAATGAGTTATACCGGCGGCCGTTCATATCGAACAAAGTCAGCGTACCCGGAGTGTGAAATCCACAGATTACATTGAGTTGATCCCTTACGGGATTTGGATACAGGAGGACCGTCAATAAGGAATCCGGGGCAGGGTAATGGTCCAAAACTGAAACTGCATCCAGGTCAAAGCCGCCAGTTCCAAAAGGTGTCGGCCACGGGTCGTTAATAATCCTCCCCTCTGAATCAACACTTTGAAATCCGGGGTTCAGACATCCCCCGACATCAATTATTTTAACATGGGTTATGTTTGAAGGATCAATTCCAGTGCTATCAATAATATCCTCCAGATCGAATGGGGTACCATAACCCATCCGGTACTTTCCTGCAAGGTTATTTATCTTAGTTGCATCCAGGGTATCAAAGGTTCCAACCTGTACTGATGACTGGGTCAAGGATGTTGACGGAAATCTGACAAACCTTTTACCATCGGAACTGACTTCCACAAAAGCCAGTTCAAGAAAGGAGTTGCTGAAGGAGTTTTCGAAAACAGAGAAGTCGGGACCAACGTCATTTTTTATCGGTGGATCAAAGGTCAAAATTGCTATCCCTTGATCGCCTAAGCTGACAACCAGATCATCAGCCGGTCCGCTTCCATAAAGACTACTTCCATAAGTTGCTTTATTTGATCCTTCAAAGGTAACAGTAGTATCGGTCTGATCGATATAACCCCTGAATATTGAGCAGGTATTTGCCCAGTCGATATTGATCGGGCTGTCTTTGTAAATTGCTGTAGATCCATATTTTCCGGCAGGGGGAGGAAACTGAGCAGATGCCTGAGAGACAGAAAATGAAAAACAAATCAGAAGAAAAGTGTAAATAATAGCTTTGTACATTTCTAAATTGTTCCGGGATCCTGTTGATAACATAAGTCGATTCAGCGGGAAACGATATTGTTGTTGACAAGAACAAACAAAAGTAGGAAAAAATGTCCTTTCTGGCATTAATTTCTTAACTTTGCTTAATCCAATTATCCCTATTCAGACTGTGTAATGAGTTTAAAACGAGTTCTTTCCTATGGGATTGTCTGGGTGTTTTGCTTCACCCTTTTAACGGGAACGGGTTGTTCCTCAAGAAAATCGGTATGTAGCTCAAACAATCAATATTCCGTTAAAAAGCATAAGAAAAACAAAAGTGCATACAATATCCGCTATGAGTACAAATCAAAGCCTGTAAAAAAATCCTATGTTATCAGGAATAGGAGATAGTAGGAAAACCGGATCACTTTTTCTTCTGTTCGATCCCGTTTTTATACTTGATTACAGCCTGGATTTTACCAACTTCATCGTACTCAGTCCAAGGTCCATCTTTCAAACCCAATACATGTGTACCTGAAACTTTTACCCTGCCATTCCTGTAATATTCCTTTGATTCACCAGAAAGCAGATCATTAGTGTAAAAGTTCAATGATTGTAAAGAATCATTTTCGTAATAAGTTTTTTGGGGGCCCTCGAATTTCCCGTTTTTATAATTATATTCCGCTATTAATTTTCCTGATTTATTGTACCATTTTGAAACGCCATCTTTCATATCATCCTTGAAATTTGTCTCTTCCTGGATTTTCCCATTATCTGCGTATTTTCGAAAAGTACCATTCTTTTTACCATTTTTGTATTCACCATCTGAGAGCGGAAAATCATTATATTGTCCATATGAAACCGTTTCCCCATTTAAAAGTCCGTCCTTATAATTCTCAACAAGGCTGATTTTTCCTTTACGATCAAATTGAATCGAAATCCCGTCCTTATTGCCGTTGGTGTAATAGTCGATCCGATAAATCACCTTGTTTGGATAGTATCCGACCCAGTTTTTTACTTTTCTATTGTTTAGGTATTCCCCTTTAAAGGTTGCATCGCCCTGTTTTTCGATCCAATAACCATATTTATTTCCCTGATTATCAAATTTATTTGTTGTATCAGAAATTCTATTGTCTTTTGAAGGAGTTTGTGCTTTCATGGCTACTGAAAGCATGAGAAGGATCACTAAAAAAAAGATTTTGTTCTTCATAGAGTAAAATATTGATAGATTGTCAAAATTACATTATTACCGCAAATAAATCAAAGCTTTCATTTCCTGTTACGCGCACTTTACAAAAAGTTCCGGGTGCAATTACCTGATCCTGTCTTTTTATCAGGATCTCATTGTCAACCTCCGGTGAATCGAATTCTGACCGGCCAATGAAATAGTCGCCTTCACTGCGGTCAATGATAACGGTCATGATTTTGCCTATCTTGTTTTGGTTCAGTTCATGAGATATCAGATCCTGCGTATCCATAAGTTCTTCGAGTCGGTTTTCTTTAGTTCGGGTGGTAACAGAATCCTTAAATGTAAATGCTGACGTGCCCTCTTCGGCTGAGTAGGTAAAAGCCCCGAGCCGATCGAATTTGAATTCTTCTACAAACTTTTTCAGTTCAAGAAATTCAGACCTTGTTTCTCCCGGATAGCCAACAATGAGCGTTGTTCGGATTGCAACCCCGGGTATCCTGTTTCGGATTTTTTCAATAAGTGTCCGTGTTTCTTTTCCGTTTATGCCCCGTCGCATTGACTTCAGGATGCGATCGCTGATATGTTGTAACGGAATATCAATGTATTTGCAGATATTTTGGTATGAATTTATTACCTCGAAGAGTTCATCTGGAAATCCATCGGGATAGGTATAGTGAAGACGAATCCAGTCCAATCCCTTGATTTCTGCCAAATTGCGCAAGAGATTCGGAAGGCGCCTTGTATGATGGGTGTCAAGCCCAAAATAAGTCGTGTCCTGAGAAATGATATTAAGTTCTTTGACGCCACCTTCCACAAGGATTCTTGCCTCCCGAAGTATCTCATCTTCCGGTCGGCTAACGTGGTTTCCACGGATAGATGGAATGGCGCAGAAAGAGCATCTACGGTCACATCCTTCAGCAATTTTCAGGTAGGCATAGTGGCGTGGAGTGGTTAACCATCTCTCACCGACCAACTCTTGCCGGTAGGTTCCCCCGAGCCGTTCAAGGACTCTTTTAAAATCATTGACTCCAAAAAAGCCATCCACTTCCGGGATTTCTTCTGTTAGTTCTGATTTATACCGCTCGGACAGGCATCCCATGACAAAAAGCCGACCGATCCTGTCATTCTTTTTAGCTGTTACAAATTCCAGGATGGTATCGATGGATTCTTTTTTGGCATCGTGAATAAAACCACAGGTATTAATAATTGCAGCATCGATATAATCTCTGCCATCCGGGTTATATTGGATATCAAAACCGTTGTGTTCTGCCTGTTTCATTAGTGCCTCGGTATCGACGAGGTTTTTAGCACATCCGAGGGATACAAATCCGATTTTCCGAAAGTTCGGTTTTGTTTTCAATGAAATCAGTTATTGAACAGGCTGTCGACGAATTCGATCCGGTTAAATACCTGGAGGTCATCAATTCCTTCGCCCACGCCAATATATTTGACCGGAATTTTAAACTGATCTGAAATCCCGATCACCACACCTCCCTTGGCAGTACCATCAAGCTTGGTCAGAGCCAATGCATTCACTTCGGTGGCAGCCGTAAACTGTTTGGCTTGTTCGAAAGCATTCTGGCCGGTAGAAGCATCTAAGATGAGCAATATTTCATGGGGCGCTTCCGGCATTAATTTTTGCATAACTTTTCTGATTTTCGAAAGTTCGTTCATCAGGTTGACTTTGTTATGTAATCGGCCGGCTGTATCGATAATGACGACATCGGTATCACGGGCTATTGCTGATTTCAACGTATCGAAAGCGACCGAGGCAGGATCTGCACCCATTCCCTGGGTAATAACGGGGACCCCTACCCTATCGGCCCAGATGGTGATCTGGTCGACCGCGGCTGCGCGAAATGTATCTGCTGCGCCCAACAATACACTTTTTCCCGACTTAACAAATTGATTGGCCAGTTTGCCAATGGTTGTAGTTTTACCCACGCCGTTGACCCCAACCACCATGATGACATAAGGCTTTTTTCCTTCAGGAATCAAAAATTCAGTAAAATCCTGAATATTGTTTTCCTGGAGCAACGCCGCAATCTCTTCCCTCAGAATTGAATTCAATTCCCCGGTTCCGAGATACTTATCCATGGAGACACGTTTCTGAATCCGGTCGATAATTTTCAGGGTCGTTTCAACGCCAACATCCGATGTGACCAGTATCTCTTCCAGGTTATCAAGGACCTCATCATCAATGGTTGATTTTCCAATGATGGATTTAGAAATTCTGGTAATGATGTTTGATTTTGTTTTCTGGAGCCCCTGGTCAAGGCGTTCTTTCTTATCCCGTGAAAATATATTGAAGAGACCCATATTGAAAACCTCATATATAAAAAAAGCTTTTTTCCGAAGAAAAAAGCTTTACAGTAAAATAGTTGACTTTACTAATTTTCTTTATTGGCTAAAAAATCCTTAACCATATCGTTGGCGACAATCGTTTCTTTAAAAACATAAGCTCCGGTTTTGGGAGACTTAACCATCCGGATAACTTTCGTGAAATCTTTTCCAGAGGTAGCTTTAAATGATGCAACAACTTTCTTTGCCATATCTTGAATTATTTAATTTCTTTGTGAACCGTGACTTTTTTCAGGTAAGGGTTGAATTTTTTCAATTCAATTCTTTCCGGTGTATTTTTCTTATTTTTCGTAGTGATGTACCGTGATACACCGGGGACACCGCTTGTTTTTTGTTCGGTACATTCGAGGATCACCTGAATCCGTTGATCTTTACTCTTCTTTGCCATCTTTTAACGCTTTATTTTTCGGGACTGCAAAATTAAACGATTCCCTCGAAAAAACAAAATATATTTCAGGCTAAAATAAATTTCCTAATTTGGCCTGATTGAATTGTTTCTCATTTATGATGTGGCAATCTTATATCAATGGATTTAAATCTTTCCTTCAGCTTGAAAGGTCGTTGTCGGTCCATTCGGTGGAGGCATATGTTCATGATGTCACAAAGATCTTACAATTTCTTGAATCCCGTGGATTGAAGGTCACGCCGGAAACGATTGAATTGCACCATTTTCAGGATTTTCTTAAATGGGTAACTGAACTGGGAATGACAGCCCGGACACAAGCCCGGGTGATTTCAGGATTAAGATCATTCTTCAGATATCTTTTGCTTGAAAACCTGATCGACAAGGATCCGACCGAATTGTTGGAATTGCCAAAAATAGGAAGGAAACTTCCCGTTTTCCTCAGTGTGGAGGAGATCGACCGGCTCATTGCTCAGATCGACCAAAGCAAACCCGAAGGAAGACGTAATAAAGCTATGCTTGAAACCCTTTATGGATGCGGACTCAGGGTTTCAGAACTGATTACGCTTAAGATATCCAACCTTCATTTTCATGAGGGTTTTGTAAAAATCACTGGAAAAGGTGATAAAGAACGGTTGGTTCCAGTCGGGCGGGTTGCTCAGAAGGAACTTGAATACTATCTTCAGGAGGTTCGACCTCTGGGGAAAATTGCTTACGGTCAGGAAGATTTTGTATTTCTAAACAGGCGCGGGAGCCATCTTTCGCGGGTCATGGTATTCCATATCATCAGAGAACTTGCGATTCGCGGAGGAATAAAAAAGAAGATCAGTCCTCATACCTTCCGGCACTCCTTTGCCACCCATCTGGTTGAAGGCGGAGCTGACCTGAGGGCGGTGCAGGAAATGCTCGGACATGAATCCATTACCACGACCGAAATCTATACCCATTTGGACCGTAACTATTTACGCAGCACAATCATTCAGTTCCATCCAAGATCAAAATAAACTGACGATCCCAGGTTATTTGAAAGGTGAGTTGGGTTCTTTTGCCATATGGTTATATACCATCCGGTCCATGAATTTTGGGAAGAATTTATTGAGAAGGACGGTCATCCTTCCCGTTGTGGTTAGAACAATACGGTCTTTTCTTTTTTCAATTGCGCGGATGATGTGAGCTGCAACTGACTCGGCCGTCATCAGCATGCTTTCGTCGAGTGGGGTCTCTCCCTGTGCTGATCCATCTTTAGATAGCGCCACATTCCGGATGTTGGATGCTGTGAATCCCGGGCAGGCAATCAGAACATGCAAATTTTTCTTCATGTTTTCGATCCGGACGACTTCAAGAAAACCCTGCATGGCAAATTTGGAGGCAGAATATCCTGTTCGTCCTGGCAATCCTTTATAACCGGCTACCGATGAGACTCCAACCAGTGAACCATGAGACCGGAGCAGATAGGGCAATGCGAATTTTGAACAATACACGGTTCCCCAAAAGTTGGTATCCATTAGTTTCCGGATTACATTCAGGTCAACATCTTCAAACAATGCCCTCATCGAGATCCCGGCATTGTTGATCAGGATATCGATACGGCCGAATTTTTCGATGGTTTGGTTTATCAGGTTTTTGCAATCTTCTTCACGGGTTACGTCGGTCTTCACGAACAATATTTCCGGATGATCTCCTGAAAACTCCGGTTGGTTTACGGGTGTGCGTGATGCAAGTACCAGTTTGGCTCCCCGGCGGGCCAATTCCAGCGCCAGGGCTTTCCCTATTCCGGATGAGGCGCCGGTGATGATGACAACTTTATTTTTCATGGGTTAAATCTTTTGAGAAACGATTTAGAAGTGTTGAAAGAATGCAACGGCTCTCTCCCACTGCAAATGTATCCAATCTATACGATTTTATATCTTTGACCTGTTATATAACGGATCACAACAGGTTTGCAATAATGAAATCCTTCTCTTCACCTTATGAAATCTTTGCAAAGTAAATGTTTCGCATTTTTGTTGAAAAACAGTTTTAATTCTATTTTATGACCGACAGAGAAATCTTTTATCGTCACCTGGGTTTACCCTCCTTTAATGCCATGGATCTTGAAATCGTGAAAGCAGACGGTATCTGGTTTTATGACCGAACGGGAAAAAAATTCATGGATCTGGTGTCAGGGATCACTGTAAGCAATGTGGGGCACCGTCATCCGAAAGTCATTCAGGCAATCAGTGAACAAACAGACAAATATTTGCATCTTAATGTTTATGGTGAATTTATTCAATCCCCACAAGTGAAATTGGCTAAGAAACTGGTGTCGCTGCTCCCTGAAACACTTAATAACGTTTTTTTCGTTAATTCAGGGAGTGAAGCCATAGAAGGATCCCTAAAGTTAGCCAAACGGTACACCGGTCGGAGCGGGATCATCTCATTTTACAATGCCTATCACGGGAGCACCCACGGAAGCCTGAGTATAACAGGCAATGAGTCATTGAAAAACGCGTACCGCCCTCTACTTCCGGGTATCAGACAAATTGAATTCAACAACCTTAGCCATCTGGAAGCCATCACCTCCGATACGGCATGTGTGGTGCTGGAAACCGTGCAGGCTGAAGCCGGAATTGTATCAATTCATCAGGAATTCATCGACTGTTTGGTAAAAAGGTGTCGTGATCTGAAAGTTCTGATCCTGTTGGATGATATTCAAATGGGCTTGGGAAGGACCGGTAAGATGTTCAGTTTTGAGCATTTCGGTTTTATACCCGATATTCTGGCCCTGGCTAAAGCGCTTGGCGCCGGGATGCCACTAGGGGCCTTCATTTCATCAAAAGAGATCATGGAAACCCTTGCATATAATCCTGAATTGGGTCATATCACCACTTTTGGCGGGCATCCGGTTTCTTGTGCTGCGGCAATAGCCGGATTGGATGTATTGTTGTCAGAAAATCTGCTCGGACAGGTGGCAGGGAAAGGCAGGATCCTCGAAGAAAAACTGGGACATCATCCCGGGTTCAGTGCAGTACGCCGGGCAGGACTTGCACTTGGGATTGATCTTAAAAATCAGGATAAGAAAGAGCACTTTATGAGGTCGGCGATCGGCCATGGAGCCATCATTGATTGGTATATGTTCCGACCCGCTACCTTCCGGATTGCACCTCCGTTAACAATAACTCCTGATGAGCTGGAAGAAGCCTGTCAAAGGATACTAGCTGCCGCTCATGAAAGCCTTGAATAAACGCAATAGATAAAGTAAACTTTTTTAGATTTCATTCGGAATGACAGTTTTTCTTTTACCGGAAGAGCCGGTATTTCCACCTGCAGAAGAGGCTGAACCTGACGGGTTGATTGCCATCGGTGGAGATCTTTCGCCTGCCCGGTTATTGAATGCATACGCTCAAGGTATATTCCCCTGGTTCGATGATGGTTCTGATATTTTCTGGTATTCTCCCGACCCCCGAATGATCTTGTTTCCGGATCGATTCAAGGCTCCGAAAAGTCTGATCAGAACCGTACAGAAAAATATCTTTGAAATTCGGTTCGACACCTCTTTTTACGAGGTGATCCGCGCATGTGCCGATACTGCAAGGCCAGATCAGGAAGGTACCTGGATCAGTGACAGATTCATTGAGGCATACAGCACGTTATATGATATGGGCATTGGGCATTCAGTCGAGGTTTTCCTGAACGATTCACTGGCAGGCGGATTATATGGGATTTCACTCGGTGAAGTATTTTTCGGTGAAAGTATGTTCCACACTGTCAATGATGCATCCAAGGTAGCTTTTTATGCACTCGTTGAGCGCAGCAAACAATTGAGGATCAGGCTCATCGATTGTCAGATTTCAACCAAGCATCTGGCCAATCTCGGCGCGACTGAAGTACCCCGGGCAGAATATTTACTTCTGCTGAAGGAATCGCTGAACCGCCCGACACAAAAAGGCCGATGGTAAACCCTGTGAATCGGAGTATTTCACCACGAGACACACAGGGTATTAAAATCAGAAGGATTATTCCGGTTGTCTGATTATTTTATTTCAAGCTTATTTCTTAAATCCTTTGGTACAGCATTTTTATGGACCATAAGATCCATAGTTTTCAGTCGGATATAAGCTTCTGAAACATAAATATAACCATTGTAAGGACTGCCTTCGAGGCCCCAGGAGTTTTTTACAAGATAATATTTGGTACCGTTCTGGTCCCTTGCAATTCCAATGAGATGAAGCCCATGGTCATCGGTGGTCTGGTAGTTGTCAAATTCTACTTGACGCATCTCCTGGGTTATATTTTTTTCCTTGACGGGATGTTCAAATTTCAATAACGTCTTTTCCTTCTCTGCATCACTGAGCTTGCCCCAACGGTCTTTATCCATTCCAGTTATTTCACTGACATTTTTATCAGGCACAATGGCAATTCCGTTTTTCCAGGCAAAGCCTTTTTCACTGACATCGGCACCCCAGGCTACCGTGTAGCCCTGGTCAATTGAATTGTCAATGATCCTGATCATGTCATCAAGGGGGACATTATAAACCTCATCCATGGCCCAGTTATCGGGAATTTCAATAATGAATTTTGAATAAAACGGATGGTGTGTATAAGATGTAATCTCAATATAATCATCCGGATTTATTCCGAGCATATCGGCAAATGAACGGGGGGAATACTCTTTACCGTTGTATTCGAATTTTTCCGGTATGGCGCCCAGGTAGGCATCCAACAAACCATTAAATCCCTTTAGCCATACCGGCGTTAATTTGCGATTTGGATTTTTTACAACGGCTTCGACGGTTGCGTCCAAAACAGCATCCATCTCACCATGGACCGGATTCACTTCACCAATCACATGTCCGGAGTAGGCTGATTCGGGTGTTATTCCATATTTGCGGAACATATTAATTACATCATGGGCGGCACCTCCTGGCCCGAAATTATGCTTTCCGTTAAACCGAATGTACATTTCCGCCTTCTCGGGATATGCTTTATGAACCGGAAACATGTCGGACAGATTAAAGGTATCCTTCCCCATACGCAACAGTTCAGATTCGAGGAACGAAATCGTTGAATAACTCCAGCATGTGCTCGAACGATATTGATTTTTTACAGAAGTAGCAGGTAATTTTTTAACCAGGGTAAACTGGTAACCGGAATCAGATTTTTTTTCTTTTTCCTGTGCACAAAGATCCAGGGCGCCTAACGTGAACGACGCAAGGATTAACAAAGTAAACAAGTTCTTCATAGTATTCTTATTAAAGGAAATAAATGGATTTTTTAATAGTGGTTCAAAAATAAACAGATTTCATTAAGCTGTCAAAGAAATTAGTTGAATTCTCAGGATTTAATCAACTTTGATTCACCTGCTCAATCATTCGAAGGGGTGGTCACGGTTAAAATCGGGACAGTAAAAGTCACTGCTATCGAATTCCTGAATCCATCCATGGTGCATTCCAAGCTTCTCCATGGCACTTATAACCTCACGGTACTCTTGGGAGGTCACCCTCCTGCCAAGTTGCGGATGATTGCATACCCGCGGTGTTGGATAATACTGTGCCATAAGTGAAACATGAATTCTTGGAGAGAGTTCTTCAGCAAGAAAATGCAGTACCTGAATGCTGTTTTCAACCGCTCCCGGAAGGACCAAATGACGTACTAACATTCCTGATTCGGCGTTCCTGTTTTCATCCAGAATCAGGGTGGAACCTTTCTGCCGAAACATCTCTTTCAGGGCATTTCCGGCCACTTTCGGATAATCGTGAGCATCAGAAAGAGCAGCGCCCAATGAGGAATCACTATATTTTAAATCAGGAAGATAGACATCAATTATTCCTTCCAGCATCTTTAAAGTTGTTACCTTATCATATCCATTTGAATTATAGACCCATACAGGCCGAAAACCCAATGATCTGACACTTTCAATAATCATCAGCATCTGTGGTATGAAATGAGAGGGTGAAACGAAACCGACGCGGTTAATGCCCTTCTCCAGTATTCTGACGACATTCTTCACCGTATCTTCCAGGGTCAAATCCTGGCCTGAACAGTCAGAAGTGTTATCGCTGATCTGGTAATTCTGACAATAGACACATTGAAGGTTACAGTTGGTGAAAAAGATGTTACAGATACCTTTTTCACCGCTTATCACCGGTTCCTCCCCCCTGTGTATGCATATCGACCCGATATTTTGGCCAGCGTCACTTCTGCAATAGCCCAGCTCACCATTCAACCGGTTAACATGGCATTCGCGCGGGCACCATGCACAGTTTTCAAGCATAGTCAAAGGTTTTATCACAGATTGATTTAATGTCATCATTTTTGAGAATAAAATCACCGCACATGAAGGAACTTTACGAACTTAGCGCCGGTTTTTACACAATCTGCACTTTTACAAAAATACAAGGAAATGATTAACCAGTACCGGTACACCCATGTTATCTGGGATTGGAACGGAACTTTACTTGATGATGCCTGGCTTTGTGTAGCTGTGATGAATGGAATGTTGCGGGAAAGGGATCTGCCCACCAGGACCCTCCGGCAATACAAGGAGGTATTTGATTTTCCGGTCCGGGATTATTACGAAAAATTAGGTTATGATTTTTCCAGCGAGCCTTTTGAGGAGGTCGGACTGGAGTTCATGGTCCTTTATAACCGGCGGCAACATGAAGCCAGGCTCCATAAAGGTGTTATTGATATTTTGTCATGGTTACGGGATCGGGGAATCAGGCAATCCATACTCTCCGCAAGGGAACAGTCAGAACTCATTGATGAAATAAGTGCAGCAGGAATTTTCCCATTTTTTGACCATATTTACGGACTAGAGGATCACTATGCCCATGGGAAGACTGAAGTCGGATTCCGTTTAATCACTGACATCCACGTTCCAAAAGATCAGATCCTTTTTATTGGTGATACAAAGCATGATGCTGAGGTTGCCCGGGAAGTCGGGATTGATTGTCTACTGATGCCACATGGGCATCACAGCAGGAAAAGACTTGAATTGACAGGGATTCCGATTGTAAAACAATTTGAGGATTTAAAAGAAAGGTTATACAGAAGGCAACCTGATTGAATGGTCGAAAAAATCGTGTATATCACATAATTATCAACTATCACTTCCTTTGTTACTTGATAATATGAATAAGCTTTTCATACTTTTCATAATAGGATCACTTCAGGTTTCACCGATTCAGATTTTATTCGGACAATCGGTTAAAGGAAAGAGCATGCAAATGCACACCATCCATTTGGATAAGAAAAATCCCGATTCTGGTCAAAAATCCCGCAAATACCCAATCGCTTTTATCAATATTTCAGATCCCGACACGGTAAATCCCGAGACAAGATCAGTGTCAGCTTTTCTTAATAAGCAAAGTGAATTATCGGCAGAAATTCTTTCGTTGAGCAATTTCGTAAGTTTAAAAAAGCAATATAAAAAGTACCAGATCATATGGATACACGCTTCGGGATCTTTTCCATTAACCGGGGTTGACGGCGCCGCCGACTGGATCGTACGATTAAAAAGGTACGTAGAATCAGGAGGAAAACTTATGCTGACCGGTCAGGCAGTTCATTATCTTAATATTCTAGGATTTGAACCAATGACCATTGAAGACAGTACAAAACAATGCATTGATGAGGGGTATGGGAGAAGGCTTGGTTTTCATGCATTCCGCAACCATCCCGTTTTCGATGGATTGAACGGTGGCGCTTATATTTTATGGCCTTTATCGGATATGACCGCGCAGATTTCAGGTTTTTTCGGTGAAAAGGCACCTGTTAACGGACGCGTGGTGGCTGTTGACTGGGATTACATTTTTTTAAGGGAGCAGACCAGACTTCTGTTCGAGTATAATCCCGGCTATGGGAAAGTCCTTGCAGTGGGCGGGTATATGAATTTCAGCCTCCCGAACAGGAACCGGGCGCATCTGGAGCTTTTTTCAGAAAACTGTCTGAAGTACTTGTTTGAAGACGGGCGACATGGTCATTACTGGGATTTTTCTCCAAGCAAGGTAATCGCATTTGATTCTGTACCCGTTGTTGATAAACATCCCGACATAATCCCTCCTGCAGTTCCATGGATTACGGGTAATCAGGAACTGTCACTCCGGAACCCGGCGGGTGGAGGGAACTTCTGGGATGTTGCTGGGAAAAGGATGGTAACAATGGGAAATGAAAGACATGGGATTGATGAGGTCTGGACCCATCCATTCATGGCGCTCCGGGATTATGAAGCAGGTTTGAAATTTAAAGATACTGATACCGTATTGTGGTTATCTGACCTTCAACCGGCTGTAAATGTGGATCCTTCCTTCTTCAGAAGAGATTATCAAGTCGGAGGAGGCAGATTAACCGAAATCATCGTGAATGACCCTGAACGACCCATCGGGATAGTGCATTATCAATATGAAGGCAACAATGATCCGGACCTGGTAATTCAGTTCAAATCGAATCTCAGGTGGATGTGGCCTTATTCAGAACAGGCAACTGGGAGTCTTTACCACTGGTGGGATCCCGCATTGCAGGCTATCGGGATAAGGGATCAGACCGGAGACCTCAATGTGATTGTTGGCGCTAACAGTCCGGCACTTATCCATCTTGAGGGCCATTACAATGTATATAAGCAGGATCAAAATCATATTAAGTACTCAGGTATTCCGACTGACCGGATGCAGGTTGCAGGCCTTCTGCAGTACCAGATCCAACAGGAAAAACCACTCGATGTGATTTTTTGCGGAACCAGTGAAGGAACTGATTCGGCCTATCAGTATTTCAAATATGCCTGCAGCAATCCGCATGACATCCTGCTCAGGGCACAACAGAATTCATTGGCGAATCTGAAGGATAGACTTATGGTTACTACTCCCGATTCTGATTTTAATACGGGATACCGATGGGCATTAGTCGCTACCGATCGGTTCATAGTGAAGACACCCACGATGGGAGAAGCTTTGGTAGCCGGGTATGCGACAACGCGGCCGGGTTGGGATGGCGGACATAAAATAAACGGGAGGCCGGGTTACGCGTGGTATTTCGGCCGTGACGCGGTATGGAGTAGTTTTGCTTTACTTGATTATGGTGATTTTACAAAAGTGAAGTCCCAGCTCGAATTCTTCAATAAATATCAGGATCTGACCGGGAAAATATTTCATGAAGCATCAACATCCGGATTTATTCATTATGATGCGGCAGATGCTACTCCGCTGTATGTCGTTCTGGCCGGCAGATATTTCAGATATTCCAATGATACGGCCTTTCTTCGAAAATCGTGGGACTATGTAAAGAACGCCATCGATTTTTGCTATTCGACCGACACTGATCAGGACCATCTGATCGAAAATACAAATGTAGGTCATGGTTGGGTTGAAGGCGGCGAATTGTACGGTTCACATGCGACCTTATACATGGCAGGGATCTGGTCATCGGCCCTGTCAGAGGCAGCGAATATGGCTTCGTTCATGAATGACCTTGATGCAAAAAAATACAGGATGGAGGCCGTTACTGTAAAAAACATCATCAATAACCGGTTTTGGAATGAGGAAAAACGATTTTTCGCTTATGGAATGAATCAGGACGGTTCTTTTCGGCACGAGCCTACAGCTTTACCTGCAGTTCCGATCTTATTGGGAATCACTGATCTTGAAAAGGCCGAACCATGCCTTCAGCAATATGCATCAAATCTCTTTTCGACCAACTGGGGTATCAGGATTGTGCGGGACGACAGTAAAATGTACAAACCAACCGGATACCATCATGGAAGTGTATGGCCCTTATTCACCGGATGGGCATCACTTGCAGCATACAAAACCGGTTACGAGGTTCAGGGATTCACACACCTGATGAACAATCTGAAAGTCTATAAAAACTGGGGACTGGGTTTTGTTGAAGAGGTACTGAATGGTGCGGCCTACAAACCCACCGGTGTTTGTCCGCACCAATGCTGGTCAGAAACCATGGTTATTCAGCCAGCCATTGAAGGACTTCTTGGGCTGAATCCTGATGCCGGGAGCCAGCAGCTGACCTTCGCCCCTGCCCTGCCTGCGAGTTGGGATTCTTTAAAGGTTAATAATATCCGGATTGGGAATCAAAGAATTGATTACAGTTATAAAAGAAATATGATCCTCGAGTTGTCACAAAGTGCATCGGGAAATCATGGTAATGAAGCCGGCAGATTAGCAGATGATTCCTTGTTTTACCTGGAGTCAGAATTTTCTTTTTCACTTGACCAGGGAAAACCCGTAAGGGTTGAATTCATGCCCTCCTTCCCGGCCGGGACGCGTTTCATCAGGGTCACCCTCGATGGCATTGAAGTATCCCATTCTACATTCAAAACTGCACATTCGATGAAATTGGTTGTTAACTTTAATTTACAATCCAAGTCTCGTCTGATTGTTCAGGCTACCGGCGGTATCTCCGTTCTTCCTGTGATTGCTGATCCGAATCCCGGGGATTCTTCTGCAGGAATGCGGATCATCACATCGTACCTCAAAGGAGATGAATACATTGTCGGTGTGGAAGGAGCAGGATCAACGTCCGGATCGTTCGAAATATGGAGTCAGCGTCCTTTCAGTACCCTTTCTGACAATGTACATTTTTTGGGGCAAAAGCTGAATATCAGCCGGTTCTCCGTAGATTTCGAACCTTCAGAACAGAAATATTCTCAAAGAACAATCATCTTTAAATATGACGATCATTGATCTGATCATACTTACACTTGCATCCTTTCTTGCCGGGATCGTTAATGCAATTGCCGGAGGCGGAACCCTGATCACTTTCCCTGCACTTACTGCATTAGGGATTCCGGCATTGATTGCCAATGTCACCAATACGATCGCGTTAAGTCCCGGGTATCTTGCCGGCGCTTTGGCACAGCGAAAAGAGCTGTACGGACAGAAAAGGATGTTATGGATACTTTTACCTTTAAGCCTGGCCGGAGGGGTAGGCGGAGGATTTCTGTTACTTCAGACCGGAGAACGGAGCTTCAGGGAAATTGTTCCCTGGTTGATTCTCTTTGCCACTGTATTGTTAATACTTCAGCCTTTAATACGTAAGTGGATCAACCATTTACAGGAAGGATCACATCATAGGATAAGTATTTACTGGGTATTTCTTTTTATCCTGCCAGCGGCCTTCTATGGCGGTTATTTCGGTGCCGGAGTAAGTGTAATCATCATTGCAACCCTCGGAGTAATGATCAACGATACGCTGAACAGGCTGAATGCGCTGAAACAGGTCATTTCATTCGTGATTAATGTTGCAACTGCCCTGTTTTTCATTTTCACTACCTCCTTTAGCTGGACTATTGTTATCGTCATGGCGACAGGGTCCATTTTAGGTGGGATTGCTGGTGGACGGTTAGCCGGGATGATAAAACCTCAGGTGCTCCGATGGACCATCATTACTATTGGATTTATTGTGTCGATCATATATTTCATCAAATGACCCGTTCTCTCAATATCAGTTTTAAAAGCCTGGTTCTCACATCAGATGATAAGAAAAATGTGTTCCCAATCAGCAAATAGATGAGCGGCATTTCTGAAGCCTACAAGTAAAATGAAGAAGTAATCGTTCAGACAGGATTCAGTCTTAATAATCAAATTTGAGTACTATGAAATTTAAATTTCTTTTGTTGATCGCTGGTTTAGCATTCATGGCTGATGGATGTGTTTCGAATCGTGAAAAGAATATTCTCGAAATACGGAAAGCGGAAGCAGCATTTGCCCAAATGGCCTCAGAAAAAGGAATTCCTGAAGCATTCTTTTTTTATGCCGCAGATAGCGGTGTCATCATGAGGAATAACAGACTGATTGTGGGAAAAGATTCAATTCTCGGGTATTACAAGAGCCGGACTGTTGGAGAAGCTCAATTAAAATGGTCTCCCGACTTCATCGATGTAGCCGAATCGGGTGATCTCGGGTATACCTATGGAACCTACACATTCACCTTTCGCGACACCGCCGGAGTTATCAGAGAGAGCCGGGGATTCTTTCACACGGTTTGGAAGCGGCAGTCAGATGGAAGCTGGCGTTTCGTCTGGGATTAATCCTTTTCGATTTTAAAAGCATTGAAAATCATATCCATACCAACCTGGGTTGCGGCATGGTACGTAGCTTCCAGGATATCCTTATCATTCCACCCGAGTTTCTTCAGCGCTTCAATGTCAGACTCGATTATTGAATTCGAATCCTTTACCACTTTAAGTATAAACAGAAGCAGCGCAAGTTCTTTTGCATCAAGGGGAGCCTTCTCAGGATTGCTTTTGATCTCTCCGATCTGATCGGGCAAAACTCCATACTGAAACAAAATTCCCGTATTGGCGCTTACACAGTAAGCACATTCTTCCTGCACCGAAACAAGCAGCCGGATAATAGCGAGCAGTTTTCCACTCAGGGTTTTATGCCGCATGAAAAAACCAAGATTGTTTACCTGGGTTTCAATAACATGCTCACTTGCACTGAATATTTTAAATGCATTGGGGACAAACCCCATTGCATTGATCATGTTTTCATAAATGGAGGCAACCTTTCCGGTAGCCTGATCCTTTTCAATAACGTTGAGGAGCGCCATAAGCCTGATTTTATGTGTAAATAAAAAGATTTAAAATGAATGTAACTTCCGTTCTCATTCTTTATTGTTAGGTCTTGAATTATTTTCAAAGAAAAAGCATACCTTCACCCCTTCCAATTCAATTCTGGTAACATGTTTAAAAAGGTCATCTTCACCGTTTTTTTAGGATTTCAGATCGTTTTGCTAATTGCACAAAATTTTAAGCCTATTGAGGATTACATGCGGATCGATGCACGTGCAAGCGATCCTTTGTACACCACTTATGCCGCTGCTATGTCACGGTCGCACCTCTATGGTGACAAGGCATATAAAATGGATTATTATTCCGATTGCAACCCAATAAGTTATTCTTCTGACCATGCCGGTACTTTTTTCTGTATCTGGAAAGTTGATCAGGTGGTTATTCCCAGGATCGGAGAATTTAAATCAAAACCTGTGATACATTATTCATTTCCCGATATGGCAATTCTGGAGTACGAACCCTTCCGTGGTATTCGCGTTAAGGAAACCTTTTTCGTATACAGTTCAGCCATTGCACTGGTCAACATGGAAGTGCGAAACATCGACGTGGTAAGTCATGAAGTTGCCGTTTATCCTATTCTTGATAATGGAATCGATTCCATCACGGTGAAAGAATATACCTGGGCATCAGATGGTTACCTGACCGAACGATTTGAAAGTCCTTACCGGTTGATCAGCAGTTTAAAGCTTGAATACGGGTACCCTCAACATGTTAGTGATTTCTTCACATCCGGTTATCCCACCTCTTCTTATGGCGCCTATAACGGGAACATGGATCATTTTTACAATCTGATCAAGACCGATTTTTATTCGGATCGCAGGAGTGATTCGCTTAAAATGAATGACACAGGATCATACAATTTCATTGCCTTGCATCTAAAAAAAAGACTGAAACCGGGCGAGGTTGTAACGTTCAGATATTTACGTGGTTATCAGGATCAAAAATCCGACCCACTTAATCTTATACGTGAAGTAGATTCTGTCAAGAATCTGATGTTGAAGACCTATTATGAGGACAATCTGATCCTGTATTCCAAAATTCCGAAAATAAGATTCAATTCCACGGATGATAAGATCACTTATATCAGCGCCTTCAACCTGGTTCGTGGCTGCATGTACCCGCCTTCAGGAAAGACCACTTACAATTTTTATGTTTTTTCAAGGAATCCAATTTGGGGATGGGGTCATGGCCATCAGGTACTGCATGAGTCTCTGTCGATGATAGCTTATGCCTATATGGATCCTGTCTCAGCCGAAGGATCGCAACGTGTTTACATGGAACAGCAGCGCGATGACGGATTGATAGCTTATCGTCATGGTCCCCGTGGGCTAGAGGATTACCCGCATAATAACATGAGTACTACCTCTGCGCCATTTTTCAGCTGGATCAATCTGGAGGTTTATAAAGCAGGAAAAAATAAACGTTTTCTCAGGGATGCTTATACATCGGGATACCGTTATATGGAGTGGCTGATGGCAAACCGTGATACCGATCATGACGGAACTTTTGAATGGGGACCATATGGAATTATCGAAAATGTAAGGGACTGGTATAATGCTGTTTTCCAGGTTTCTGCCGAAAGGTATCTCGATGTCGACAAAGAGGATATTTCGGATGAGCTGGAATGCCTTGATCTGACCCTGATGATTATCAAGGAGTTTCGATGTCTATCACAGATGGCTCAGGAATTGGGCCTTGTCGATGATGTCAGGAAATGGAAGCAACTGGCAGACCAGACTTCGGTTCTGGTTAATGAAAGAATGTGGGATGACAGCACGCATTTTTATTACTCGATAAACAAAAAGGATCATTCATTCCGGTTCATGACCCGTGATCTAAGGAGGCAGGAAATCATCGGATTTCTCGCTTTATGGGCTGGTGTTGCGCCAAAAGAACGAGCCGATCAGATTGTTGCGATTCTGACCGACACAACCAGATTCTGGCGAAGGTACGGTATTCCGACATTATCGGCGCAGGATCCATGGTACAGCCCCTATGTGGATTATTGCTGCAAATGGAACGGGCCGGTTTGGTTATTATGGAATTACATGGTGTACGAGGGGCTCCGGGATTATGGATATCAAGAAGAAGCGCATGAATTGGCAGACAAGATGATTAAGAGTGCTGTTTTACAACTAACCAAGAATCACAATTTCTGGGAGTCCTACTCACCCGATAACGAAGTGTTGAACTGTCCATCCAACTACATTTGGGATGCCATTCTGGCAAAATTGTTCATTGATGAAAATCAGAAGTAGTACCTTTGCAGATTGACCATATTTTTATGAAAAGGAATTTCCTCCCGTTGTTCACAGTATTTATACTGCTTTTATTTTCATTTTCCGGCTGTAATCCGGTGAACCGGACGGATATCCAGCACCTCATTTCTCCTTCAGCACTCCCCTACCTTAAGAATAGTAAAATGATCCAGGTCTCAAGTTATGATACCTCGGGGGGAGATATGGACATGATCAACATCCCGGCAGGGAAAAAAGCAATTATTCTTGATGTTGATGGCCCCGGTATGATCGTTAGAATATGGTTTTCAATAAAGTCACCCGATCCGTATTACCTCCGGCGTACCGTTTTGCGAATGTTCTGGGACAATGAACAGAAGCCGTCGGTTGAAGTACCTATTGGGGACTTTTTCGGTTGTGGATTTAAGTACACCCGTTATTCCTCACAATATCTGGGCATGACTGGTGACGGGTTCGTGTGTTATTTTCCAATGCCCTTTGAACGTCAGGCTCGCATTGAAATTCTCAACGATACCCGGTATGATTTGCAGGGATTTTCCTATCAGGTCAATTACCAGAAATTCGAAGGCGCTCTCGAGCAGGATGTCGCCTATTTTCATGCATTTTGGAATCGAAGCGTGAGCACCCGGTACGATTCGAATTACACGCTGTTAAAGACAGAAGGGAAAGGACATTTAGTAGGTGTCAACCTGAATATCCAATCATACGATGGGAATCTGGATTTTCTATATGGCGATGAGATGATATATGTTGATGGAGAGAAAAAACCCTCAATCAGGGGAACCGGAACAGCAGATTTCTTTTCCGGGGGATTGAATTTTTCGAGCGGGTCCTATAACACACCGTTCAATGGTCTGATATATAAAAATGATTCTTTGGGTCAGATCTCCGCTTACCGACTGTTTATTTCGGATCAGATTTCATTTAAAAAGAATATCCGGGTGACAATTGAACATGGGCACGGTAACAAGCTGACTGCTGATTACAGCTCCACTGTTTACTGGTATCATATGGAGACGCATGCCCCTGTGACTTCGCTTACAAAACCGGGTCAACGAATCCCATTAAGGATTGTAAAACCTACCGGATTGATTGAAGCAGAAGCATTACAATTGAAATCGGGAGGACTCAGATCTAAAATCATGGATATGTCGGATGAAGGTGCTGACTGGAGTGGCAACCGTCAGCTATTTATTGAGGCAAGGAACAGTACTGATTTTGAGCTTATTCTCTCTGGAATTAAGCAGGGGAGTTACTATGTTGACCTCTATTTTACGGTCGGGCCAGTTTATGGGAATGCCGATGTGTACGTAAATAGTGTTAAGTCGGGTTCCCTATCCGGTTATTCTCCCTATTTATTACCCCAGGGTAAAATCAGGCTGGAAGGTTCACCGACTGCTGAAGGGTTTATAAACCTGAAGTTCAGAATAACCGGGAAAGACACCTCTTCAAACGGTTACAACGTGGGTATTGACGGGGTTTATCTGACTCCCATACTGTCTAAACCATTGTAATTATTATAATCAAATAATGAAGTTCTATTTCCGACCTATTTTGTTTACCCTGATCCTGTTTGGATCCGCTGCTCATTTCCCTGTTCGGATCATGGGTCAATCTTTGGGAAAAGGAAAACAGGTGCCTGTCAACTTCTGTATCGGGAGTAAGGAAATGAAGCTTTTTCAAATGGTCAATGAGTACAGAAGTATCTTTGAGCTCCCTGCTATTTCTTTATCAAAATCATTGTGTTACACTGCGTCACTTCATGTAAGAGATTTATTTCTGCACCATCCTGACCAGGGTTCCTGTAACCTTCATTCCTGGTCGGATAAAGGCTTCTGGAAAGCCTTTTGTTACCCTCGGGATGAGGATAAAAAGAACTCTGTATGGGACAAACCCAGAGAGTTGACAAAATATCCTGCGAAGGGTTACGAGATCGTCTATTGGGAGAACGAAACGCCTGACATTGACAGTATTATGTCGGCATGGAGGACTGAGACCTATTTTAATGATTTCCTGATGAATACGGGAAAATGGGAGGGTAAAAAATGGAATGCTATCGGGTTGGCGGTTTATGAAAATTTCGCTTGCGCCTGGTTTGGTGAAGCCGCGGATCCGGAAGGTTCACCCTGGGTTTGCGGGAATCCGCCTGTTATAAGAGGTGCTGATGATGCTCAAACAAGTCCTCAACCGGTAAGTAAAGTGTCGAAAGTAAAAATAAAAAATGACAGTGCTGTAGAATTACCCCAAGCCCCCGGTATCACCGGGAAAGGAGACTCCACCAAGGTCGTCAGATCTGACGGTACATTCACCTACTACATCATAGTCAGGACCAACGTTTCCAGGAAACTGGCTGAACAAATTTCTACTGATTATAAATCGAAAGGACACAACAATGTCAGGGTCATCGAAAAGAATGGTAAAATCCGGATTTCGGTTTATGAAACCAAAGACCGGTTGGAAGCACTGACAAAATTGAAGGAGGTTAGGAAGACCCTTGTCAAAGATGCCTGGTTACTGAAAGAATGAATGTTCAATTATTCGCAATCTTTTACACATCTGAACCCTACCGTAGCATTTCGGTTCAGACCAGGTGCAATGAGCAACAACATTTCAGGGTGATATGCCGGAAGTGGCCCACCGGTTACATACCAGATACTCTGTGTCGGATGAAAATAACTTCCTCCTCTGATGATGGTAAAATAATAGGCCCCGTTGTCATAAATATCGTTTGTCATTTGCCATACATTACCAATCATATCCTGAACCCCGAAAGAACTTGCGCCTTCAGGGAACTGATTAACAGGAGTTAAAAGATTCAGGTTATTATTACAACGGTTTTCAACCATTTTATCACCCCATGGGTATTTCTTCATGGCTGAACCCTGAGCCGCGTATTGCCATTCCACTTCTGATGGTAATCGTTTTGCATTCCAGTTTGCATAGGCCTTTGCATCTTCCGGATCCACATAAACGACCGGTAAATTTTCAGTTCCTGAAACAGGTTTCCCATTCAACCAATGCTTTAAGTAATTTGATGTATCTTTAGGTATATAATCACTTTCAATCACAAAATTATAATACTGTGCATTGGTAACCGGAAAACGATCCATGTAGAATGTATTCATTTTCACCTGCAGGGTGTCTGAGAAATCGGGGAAAGCGATGAACGGTTCGAGTGTGGAGGAATCGCGTTGTGTATAAAAATTAAAAGTTCCGGCAGGAATTTCCACCATATCCGCCGGGATGGTCGCGGAACCTGCTGTTTTCCGGACAGTGCTGATCAGTTCGGGGATGCCCTGTCGGAGAAAGAGGACCCGTTCATCCAGCAGTTCCCGGCCGGAGAATAACTGAAGGACTAATTTCTTTGCAGTTTTCAACCCGAGCGACCTGATATCTACCGTCGATCCGGCGGGTGAAAATTCAAAGATTTTCGAATGATAATCCGGATTTCCTGCTGTCAATACGATTCTGGAACCAGTATTTGCCGAGATTTTTAACAATTGCCCCCGAAGTTCGGCCTGAAGTTGTTTTTTAAAGACAGCGAGGCAGCCTACATTTCCTTCTCTTCGGGTGTGAAGCCAACCCCGGTTAAACGACTCAATTTCAGCAGGGAGATATACCTTTCCTTTTAAATGTACCGTATCAACTTCCAGGTGATTCCATAAGTCGACAAAACGCAGTTCTGAACTTTTCTCTTTCAGCGCTGTTTCCATTTCAAACGATGGAAATTCGAACAAGAGACCGTTGAAGCCTTCAGGTTTCAGGCTGAGTATGGTAAAGATTACTTTTTGATCAGATCTCCAGGAGTTCACATAGATCGAATCGGTCAGCGCGGGAATCAACGGAACCCAATTAAAATTATGAAAGACGGAATTATTTTCACGAAGAATCCGAAGTGTTCTGCCCAGGTATGCATAGTCCTCCCCTATCCAATCAGGACGGCCCGGTCGCATGGTATTCACTTCAACTCCATAGCCATTGAAAAATGAGACCGCTATTTCCCTGTGAAGCCTGTCATCTGCTAACTGAAGTACCCTGAAAATGGCAAAATCAGGCTTGATCAGTTTGTTCAGATTAAGCGGTGGAGGCATTACCAGGGCATCATGAACCCTTCCGCTCACAATCCCGGGCATATCTTTCGGAACCGCCATCCCTTCACTATACATAATGATTCCGGGTTTCACCCTGTCGGCAGTTTCCTGCAAATCCCGGCTGGATTCTCCTTTGGTGTCAAGTACCACTCCATCGGCATCGGTCGCCCTGAGCAGTTCCTCCATACCAAATAACTGTTCTTCTTTCCGGGTTCCTTCATCCCAGGGATTATAGGATATAAAATATTTTTTACCGAGCCTATGAACAAAATCGGTTTGGCATTTTAATTCCGGTAATCCACCTGGTAAATCACGGTACATATCCCACTGATTTCGCGGATCAAGCCCGAGTCTTGGCCAGGTCGGCCACAATGTGAATATGTCATAACCCCCGGTCAACGAATCAAACTCGGTAAAATTCTCATAAAAGGTAAAACGTTGTTGTTCGTAATCATAATACTTTTTATCCCAGGCGAACTGAAGCAACATAAAATAAGTATTCTTCATCCATCCCAAGTCATCTCTTTGGAAAAGCCTGTTATCAAAGGACTTCAGGTCATAAAGCCACCGCTCCTGAAACATCATTTTCATTCCCTGATGCCAATCACCCGAATGAATATCGAACCACAGGTTATATTCAGCCCATCCGCCTGGCTTCAGGGTCACCTTCCAGCGATCAACCGCTGTTCTTTCTTTATCCCTTTGACCTCTTCTGGCTAAAGCTGTCAATGAAATGGTATCATCCAATGTGATATCTGCAAACCCGAGGTGCCAGGCATTATCAGGTAAAACTACTCCGACCGGTCCGAAACCGGGGCGACACAGGACTGACCGACACAGGTATCCGGGCCACTCTTTCGAACCTTCAGCAGTGATATAAACCCTGTCATCACCTTTTCCCAATGGGATTAAATTCTCGATGGAATGATCACCATGTCCAACATTCAGAAAGTGCAGAATGTACTTTACTCCGGGTCTGAAACGCTGATCCAATACCATCCATCCGATGATGGAATCATTCAGATTAAAGTGAATGGTATCATGGATCATCTGCCACCCGGCCATTGCGGAGCTGTAGTCCTTATCATCGATTAATGCGGTAAAAAATTGTAATCTATATTTCTGTATATCAATGATATGACTCTCAATACTTAAACTTTTTACTGATAATCCATTGCGATCTGTAAGAGGAATGAAAAGTTCCCGGGATTGAGAACAAACCGACAAGGCGCCCAGGTTGATAAAGAGCAGCAAGAGAAGGTTTTTAACCATGATCAGGCTTTGCCGTAAAAGAGATCCCGCTGGATAAATGCATGCTCATGTTCGAGTAGCCATTTTTTCCTTTTCAAACCCGCTCGATAACCTACCAGTTTGCCATCGTGTCCAATAACCCTGTGGCATGGAACAATGATCGATATGGGATTGCTGCCATTTGCATGTCCTACGGCTCTGAGTGCGTTTGAATTGCCGATCCTGGAAGCCAGGTCATGGTAAGTGATGGTTCTGCCGAACGGAATGCTTTGCAATGCATTCCATACCCGAAGTTGAAATTCTGTTCCGTCGAGGTCGAGTTTAAGATCGAAAGTTTGACGGGTTCCGTGGAAATATTCCTCCAATTGTGTTGTGCAATCTTTCAAAACTGCCGGTGTCCGGACAATTTTCACACGAAAATCAAGAAAATAGAGGTGTTTAATACCTTTTTCAGAGCCTGCAATTTCAATATACCCAATTGGGGTTTTGAGAAAGGCCCTTTGGATCGGGTTCATATCAGGTGTGTTTTGACTTTTTGCTTTTCCAGGCTAAAAACAGCATGATACCACCGAACAGCAACATACCAATGCCAGACCACAAGTTCACATTGATCCCAAGGGAACGGGAATAGAGCATGGCATCAGAACTGGTAAAAAGTCCGTAAACTGTAAGGAACAATCCCAGGATGCTGAACATCAAACCAATCGGAAATTTTATATCTATGCCCATCTGAATCTTTAGATTAAAAATATTTAAGGTTACGACAATTTAAGATTTACAAATTTTATCCTACCAGAATAAGATTGTGAGAACGGTAAAGATGATCAATACCAGGATAGCAAGGGAAGTTGATCTTTTATACCAGGGCACATGATCGTCTTTTATTTTTGGTGTAAGCGAATAGACCAGTCCCTTGAGTTCCTCGTCTGTTTTTTTCTGTTTGGTTGAAAGGGATACGACAAGGGTGACCAGTGCGCTGGTGGTGCAGGCGTAGATGGCAGTCCAGAAATTCTGTGCCATCTCAACAGGATAGGCATAGCACTTACAGAGCCATCCACCTTTGACCAGTGTATCGGCGCCTTCGGGATAGGTAATTCCATGATGAATCAGAGCGATCAGGAAACCTGCAAGGAGTCCCGTAAAAGCAGCATGACCGGTAGATCGTTTCCAGAACATTCCAAGGAATATTACAGCAAACAAAGGGGCATTAATCATGGAGAAGATGGTTTGCAGGAAATCCATGATATTTCCAAACAAACTGGCGAGGTAGGCTGCACCGATGCTTACCAGAACACCGAAAACAGTCGCCAACCTGCCGACCTTCAGGTAATGGTTATCATCAGAGGTTTTATTACCGGTTGGCGGTCGTAAATAGCTCTGATAGATATCGTAGGTCCATACGGTATTGAAAGCAGATACGTTTCCTGCCATGCCCGACATAAAAGAGGCCAGCAACGCGGTTATTCCCAGTCCGAGTACACCTGCCGGCAGATATTGTTTCAACAACATGATGATGGTGTAGTCCCAGATTGGCTGTCCTGCTTCATTCATTGGCAGCACAAATCCCTTGCCCGGGGTATTCATCAGCACCAGCGCTGCGATTCCAGGAACAATAATCAGGAACGGAATAAACATCTTCGGTATGGCGCCGATCAGCGGGGTATTCCGGGCTGCGGTCAGAGAATGGGCCGACATGGCACGTTGGACGATGAGGAAATTGGTACACCAGTAACCAAATGAGAGTACGAAACCAAGTCCGGCAAATATTCCGTACCACTCCACTCCTAACGGATTTGCCCGGGCCGACCCGGTATATTTCCAGGTTGTGGTCCAGGTATCCGGCGCAAATCCCTTCCCTGAAACTATCGGGGCAAGCTGGTCCTGCAAACCGTTCCACCCTCCAAGATCCTTCAGACTCAGCAGAACGATGGGCAACAATCCGATCACGATAATGAAAAACTGGAGGACTTCATTATAGATGGCTGAAGACAACCCGCCGAGGTAGGTATAAGCGAGAACTATAGCCGCTGATAACAGAAGGCTCAGGTGGAAGTTCCAACCCAGCACTTTTTCCATAAGGATTGCCAGGGCGTACATCGATATACCTGAAGCGAGAATGGTCATCACGGCAAACAAAATCGCATTCAGTCCACGGGTTTTTTCATCATACCGAAGCTTCAGATATTCAGGAACCGACCGCGCTTTTGATCCATAGTAAAATGGCATCATGAACAGGGCCAGGAACACCATGGCCGGAATGGCTCCGATCCAGTAAAAGTGGGTGGTCAGCATACCGTATTTTGCGCCTGATCCGGTCATTCCCATCACTTCAAGCGCCCCGAGGTTGGTCGAAATGAAAGCCAGTCCGGCAACCCATGCCGGCATGGAACGACCTGCCTCAAGAAAGGCATTGGCATCCTTCATATAACGTTTCAACGCCCATCCGATCCCCAGGACAAAGACAAAATAGACGATCATGATGGCATAATCGATCCAACTCAGAACAAACCCGGTATCAACCATTTCGGTATTGTTAAAATATTAATATTGAATTTATTATTGAACAGATAAAGCTTTCATGTTTTGGAATAATGAAACAAATTTAACAGGATATTTTCATGAATCGATATCTTTGCAGCCATAAAATCAAGAATAAGAGAAAAAAAATTGAAGACCGGAGCGTTTATTATCTTCTTTACCATTGTTATTACCGTTTACGGTTTACTTAACAGCTACATTTTTATTCGCGGATTACAAGCTTTGCCGGCGGGTTCATGCTGGCGACCCTGGTATAGTGTCGGTTTCTGGTTGATCGCATCGACCTTTATTCTTGCACGGGTATTGGAACGTGCTTATCCGTGCGGATTTACAGGTGTCATCACCTGGATCGGATCGTTCTGGCTCGCATTCCTTCTCTATTTCACCCTGGCCGCCCTGCTGGCCGATTTAGTAAGGTTTCTCAACCATTTCATTCATTTTTTACCGTCGGCATTGCTTGCCGATTACGGGAGGTCCAAAATGATCCTGTTGATCAGCGTTATTGGAATGGTCGCTATGGTTGTTGTTGCCGGATACATCAATGCGAGAAATCCGCGGATTAAAAAGCTAAACCTTCATATTGCCAAGACAGTAACAGGGTCGCGTGAGCTCAACCTGGTGATGGCATCTGATATTCATCTCGGAACCCTGATTGCGAAGAGGAAAGCCAATAAACTGGTTGCTGCCATTAACAGTCTTAATCCCGATCTCGTTCTCTTTGCAGGAGATGTGGTGGATGAAGATCTGACGCCGGTAATCATGAATAACCTGGGAGCGAACCTCAGTCAGATCAGGGCAAAGCTGGGCGTTTACGCAATTCCCGGCAACCACGAGTACATTGGAGGCGCCGAACCGGCCATCCGGTATCTCGAGGAACACGGTGTGAAAGTGTTGCGTGATACGTCCATCCGGATCGATAACCGGTTTTACCTGGTAGGTCGGGACGATCGCGATAAACAGCGTTTTACAGGCAAGGCAAGACGTGAACTGGGTGAACTGATGAAAGGCGTTGACCATTCCTGTCCGGTTATCCTCATGGATCATCAACCCTTTCATCTCGATCAGACGGTTCACGAAAAAATAGATCTGCAACTTTCAGGGCATACCCATCATGGTCAGATATGGCCGCTCAACCTGATAACATCAGCAATGTATGAGGTCAGCAGCGGATACCTGAAAAAGGGAGATACCCATTTCTATGTCTCTAACGGATTCGGCACGTGGGGACCTCCTATCAGACTTGGTAATCGTCCCGAGATCGTGCAAATTAAACTGACTTTTGACTGACCCTATGTATAAACCTCGCTTCAGACTTGTTTCGCTTATAACCCTGTTTACGGTATTGGGAATCATCCTCCTGATCTGGTTGCTGTTTCCGTTGTTCCATCAAAAAGAACCAGTCAAAGTCAGTGTTTCAAAATCACACATTGCCTATAACCTGGCCCTCGACTCCGTTGATATAACCTACGGGAAGGTGAAGGGCAACCAGAATCTGTCGGAGTTGCTGGCCAAACTGGTATCACCCCAGATCATTGACCGGATCGGGAAATCAACCCGTGAAATTTTTGATGTCAGGAAAATCCGCTCAGGAAATACCTTTGCGCGTATAACATCCAGGGATTCAGCGAAACGTACCCTCTTTTTCATTTATGAAATCAATCCCATCGATTTTGTCGTTTATGATTTCAGGGATTCGCTCCGGGTTTACCGTGATAAGAAGAACGTTAAAATGACCGTTAAGACCGCAACGGGAACCATTACTTCCTCATTGTGGAACTGTTTCGCGGAGCAAAACCTTGATGTTGAGCTTGGGTTGTCGCTTTCGGATGTTTATGCCTGGACGGTCGATTTTTATGGGTTACAACGGGGTGATCACTTCAAAGTTATCTATGAAGAAGTTCATGTGGATGGAAGGATGGTAGGGATTGACAAGATTCTTGCTGCGGTATTCAGCAGTGGCAATAAGGATTTTTTCGCATTTTATTTCCCGCAACAGGGTAAGCCGGCATATTTCGATGAAAAGGGACAAAGCCTGCAGCGATCTTTTCTCAAGGCTCCGTTAAAATTTTCCCGGATCAGTTCGCGGTTTTCCAGAGCCCGCAAACATCCTATTCTTAGGATTGTGAGGCCACACTATGGCGTCGATTATTCTGCACCACGTGGCACCCCGGTTGTAGCGCTCGGCGACGGACGTGTTGGTGAGGCAGGTTTTAAGGGTGGCTACGGACGATTTATCAGCATTCACCACAATTCATCGTATACCACAACCTATGCACATCTTTCGGGCTATGCAAAAGGGTTAAAGGCCGGAAATCATGTAAGTCAGGGTGAGGTAATTGGTTATGTTGGGAGCAGTGGACTGTCGACCGGCCCCCATCTCGATTTCAGGGTGTATAAAAACGGGAAGCCGATTGATCCGTTGAGATTGGAGTCACCGCATGCGAAACCGATAGATTCCAAGGATATCTCTTCTTTTTCAAAGACCGTCCAAAAGTACAGAAATCAATTATCCGATTAAATCGGATTCTTTTCAGATGGTTACAGATTCTGAAAATAAAATTCTTAGGTTTGTATCACGATATACATGTGTTAGAACTTATCAGCCTTTTAAACCAGTTATGAATTTCCTCAGAAACATTTTTCTTTACCTGTTTCTAATGGGTATTGTTTCGTGTCATGTTAATATGAACAACCAGGAATGGGGTTCCAGCGACACACGTAAAAAGCCGGCTATCATGAAAAAATCGTTCGGAACTGTTGATAACAAAGAGGTATTTTTATATACCCTTCAAAATGCAAACGGGATTAAAGTCTCGATTACCAATTACGGCGGAATCATCACCTCTATTTTAACTCCCGATAAACATGATTCCTTAGGTGATATTGTACTTGGTTACGACAGTCTTTCTTCTTACCTTAAGAGCACACCTTACTTCGGAGCTATTGTCGGACGGTATGCAAACCGGATTGCTAAAGGCGCCTTCAATCTTGACGGCAAACGGTACAACCTTACTGTCAATGACGGAAATAACAGCCTTCATGGCGGTTTAAAGGGGTTCGACAAGGTAGTCTGGGATGCGGTTGAATCGCACGATTCGCTGCAATCGAAATTGGAACTGACCTATCTTAGTAAGGACGGCGAGGAAGGATACCCGGGAAACCTTCGGGTAAAAGTCACCTACACGCTGAATGATCAGAATGAACTGATTACCCTGATTGAAGCAACCACCGATAAAGCAACCCCGGTCAATCTTTGCAACCACACCTATTTTAACCTCTCGGAATGCGACACCAGCGTTCTGGGACATATTCTAACCCTGTATGCAAGCCAATACACGGAAATTAACGACGAGCTGATCCCAACCAACCGTTTACTTCAGGTTCAGGGGACACCGATGGATTTCAATACTTCAGCAGCAATCGGTGAACGGATCGGAAAGGTCAAAGGGGGCTACGACCACAACTTTGTTCTGGATCACAAACCCGGTATGTTGTCCATGGCTGCTCAACTTTATGATCCAAGGAGCGGCCGACAGGTTGAAATCCTGACGACACAACCCGGAATTCAGCTTTATACGGGAAATTTTCTTGATGGAACACTTGTAGGGAAAGGGGGTAAAATCTATAAAAAGAATTATGGCTTGTGTCTTGAAACACAACATTTTCCAAATTCACCAAACCAGACGTCGTTCCCTGAAACGATACTCCGCCCTGGTGAGAAATTCTCTGAAACCACAGTTTACAGATTCTCTGCATTTAGAGAACCAAAGCAGGAAAATGAAGAATAGGCCATCAGTCTCCCGTTGATAATTATCATTCTCCGGGAACCAGCAACGATTTTAATATTTGTCGGGGACAAATGTCTGTTCCGACATGGGGGGTCTGACATAACTTTTATCCTTAGCCAACGGGGGAAGGACAATTGTTTCGCGGGGTACCTCTTCGTACGGGATCAGACTCAGCAGGTGGCTGATGCAGTTCAGCCGGGCACGACGCTTATCATCGGCTTCCACGACATACCAGGGCGATTGTTTGGTATCGGTGTAGGAGAACATTTCATCTTTGGCTTTAGAGTACTCGACCCATTTGGTGCGTGATTCGACGTCCATCGGACTTATTTTCCACCTGCGGGTGGGATCGTTGATGCGCTGGATAAAGCGCCGTTCCTGTTCTTTATCACTTACTGAAAACCAGTACTTTATCAGGATGATGCCGGAACGGATCAACATGGTTTCAAAGTTCGGGCAGGAGCGTAAAAAATCCCAGTACTCGACATCCGAACAAAAACCCATGACCCGCTCCACACCCGCCCGGTTGTACCAACTGCGATCGAACAACACCATCTCACCGGCAGCAGGTAAATGGGAAACATAACGCTGAAAATACCATTGCGTTTTCTCCTTTTCGGTCGGTATTCCCAATGCAACGACCCGGCAGACACGTGGATTCAGCGTTTCTGTTATCCGTTTAATGGCGCCTCCCTTTCCGGCAGCATCGCGACCCTCAAACAGCGCAACCACGCGAAGGCCTTTATATTTGATCCATTCCTGGAGCTTAACCAATTCGATCTGTAGCTTCGCGAGTTCCTCCTCGTATAAATTTCCCGGTAGCTTCTCCCGCTCATGATCGACGGGTTTTTCCTTTTGAGATTCGGAAATCAGCTCAACCTCTTTTTGCAGGTTTTCTTTCTTCTCCTTTTTATCCCTGTTTTTATCTTTTTTGTGGCTCATCGAATTCCATTTATAGTTCTTGTATACAGATTTCGTACGAAGGTAATACAAAAAAATTCTGCATTTGTCAAGCTTCTGTTATTTCTTAAAACCAGATTTCTGTTAACTTTGGTGTCGACCGAACTTTCTATTTTTCAACCATGAAAATCAAACATCTTTTAATTGGTTTGACCCTGATCGGTCTCACCATTTTCTCCGACCTGCCGGCCTGCACTATATTCAGTATGAAATCCAAAGACGGAAGTATAATGATAGCCCGTTCGATGGAATTCGCTATTGATCTTCACTATGATCTCATTGTGGTGCCGCGCGGTTCGCGGTTTACAAGCCCTTTTCCTC
This sequence comes from Alphaproteobacteria bacterium, assembly GCA_009928665.1. Classification (GTDB taxonomy): domain Bacteria; phylum Bacteroidota; class Bacteroidia; order Bacteroidales; family FEN-979; genus CAIVAT01. The sequence continues at coordinate 76,269 of SACF01000013.1, forward strand.
CTGCCAGGCAAGGCTTGACCTGGTCGACCCGGTATGGATACGTGGGTGTTGCAGAAATGGGTAAGATCTCGGGAGTCAGCGACGGGATGAATGAGCAGGGACTTTCGCTCAGTTCGCTCTGGTATGAAAGTACGATGAAATGGCAGGAAGTGACGGCTGCCGACAGCAGCCGGGCTTTAGCACAAACCATGTTCTCCGATTGGATATTAGGCAACTTTTCTAATGTCGGGGAGGTAAGGGCAGCCCTGACCGGAGTGAAGGTATTTAACTATATTGATCCCGCACTGAAGATGCCGGTTTTTTTACATTTTATTGTCTATGACGCATCGGGTGGATGCATTGTTATCGAGTATGATCAGGGATTTTGCAATGTTTACGACAACCCTTTGGGGATCATGACGAATGCCCCCTCTTTCCCATGGCAGATGACCAATCTTCGTCAGTATATCGGTTTGGATGCAACCAATGCAAAGGCTGTACAGGCCGGAAACCAAGTGTTTCTTCCGACGGGTCACGGACAGGGAATGTTCGGCTTGCCCGGAGATTACACGCCACCCAGCCGGTTTGTAAGGCTTGCCATGTTTAGCCGTTTCGTTGATCCCCAATCCGACGCCAGTCACAATCTCAATTTGTGCCAGCATGTGATCAATACCTTTACCATACCATTCGGGATCATAACCGACAAGGCTGCCGACGGTACCATTACCGATAAGGAATCGACTCAGTGGGTGACTTTTCGCGATGTGACAAATCGTGTACTCTATTTCAAAACATACGAAAATCAAACGCTGCGAATGATCGACTTGCGAAAGCTCGACTTTACCGCAAAAGAGATCCGACGGATGTCGATGTACGGAACGCAGCAGACGATCATTGAAATGACACCCTGATAAAGTTGGCTTACCCAGGCAAATCAGATGCTTATAGTTCCCTTATTTTTATAAACCGATGAAGTTGCTCCTGCGATTCTTCCCACTAGTTTTTTTAGCGACCCTGTTCCAATACGGATATTCCCAGACCGATACGGATTTCTGGTTTGTTGCCCCGGAAATTTCCAAGAACGGCGTGCAGGATTTTGACATTCCTATATTTTTCCGGATTTCATCCGGTGTGGATGCAGCCACGGTGTCGATCACACAGCCTGCAAACCCCGGATTTGCACCCATCGAAATATCATTACCTCCGAACGGATTTACCTCAGTAGATCTTTCTCCTTTTCTCGACATCGTCGAGAACAAACCGGCCAACACGATTCTGAACTACGGAATCCATATTGTCAGCTCAACCCCGATCAGCGTTTATTATGAAATTGCCAGTACCTATTGCATGTGCAACCCGGAGCTGTACACGCTGAAAGGAAGAAATGCAATAGGCACCAACTTTCATATTCCTACTCAGAACCACTTTAATAACTATTCCATTTACAACCCGGTTCCATACAACGCTGTTGACCTTGTGGCGACGGAGAACAATACAGTGGTAACAATCATTCCATCAAAAGCGATTGTCGGTCATCCGGCCGGTGTGCCTTTTCAGATCAGTCTCAATAAGGGACAAACCTATTCCGCGCTTGCAACGTCACAGGAGGCTATTGACCACCTTTTTGGATCGGTCGTGACCTCTACCAAGCCCATTGCAATCACGATGACCGATGATCTGCTTTACGGGATTACCGGATGTGCTGATGTGATCGGCGATCAGATCGTCCCTCTTGAAATTACCGGTACAGAATATATTGCCGTGAGAGGAAACCTGACCAACAACGGAAACAGGGCATTTATCCTGGCAACTCAGAACAACACCGCGATATATCTTGACGGCAGTGCCACACCTGTGGCCACCATCAATACCGGCCAAATATTCAATGACAACATTGTAAATCCTTCAACATACATAACCACCGACAAGCCGGTTTATGTTTTCCAGACCTCAGGTTTCGGATGCGAATTGGGAGGAGCCTTGCTCCCACCCGTTGTATGTACAGGTTCAACAAGAGTCACTTTTTTCAGAACCACCAATCAGCAACTGGGCACCATTCTTTTTACGGCTAACGGCAACCAGGGAAATTTCCTCGTCAATGGCAGTCCCTCACTGATCACTGCTTCGGGGTTTTCCGATGTCCCCGGAACCGGCGGTCAATGGGTAGCAGCCAGTCTTACCTTTGATATTTCTCAAATCCCGGTAGGATCACCCGTAGTTGTCGAAAACACGACCGGAAAATTTCACCTCGGACTTATGATCGGAGATTACGGAGGTGGATGTAGTTATGGGTATTTCTCAAATTTTGCCGCACTTAACCTTGGCCCCGACATATCAGTCTGCTCTGGTATCCCCCAGTTACTCGATGCAGGTCCGGGAAGGACCAGTTATGCCTGGTATTATAACGGGGTTATCATCCCCGGTGCGGTATCCCAAACCTGTACGGCCACACAGCCGGGAACTTACCGGGCAATGGTCATCGACAACGGATGCACCTTACAGGATGAAATGATTTTAAGCTGGTATCCAGCCTTATCCCCGGATCTCGGTAATAATATCGCCCAATGTGAAACCGGCAATCCTGTTGTCCTCAGCCCGACAGGAGGTCCATATTCTGCCTATTTATGGCATCCGGGTGGCGAGATCACTCCTTCTCTTACGGTCATCACAACTTCCGGGTCCTATCAGGTTACTGTCACCGATATCAATGGTTGTCAGGCCGGCAGTAATACCGTAACCGTATCTCTGAACACCAATCCGGGAGTTGCACTTTCCCCATTTGTGCCTGCATGCAGCAATGAACCTCCGTTTCTTCTTACCGGTGGTACGCCGACCGGAGGAGTATATTCGGGTGCAGGAGTAAACAGTTCAACATCTTCTTTTGATCCCGGTATTCCCGGAGCCGGCGGACTGATTACTTACACCTTTACCGATCCTTACGGATGCACCGGTTCCGCTACCCAGACCCTGACAGTATATTCAGCGCCCACAGTAAGTTTGACTCCATACTCCGCGGTTTGCTCCAACGATGAGCCTTTCCTGCTGACTGGCGGAACTCCTCCAGGGGGATCATATTCAGGCAACGGAGTAGTTTCGGGATCCTTTGATCCTTCTCTTGCCTCACCCGGAACGAATACCATCACCTATACCATCCCGGATGCCAACGGTTGTAATACCTCTTCAAGCCAACCTCTTTTTGTGTACCCTGCCCCGGAGGTTGTGCTGACTGTCAGCAGTCCGGTATGCATCAATGCACTCCCGGTACAGCTCCTTGCAAATCCTCCCGGTGGAATATTTTCAGGACCTGGTGTTGTTCCGGTCAGCGGGTTGTTCTATCCTTCCGTTGCCGGTGCGGGAACACATCTAATCCAGTATACCCTGACTGATGGTCATGGTTGCTCGGATACAGATTCCAAAACGGTTGAGGTTCTGTCGTTACCAGATGCCCGTGGAACCATCACCCCGCAGGGCATATTCTGCCAGGGCGATCAACCCGCATCATTCACCATTGTGAACCCGGATCCTGTTGCTACCTCCTTTACCTGGTCGCTTCTTCCGCTGAATGCAGGAATAGTAGCAGGTTCATCTCAGACCATATCGGTTTCGTGGGCACCCGATTTTACAGGAACCGCAAGTATCGGATTTCAACCAGTCTCTGGTTGCGGTACCGGCCCCTGGTCGCCATTCCAGGTCATTACAGTCAATCCGAAACCCATTGTTTCGTTTACCTCCTGTTTTGACCTGAAAACCACCAAAAATGCCAGACCCATTACGCTGAAAGGCGGAATTCCGATCGGGTCCGGGGGCGTATACTCAGGGACAGGAGTGTTGCAACCCGAACCCGGAGTCTTTCGCTTTGATCCATCCGATCCCCTGATCCAGCCTTCACCCGGTGGTACATCCTGCCTGATAACTTTCCGATATACAAACATCCATCAATGTTTCAACGAAGAAACAGTAACAATTAAAGTATTTCCTTCCAACAGTGGAACCGGGTGTCCGGGCACAGTGACGGATATTCGTGACGGGAGGCATTATGCTACTTATTTGGCAGGTAGCGGATCTTCCGCTAAATGCTGGATGGCGGAAAACCTGAATTATGGTGATTCCGTTTACTGGGCTCTATCCCAAACCGATAACTGTAAGGTGGAAAAGTATTGTGCCGGCAACCTGACTTCACAATGCGCGATTTCTGGCGGATTTTACCAATGGAATGAGCTGATGCAGTACCAGAATAACGAAGGAGGACAAGGTATCTGTCCACCCGGATGGCATGTGCCTTCGCTTCAGGAATGGAATGATCTAGCAAACGCATGCCGCGGTCCGGGACTGGCAGGCGACCAGCTTAAAGATCAGGGAACCTATTATGGGTTTCATACGCTTATGAGCGGCTTTTTCTATTCCGGTCACCTCTGGTCCTTTTCTTCCGGGGCATCCTCCGGAATCATGTTCTGGACCTCAACCCTTCATTCACCTCTTTCAGCGTATGCAAGAGGGCTAAACCAAATAAATCCAAGCTTATCATTCTACTCCTCGGGAATCGATAATGGGTTCCCGGTCAGGTGTGTCAGGGATTGAAATTCACGCACCTCACAAATCAATAAATCCTGTAGAGATCAAAATATTTGCCTGTGTGGATCAGGGAAGCATTTTTCGGGATTTCCTCCTGGAACTGATTGCTTTTCTGAACCACATAGAGGACCTGAGAATACTTCGGGTATTCGTAAGGTTTGATACCGGCCAGTTGGCCCGATTTAATACGCAGCGTCCAGCTTGTCCAGAATTCAAGGCGGTGCTGGGCCAATACAATGGTGGAAGAAGGGTTTGGGATAACGGTACGCAATGATGATAATTCCAAATATTCCTCCTTTGAAATATAGGTCCGGCGCACACCGCTGGTTGCTACAGTAAGGGTGAGCAGAAGGGCGAGTACGATGGCGATCGGAATCCTGACCGGCTTGCGGCAGTACTGGAATATAAAGATTGTGATCACAGTCAATGGAATCAGGGATATGAATAGTAACCGGTTGTAAATTGCGGTATTGATAAAAGGATTGGATAATAAGACAAACCAAATGACCAGCGACAGGTAAAAAATCGATTGCTCTTTCCCCATTCGCTTCCGTATCCTGAAAAACAGTATGATCGACATAATTGAAAAGGAATTGATGATGATCAGATACAGTAAATTTTGCCAATCCCAACTTAAATTTCCCTGGCATATCAGCATAAAAAAGGAATTTCGGAAAATTTGCAAAGGATCCGAAAAGTATGAAATCAGGTGCAGAAATCGTTGATTGTCATACAACTTTAAAAGAAACGGCAGAAGGATTAACGCCAGCAGAGAGAATGCTACGAAAACAATCCTGATGCCCGATTCACGGAACCATTTAATGATCCTGCTGATGCTAAAAATACCAGTGACTGATGTGAATACAAGCAGGAAGATAAACAGAGATGAAAAGCAGCCAAAGTGTGTCAGAAGGGTGAGCATCACCGAACCAGCAACCATAACCAGTTCTTTAGTTTTTCTATTGTTGCTAAACTGCCATAAATAATAGAGCGTCATGTAGACAAATAACATGCTGATGGCATTTTTATCAAAGTCGATGGCAAACAGAACGAGCACGGAGGGATTCAGGACCGACAACGCGAGGATTACCGCAAGATACGCCGGATGAATTTTGCTTTTTGAAACCGATAGCGTCAGATAAAAGACCGGGATCACGATCAGCGAGGGCACGATTGCATTCACCAGCCTGCAGGCAAAAACGATGGAATCGCTAACCGGCATGGAAGAGACGAGAATGATGATCCTGGCTGCCAGGGCCTCGATCCAGAAGACCAGGGGCACATCGCTGTACCCCAGCGTTCCTCTCTCAAGAAGACATCGAACCTGTAGCGGATAATACATGCTTCCCAATCCGGGGATAAGGTGACTGTCGGTAGTTGCAATCAGCCTGCACACAATTGAAATAACTCCTATTGCAAACAGGATTCCATATCGGATCGACAATTCCATACTTGACTTGTTCTTCATAAATCTTATTATTAATGTGATGATTGGTTGAGTTGGATGTTTACCCCTACCCATTCGGAAAAGTCACCGGTGAATCGTGTTGCATGGCTCTTCCAGCCGGTTTATTACCGGATTACGTTTGTTGATCAATAGAATTATTGTTGACGAGGCCTATGCCAGAGCAATCGCATCAAAAACCTCATGCCTGTATTCTCTCAATGCGGATGGCATTTGGGCGGAAGTTTATCATCAATCAACTTAAAAAAAGTATCCCGGTACGTGATGCTGATCGGTATCATCCGGTCAAAAATCTTTATCCTGTTCCGTTCGATGCTTTCAATGTTGTTGACTGAAACAAGGAATGATTTATGAACCCTTGCAAAGCGAGGTGGCTTGAGTTTGCGCTCCATAAATTTAAAGTTCTGAAGCGTCATGATCTTTCTCGTCCGGGTAACTATTTGCAGGTAGTCACTCATCCCCTGGATAAAAAGAATATCGGCGAAAAAAATCTTTTCAAGCCGGTACTCCGTTTTCACGAAGAAAAAGTCATTCTCCTCCTCCTGCTTGCCATTCAACCCTGCCATGAGGTTATCCATTACACGGTCGACAGCCTGAACAAAACGGTCGAAAGAATAAGGTTTGAGTAAATAATCCGTAACATTGAACTCGAAACCTTTCAAAGCATATTGCTCGTAAGCTGTTGTGATGATGATCTGGAGACGGTACTTAATTGCTTCAAGAAATTGGATCCCGGTAAACTGTTCCATTTGAATATCAAGAAATATCAGGCTTACTTGTTCTTCTTTCAGGAACGAGATGGCATCAAGCGCATTGTCAAAAGTTTTTACCAAAGTCAGGCCATTTATCCTATCGGAAAAGGAGGCTACTTTTTTTAAAGCGAGGGGTTCATCGTCGATGGCAATACATTTAATCTCCATGGGTCTCTATTGTTAGATCTACTGTAAAAAGTCCTGATTTATCAACAATATCCAGTGTATACCTTTTTCCATAGATAAGGTCAAGGCGCCGTTTTACATTGGCAATCCCGGTTCCGTTTTGATTTGGAGAGGCGGATCTGCCCAACATATCATAATGGTTTTCAGAGGTAAAATTGATCTTCGTTCCTTCCACCCTGAATGTGATCGCAAAGCCGGCATGATCGCCTTTGAATGTTGCGTATTTAAAGTCATTTTCGACAAATGGAATAAACAGCATCGGAGCAATGAGCAGGTCGGGATATTTTTCGGGGACAACGAGTCGTATCAGGTCAGGATTGGAAATTCTTAAGGTGTACAAAGAAACAATATTGCTGATATAATTGATTTCCTTGGAAAGGTCGACAAAATCAGAAGCCGTTTCGTATGACATATAACGCATGATCTCGGAAAGTTTAAGCAGCGACTGTGATGCTTTGGCGGGATCTTCGTAAATCAACACATCAATATTATTCAACGTGTTAAATAAAAAGTGCGGATTAATTTTACTTTTCAATAAAGCCAGTTCACTTACCGCCTTTTGTTTTTCAAGTATTTCTTTCTGGTTCATGGTATTCAGCCAATCCAGCATAATCCTGAACAACGAACCAAAGGTGGCTATAATGGTTATGACCGTCATCCCGCTAAAATGCATCTTGATGCTATAGGGGGCATAAAATCCGTGGAATTCCCCGCTAAAAATGGATTTAATAAGAAACAGCGCCGAATAACCTAAAAAGGTAAGGATACACAGGCACGTTATTGAAACCAGGAAAAAAAGCGAATATTTCTTTTTTTCCAGAAGTGCGGGAACCATAATGAAATAAAAAAGATAGAAGGGGACTGCCATGTAAAAAGTGGAAGCCAGGTACATCGAAATCTTTTCGGGATCGCTGAACATGGAGAAGTCCCTGAAATTGACAAATGCCGCAAAGAGCCATAGAAACAGATGCAGTAACAGGATATTTTTTTTGCTCATGATTTAATTTTTCCACAAAAATCAAAGTTAAACTTTCATCAAACAAGAAAACTCGGCCATTGATTCAAATTCTTATCCGTGATCGAAGGATTTATCTGTAAAATGAAATTGTCATTAAAGGGTATCCGGAATGATACTTTTACAACAAGATAACTGCCATGATCCCAAAGCCGGGAATGTCAAGCGGTTGTTCAATTGGTCTGAGCACGGTTTCACCATCCGGACTTTTAATTTTCAGTTTTTCAATTCTTAGCGAACCGGGGACAATCGTGAAATGTTCAGGAGCTTCACCGGTATTGAAAATCCTCACCGAAAACCCCTGGTCTTCACGTGCGAGCGATGTAACAATCACATTGTGATTACTCAGGGTGAAGAGCGAACCGGCGGGGGGCATTCTTTCGGTGGGAATTGTCAATAGCGGTTGGTTGAACGATAGCCCTGCCCGTTGGGTTTCCGGCAGGTTAAACAACCCATGAGGTATTACGGCATAATGAAAGGTCACGGTTCCTTCCTGATCGGCTTTGAAGTTGGTATGCCAGTAATTGTTCATCACATAGGAAATCAGGGTAGGATTCGTATCCGGTTTCGACTTCCATACTTTTACCCCGAATTTTCCGGGAGTCTCATCGGTCAGGTCACCGGGTTCAATCAGACAGGCTTCACGTAAAAGAAGTGATACACCACCTCGCTGGTCGGAAATGTCGCACCAATGCTGAACACAATAATAATCCTGGTTGGAACCTGGAAGCTGGTTCACTCCTGGCTGAAATATTCCTCCCCAACCGGTATTGTAACGGGTTACTGCGTCATTTATGGAAAACGGAAATGAAAAGTGGACCGATTCCTTTTCCCGGATAGGCTTTTTGTCGATGGTATTAGCAAGTTCCAAACGGTTAATCCCTTTGACGATTGTTATTTCCCTGATCAGGGAATGGCATCCCGGGGCGGTGTTTCTAATCTGTACAACAGCCAGTAACGGACCGTTTTCCTTCAGCCGGATCTCACCGGATGGATCATTCGATACGGCGTATTCCGGATCGAGGCCCGGCACATAAAGAAATTTGTTGAGCCCTTCCCCGTTACCGCTTTTCACGAGTTCAAATTGCAAGGGTTTCCAAATCAAGCTGCTGATACAGCCGGTAATGGTATCGATTTTCAGTCTGAAAAATTCATTTTCCATCTGTCCGGCTACATGATCCGACCATGACCCTTCAGACCTGCGTTCTTTCTTTTCCAGTGAATAACTCCTGGATCCCAGTGAGGGAACGTCTGATGCGAGAAAAGCCAATCTTCCGTCGTTAAGTTTCTGACTGATGACTTCCCTGCCACTGTCATCTACCACTACATCAGACGATGAGGCGGCAGCTGAATCAATGTAAACCACATCGGTTCTTGGCCACGAAAGAGTATTTAAAACATCGAATGTCTGCGTACGGTCTGGTAGTATAAAGGGATTGTACAAGTACTTCACAAGGGAATCGGCATCTAAGGCAAATTGCTTTTTAAATTCCCATTGGTCCTTTACAAACGGAATATCCGGATCGGTAATGCTGTTATAGGCTCCCCAGGTATGTTCATCGAAAAGCAATATTTTTTCCCATGCTTTGGCAATGTCATCGGCCGGATACGCAGGACTTCCTTTAATGGAATACAGATTCGAAACCTGGGTTAGTTTTTCACTGTTCACCCGGTTCATTGCCATACAGGCAGCGGTGGAGTAAGCACCATCCTCCCAGTATGGTGTAAAATCACCTGAAAATGCCGGTAACTGATCACCATATCGTCTTTCGAATTCTCTGAACATCCCATCAATGGTACTGAGAATGATCTTTGGTGAATTGTACTTTGCATTCCAACCGGCTACAAATCCTGATATGAGGCTGTCGGTGGGACCGTTATCTGCAACAATGCTGTATCTCCATTGAACCATCTCATAAGGATATCCTGCAGCATCCAGTTCATTCATGTAACCAGCAATCTTCTTTTTACCTCTACTGTATATATCCCCTGCTTTCATGCCATGCCAGGAAGAATATCCCTTGCCTGCCATCCAGAACAATATTTTCTCATTCCCCGATGGCGACACCCACCAGAAAGGCCGGTCAGACCAGTTTTTGTTTGAATGTCCGACCCGGTCACCACCATCGGGGTAGGATTCCACATAATTGGGGCCGTCAGAGAAATAGCGAATTCCACTACGCGCTAAGGCAGGGATTGTACCCCAGGTAAGCCCCGGAATATCGGTGATCATCGCCGCAGGAAGGCTGATGCCAAAATCCTTTTCCAATTTCCTGGAATAACCGGTGAGCATGAACAACTCCTCAGGCTGACACAAGCCCGTGGTAATGCCGGCATAGAGCGCTCCGATACCTATATGACCATTCTTAACAGCCGTAATCAGATCAGCTTTTTGTTCAGGGGAGCAAACCTTAAGAAAATTCTCAACCGCCATGGATGTTTCGATATTCCATTTAAATTGCGCTTCTATCGGAAGATCGCCGGTCTGACTGATGTATTGAAGTGCATTGGCAATATTCCGGTTCTGGATCTTCTCCACCTCCTGTTGACGGTGAGAGTATCCTACATCGTAATGTGAATGATGAATCAGATATATTTCCCTTTGTATGACAGGCTTCAGGTTCAGGTTGAATTCTCTGACGGACTGTCCGGGAATAAAAGCCTTAACATTTATGAGGGTTTCCGATGAAACCGCATCATGAAAAATATCAAAGTTATTCGCACCATTTTTCAGAATAAACCGGTATTTCTCAGCGTTATCAACCAGAAGTGTCAACGGTACCTGATTGCCGAAATGTATAACAACAACGTTTAAAACCTGCCTTTTATCTTGTGTGAGCAAGGGTACCGGTTCAATTTCAACACTTTCATTAAACTCATATTTGAATGTCATGTACCAGTCGGCGCTGTTCTCCTGACGCCCGACCACTTTCAGTTTCAAAGGCTTTCCCTTTTCATACAAAGCCGCCGGCACCCGGAGGTACATATAGCCATGTGCATCGCCGCATGCATCATCCATTTCCCAATCAAAAACAAGTTGTTCACCTTTTTTACCTTTAAATGACCAGTACGGCAGATTCTTTTTGGCAAGTGTTTTGAAGGTAAGTGAGAAGCAGTCGTTGATATACAGATCAAAATTTCTGTCACCACTACTGGTCCCCTTTGAATGGGCTGCAATCCAACCAAAATAAATATATTTTCCCCTCGGATTTTCAGGTATGACTTCCGTCTCCCATTCGATCGCTTTCTTACCATCTGTACATCGGGTGAGCAGAGCGACCTTCGCGACATCGGGAAGTGCAGAGTTATAATTGATATTTTCTCCGCTAATCTCTTGAACATAACCCTTTAGGCAAGAAATTTTTCCAAATAATGGAACAACGACCTGAGCTGTCGAAACAAAGGAGAGGGTTACAAGGCAGATCACCAAAAATCTAAATTTCATAAATAATGAACTTTCAAGGATTTTTTGGAGATGAAATTAAGCGCTTCATGGCAAACCTGATTACGAGGCGAACAGTATCTGCTGGATGGGTTAAGAATAAGTCGGCAAATCTAACTGTTTTTCAGTACTTTTTTACCCCGTGCGGTTCGACATTTCTAACTTCCGATGTCAAACCCATGCTCGATCCCGGTTTTAAAAATGACTGCCCGGTCTTCATCTCATCCGAAGAACTTGAAATTGCCAAAATGACCGCTACCGGCAAATCCATTAAAAGCATTACCGAAAGTATAATTCCCGCTGAATCAACGCTCATTTACGGAAAACCGTAAAAATATTTACGGAAAGTTTACTGAAGAAATTCAAAAAATTATGCTATGTTTAGAGCTTAAATCTAAAACTATCGTCATGAAAAGTTTTCGTTTGATAATCCTTTCGTTGTTTATTCTATAGTAAAGAATAATTTGTAAACTGGTCAAAATATTATAAATTAGGTTTTCCTGAATACTGGGACTTTACAAATTATCCAATAAAATGAAATCAACATTAAAAACAATTTATTTATCAGTCTTTTTGCTGATAATATTTACATCATGTGACTTACAAGTAATTGGACAATAACTTTTAGATAAAGCATTGAAGAGAGTGGATCAAAAGTCGAGTCACCTAATCTGTTATTTTTATCTGCGATGATCAAGTATATTTTTCTTTTCGCTTCAATTATCATCAGCGTCAGCGCTTCGGCTCAAAACTATTTTAACGAACGATTTGAATATGGGCAATCTGGATGGTGGGATGGCGCTACAAATATTTTTCAACTTTCTGACGGTTATATTTTAGGCGGACACTATTCCTATTATAGTCCTTTATGTCAGGGATTTTGTAAGATCGATTTTCAAGGCAATAAAATCTTTTCCAAAACCTATTGCGATTCGAATATGGAATTTTCAATGGGATATCCGGGCGCAATCGTCAGATTAAGTTCTGACAGTATTCTATCGGTTGTTCTTTTAAGGACATTTACTCCAACCGATCCGCATGATCAGGGGGTCCTTTTCTTTTTAAATTCAGATTTTGACACTTTATCAACCAAAAGATTTGGTGAAACTATTGCGCCTTTTGATACCGGCTATTATTTTAATCAATTGAAGCTGGATCTACACAAAAACATTATTATAACCGGCACACAATCAGTCTATACCGGAAAAGTGAAAATCTTGTTGATGAAAACCGATAGTAAAGGTAATGAGAAATGGAGAAAATTGTTTAGTTCGGGTCTTTTACTTGAAGGAACCAGTGTGATCTGTACCAGCGACGGGGGATATGCGATAGGTGGTTACGGCTATGGAATTCCAATTCCACCGGATTTTTCCGGTGATCCGGTGCTAATCAAGACAGATAGTGCCGGGAATCAGCAGTGGATGTTGAATTTGGGAGGTCCTTTGAAAGATACACAGGCCATGATATGCAATTCAATGGATGGAAATATTATAGTCGGAACAACATATTGTGATTCAATGTATGGAGGACAACCTAATTATGAAGGTCTTCCTTATCGCCGGATAAATATTATGAAGCTTGACAATAGTGGCAATGTCTTATGGGATAAAAAATATGGTGATAGTGAGTGGGATAATTGCTTAAGGAATATCCGGGAGAACAGTGATGGAAGTTTTATTGCTTGCGGAATTAAAACGAGACTTTTTGAAACCACGTATGATTACACCGGTTGGATGCTAAAAACCGACCCGGATGGGGATAGTTTATGGTACCGGCAATATGTTGTCTGTAATGGTGGTACCTCCTGGAACTGGTTGTATGACGTAATTCAAACAGACGACAATGGATTTATTGCTGGCGGGATCGTGTATGTTCATTCCCCCGACACAGGATCGTATGACGGTTGGGTATTGAAAGTTGACAGCCTGGGGTGCGAATCTCCTTCGTATTGTTGGGTAGGAATGAACCCCGGGCCTGAGGCGAACGGGCACACCGGGATAAAGATATTTCCCAATCCTGCCCAAAATATCGCCACAGTTTGTTTACCCGGTTGCAATCCGGAATTACCAATAACAATAAGGTTTTATGATATTTTTGGAAGGGAGATAGAAACCATAAAAGTACCAGGATTTCAAAAAGATTACACCTTGGATGTAACTCTTTTTCCCGAGGGACTGTACATGGTAGTTACCGAATCTCAAAACCGCATTGTTGGTAAATCAAAACTCATAATAAAGAGATAACATTGAATTGTCTACTGTAAATGAAACTTATGCCAGAGCTGATAATTTTAGAGATGTCGTACATGTCGATTCTTCAGTTATTAGTATAACCCTGTCAGAGAACAATACTATTTCTGTATCGGATATGGCCACTGCATACCAACAAATGGTTGATAGTATTTCTCAACATTATTATTTAATAACAGGGGACAAGGGTCTAATTTTTGTTGATTTAGAAGTTGTTTCTACTCAAAATGGCCAGGTAACTATTAAGATTACAGATTTAGTTACAGCCACCAGTTATACCCCTTCATATCAATTTGGCACAACAGATTATTGGTTCTGGGGGTGGGCTGGGGGAAAATGTGATGGTTCTGGTCAAAATGTCGGACAAGATGCCGCTGATAAACTCGCCCAACATGCTAATTGGAGCGTACCTGTCTTAGCTCAGTGTTTCTATACAGACATTTCTGAAACTGGATGGCTTTACCCAAATAGCAGCATTTCGACTAATAGTAATCCATACGGATATGGTGCCTATCTTGTTTATCAACATTCTGGCAATGGATCAGGTAATGATTGTTTATCCCCAGACGTAATGAATTATTATCTAGATTGTTTAAAAATCATTGGTAGTAACTTTAAACCGAGTGGTAAGGAGATAATAAAATATCTTTGCCAGGATGATTTTACTGTGCTTGATGCACCTGCATACTATCATTGTCACAAAGCAAATATTCGTTATGGCGTCCCGATTTCTGCACCAGCACCCGCTAATGATTTATGATTCGCACTTAATTCTTAAATATAATCCCTTGTTTTAGACAAGGGATTATATTTATTTGAATATTAATTAAACTCACAAAAAATGAAAACAGGTATTCTTTGCAGTTTATTAGGATTAATCATTATTTTTCGTTCCATGGTGTATGGGCAATCAACGTTTGAATATATTTCTGCTAAGGTCGATACGGATCAGCTTGTTGCTGATGCCGTTTGTTCTGTCAATGGAGAAATGATATTTGTTGGGACAAATCAAACCGGGTCTGTGTCGGAAGGTCATATTTTTACCTTAAGCAAAAATGGTGAACAGATAAGGGAAAGGTTTTTTAGCTGGCAAGGCAAGAATACCAGTTTAGGAAATATTTTACCAGTTGGTCCGAACAGGTTTCTCGTCATCGGATCAGTTGCAAAACAAGAAATTCACAATTTGTTGGTATGTCTGATCGATACTACATTAAATGAAGTATGCAGCAAGGAATTTTCACTTGGTTCTTATAATTATCTCTATGCAAAATCATTCAAAGATCACGATAATAATGTAATCATTCATGGCACTGTATCAGACACTGTGACCTTTTATGACATTTATCCATATTTATTCAAAATATCACCAAATCTTGATAGCATACGGTTAAAGATCTTAGATGGAAATGCCTGGGGTATTTTTGATATGGTAGAAAAAAGCAATTTAACCGGATACTACCTGTTCCTCAATCCTAATTATACGGTAAAATACCAGGGTCCCGCAGTTCTATCAATCGACGCCGAGTTTAATGTTGTTAAAACTCAACATTTACCCAGGGCGGTTGAAAATTATCATACCGTTAAATGGATTTCTGATTCTACCTATATCTTCTCTGGCGAATATGTTGACTTGAACGGAAATGCGAAGACAACCTTGGGAGCAGTTGTCGCAGATACCTTTATGGCCGAAAAATTTTTCAATCATTTTGGTGAGGATACCGTGACAAATTTCCCCGGACTAAGAAGAAATCTCGACTTCATAACGCCGAATCAGATCTATATTGGAGGAACAACGAACTTCGGTTATACTACCGTTTTTATGAATCACGACTCCTGGTTCTTCTTAAATAAAATTGATTCAACTTTAACCATTTCTTGGCAAAAAATATATGGCAAACCAGGGTTCTATTACACTTTATGGGGTGTTCTTGCCATTGATGACGGCGGATGTGTCATGTACGGGACACGTTACCATTATCCATCCGACAGTTTTACCAGAGATATTTACATATTAAAAGTTGATAAGCATGGATACACCGTTTCAATTAATGACGATCGGCCCACTCAAGATATATTAGTTAAATTATATCCAAATCCCGGTTCTGATGAAGTATTCATCCAATCAGATTTGACAAATGCAGTGTTTGAGCTTATGGACAATCTCGGAAGAGAGGTTTGCAGAACAAATTTAATGTCAAAAAAAACAAGAATTGCGACCGAAAATATAGCCTCCGGTCTTTACCTGTACAAAATTATTCACAATAAAATAGTGGTTTGTTCTGGGAAATGGATCAAATATTGACAAGATATTTTCTCTGAACATTATAATCATTTTAAAAAATTCTATTGTGAATTTTTGTAAAGTGAATGGGACATAATTGTTTTGATACGCTAATGCGATGATCAAGTATATTTTTCTTTTCGCTTTAATTATCATCAGTGTCAGCACATCGGCCCAATCCTATTTTAACGAACGTTTTGAATATGAATTTCCGAGGGACTGTACATGGTAGTTTTCGAATCTCAAAACCGCATTGTTGGTAAATCAAAACTCTTAATAAAGAGATAACATTGAATTTTCAAAACCTTATAACATTTCCACAATGATAACGTCCCTGCGTATTCTGTTCCTTTTCATGTTACCTTGCATGATGTACAGTCAGTCTGAAATCTATCAGCTTAGTTACCCACCTCAAACCAATGAAAATAGTTCCAGGACGATAATGTTAAAACCGGAGGTGACAGATTTGACGATTGCACCGGATTCAGTATATTTTACGAAGGGTGGTGCACTCAAGGCAGTCTTTGAAATCTTGAATAACTCCAATCAGCCAATCAATTTATTACACGTTCAAAGTCAATGTGCCCCCTGCGTGGGAGGTTGGGGCTGGTGGGTGGATTCAATCTCAGTCACGACTCCCCATTACATTTATCCGGGTCAGCATATTACAGTCATTATGAAGTATTGGGCACAAATAAAAGATGAGTTCCGGACAAATTTCCTGCATGACTCCATGTATATCGTAAGTTCGGTAGGCACTCAATATTGTCACATCTTTTTAGATCCTGATTTAATTTCCTCGACCGGTACCATGGTCACAAATGATTTTATGGTTTTCCCCAATCCGGCAACATCCACCGTCAAAATTAATTTGAGCGCAAATTTCAGTGGACATGAATTGCTCTCAATTTACAATTCAAAAGGAATCAAAATCAAAGAATTGGAGTTGAATACAGTAGAGACAGAAATAAATATGAATTGGGTGCCTGATGGCATTTATCTGTTTAAAATAACAGATGGATCCATTTTAAGAATTCGTAGGGTGTTAAAATTGTCTGAATAGGCTTTCAGGACGGGACACACAAGAACAGCAGACGGTATTGAGACAACCCGGACATACCTTGCCGATAGCCCTGGGAAAGGAAAAATCAGCTCGGTCTCTAACAGTTATTACACAATTACTTCGTTAACCGGACAAAACATGTTGCATCAGAGTGTGACCACCTCTGTTACCAGGATCGATATTAGCTCTCTTTCACCGGGGATTTATATCGTGAGGGTATCGGCTGGAGGACGGGTTGAAACCTGGAAAATCATAAAGAATCAATAAAATATTCCTCCCAAACATAACATTTATCATTTGATTTTTTTACCTTTGTTTCAAGGTAATCATCTCATTCCATGATTAATTTTTTCATGATCGACGACCATCCGGGGATGATCGAGGGAGTTGAATTTCATTTTTCATACCCCGATCATGATATTAAAATGGTTGGTTATGCCCTGAACATGGAGGACGCCCTGAGGCAGTTGCCATCGCTGAAGGTCGATGTTATTCTTTTGGACCTGTTTCTCAAAACCGATCCGTCCCCTTTCGACAACTACCTAAGAATTATTCGGATCCTGCCCGGAATCCCCGTTGCAATTTATACTGCCGAATCCTCTCTTTGGTGGAAATATAATATGTTCCGCCTGGGTGTCAATGCCTATATCACCAA
>SACF01000293.1 GCA_009928665.1 Alphaproteobacteria bacterium
CCGTTATAAGGTCTCCTTCATGTATATGGCTCTTAAGCTCATCCAATAGTCTATTTTATCCGCTGTGGGATTCACATGAATTTCCACGTTGTCCATAACTACCAGAACGCTGAGATTCGGGGCATCCAATTCCACACTCATATCTTCTAGAGGTGCTTCCGCCGGCAAGTTGGTGCCGGAAGAGTGTTTTTCTGCGATATGATCCAGAAACTCATTCATGTCTTTTTCCAGGATGACCGCATCATCCATTTCTATTTTCAAAACCGGAATGCCGGATTTCCCATCATGAATCCAGTGCACCCGATAAGTGGCTTGCTCCCCTTCCACTGTGACAGGTTTCCCATCGTCTCGATAAAAACTATCCGGATTAATGGCCCATTGATATCCCGAAATAGGAACGGGTCCACTCTCCAAGTAGACCGATATGCCCATGGTTTGTCCGGGGCCATCCGGTTCAAATTTCGGCCAGGTTTTTTCAAACCCCAGTTTGTCCAAGAATACATCACTTTGTACCAAATCCTGGTCAAACCAATCCGGGAGCTTGGCATTCTCGGAATATGCCAGGAACTCTACAGCATCCGTGATGGCTATTCTTACTTCTTCCTCCGGCTCCGTGGTAGCTGGTATCAACTGATTTTCGTCTAAAATGTTCTGACTTGTCAAGAGCCGCTCCAGTCGGTCCACCTGAGCGGTCACGGGAAGAGTATAATAGCCCACCGCCGGCAAAACGGCAAAAACAGCCAGTGCACATGTGACTGCCACAATGGGAAGGTGAGCTTTTGCTTTTAAAAGAATAAGTAAAACGGCGGCGGATGCCGTCAACAGAAACAGCAAACTAAAAGAGTATTCCACCGTCTTAAGCCCGGAGGCATTCAACTGAACCACCAATGCCCATGCTTCAAAGGCCAGAATAACCAATGCCGCTACAGGGTACATGGTTCGATAGAATTTTGCCAGGGCGGTATGGTTTTCCGTCACCATAATATGAAGCCAGATCCCCACAATCGCATAGGCGGTGGCAATGCCGGAAAGTCGAATAAAGGAAGCTTCTCCCATCCCTGCCAAAATGGTTTTGCCGGCCCATGCAAGCAACACAAAGGTCAGGGCTATCATAATGGGAATCATAATATAGACGAAAAGAATTTCGATAAACCGGGGCTGCTTCTCTGCAATTTCTCTTTTCGGATGGTGCTCTCCCTTGCGAAAAT
>SACF01000294.1 GCA_009928665.1 Alphaproteobacteria bacterium
AAGTCCTCCGAACGTATTTCCACTCCCTCCGCCTTTATAATGATGTTATGAAGTTTTCCACGATTTCGACCCTGGATGATTTTTCGGCATACTGCATTGATGTCTACTGGGATTTCCGGAATTAATATGGTTTCGGCTCCTCCAGTAACACCGGCATACAGCGCGATGTCTCCACAATGTCTTCCCATCACTTCAATTACCGTACTTCGTTCGTGGGAGGAAGAAGTATCCCGGATGTTGCTGATGGACGACAGTACCGTATTCACCGCCGTATCAAACCCGATGGAAAAGTCCGTATATGCCAAGTCATTATCGATGGTTCCCGGCACTCCCATGACGGTAAATCCGGCTTCCGATATTTTCAACCCTCCCATCATAGATCCATCGCCGCCAATAATGATAACACCTTCAATGGAAAAACTTTCCAGCATGTTCAAGGCTCTTTTAAAGCCCTCATCCGTCATGAATCTCTCGGAACGAGCCGTGCGAAGCATGGTTCCTCCTCGATGAAGAATGTCGGATACCGAGGAGACATCCATCTCCTTGATTTCTCCATCAATAAGACCTGCAAATCCCCTCTCTATGCCATAAACCTTCATCCCATGATAGATGCCACCTCTCACTGCCGCTCGTATGGCTGCGTTCATTCCCGGGGAATCCCCTCCGCTTGTCAATACACCTATGGTTTTCATTTCTTCTCCTCACACAGTTTCACATTATCCGCTCCAATGATTTCTCCCAGCTTTTGCATCAGTTCACTACAAGGGTTTACCCATAATTCTCGACTGGTTCGAAATTTCTTCCCGGTTTCCCCAAAATATACCAGTACAGGACAGGATCCTGGATGTTGACTGAAAACTTCCTTGATGGCATCCAATTCATCCGGGCTTTCTCCTTGGCAAGGAATCTTCACCTTCACCAATTCTCCCCCCGACGAGGGAATGGGAGATTCCATCCCAACCGAAGAATCCTTCGGATTCTCATCGGTCTCCAATTGCCGGATGCGGTTAGCTAAAATTTTGGGAGACTCCTCCTCTTTGAAGTTCACCGTTCCCTTAATGAGAAGTATGTTGTCTTCCTGCAAACAGTTGCTACAGGCCTCATACACTTTGGGAAACACTACCACTTCAATCAACCCATAGAAATCTTCAATATCAATAAAAGCCATCAACTGCCCGTTTCTTGTGACCAAAGTCTTTTTTTGTAC
>SACF01000083.1 GCA_009928665.1 Alphaproteobacteria bacterium
GTTGAACCGGCCTATGCCTTACCACAGAATATTGTAAAGGCAGAATACTTCATTAATACTGATCCTGGTTTCGGCAATGGAACAGCCATTCCGGTTTCTGCTTCTCCTGATATAACAAATATTGGGTTTGTTGCAGGAATTGATGATCTGCCGATGGGCTTTCATCATCTTTACATTAGGGCGCAGGATGTGAATAGAGTTTGGAGCCTCACCAATGCAAAGTCATTCTATGTTGAGCCGGCCTATGCGATTCCTCAGCAAATTGTGGATGCAGAATATTTTATTAATGATGATCCCGGCACAGGCAATGGAATTGCAATACCTCTCGTGGCATCGCATGATGTTACCAATCTGGCTTTTATGGTTGATATTACAGATTTGCCCCTTGGTTTTCATCACCTCTATTTACGTGCTAAAGAAGCAAACGGCCAGTGGAGCCTTACCAACGTGAAGTCTTTTTACAAAGAAATTATTTATAACGAACCACAGAACATTGTTAAGGCAGAGTATTTCTTTAATACTGATCCGGGAATGGGTAATGGTATTCCGGTTGAACTCATACCGGCACCAGACATATCAGGGCTGGTTTTTATTGCTGATGCATTGCCGTTGCCACTTTTGGAAAATGTTCTGTATGTGAGGGCAATGGATCAAAACGGAAGATGGAGTCTGACAAATGTTCACACTTTTGAAGTGGACTGCGCTGATGTAGTGGTTGATTTTGAAGCCCCGGGTTGTGCTTCAATGAGCACAGAGTTTGAGGATTATTCAGTAAACGTACATCCGCTTTCCGAGTACCGGTGGGATTTTGGAGATGGCACTCCGGAATTGATCACCGGAGTTGGAAATGTTGAGCATACTTACGCTGGCATTGGTGATTATGATGTTCGCCTAATCATTGTAAGCAGAGAAGAATGTAGGGATACATTGGTAAAAACCATCGTCATCAACGAGCCTCCCACCGTTTATGCCGGGGAGGATCAAACGATCTGCTATGGCGATGAAGTAACCTTGAATGCCACATACACCTATGGAACACTGAGTTGGAGCCACGGGCTTGTGAATGGCCAACCTTTTACTCCGGCACAAACAACAACCTACACTGCCACATCAACTTCGATTTATGGCTGTGGGCCGGTAAGCGATCAGGTAACGGTCACCGTTATTCAAGATCCGGTTTCATCGCCGGGCGTTGATGCTACCATCTGCGATACCGAAACTTTTGAAACGACTGCTGCTTATGCCACGGACTATTCCGCAGTGATGTGGCACACAAGCAATGGATTCGGTGATTTTCTGAACCAAGATGAACTGTTGGCCACTTATCAGCCGCATCCAGGCGATCCACCGGTGGTTGAACTTTGCATGGAGGTATGGCCGTTGAGCCCCTGTGTGCTTTCCAGTGTCGCTTGCATCGAATTGACCATCGCCCCAAGCCCTGCCATTCAGATTATCAGCCCATCGGAAGGGAGCATCGTTTGCCTGGATTCGGCGATTGAACTGGTTACAGAGGCATCGAACTGTTCGAGCTATTTATGGACTACTTCGGGAAATGGCAATTTTAGTAACATGGCGCAAGGTAATGCACTTTACACGCCCGGAACGGATGATTTGGCTGCCGGCATGGTTACCCTTTGTGTGGAGGGATTGCCGCAAAGTGCTTGTTCCGAATCTGCCACCGCTTGCATTACCTTCACCGTGCAGCCACAACCCCAAATCAATTTAGCACCGGAAATGGTGCTGGATTGTTCCAATTACGATTTTCAGACGGAAGAATGGCTGCCTGTGCAGATAGCTGCAGAGCTTCAGTATGCAAGTGCTGTGCAGTGGCAAAGCTCCGGTGATGGTATATTTTCCGATCCTCTTTCGCCGACAACGCTTTACACCATCAGCCTTGATGATTTTATCAACGGCTCTGTAGAATTGACACTAACAGCCACCGGAGAGGATTTGTGCATGGTGGAGGTTTCGGAAAGCATTACACTGCAAATTCCCGGTCAGATGATCAGGATCGCGGCTTCCGGCGCCCGTGGTATTTCATCTTACATTGATCAGTCAATGCTCGCCGTGCCCGATGTTACAGCACCATTGACCGGCAGCCTGATGTTTATGCAAAATGTACAGGGGGAAGTTTACAACCCCGGCACCGGAGTAAACCAGATAGGCAATTGGGATGCCACAGGATACCTGGCCAATTTCGGAACAGTACCGGCATGTTTGCCCGTGTATGGAGCACATCTTACCGACCGCACTTTTAATGTTACAGGTCCTGTGTCCTATATTCCGGTATTGACGGATTACCCGATTGCAATTGAAGACCTGTTTGAGGGACAACTGGAAAAGATCCAGATGATCTTCGACTGGAGTACTTTTACTTCATGGATGCCGGGCGTACCCGATTTACAGGAGCTAAAACCGGGGTATGCCTACTCACTGACCACTGTGGACGAGAATGCTGATTTCACCATAGAGTTTCCGCCATTCAGTTGGATGGAATCTCCAACAGATGTTGCCATCAATGGCGTTATTTTGAACCAGGAAAATGGAAATCCGGTTGCCGGCGTAGAAATTGAAAGCACCGGTCAACCATCGGTTTATACCAATGCTGCCGGGGAATATGCTGCCTTAGTCCCTCTTGGATGGAGCGGCACGATTACACCGGTAAAAGAGCACTGGGAATTTTCGCCTGCCTCGAAAAGCTACACGAATGTAGTGGTGAATATTTACGATCAGCACTTTACAGGTTTAAGTACCGAATGTGATCCGGCTTGGGAATTTACCATTACCATGCAAACCCATACGATCGCCATTCCTTTGTCTGCCAATCCTTCCATTTTTGGCGAACCCTTAAATGAGGGCGACTATATTGGCGTGTTTTACATGGATGATTTTGGTGAAGAGGCATGTGGGGGTTTTGTACAATGGCCTGGTACTTCCGCAATTCAACTAACAGCTTATGGCAATGATCCGCTTACAACAGAAAAAGATGGCTTTGAGCAAGGAGAGCCAATCCGATGGAAGTTGTACAGTTGCAATGGGATGTTTGCTTGCGATGCCGTAGTCACATACCATCAGGCATTTCCTCAATCATCCGGTACTTTCAGCGTTTACGGTTTTTCCAGTCTTTTGAGCCTGGCTTGCGATTACAGTCAGGAAATTGTTCTGAACGAAAACTGGAATGATATTTCACTATTTGTTCAACCCGATAACATGAGCGCAGAAACCATTTTGCAAGCCATTGTCAACGACCTGATGATCATGAGCAACCTAAGTTCCATGTATTGGCCGGCACATGCGATCAATACCATCGGCGATTGGGATTTAACCTCAGGTTATGTGGTCAAAATGCAAAACCCAAACACCTTACCTGTACCCGGAAGCTCATTGTCCGTGAACCAGATATCACTCTCGGCATCAGATGGAAGCTGGCACTATCTGCCGGTAATTTCGCCATGCGGCGGAAATGTGTCGGACATTTTTTCATCCATTCAGGATGATGTTGTGATAATCAAAGAGATCATCGGCACAAAAGTTTGGTGGCCGCAATATGGCATTACTACGCTGGACGCATTGGCACCTTCCCGCGCTTATGCTATTAAAATAGCCGACGATGTGGTAGTGGAATTTCCGGACTGTACCGGTAAAAATGCTATAACACCTTCGCTTGTATCGAACAAGCTTCGATCACATTGGGGTGAAATTGCACTCTCGCCATCCAACCATTTAATCTACATCCCTGAAGAAATAGCAATCCAATGTGCTGAGGGAGATGAGTTGGGTGTGTTCACCAGCGATGGGATAATTTGCGGAGTTTATCATTTCAGTGGGTCAGATTCAGGCGGTGTTTTGGTAGTGAAAGGTAACGATGGCACATCTGCTGAAATTGACGGAATGTTGCAGGGGGAACCTTTTACATTTAAAATCTACCACAGCAAAGCGGATGAAATTAGAGAAATCCAGGCAGCCTTTGATGAAAAGATGCCGGATCAACAGCTTTTTGCCGTGAATGGTTTGTCGGGACTGAAACACATTGATGTAACAGGCACCGGAGGTAATGCTGGCGGCGGTATTGAATTATCGGTCTATCCGAATCCGTCGGGCGACATTTTCCATGTTCAGCTTTTTAATGTTCAGGATAAAGTCTCGTGGCAGCTAATGAATTTACACGGCGCAGCCATCCAAACAGGTGAAACGCAGGATAAATTTGAAATTGACCTGTCGGGCTGGCCAAAAGGTATCTATTATTTAAAACTCACTAAAGGAGGATTACAAACCGTGAGGAAGCTGGTGTTGCAATAGCTTTGTTGCTTAACCCTTTCGATGCGCATAAAGCGCATTGGAAGGGGCACACCAGTTTTAATCGCAGGCGCAGCACAACGCTGATGTTTATGTCTAGCTTATTTTTTCGACGAAATGAATATTAATGAAATATTGATATCCCAACTTCATAAACAGATGACCGAGGATGAGATGATTGATAAATTGATTTAATCGGCACTCTAAAACGTCAATATGATATAGATTCCATCATTTTCCACAACTTAAATACGTTAAAGCACAGCAAAATTTCAATAATCTAACTATTATCAACACCTAAAAAATTAAACACATGAAAAGAAAACAATTTTTTGCTCTTGTGGTAAGCTTGTGTTCCCTTTTTACCATGAATACGGCAATAGGACAAACTGAGGGAACTGTTAATATGCGGGTTGTTTTTCCAATGGAGATATCCAATGTTAGGTTGCATCTATGGGAACCATACAGTAGCACTTTTATCATGAATGCTACAGGTGAGAATGAATTCTCAGCGGAGGTATCAGGCATTTTCAATCCAATGCTATTTAATGTAGAATTTGATATGCCAGCACATTTCATAACATCCTGGTGGATTGGTGGTGGAAATACCTATGTCGGAAATCTTATTCCCGAGCGATTTGATGCTCATGGGCTTAAGTACGGTAAACTTTACATCAACAACCAGCTTCTGGATAACAGATATGCCGTTGTAAATAGTTCTGGTAACGGACTAAATATTTCTGTTAAAATAAATGATAACAATACAATTTCACCTAACATTGAACCAAGTTTTGATTCATTACTAATTGATGACAGGATTCCCTCAGAAGCTCACCATCACAAGGCATACCTGAATACTTCATTGCCTCAGCCAAAACATGTGAAAATCGGCGGATGGGCTACTGCCATCACCGACAATAATATCCTGAATGAAAGTCAAATAGAAATTGATTACATCAGGGTATATGGGAGGGAAAATAACCAACTTACACTGTTAAAAGAAAAGGATTACTCCACGTATGATCCAGAAAACGACGGAGGTTTATATTACCGTTACCCGTTTTTTCCATCGTCGCACGACTGGCATGATCCTATGCCAGGAACCGTAAATAATGGAATTTTAACTTTACATACATCGCAAAACCGAATGAAAGTATGGCATTGGTGGTCTCATAATTTTACTTCTTCCAGTGGCTTTGATTACGATTCTTACAAAGTAGTTTGCAAATTGAGAACAACTGGTCATGCACTGGTACAGGTTGGAATAGACTTCAGGGATCAATGGGATAATGTTGCTGAACTGGGGGTTTCTGACTGGTTTTTGCACAACAACGGCGAATGGCAGGAGGTAGTTTTTGATTCGCAGGATTTTGCCTCCAACGACATTCAAATCGAAATACCACTCAACAATGTATGGAATGCTATTTCAAGTTACATTAACCCAACTAAACCCGAAATGTCTTCAATCCTTGGTCAATTGGGCGATGATTTTATTATTTTTCAAAATCTTGATTCTGTTTATTATCCGGCTGGCGGTGTTGTAGAGTTGTCAACATGGGACTATCAGAGTGGATATCTGATTAAAATGAATGATGAAGCCACCCTGACCCTTACCGGCTCTTATCCCGAAAACCGGATTCTGGAGGTGAAAAGTGGATGGAATATCATACCTGTATTGTCAGTAGAGCCACAGCAAATTCAACAGTTGTTTGCCGCCAACATGGACAATGTTGTTATTATCAAAGAAATCATCGGCACAAAAGTTTTCTGGCCGACATACAACATCAACGAACTTGATGAACTAAGTCCGAAAAAATCCTATCTGATAAAATCCAATGCAACTTTTTTGGTAACGTTTGATTGATATGTCTTGTGCGCAATTTTTTTTAAATCACCCCAACAACCCTCCGATTGATGTTACGTGCGATAAAAGGCCCTTCGTAGATAAATCCGGTGTAAACCTGCACCAGGTCGGCGCCGGCTTGTAATTTTTCGATGGCGTCGTCGGGTGTGAAAATGCCACCCGCTCCGATGATCGGAAAGACTTTTCCGGATTTTTGTGCAAGGTAACGAATAACTTCGGTAGCACGGTC
>SACF01000295.1 GCA_009928665.1 Alphaproteobacteria bacterium
TATTCTGAAGTACTCATGGGAAATCTCCTTGAAATCTTCCAAAATATAGTGAATCTTCGAAAAAGAAATTATACCATTCAGATGGGTTTTTTGCAATGGCGGAAGGCGGGACTAAATGCGAAACCGCTTTCGATACTCTTCTATCATTTCCTGGCCTTTAAACAGCAGCTGGCCGGTCAGAAGAAGGATACTCAAGGCAATGCAGATAAGAGAGGGGATGATTTGACCCAATATCCCGGTTAAATAGAAGATGAGAGGCACCAGTCCCATGACGGCGTGAAAAGAGGTGGACACCAAATAGTCCTGAGGAGAAATCCCCTTCACCTTAATGAGAATCTGCATGGTCAACATGGAAACCATGAGAAGAAGGGGCACCGCATAGTCCAAGGACCATCCTCGCCACCCGGTAACAAAATCCCACAGCACGAAAAACAAGGACCCTAGCAGGGATTGGGTCATGAGGATGTACAGGATACGGCTTAAATTTCGGGCTCCCAGCCCCACCGAAAGCCAAAGACACCCTACGCCCAGAAGCACCAAAAGCGACCAGCGTCCTGTATGGGGTAGCGCCAGATTTATCGTGGCCGCACCCACGCAGATGGTAATTCCCGAAAGAAACAAAAGCTGAAAAAACAGCCGGTATTTTTCGTAAACGGAGGGAATGATGGGGAAAGCCGGAGACTCCCCCTCGCCGGTGATTCGCCCCTGGCACAAGGGACAATACTGAGAATGTCCACGGATTTCTACCTTACATCGAGGACACCATTTCATTGCTCATCCCTCCTGTCTAACATATTGCAGGCAATTTGTGCAGAAAGGCCACGATCCGTCCATAGCCGCACCCATCGTCGCTGAATCTCCGGGTTCATAAAGGGGGTAGTAACCGTCACGCTTAACACATCCCCGTAGGTCACCATTGTCAGCTCCATTTTTTCCGTACTCACACACACATCCATCGCCTTGATTTCCGACGCAAAGGGCTCCTCCATCCGAATCACACCTACATTGGAAAGAATGGCGGTATTTTTCCGTTGCCCCAGGTCATAGGCAATTTTTAAAGCAATATTTTTAATAAACAGGGGTACCAGCTTAATCCCCATGTTTCGCTCAATGGCAGAAAAAAGATTCATGCGCTCTGCCAATCGTTCCGGCCGGGTTTCTTCCTTTAATTGTCCGTCGACCCAAATGGTCAATTCCTCCAAA
>SACF01000049.1 GCA_009928665.1 Alphaproteobacteria bacterium
ATGGGTTCACTGATCTTAAAGCGATAATAATTCAACAGATTTGAGGTAACACCGTTCTCGCAATGACCGGCCTGTCTGTGTTCGTAATCAAGTTTTACCATAATCGTCTATTTGTTCATAAATCCGGGCTTTTTCAACTCCTCAACCGTTATTTCAAAAAGCCGGGCATAACGCTCCAGCATCGATGGTTTGAGCCTCCTGAATCCGGTCGGAGTCATATGCCAGCGTACCCTGAGCAGGTTCAAACCCATGTAGGCCGATAACATTGGCGGCTCCATGAGCATTTTCTCCATGTAATAGGCAACAGGACTCACCTTTCCTGACCTGACCCGCTCTTTGACATCCTCCAACCGGGCTTCTACGGCATCCCAACCTTGCTCGATAATTACCTGAGTCGCCTGGTTCTGGTACGACAACTCCTTTGTGAAACCATGCTCTTTATCAAATCCGTAAAACATCTCCCTGTTGGTAAGATAATCGGGGATATCTTCCTTATTCTGAAGCTTGTCGAAGGGATCTTTGTTTTCATTCATGGTTGTTCAGGGATTAAAAAAATTTTCAATTCACACGATGCAATCAGAATCTCATCACAAAAAACCTCCCCCAGGGCAATGGTCGCATCAAAGACTTCATGAAGTACGGTCACCTTTGTTGTAATCGTATCACCGGCCTTAGGAAGCGATGTAATGCGGAGATTTTTGATACCCCCTATGAAACCAACCGGAGCTTCGCTTACACCGGGTTTCATCCCGGCGCCGCAAGCTGCAGTTTGCGCCATGTTCTCGATCAGTCCCGGCTCACGAAATAATCCCTCCTCCACGAAAACGTTGTCGCTCCGGATTATGAAAGCAGTGACCGTTGAAGGACCAGAAACATCAAGTATCCGGTCAACCATAACCATCGGAGGCTTCTGGGGTATGTTTACTTTTTCAAATGATGCCATAAGGATCCTTTCCTGTTTCTTTTTCTCATGCGGTTCATGACCGTCGCCACATCTTCATCGGGGAAAACCCAGCGCCGGCCGGTCTCTTCCGCCCGCTGTTTAAGCGATTCATAACGGATTTCCGGGGCAATGTAATAAACGGGCTCCAGCAGCGTGTCCGACGGATGAACGATCCCCTCTTCCAGGGCGATCCGGTGAAGCGCCGTTCCGGGATAGATACGCATACCAATGAATGGAAAAAAGACCGTGTTGCTGATCCGTTTCGAATTCTCAAAACTTTCATTAATCGTCTCCTCTGTCTCACCGTATCCCCCGATAATCATAAAATGGCAGAAATAGATTTTAGCCCGGTTACAGTAATCTGAAACCCGCACTACTTCATCAACGTCGAAATGTTTACCGTAATTCCGGAGGGTGGTATCGGAAAGCGACTCGGTGCCAAATTCGATGTGTGTCAAACCGGCTTTTGCAAAAAGCTTCAGCTCCGAAAGCTTCAGGTTGTGTGGCGAAAAATAGGCCCCCCACCGGGTGGGCAATCCGGCTTCGATCATCTTGTTGGCCAGATCGATATTGAAACGATTGCTGATATTAAACACCGAATCTGTGAAAAATACATAGTCGATATGATACTTTTCGTAAAGCTCTTTGAGGGTGAACACGACCCGGTCGGGATCGAGCGTTCGCACGTTTTGTCCTTCAATCAGCGGATAAGTACAGTAAATACAATGGTACGGACACCCCCGCTTGGTTTGCACATTCACCATCCCGGCCTTATCCCAGTAAAAAGAGAGGATCGACTGCTCAAATTCGAGATCCGGACGGTGAATAAACCGATGGCGCGGGTTGACGTGAACGGATTCTTTATTTTGGTAAACAAGTCCATCAATACCTAAATCGGGAATACCTGATTCAAGACTGTTAAGCAAACGGAAGAGGCTCTCTTCACCTTCGCCCTGTATTCCGTAATCGGGGGCAAGCAAGCAAAATAATTCACCGGGATAGATTGAAAATGCAGATCCGCCGATGATCAGGGGGGCGCCGGAATTCCGGCGAATGATATCAACAATTACTTTATATCCGCTAATGAAACTCTCTTTACTGTAGAAATTTACATCATCTACATTCCGAAGTGATAAACCGATGTAATCAGGACTAAAGTCCTTTAAAAAGCATTGAAATTCGTCGTGGTTGTTAAGGTTGAAATCGAAAATCCGGATGATAAAATCGGGCAGTCGCTCCTGAAGGTAGGTGGTAATATAGGAAATTCCCAGCGGGTAGACCGGGTAGGGGTTGGCATATTGGTTGGCCGAAACGAAGAGCAGTTTCCTTTGTTTCATCTTATGAGGCGGGTTCAACGGTACGGGCCGACGATTCCGGAACATTCCAGAAATCATAGTAGTTGAACCATTGCATCGGGTATTTCTTCAATATTTTTTCAAGGCTTCCGACATAAATTTTCAGTATTTCACGGAAGCTCTCTTCGCGCTTTTTCAGGTTCCCGCTGAAAGGAATTCGCTGCAGGGGTGTTGCGTAAAAATGGTAGTGTTTCCGACTCTCTTTGACGGCATATACGAATGAAACGGGAACGCCGAAACGGGCAGCCAGGTTCACGGGGCCGATCGGGAATAAAGCAGGTTTCCCCATAAAGTCGAGGGTCAGGGTTTTGTTTCCTTCAATGAAACGGTCGCCATGCATCGCAACGATTTCACGACCGGCCAGCGCCTGTTTGATTTCCGCAAGGTGGGAGAAGTCTTCTCGGATGATGATAAAATGGACATTCCGGTTTGTCAGCACATCCGACAGATACCCTTTGATGCGCTGGTGTTCGGCATCAAAAAGGATGATGTTGATGCGCTTCTCCAGGCGGTTGAGCAATTGTCCGGCAATCTCCCAGTTTCCTACATGGGCACTGACCAGCAGACCGCCATCCTGCATCTGCCGCAGGTACTCCTCACCTTCGAAATCGAACGTGAAGCGTTGCTGAAACCCGGCCAGCATGGCAATTTTGTCGAGAAGAATTTGTCCGAACATGTAAAAATTCCGGTAAACACTGATCATCGACCTGGCTTTGCCGTAATGCATGATTCCTGCATAAAATCTGTAGATCGGTTGAACGGCTTTCCGGGAGGTGATGAAGAAGTAAGCTGTAACAAAATAGAGCAGAAAATATGCAAATGGCAATCCGGGATATTTCAGCACCCAGATAAAAATCTTATATCCGAGCAGCCCTCCACGGGTTTTCCCTTCCCACGACGGCATGGCCGTTAGTTTGGATTGATTCTGTGGGTGATGTAGTCGTAGAAATCCTGAAGCGTTTTCACTTCCGTCATCTCTTCGGCCTTCATCTTGAACCCGAAATTATTTTCAACAATTACAAAGAGGTCAACAAAATCAAGACTGTCGATCCCGAGATCTTTTTTCAGGTCGGCAGCGGGGTGTATCTGGGTTTCTTCAATTTCAATTTCCACTATCAGGAGCTGGTTGATTTTCCTGATGATCTCATCTTTCTGCATCATCTGTCCGGTTAGGTGGTGCAAAAATAATGATTTTTATTTATTATCGAAGGATTAAATCTTCCGGACAATGAGGGAGGAGTTGGTTCCCCCGAATCCGAATGAGTTGGTTAGAAAGGTGTTGAATCCGGTCGATTTTGTCCGGGTAACGAGGTTCAGTTTGGAGGTGATCTCATCAGGGTGCTCGAGGTTGATGTTCGGCGCGATGAATCCGTGATGCATCATCAGGGTTGAGTAAATCACCTCACTGGCGCCGCCCATCCACATTTCATGACCGGTCATCGATTTGGTGCTGCTGACAAGCGGTTTCGACTGTCCGAATACCTGATCAATTGCAGTTGCTTCGTTGCTGTCGCCGGCCGGGGTCGAAGTGGCGTGGGCGTTGATATAATCGATGGCTTCCGGACGGATATCCCCGTCCTTTAATGCTTTCTGCATAGCCCTGACCGGTCCGTCAACATTGGGTAAAGAGATATGTTCACCGTTCGAGGAGAATCCATAGCCGATGATCTCGCCATAGATGGTGGCGCCCCGTTTCAGAGCCGATTCATAATCCTCGAGAATTAAAGTGGCCGCTCCGCCGCTCGGCACCAGTCCGTCACGGTCGCGGTCGAAAGGCCGTGAAGCCTTCTCAGGCTCCGATTCACGGATTGAAAATGCATTGAGCGCATCGAAACTGGCGGTCGACTCGGCATTGATCTCCTGCGCGCCACCGCATATGATCATCTCCTGAAGCCCCTGTCTGATCATCAGATAACCGATTCCCAAAGCATGTGAGCCGCTGGCACAGGCTCCGCTCAGCGTGAAATTCACCCCCTTCAGCCTGAAAATCACCGAAAGATTCATCGATACCGTCGAATTCATCGACTGGAATATGTACCCGGAGCCGATCATCATGGTATCTTTCTTTTGCCGGAGTATGTCAACCGATTCAACGACAGGAACCGCCGAACTGTCATTCCCGAAGAGTATCCCAACTTCGTGGGCATCGAGATAATGCTGGCCAATACCGGCCGTGCTCAGGGCTTCAACTGTCGACAGATACGCGTATTCCCCTTGTACCGGCAGTCCGATCCGCATCCTGCGGTCGAGGATCCCCTTAAGCTGTGGCCGCTCCAGGTAACCCGTCAGCGCCGACCTGAATCCCATCTCCTTCCGAACCGGATCGAAAACAATCCCCGATCGTCCCTTGTATAAGGATTCTTTGACTTCCGTAAGGTTTTTCCCGATTACGGAGTAAATTCCCATCCCTGTAATGACGACCCTGTGCATCTTGTTATCGCGCTGTATTTAGTTGAGAATTAGCGATTAGTGATTAGCGAATAGCGAATAGGGAGAACTTGAATTCTTCATTTTCAATTGTCCATTGTCCATTGTCCATTGTCCATTAAGTGTACAGCCCGCCGTTTACGTGAATTACCGAGCCGGTAACGTAAGAGGCCTGTTCTCCGGCAAGGAATCCGACAACTTCGGCAACCTCTTCCGGTTTTCCGAATCTTCCCATCGGGATCATGACTTTGAGCTGTCCTTCATCCAGGTCTTTCGTCATGTCGGTACGGATGAAACCCGGTGCAACCGCATTGACTGTGATGTTCTTTTTGGCAACCTCCTGCGCCAGCGCTTTGGTCGCTCCGATAATTCCTCCCTTTGCCGCAGAATAATTGGCCTGTCCGGGCAAACCTTTTACACCCGAAAGTGAAACTACATTGACGATCCGGCCCCACTTGGCCAAGAGCATCTCTTTCAGTAAAAACCGGGTAGTATAAAGGAAACTGTTCAGGTTGGTGTTCATGACATCGAACCACTCCTCATTTTTCATCCACATCACCAGCGCGTCCTTCCGGATTCCGGCGTTGTTGACCAACACCGAAATATGAGAACCCTCGTTTCGGAGCTGCCAATCACCCAAAGCCGCTTCAGTCTCAGCCTGTGAAGCCACATCGAAGGGCATCAGCGATCCTTCGCCGCCAGCCTCCCTGATCATCTGCATCGTGTGCTCCGCTTCTGTCAGGTTGGTGTGATAATTCACGAGCACATGGTAACCCATCCCGGCCAGCTTCAGGGAGATCGCTCTTCCGATACCCCTGGAACCTCCGGTAACCAACGCATACTTCATAGGCAATCGTTTTTTTGGATTATCAACCGATCTCTTCAGAGTCGATTCAATCCTTTACGGTTTCTACTAATCTATTAGGGGGAATTTGGGTTTATTCTCGAGGATATAGTAAGCAATCTGCTGTATTTCCTTGTATTTCGTAGTGTCTTCCGAAAACATCGGAACGATCTGACGCAGATCATCGAACTTTTTACGGGAATAGGCCGACAGTTTTTTCTCGCAACCCATGTAACTTATGGCTTGCAGGATGGTGATCATGTGAATTGCCAGTACGATGTAACTGTGATCAATCACCCGCTTTGCCATCATGGCCGCGTTGGTTCCCATACTCACGATATCCTGGTTGTCGTTGTTGTTGGTAATGCTGTGGATCGACATCGGAAAACAGAGCGTTTGGTTTTCGGCCACAGTCGATACAGCAGTGAATTGAACTCCTTGCATGCCAAGGTTGTAACCCAGTTTACCCAGGTTGACAAAAGGAGGCAGTTTCTGGTTCATCTTGTCGTTCATCAGGTAATTCAACTGTCGTTCGGCCAGCATCGAGAGCTTGGTAATGGCTATTTTCAGCTTATCCATCTCGAGCGCCACATAATCGCCGTGAAAATTCCCCCCGTGAAAAACATTTTTAGCGTCACTGTCGATAATCGGGTTGTCGTTGGCTGAGTTCACCTCGTTGACCAGAACCTTTTCAGCGTTAAGAATGGTGTCGAGAATCGGTCCCAGCACCTGGGGGACGCATCGCAGGGAGTAATATTCCTGTACTTTGTGGGTGAATACCTCTATTTCTTCGGTCTTCCCGTTGTAAAGATGTTCGGCACGGCGGCGGATCAGTTGACTGTCCTGCAGGATCGACCGCATCATCCGGGCTACCTGGTTCTGTCCGTAGTGGCTTTTAACGCGGTTTAATCCATCGGAAAAGTGATCGTCGTACGACTCCACGATCTCGTTGATCATTGCGGAAGCAAGAACTGCCCAGTCGAGAAGGTTTTTTGCATGCACGATGTTGATCATCCCGATTCCCGTCATAGCCGAAGTTCCGTTGATCAGCGAAAGACCTTCCCGGATGTGCATGGTGACAGGCTTCAGGTTTTCGCGGGCAAAAACACCTGCAATCGGCTGAAGTTTCCCTTCGTACCACACTTCTCCTTCGCCGATGAGGTTGAGCGCCAGGTGGGCCAGTTGGACCAGGTCGCCGCTTGCTCCCACACCACCATGTTCCGGAATGTTGGGATTGATGTTGCGGTTGATGAGTTCGGCAAGGAGTTGTACCACTTCGGGATGGATCCCCGATTTGGCCTGCATGAAGGTGTTAAGCCGGGCCAGCATGGTCGCCTTGGCATAGATTTCAGGAAGCGGGGAACCGCAACCGGCTGAATGACTGCGGATAAGGTTATATTGGAGCTGAAGCTCACTGTTGTTGTTGATCTTGTACTGTGCCATCGGGCCGAGGCCCGTATTGATGCCATAGATTACCTTACCCTTGGCAAATTCCTGCAAAAACTCGTAATTGGACGTTACCCGTGCCACGGCATCCGGATCAAGTCCGATCTTTTCGTTAAGAAAAAGAATTTTGTAAAAATCGTCGGGAGTTAGTCTTTGTTTTCCAACACGTATCATCGTTGCGTCAATTAAAAACCCACCAGAGTTTTGATTGGGAATCAAATTTGCAAAGGTATAAAGTTTTTTGAAAAAAGTATTATCTTTGCACCCGCAAAACGAAATCCGAACGGCAAAGATTTCTTCATTCGTCGATCGTAAATCGTAAATCATAAATCAATTAGGCTCCGTAGCTCAACTGAATAGAGCATCTGACTACGGATCAGAAGGTTGGGGGTTTGAATCCCTCCGGAGTCACAAAGATTAAGCAGAATCCCGGCTTTTCACCGGGGGATCATGAAGAAGGCCGCAGGCCTTCGGGTACTCCCTCCAGAGTCACAAAGATTAAGCAGCCACTTACAGATAAAAATGTGAGTGGCTGTTTTATTCTTGCCCAACCATTTGACAATCCAGGCGTTTCTATCCAATTATCCTTTGTTATCGGAATCAAGATTATTGCCATACTTTGCATGCCTGTTCTTCGGTCTGTTTGATTGTTTCCATATACCTTGCTTATACCTATATTATTCCTTAACGGTTCGAATATTATACAACGCTTATAGCCCTGTTTTAGAATTATCGTTAAAAGAAGAAAAATTTGGTATAACCGATGTCAAACAATGCCAAAAAATGCAATTGTTCTTTTTTATGTTTTGTTAAAACGCAGAATCACAGGGGTTTTCAGTTAATTGAAATATTTTATCCCAATTTTGATACAAATATGCCTGAATCTGAAATCGAATGTCTTTACCCTCAAAATTTCAATTATTAACTCAACGATAGACAAAAAATACCCATGTAATTTGCATTTTATCCAATTCTCATATATATTTGGGAAATGTTAAGCTAAAGTTCTTATAGGTCCTCTTTTTCTCTGATAATGTACTACAGATGAATTGAATACTAAGAGTTTCAAAAACACTGTATTAAAGCAAAAATCGAATTTACAATCGTAAATCATGTTCAATCGTAAATTTTAAATAGTCTCTAAGTCGTGGGTTACGTATTAAAATGGTGAGAATAAAATTGTTTGCCAAGATATTACGATCAAGTTAAATATGGTTGCCTTATGAAAACACAAATCCTGCTTTTCGGTTTCCTTTGTCTGTTCACTTGGTACGCAAAATCTCAGGATGTACAGCACAACGGAGTTCTTCAATCCGGCTCTGAATGGATCGGTACCTATATCAATCCAAAACAATCCGTATGTAAACATGAACACAGGATGATGAAACAGAACAGGAATCTGTTAAAACCCGCTCCCGCTATTTGGAAGTGGGATACCATTTTTTGCTACAATACTTCATCAGAATTAATACCATTTCAGAGAGTTACCAGAATCTATAATTCATTTGGAGCGGCGCTTATAACTCTTTTTGAGCGGCGACAAGAAAATTTTGATTGGTATAATTATGCCAGGGAAACGTTTACCTATGATTCAATGGGCAATGAGTTGACCTACTTAGCGGAAAAATGGGAAAATAATGCCTGGGTTAATTCTATGAATCAGGAATTTGCCTATAATTCAAATGGGGAAATGGTTGATTGGAAACGTGCAACCTGGCAATCCAATGCATGGGAAAATGGGTGGCATTATTACTATCATTTTAATTCCGATGGGTTAAATGATACCTGTATCTATCAGACCGGCCAAGATAGCCTGTGGATTAATAGCAATCTCTGGATTACTTCATACGATAGCAATGGGTACTTCTCGAGTATTGTAACCTACACATGGATTAACAATGGATGGGAGATCACCAAACTTGCTACCTACACCTTTGATTCAAACGGCAACAATCTGACGCGTCTTGATCAGAATTGGGAAAACGCAACATGGGTGAATAGTTATTTCTATACATATGTCTGGGATACTGCCGGAAACCGTATCTCAACTATGGGCCAAGAGTGGGAAAACAATGCTTGGGTTAATGACTTTCGAAAATCTTACACGTACGACTCTATCGGGAACAAGATCACGGATCTCCATCAAATATGGTCAGGCGGCTCCTGGATAAACAGCTCCTTGAAGCTTTATGTATATGATACCTATAATAACAACATCGAGGTATTATCCCAGTCCTGGTATAATTCTGTATGGGAAAATGTATACACAACGCAGTTTACTTATGATTCCGTAGGAAACTCGTTGACGGGTAGATATCTGTGGTGGAATAGTTATGTCGGGGCATGGCAACCAGATAATGGCAGCCTTGCTGTTTATGCTG
Organism: Alphaproteobacteria bacterium; assembly: GCA_009928665.1. Taxonomy (GTDB): domain Bacteria; phylum Bacteroidota; class Bacteroidia; order Bacteroidales; family FEN-979; genus CAIVAT01. Next base: position 9,397 of record SACF01000049.1, read on the forward strand.
ATCACCAACAGGATATCGTTCTTCAGGGAGTTTATCAATATCGAGCGATGGTTGATTCGGTAATAGTTTGTATTGATCCCAACCGATCAACCTGCTCCTTCAGCCTCTTCCCAAATCCGGCCAAATCAATGGTGTACGTTACTTCGCCTCCTGCACCAAACAACCCATGCAGAACACTGACAATTTACGATCTTTACGGTCGGCTTGTTTTATCAAAACTGATAATAAATGAAACAACAGGGATGGATGTCAGTGGTCTGAAACCGGGTGTTTATTTTGTAAGATTCGGCGATGACAGAAAGACCGGGGTAGTGAAATTCATAAAGAATTAAGAGCCGGTCGGCATTTCCAGCATTTTAAATGATAGGCTGCGTTTTTGTCGCTATTGATCATGCCAGAATATTTCACAACGCCACGTCAGGCATTGAACAAGTCATTTTTAAAGGTGAAACCTACCCGCTCCGGGATGGAAATCTTTAAGAAAAATCTTGTTTATTTACTCGATGGTTTGGATGGTCGGTTGGGTTGTTTTCATATACCTTGCTTATACCTATATTATTCCTTAATGGTTCGAATATTATACAACGCTTATAGCCCTGTTTTAGAATTATCGTAAAAAGCAGAAAAATCAGGTATGCCGATGTCAGAAAATGCTAATTAATGCAAACACTCTTTTTATGTTTTCCTAAAACGCAGAATCACAGGTGTTTTCAGTTATTTTAAATATCATATCCCAATTTTGATCCAGATATGCTCGAATCTGAAATCGACCGACTTGTGTACGAATTGTATAACCTGACTGAAGAAGAAATCAGGATCGTGGAGTGCCAATAGACACGCGAAGATGTTGCATGTGACGGATTTGATGAATGCCGCAACAACAAAATCACTCAAAAATTTGCATTTCAAATAATTAACATATATATTTGGGAAAAGTTAAGCTCACGTTTTTAATCCTTTTGTTCTCTGATTATGTATAGAAAATTTTCCCTATCTCTCATTTTCAGGTCAATTTCAGTAGGCTTACTGCTTTTTCTTCCTTTATCTAACCTGTTGACCTCAGTTATCCTCACTGTAGGCAATATTTTCTGCAAGGTGTTTTCCGGTCATACCAGGGTTTCGACCGATTTACGGTCAGAGCATTCCGGAATTATACCATTTCCTGCCGGTTCTTCCTGCTTGGATTTCTTGTTATGATTTTGTTTTCCTGGTCTGATCTGAGGCCTTAACAGAGATTGGTAAGATTATAAAAGTAATCCTCACCATTAAAAAATTACCTATGAGAAGGTTATTATTTCTGATGGTTGCGGTACTGATTCTTGCAGTTCAGGCCATCGCCCAGATTGGCATTAACAAAGACGGAAGTCTGCCCAATCCTTCTGCCGGATTGGATGTAAAATTCACCGATATGGGTTTCCTGCCACCCCGCCTGACCTCTTTGCAGCGAGATGCAATCGTCTCGCCGGCGACCGGTCTGGTGATATTCAATTCCGATTGTAACGATCTTCAGTTTTACAATGGTGGTGGCTGGGTCCCGGTTAGCAACACAGGAATGCTTGAAACGCCAGCGGCGATTAGTGGAAATATTACTCCATGTGTCAATGCAACCGGTGCGATCTATTACATAACCCCCATCTTAGGAGCTACCGGCTATAACTGGACTGTTCCGCCCGGTGCGACCATAAGTCTGGGACAGGGAACCAATTCGATCACCGTGACTTTTGGAACATCAGATGGTCTGATTTGCGTTGCTCCGTTCAACGGTTGTATGAAAGGAGAGATGAATTGTCTCAGCGTTACATTGGCTCCGGGTTCTCCGGCCGGTGTTTCGATCGTTGCATCGGCAAATCAGATCTGTGCGGGAACCCCTGTCACATTCACGGCAACGCCTGTCAATGGCGGAACATCCCCGGTTTATCAATGGAAGGTAAACGGAACCAATGTTGGCACAAACAGTCCAACATATTCCTATTCACCTATAAATGAAGATGCAGTAACCTGTGTTCTGACCTCAAATGCCTCCTGTGTAACAGGCAACCCGGCTACATCCAATACTATTACCATAACTGTTAATCCTCTCCCCGTAGCCCCTGTGGCTAGGGCGCATGTGCCTTCTCAAACTCAGATCATTTGGAACTGGGACCCGGTTTTGGATGCCATCGGGTACAAGTGGGGCACAGACGATGATTACGCTTCTGCCCTGGATATGGGCTCGGCGACCTCAACAACCGAAATAGGGTTAATATGCAATACGGCATACACCAGGTTTGTATGGGCCTTTAATTCGTGCGGGCACTCAATCGCTGCAACATTATCGCAAACAACATCTGTCTGCATCCAGGTGCCTCCCTGTCCGGGAATTCCTACCGTTGAATATGGAGGCCAGACATATAACACCGTCCAGATCGGGACGCAATGCTGGCTGAAAGAGAACCTGAACATCGGAACAAGGATCAACGGCTCACAAAACCAGGCCAACAACGGCACAATGGAAAAATATTGTTACAATGACCTTGATGCGAACTGTGATACTTATGGAGGATTGTACCAGTGGGACGAGGCGATGCAATATTTGACCACTGCAGGAGTTCAGGGAATCTGCCCGGCCGGGTGGCATCTGCCTACTGATACAGAATGGGCTGTTCTGACCACCTTTCTTGGTGGTGCAAGCGTAGCAGGTGGAAAGATGAAAGAAACCGGGATTACCCACTGGGCTTTGCCAAATACGGGAGCCACCAATAGCAGCGGCTTCAATGCGCTTCCTGGCGGCGACCGGAACTACAGTGGCACCTTCGACGATCTCACGTACAACGCCTACTTCTGGTCGTCGTCGGAGTACAATGCACCATATGCGTGGGACCGGGGCCTCTACTATGGCAACGCGAATGCAGACCGGGACTACGACAACAAGACGGACGGTTTTTCCGGCCGGTGCTTGAAGGACACCTGCACCACATACTCAACTGTAAACATCATAATAGCTTCTTCATCCAACCCGGTTTGTGCGGGAGCCCCTGTCACGTTCACGGCAACGCCGGTCAATGGCGGAACATCCCCGGTTTATCAATGGAAGCTAAATGGAACTATTACCGGAACGAACAGCCCGACTTATACATTTACACCTCTTAATGGAGATGCGGTAACCTGCGTTCTGACCTCAAATGCGACTTGCATTACAGGTAATCCGGCCACATCCAATACTATTACCATGACTGTTAATCCTATCCCCGTAGCCCCGGCGGCGGGAACGCATGTTCCTTCTGAGACCCAGATCATCTGGAATTGGAATCCGGTTACCGGTGCCACTGGTTACAAGTGGAGCAACGACGATGATTATGCCTCTGCCACGGATATGGGCACGGCAACATCAAAAACCGAAACCGGGTTAACATGCAATACGGCATACACCAGGTTTGTATGGGTTTATAATTCGTGCGGGCATTCAACTGCGGCAACATTAACTCAAACCACCTCGGTTTGCAGTCAGGCAATACCCTGTCCTGGGATTCCTACTGTTGAATATAGCGGCAAAATTTACAATACAGTACAGATCGGCACCCAATGTTGGCTGGAAGAAAACCTGAACATCGGAACAAGGATCAATGGCTCTCAAAACCAGGCCAACAACAGCACAATAGAAAAATACTGTTACAATGACCTCGATGCGAACTGTGATACTTACGGAGGATTGTACCAGTGGGACGAGGCGATGCAATATGTGGCCACTGCAGGACTACAGGGAATCTGCCCGGCCGGGTGGCATTTGCCGACCGATGCAGAATGGACCGTCCTGACCACGTTCCTTGGAGGTGAAAGTGTCGCCGGAGGAAAGATGAAAGAGGCCGGGACTACGCACTGGTCTACGCCCTGGGGCACCAACAGCAGCGGCTTCACTGCGCTTCCTGGCGGCCAACGGTACTACTTTAGCGGCTTCGGCGCTATCACGGACAACGCTTACTTCTGGTCATCGTCGGAGTACACAGGTACCAATGCGTGGAAACGGATGCTCTTTTCCAGCGCCGCGATCGTGGAACGGAGCGACAGCAAAAAGACCTGCGGCTACTCGGTTCGTTGTCTGAAGGATTGAGTGCTTCCGGACGCACAGTAAACGACCGGATCGAAAGCACAATTTTAGTCAAATTGATACTCCTGAGCCAACCAGGTTTCGATGGTGTGATAATTGAGAAACGTGTGGATATCAAGGTAAACCTCGGCCATGTGTTGAAGGATCACCGCGGGCTTCCCGAAAAATCTAAAGGGATTCAGGAGATCGGTCCGGCTGCGGAAATGCTCTTCCACGATGCCATCCCACGAAAGATCCTTTGAGACCAGCACATCCTTCACAACATTCCGGCTGTAATGCCAAAGCGGGTGAATTCGCAGTGATAACGGGGTGTGGCTGTTGTGCCACTGGTCTATAAATGCTTCCCGGGTAATGCCGGGCTTTTTCTGAAATAACGTCAGTAAACAAATGCCCGGTGTCACTGCACCTTCAGGACGGTCGGTGTGGTACGATACGGGAATTGCTTCCTCCGCCCGGCAGGCGAACCAGAACCCGGAAGCGCCGGTCAGAATCGGTGAAACCTTATCAGTATTATCCTTCCGGTAAATGCTGATCGATGCCATCTTACCCCTTTTGAATGGAATGATCGAAATCAATGGGGGAGGGGCGACCGTAAGTGTCAGTGTCAGTTTATCGGGGTACTCCGATTTGACAACCATCGACGACAACTCCAGTATCCGTTTACGGAATGCTTCATACGATTCGGTTTTCTCACCGGCGATCAGGTACATCTCTTTAATCATGGAAAATAATTTGTGTTTAAAGGGTAAGCTGAATATCCATGAAGATCATTCCGGCGGGTGATGGAGAGCATTGCACAGACGTTTCAGAACGGCAAAGATATATCGAATCAGAACAGGTTTGCAGATGAAGCCGTCGGGAACAGTGTTGACCGGTAATTGTAGCGGGATTCGAATCAAATTTGATTACATTTGTTCCGAAATAGATTGGAGGATCTTCAGAAAATCAAAGTTTCCAGCTGAACATTTACAACCCCTGATCTCCTGATCTCCTGAAAAAACTGCCCATGAACGACCTGAAAATCCTTCTGACCGGCGGCGCCGGTTTCCTTGGAAAAGCTCTGGTTAACGAAATCCTTTCACCCGATGCTCCAGTACCCTGCGGGCTTTTACGCATTTTCGACCGGAACCGCTATACCGGACCCGCTGATGAACGGATCGAAATGGTACAGGCCGACATTCAGGACCGGCAGGCGCTGATCGACGCCTGTCAGGGAATCGACGCGGTGATCCACGCAGCCGCCATTGTTGACTGGGGAACCCACCCCGAAAGTGAAGTGTACGCGGTGAATTATGAGGGTACGTGCAGGGTGGTGGAGGCTTGTCGTACCGCAGGCGTTAAGTTTCTGATTTATACCGGTTCACTCGATGCCATTTACACCGGAAAATCAATGACCGGCATCGATGAATCAGTGCCTTATCCTGCGTCACATCCTAACATGTACTGCAAAAGTAAAGCGCTGGCCGAAAAAGCGGTAATGGAAGCAAACAGCGATGCTTTAATGACCTGTGTTCTTCGACCGGCCGATATCTATGGCCCGGCCGATCCCTTTCACATCGGGTCGCTGATCGACATGGCAAAAAGCGGTTTCTACGTCCGGCTGGGCGACGGGACGGCCCATTCACAGCATGTTTTTGTCGGGAATATGGCACATGCCCACCTGCAGGTTCTTCAAGCACTGGTGACGGGTAACATGACCCCGGCAGGTAAGGCTTACTTCATCACGGATGGCGTTTCATCGAACTTTTTTAAGTTCTTCGATGCCATCATTGAAGGAGCCGGTTACCGGATCCGGCCGAAAAACCTGTGGATTCCAAAGAAAATTGCCTATTCCATCGGTGCCTGCGCCGAATTCATAGCCTTGCTGGCAAGACCCTTTGTCAGGTACAACCCAAAGTTCAGCCGCTTCGCCGTGATGTACACCTGTGCCGATTTCACCTTTAAGCCTGAAAAAGCTCAAAAAGATTTCGGATTCCGCCCGAAGTATTCACACGAAGAGGCGTTTGAAATGACGGTGAAGTACTACCGGGAATCCATCAGTCATCAACAATCTCAGAATGGATAATAATGGATATTCAACCTGTCAATGCCTTTCAGGTTGTAATTGCCCCTGTTTAACCTGTTTGATGGTTTATACATGCCCAAAGGAGTGGTGAACTCCGGTTCAGCGATTACGGGTGACCTTCTTTACCGCTTCACCAGTTTTGCGTGAAATAATACGACGTTCCCGCGGATTTCGACCATGTAGATACCTGCCGGAACAGTCCGGATATCGGCAAAAAGCGTATTTCCTGATCGGGTACAGGTAGCCGGAATCCGGGTTCCGGTTGTGGAGATCAGGTACATCCGAAACGGTTCCGTTTCTGTGGTAGAAGGAAGTATCAGGGTCACCGCGTCGGTAGCCGGGTTGGGTACAATTTGAAGCTGTTTGTCGTCCTGTGGCTGGTTCGCGACAGAGACCGGGTTTCCCCAGATCAGGTAAGCATATTCGGGATGATCGATAAATGGATTGCGGTTATGCTGCATGCCATAAACCGTATTGTTCCGGTCCGTCTCTTTGGGAGAAACAGGATCTACACTGTTCCAGTGGAGCATGAGCTGCAATGCCCACGGTTTAAGCTGCGATCCGGTGGTGGATGGGCTCCCGGTCCAACCGGCGTCCTCGTTGTAATAGCGGGTCGACATGTAAAAACAGGTGCGCGCCAGATCGCCTTTGTATTCCTCACGCGGCTCGAAAACGGTCCCCGTGTACCCGGGCCAGTCGCACGATCCCAGCTTGCTGCCATTCAACGACGTCCACGTGGCGACACCGACGGTTCCGTAAGGAAAGTTGTCGCGCATCCCGTTCACCTTGCCGTCGGTAGGGTAGATGTGGAAGAGATCCGAATTCATGGGAGCGCCGTCGTTGAACCAGCTTTTTGGCCACGAGTGCTCACGGTTGTAACAGTCGCCTTCGGCGCTGTAATTTCCGCACTGATCCGTTCCGAATGAATAGGAGTAGGGCGGATTGCCATTGGCGGTTCCGTCGGGAATGTCGGAATAAAGATCCCAAACCGTTCCGTTTGGCTTATCATCGGTCGTGTAAAATGAATTCCAGAGTGCGGAATAAGCAATCACCGTATGTCCGCGGATAATATCATGCAATGCAGATTGCAGCTCAACACCCGTTTTCCCGTTTGCCGGATCATAATAACCGGGAGGGATCTGAGCCGTTGCTTCCGTTAGTAAAAACAGGAATGCAAGGATCGCGATCAGGGGTGTTCTGGTCAAATATCTCATCAATATTTTCAAAGGATAATTTTCGGCAAAGGTACGATTTATCTGCAATGCAGTGACCTGCAAATTGCTTTCCGACAATAGCCTCCCTTGCATTCCGACCATATTTCTGATCATATTTTTTTAGATAGAATAGCCCCGTTAATTTCGGATTGTAATCTATCTTTGTCATATGATAAAATAAAGAAAATAATACTAACATTCATAATATCAACGAATTATATTTATTATAGATATTATTTAAAATCATTGGATGAGCATGAAAAAACAATTTCTCCTTTTATCATTCGCACTATGCACCGTGTATGTTTCATTCTCCGCAAATCCCTGGCGCTGGCAGAACCCATTACCACAGGGGAATGGATTATTCGCCGGCAAAGTCATTGACGCTCAAACCTATGTTTCAGTCGGCGCTTATGGAACCGTGATCAGAAGCGCCAACCAGGGAGCTGACTGGAGTATCTGTTCACCGGTCGTTTATGAATTTCTTTACGGGGTGGATTTTAAATCATCGACTTCAGGAACCGCAGTGGGTGAAAAAGGGCTCATCATCAACACCACCGATCAGGGGGCACACTGGACACAGGTTGCTTCTCCCGTTTCTGCCGGACTCTGGTCGGTTCGTTATGCCGATGCTTCCACTGGCTATGCATGCGGTGAAGGAGGGGCCATCCTGAAGACCACCAATGGTGGAGTTTCATGGAGCGCCCAGGTCTCAGGAACCGGAAATCATCTGTTCAGCATTTGGTTTGTTGATGCGCAGACCGGCTGGGTCGTCGGCGACAACGGCGCCATTCTCAAGACCACCAACGGAGGCGTGACATGGGTATCGCAAACATCCGGAACAACGAAAATGTTGCGGAGTGTACAGTTTCTGGATGCGCAGAACGGGTTTGTCGCGGGTTACTCAGGCACCGTGCTGAAAACGACAAACGGCGGTACAACCTGGACCGAACTTCCCCATTATCTGGGGTCCAATCTCTTTTCGGTTTATTTCATCGACCCGAATACCGGATTTGCCGGCGGAAGCGGGGAGAATTTCATCAGCACTACCGACGGTGGCGCTACATGGGTTGTTCACCAGGGCGCTGCTGAAGGCGGATGCTGGACCATGATCTCCTTTTCATGAAACACCGGCTGGATGTGCGGCAACTATGGCCGGCTTTTAAAGACAACCGACGGGGGAAGCAACTGGGATCTCATTTCCGACATCTCAACCTATGATTACTTTTCCATCTCATTCCTCGATGACGCTAATGGTATGGCAGGAGGCGACTGGGGAAGTTATTTCAAAACTACGGACGGAGGAAACACCTGGACCTATGGAGGCATTCCCGGATATGACATGATCATCTACGGAATCCACTACTTTTCTTCCCAGGATATTCTTGTTACCGGCGGTTACGGAGGGTGCTACAGAACTACCGATGGAGGCGCTTCCTGGAACCAGGTCAGCCTTTCGACCACCTCGAACCTGATGGATCTCACCTTCATCACGCCGGATATCGGGTACATCTTTGGTTCCTATGGTTATCTCGCCAAAACAACCAACCAGGGTAATGCTTGGACCATCATACCATGCCCACAGACCCTTCATTTCCTGTGTGCGCATGTATTTAATGAGAACACGATGATCGCAGGAACAGCCTGGGGAAAAATCGTGAAATCGACCGATGGCGGGGCGACCTGGATCGAAAAGCATTCGGAACCGGGCGAGCAGATCTCGGATATTCTCTTCCTTGATCAGAACAAAGGTTTCGCCGTTTCCGGCCATAGTAAAATCTATAAAACCGTTGATGGGGGAGAGACCTGGTCTGTCAGTCAGGTGGGTTCGTTCCGCGGGTACACCCACATCTGTTTCACCAATGCCTCTACCGGATGGATCAGCGGAAGCGACGGGTATTTGCTGCGCACGACCGACGGCGGAAATACCTGGCATGAAATCTTTGTGGGCACCCATCAGAATCAGAATGTCGTTTACTTTTTCGATGAGGACAATGGCTTCATCGTTGGAAACAGCGGGATGTTGCTGCATACTTCGAATGGCGGGTACACTTCAGTTCCCGGAAATGATCCGGCCGGATCCTGTCAACCGGAGATCACCCTCTATCCCAACCCGGTCACATCGCATTTCACAGTTCGCATTCCGGACCCGGGACTTCAGACTTCGGGCTTCAGACCACAAAATTCTGTTGTAAAACTCGAGGTCATTGATCCTTCCGGAGTCGTGTTGATAGATTTGTATGAAGGAACATTCAATTCAGGTGAGATTCAATTTGACGCAGGTTGTTTGCCTCGCGGGGTCTATTTTGTGAGACTAATTGCGAACAACACGGTCATCACGAGAAAGTTTGTTAAACAGTGAAAGCAGGCTGAGAATTGCTTTCAGATTGTATCTTTAGATATAGAGACACAACTCATGGTAGCGAAAATTCACCATTTAAATTCCGGAAATAATTCATTCCTTGTGAATTGTTAAAAGAAGGAGGACGATGATTTTAAAATTCTCTTATAATAAGACATAATGTTGCCACGCGAGATAAACCCAACATATTTCCTATTGCGGGTTACAGGGATATTGTACAGGCCGGATTCTTCAAATTTCAGCATTGCCTGATCAACGCTGTCGTTTATCTCAATAGTGACAACATTTTTAATCGTAAGGTCATCAAGTCGTAGGGTTTCAAAAAGTTCATTTCTGAAGATCAGCTCCTTGAAACTCTCAAGAGGAATGATTCCAATAAACTTCTGATCATCATCAACAACAGGAAAGACATTTCTTTTACTGCGTGTGAAAGCATCGATTAGTGACCCAAGTGTTGCATTTTTATTTAAAGGGATAAATTCAGTTTCAATGATCTCTTCTACGGATATGTGTTTGAATACGTTACTGAGTTTGTCATCCACTGAATACTGACCTTTTCTTGCAAGGTTTTTGGTGTATATGGTATAAGGTTCGAAATAACGGCTTATGAAATAAGATAAGGCGGAAACAATCATCAATGGAACGAATAATACGTATCCACCTGTTATTTCTGCTATTAAAAAAATAGCTGTCAGCGGAGCGTGAACAACTCCTGCCATTATACCCGCCATCCCTGCTGCAATAAAATTCACGGTATGAAGATCTGCGATCCCGAGAGTCTTCAATAAAAAGGCAGTCCCAAATCCAACCATGGCGCCGGTAAACAGAGATGGGGCAAAGATTCCTCCATTGCCTCCGGCACCAAGAGTCAAGGAGGTCGCCACAATTTTAAGCAAGATCACAAGCCCGGTAAAGGTCAGTAAAAAGTAAGGCTTCGGAGGTAAAGAAGAAAAAAAGCTATTATTTAAGATGTCGTAAAAATTGCCGTCGAAAAGCATCTCAATGGTGCGGTATCCCTCTCCAAACAAAGGTGGGAAAATATAAATGAGTATTCCGAGTGCAATTCCACCGGTGACGGCTTTTGGCAGAATTCTTTTCCGCTTTTCAAAATAACCTTCAATACTGAGGGACATCCGTGTCATGTAAACGGATAGCAATCCGCATAAAACGCCTAGTAAAACATAATATGGAATCGCATCGAAATACCAGTCTTTCGTTACGAGGTAAAATAATTGACCACGCAAAAGAAATTTTGATACAATGGTGGCTGTCGCTGTTGAAATCAGCAAGGGAATAAAAACAGGAATGGAAACGTCTGCTAATAAAACCTCAATTGCGAAGATTGTACCTGCAATCGGACTGTTGAAAACGGCGGCAATCCCGGAGGCAGCCCCACATGCAAGTAAAAGAATCTTTTCCTTGCTGCCAAATTTCATGAAGCCTCCGATATTCGAACCAATGGCAGATCCCGTAATCACGATGGGTGCTTCCAACCCGGCGGAACCTCCGAATCCAATTGTGAGTCCGCTTGTCAGCATGTGCGAGTACATCTTTGATTTCTCAATAATTCCAGACCTTTTCACGATTGAGAAAATGATTCCTGAAAGTCCTTTCTCAAATTTTCCCCTGAAAAATAGTCGGATCATTAAAATTGTGAGAATAATTCCTGCCAGCGGAGAGATGATATATATAAGAGATGTTCTTGACCAGGTTATCAGATGGTCAGATACAGCATAGACAAGATGGACAAAATGCTTGAGTGCAACAGCTGCCAGTGAAGAAACAATCCCGACAACGATACTAGCCATTATAAGATAAGTTCGATCCCCGAGGTATTGTTCTCTTATAAAAATCAACCTGTTTGCGATCCGCTGGAAATTCATGTTGAATAGACTTGTCTGGATAATCAATCAAATGTATCCTCTTTTTCAATTTAGAATACCATGATCCATTCATTTGTACCACGACCGGATGGAAATATGACATCTGCTGTCTTTTTTTTCAGCCTATATTTGTAGCACAAATCAATTCTTGTTTGTTGCATATGGGAATTAGCTTATCACCTGATCTGAATCATAAGCCAGAGCCTGAAATCAGGGTAAAAATACTGGATCTAAAGGAACCCGAAAAGAATTCAACAGTCAATGTAGGTATATGGCATTCATTTATTTATATTAAAGATGGCAGTGGGATTCTGGCAATTGATTTTGATGAGCATATTGCTATCACCGGCAAAGTTTTTTTTATCGAAAAATACAAAGTCTGGGAATGGGTCAAGGTAGACCAACTTATCGGTATAATGGTACAATTCACGGATGCATTCTATAATCATATTTATACTGGTAATCCGAAGATTAAAAGTGATCAGTCACTGTCCGGGGACTTTTCGCCTTTCATTAAAATTTGTAATGAAAATAAACCAAAATGGGATGATGTTTTTGATCTTCTTGTAAGAGAATACTCATCATCTGTTGAAAATTCGAAAGAGATTCTTTGTCTCAGTCTGAAGATTCTCATCATGATGTATCGTAGAAACACCTATTCGAAATCCAGGCTGATCATTGCAGACCGGAAGAAGCAATTACTCAATGAATTCAGAAGACTTGTCAATAACCAGTTCATTGAAGTGAAAACTCCGAAGGGTTATGCCCAATTTCTGAATATTACACCGAATTACCTTAATGCTATATGTAAGGATATATATGATAAAACGGTAAGCGAAATCATTCAGGAGCGTGTTATCCTCGAGGCAAAAAGACTTCTTGTTCACACAGGCATGAGTGTTTCTGAAATAGCTTACAAACTAGGCTTCAGTGACAATTCCTATTTCGGGAGGTATTTTAAAAAAGCGGTCGGTATCCCTCCGGAGAAATTCCGGTCAAAAGAATTTAAATTACAGAATGTCTGATCTTTAAAAACAAACCGCCATGAAAACAACGATTCGTTCAATATTGGTTCCAACCGATTTTTCCGAACTGGCTGAAAGCGCCCTAAAAGTTGCAATTGCCATTGCAAAAAGACAACGCGCAAAGATCATCTTGTTGCATGTCATCGACAATTATGCATACCTGCAGCCATCTGAAGTATTCCTGCATGAGATCAGGATCATGCCCGATATCAAATCCCATCATGAGGAAAGCATGAAAGAACTTGCAGGTAAAATCAGCGAACAGATTGAAATTGATGTCGATGTTCAGGTAGAGGAGGGATCACCTGCGGATGTCATTTGTCGTGTAGCTGCGAAAAAGCAAATCAACCTTATCGTAATGGGTACACATGGTATGTCAGGTTTAAGAAAATTCTTTATCGGTTCAGAATCTTCTCGGGTAATAAAAAATTCTTTTTGCCCGGTACTTACAATTCCCGGGAACTGGCAAAAAACTGATTTTGAAAAGGTACTCTACCCGGTACGGATTGCATCCCGTGCCGTGGAAAAATATTTCTATGCAAGACCAATTATCGAAAAAAACAATTCGAAAGTAACCCTGCTAGGTTTAGCAGAACAGCAAAACTCTGCTGAGTTGGAAGAAGTGGTTTTGTTGACCGACCAGGTTAAAGCCCAGATGTTTGCAGATCATGTCCAATTCCGGACAAATTTGGTCCGGAGCAGTGATTTTCCAAAAACAATCATTGATTCTGCCATTGAATTTGAATCTGACTTGATCATACTGTCATCAACCATTGATCACAATGTTAAAGCTTTTTTCCTGGGGCCTTTTGCACAACAAGTTGTGAATCATTCTACTCTACCTGTCTTATCCATCAAACCAACTGAATCCAAGAAAACATCGCAACCTTCATCGGATTCATTAAAAAGATGGGGCTATACTATTGATCTGTCTAACTTGGGATTATAAAAATATATAGCTCATAATCTCGACCTGGATATAATTGTGCTTTTTACCCAAATAATTAATTATAAAGGCCATGCATAATATCACATTTCAATCTGTACATTTTAAAGCGAGTCCTGAGCTTGAAGCGTTTCTCCGGGAAAAAGTGTCAAAACTTTTTGAACAGGACAGTTCCATTATCCGGGCAGATGTTACACTATTTGAGGGTGCGTTAGGGAACCCTAAGAATCAATTCTGCGAAATCCAGCTTTCTGTTCCGGGGGAAAACCATTTTGTCAAAAAGAATAGTGAGAATTATGAGAAATCCATAATGGATGCGATCATCTCACTTCAAAAAGTTTTACGCCGCAAAAAAACCAAAAAGGTAATCAGACGCAGAAAAATTTAGAAAACCTCATATATGATGTCTGTTGTATTTAGTGAAACTGTCACGCTGAATCAGGGAGTTATAGCCCTGGCCATCTTTATTGTCGTTGTCCTTATCGGAATTATTTTTGACAGGATAATGATTTTCAGGATTAAAAAGCTCACCCTGAAGACACCATGGGCCGGTGATGATATTATTGTCGGGGCATTGGAGTCTTTCGCAACATGGTTAGGTCTGATTGTCGGGTTGTATGCTGCAAGCAGAATTTTGCCTCTTCTCCCTTCGATAAAGGTAATAATACAGCGGGCAATCTGGGTTCTGATCATCATTTGGGCTACGATGTATGTCGGAAGAGTTGTTGCAGGATTTCTCCGGTACTACGGTGAAAAAAGTAGCGGGATGATTCCGAAAACATCTATCCTGAGCAATGTAGCCAGGATCATCATCTTTTGTTTAGGATTTCTGGTTATCCTCCAATCATTGGGCGTCTCAGTTACTCCACTGCTGACAGCCCTGGGTGTGGGCGGACTCGCAGTTGCGCTTGCTCTTCAATCTTCACTATCAAACATTTTTGCCGGGATCCAGTTGCTCGCGTCGAAATATATTCACACCGGAGATTATGTCAGACTGAGCTCAGGTGATGAAGGATACATTACGGATATCTCCTGGAGAAGTACGAGTATCCGGGCCCTTCCTAACAGAATCATTGTTATCCCGAATTCAGTGCTGGCTGATTCCATTGTAAATAATTACACGCTCCCCGAAAAAGAGGTTGCTCTTTTAATTGATATGAGCGTTTCATATGATTCGGATCTCCGTCATGTTGAGCGTGTAACCATTGAAGTCGCAACCGAAATCATGAAAAATATAACCGGCGGGATTCCGGCTTTCAATCCATTGATCAGGTTCAATAAATTTGGAGACAGCGGTATAGGATTTACGGTCGTTATCCGCTCGGAGGAATTCGCGAATCAGTTTCTTCTCAAGCATGAATTCATTAAAGCAGTTCATTCAAGATACCGAAGAGAGAACATTGAAATCCCTTATCCTGTCAGAGTAGTTAAAATTCAACCTTCAAATGACAAAAAAAAAGCATGAATATAACATTGGCATTATCGGAAACTGTTCATATATTGCCTATGTCGACACCTCAGCAAATGTTAGATGGCTTTGCCTGCCAAGGTTCGATAGCAGCTTCATTTTCGGGTCATTGCTCGACCCATCCAAAGGAGGTGAATTCTATGTAAGACCGGTTGGAGAGAAATACTTCTCCTTCCAATATTACATTAAAAACACAAATATTCTCGTTACAGAGTTTAAAGCCAATGGAGGATCTTTTCGGGTTATCGATTTTGCACCCCGGTTTTATCAGTTTGATCGATATTACAAGCCACAAATGATGATCCGGAAAATAGAACCTGTTTCAGGAAATTCATTTATCAAGGTGACCTGCAAACCGGTTGGCGATTATGGAAATATTATTCCGGAAGTAGTCAAAGGAAGCAATCACATCCGGTTTTTAAATCTGGATTCACAGGTGCGTCTGACGACTGACATCCCTTTGAATTATATTCTTGAATCGAAATCGTTTATTTTATCGGAAACAAAGTACCTGGTCTTCACTTACGGGGTTCCGCTAGAGGCCGGAATTGCAAATACAGCAGAATCGTTTCTGAAGAAAACAAGGGATTACTGGCATGACTGGGTCAAATCAACCGCCATACCACATATTTTCCAGGAGCAGGTTATCCGTTCAGCCCTTGTGCTGAAACTTCACCAATACGAAGATACAGGGGGAATCATCGCTGCCGGTACGACCAGCCTACCCGAGCATGACGGTTCAGGACGCACATGGGATTACCGGTACTGCTGGATCCGTGATACATATTATACACTCAATGCTTTTAGCAGTATCGGTCATTTCGAGGAACTGGAACAGTACTTCAATTTCATTCAGAATATCATCCTGAACGAAAAACGAAGGATAAAACCCGTCTATACTGTTTCAGGGGATCCAGTGCCAAAAGAAAGACACATTGAACTAACAGGTTATCTGAATAACCAGCCAATAAGAATCGGGAACAACGCCGGAATGCAATTGCAAAACGATGTATATGGGCAGGTACTGGTTAGCCTTTTACCCTTATTTATCGATAAAAGACTGAATTATTACGATCGGGAAAGAACACTTTCAATGGTAAAATGGCTGATAAGCTGTATCGAAAAGACCATGGAAGAAATGGATTCCGGAATATGGGAGTTCAACACGATCACACAATATCACACGTATACTTATTTGTTCCATTGGGCAGGGAGCAATGCTGCAATGAAAATTGCCGATTTATTGAGAGACGAAAATCTGAAAATCCGTTCTTTCCTTATAGCTGAAAAAGCTTCCTTAATGCTGGAGAAATGTTTTGATCCCGAAAAAGGCGTGTATACTCAAGCAATCGGGAGCCCATATCTGGATGCGAGCGGTTTACAACTGATCATTATGAATTACCTCGAACCTTTATCTGAGCGTGCCTCCGGGTTCCTAAGATCGATGGAGAAGGAATTAAGGACACCTGAGAACCTCTTTTACAGATACACCCGAACAGACGACGTAGGGAAGACACAAAATTCATTCTTACTTTGCTCTTTCTGGTATGCTGAAGCGCTTACCTGTGTCGGTAGGACAGATGAAGCCTTAAAAATGATTCAAAGGTTATTGTCATGTGCAAACCATCTTGGACTTTTGTCTGAGGATGCAGATTCCTCGATGGGACAATGGGGGAATTTTCCCCAGACATACAGCCATGTCGGTCTTATCAATTCGGTTTTCAGAATCGCGATAAAACTTGATAAGCCATTTTTCATATAACCAGTCTTGTCATGAAAACACTTATAAAATTTCCATATAAAAGGTTGGTCATCGTAGCCTTCAGACTTCCTTTTAAATTTATCAGGAAGAAAGATGGAATTGTGGCATCCCAGAATTCAGGGGGATTGGTTTCTGCAGTACTGTCATTATCGAGCAAACTTATACCTGTACAAAATAATCCTGACAATAGTAAAATTGTCTGGATAGGTGAAGGTAAAGAGATAAATGGGAAAATTATCAATGAAAACGCTATTCCTAAAAACTTTGAATTATCTCCGGTCAATATTCCGGCAAGGATCAATGACCAATATTATGGTGGCTTTTGCAATGACACCATATGGCCTCTGTTCCATTATTTTCCATCTCTTGTTACATACGACGAAAAATACTTTGATGCCTACCTTCATGCGAATAAATTATTCTATGAGCAATTGAAAAAGGTCATACAACCGGGTGATTTCATATGGGTGCATGATTACCAGCTATTTCTTGTTCCCGACATGGTCAGAAGAGACTTTCCGGAACTTCCAATAGGGTTCTTTCTTCATATACCCTTCCCCTCGTATGAGATATTCAGGCTCATGCCAAAAACCTGGCATAATATGATCCTGAAAGGTATGCTGGGAGCGGATATTGTCGGATTCCAAACAACTGACTATGCCCGTTATTTTATCAGATCGGTCCAGAAATCTTTAGGTCTTAAGATCAGAAGGAATTTGATTACGATTGAGAATCGTAGCGTGAAAGCTACCGCTTTCCCAATCGGAATCGATTTTGAAAAATTCAATTCAGCTTGTCTCACAGCTGCTGTCAAAAGAGAAAAACGGAAGATAAAAAGAAACGTAAGAAACATGAAGTTGATTTTTTCAGTTGATCGGCTGGATTATACCAAAGGTCTTGTAAACCGTCTTCGTGGCATTGAGTATTTCCTGGAGACTTACCCTGAATGGAATGAAAGAGTGATTTTTAACCTGGTAGTCGTACCTTCAAGAGACACAATCGAAAGGTATAAAAAAATGAAAAAAGAGATCGAGGCGACCGTCGGCAGGATTAATGGCAAATACAGCAATATTAGTTGGCGGCCGATTATTTACCAATACAAATCATTATCCTTTTCTGAACTGGTAGCCCTCTACGATGTGTGTAATACTGGATTGATTACCCCCCTCCGGGATGGCATGAACCTGGTATCAAAAGAGTATATCGCATGCCAGGTTGAAAATAAGGGTTTTTTGATCCTCAGTGAAATGGCCGGTGCATCAGCAGAACTTAAAGATGCCATCCTGATCAATCCCTTTGATTACAGAGAAATGGCTGAAGCCATCAAGATGTCTTTGGAAATGCCGGTGGATGAAATCGAACGCAGGTTGATTCGAATGCAAAAAAGAGTACAATCTTATACCGTATTTAAATGGGCTTCAGATATCTTCAAAGAGGCTGCACAATTAAGAATGTCCGTTTAAGCTATGCAGAAGAATGTATTTCAAATTATTAAAGATGCTTATCTCAGGGCAGAAAAGCGGATTTTCTTTTTGGATTATGACGGAACCGTTGTACCATTTTCCATCAATCCGGAGAACGCTCTACCGGAAGATAAAATCATTAATCTGATAACTAACTTAACCGTTGTTAAAGAAAATTCTGTTGTAATCATAAGTGGACGAGACTGTGAGTTTCTGGAGGCGGTCTTTGCAGAAATGAAGGTCACTCTCGTAGCAGAGCATGGTCTATTCATACGCAGGCCCGGCTCTTCCTGGATAACGACTTCACATCTTCATAATGAGTGGAAAAGTGCTGTCAGAATTGTCCTGGAGAAATTCCGGCAACGGTTCTCCGGATCAATGATAGAAGAGAAAAAAGGCTCATTAGCCTGGCACTACAGAAGTTCCGATGTCTTTCCCGACAGTATCTCTTTAAGCAAACTCCGCTCGGATCTCTTCAAGATACTAAGTAAATATGAGCTGGAAATATTAAACGGCAAATGCGTCATTGAGGTCAAAGGGAAAGCCGTCAATAAAGGGAGCGCTGCTTTATCGTTGATCAGGAACCATTGGCACGACTTTATTTTAGCCGCCGGCGATGATGTCACAGATGAGTATATTTTTCAGGCTTTGCCAAAAGATGCTTTTTCAATAAAAGTAGGTGATGGTGAAACAGCGGCTAAATTTTGTTGTTTAAGCATCAGTGAACTTGAAGATGTGCTTCGATTTATCATCAATCAGGATCACATTTCACAGTGAATAAAATCTTCACATACAGCATTGAAATTTAAATTGTCCTTTTTGCAACCAGAGGATTGCTTCCAATTATAATCCTTTTTCCTTGTTGAAATTTCTTTGAATAACGGGATTTAAAAAGAAACACGAAAATCATCGTCATTCGTTTTACCCCGGGTCATGCATGGTCAGAGAATCATGAACAATCTTGAGAAAATTAGGAACTTTAAATACAGGCACTATTTCACAAATATTCCATATGAAGGAAGTCGGTGGCAAAAGAGATGAATTCCTGTATAAGGGAAACAAGGGTGACAATCGTTTTTTTTCAAATAGGCTACTGATCGGATTGGTATCTGGCAGGCATCTTCGTGTGTGTACCGCATGCATTCAAGGCTCCTAAGTGTATAAATGGTTTTTTGGGGGAATACTAGTATTGCTGGTTGTAACCCTGATCCCGAATTATATGTTTTTAATTCTATCTTTAAATTCTCATTTATTGAAATCCAAACCAAAAACTAAAAAAATGAATTTCTCATCACAGGTATATTCATTCTTCCAAGACCGGTTTAATCCGGAGAAGAATCAGGAGGGACAAAGGGAAGTTATTATTGATTCTATAACCCGGAATATCTATTTCACAGGTGCATTCACTTATATTCTGATGTTTTAAGCTGTTATAGCAGTAGAACTTATTTTCTCAAACCGTAGTTCAAATCGGGTCCCCTCATTGATCGTGCTGAAGATCTTTGACTTTGTTTGATGAAGTTCCAATATCCTTGCCACCAAAGAAAGGCCAATTCCAAATCCTCCGATGAACTTTACATTTGATGCTCTTTGAAAGGGTCGATAAATTTTGTCAAGTTCATCCCGTGGAATCCCCACGCCTTTATCTGAAATAACTACATTAATAAACCGATCATCGATCGAGACAGTAATATTCACTACATCCTTGGAGAATTTGCAGGCATTATCAATGAGATTGCTGAAAGCTATGACAAGCATTCCATAATTTCCGTTGATCAGCAATTCATGTTCATTTTCGGGGTAATCTATTTGAGGGATAATTTTTCGCCGTGGATATTTGGTCTTAATTATCTGAATCGCACTGAAAATGGTTTCATCGATTCGTACTTTCGCATACTGCACTGGCTGATCTTTGTTAATCTGAGCCAATTCCAGCAAGGTGTTAAGTTGTGAATTCAGTTTTTTTAGATCATCCGCAATTCCCGAGATATGCTTTATATAAATCTCTGATTGTCGCTCTTGTCCAAGAATATAATCAGACTCACTGATCATTATCGATAAGGGCGTTCGTAGCTCATGGGAGGCATTTGATACAAAATCTGCCTGGTTTTTAAATGCGATCTCAAGGTCTCTGAGCATTTTATTGAAGGTGATTGAAAGTTGGGCTATTTCATCTCTTTTATTGCCTTCGTCAAGCCTGGTACTCAAATGTGAATGATTTATTTTTTTAACACGGGCGATTATATCCGAAATAGGTTTTATGGCATTATTTGCGAAAAAATAAGACAATAGTACGACAACCCAAATACTGAATAAAGAACTCCAGATCAGTATTCTCCTGAGA
>SACF01000296.1 GCA_009928665.1 Alphaproteobacteria bacterium
GCATATCGAAGATATTTCTCTGTTGTACAAGCATCGAAGAAATGTGATGGCGGATGCCATTGACCAGTATTTTCCGGAGGAAGTGAATTATGTGCTTCCTAAGGGGGGTCTGTTTATATGGGCGGAGTTGCCGGAAGGAAAAGATACCCGGGAGCTGTTGAGGCGAGCCATTGAAAAGAATGTCACCTTTATTCCCGGCTCTTCGTTCTACCCGGGAGACAAGCGGTATCACGAAATGAGACTGAACTTCTCCAATATGGCGGACGAAGATACGGTGGAAGGCATTCAAATCTTAGGAGCGTTGATTAAGGAATATTTGGCAGAGTAGAACAAGGGGGCAATATGGACCATCAAAAGCTAGCAGAACGGCTATTTTCAGAAATCGAAAGAGCACCGGAAGAGTATGAGAGGGTGTACCCTCTCAGAAATTTGTCGGAGAATGCTCGTGTGACGAGATTGGGGCCTAGCCCAACGGGATTTATCCACTTGGGGAATCTCTACGGGGCTTTTGCCGATGAACGTTTGGCGAAACAAAGCGGCGGACGTTTTTTCCTCCGAATTGAAGATACGGATGATAAGCGGTATGTGGAAGGTGCCACGGAAATTCTCTTGAACTCACTGGAGCACTTTGACATTCACTTCGATGAAGGCGCCACGAAAGACGGGGAAGTGGGAGAATACGGTCCTTATTATCAAAGTGGGCGGAAGGAGATTTATCAGTGCTTTGCTAAAAGTTTGGTGCAGCGAGGACTGGCCTATCCATGTTTTCTTTCCGAAGAGGAAATCGGGGCGATACGTAGCCAACAGGAGGCGGATAAGCACAATCCCGGCATCTATGGAATATGGGCCAAGTGGCGAGATGCCCCTTTCCCGGAGATAGAGAAGAACCTGGAGGAGGGACAGCCCTATGTGATCCGACTTCGTTCCGGGGGAGACTGGGAAAATCCCACCACCATCACGGTGGAGGATGGGATTCGAGGGCCTTTGGAAATGCCGGAAAATGTACAGGATGTAGTGTTGTTAAAGACAAATGGTATGCCTACCTATCACTTTGCCCATGTGGTAGACGACCACCTGATGCGCACTACCCATGTGGTTCGAGGGGCGGAGTGGCTGGCAAGTTTGCCCATCCATGTAGAATTGTTTGAAGTGATGGGATGGGAGAAACCCATATTTTGCCACACAGCCCAGCTGATGAAG
>SACF01000297.1 GCA_009928665.1 Alphaproteobacteria bacterium
ACCATCGTTCAATTGTTGGCGGCCACGCCGGTGGCCTTGATTGCCACACTGCTGACCCATGAAGGTGCCTGGGTGATCCCCACTGGAACGGCCTTGTTCTCTTTGTTGGTGCTGGGTATCGTACACAGCGGTATATGTCTATATCTGTATTTTTCATCCGTACAGAAGTTACCAGGACAGACAGTAGCGTTGCTGAGTTATATTGACCCGGGTTCCGCTTTGTTTTTTGCGGCAATATTTTTGCAGGAGAGATTGACTTGGGTCCAACTTGTGGGCGCCATATTTATTTTAGGTGGAGCAGCTTTTGGGGAATTGTATCGAAGAAATCGCAATCCATAAGTTAGGGGAGATAGACCGCTTTCAACTGAGCGATTTCTTTTTCGTATCCGGACAGTTGGTCATGGGGGGTTTCCAGAATACAAGGTAAGCTGCGAATGGCTGGATGATTGATAAAATCAGCAATGGCTTCCAGACCGATGGTTCCTTCCCCGATTTTTTCATGGCGATCCTTATGGGCGCCAAAAGGATTTTTACTGTCATTGATATGGACGGCTTTTAACCAGGACAAACCAATGATGCGATCAAACTCTTCCAAAACCCCTTCCATGTTGTGAACGATGTCGTAGCCGGCATCATTGACATGACAAGTATCCATGAGAACTCCAATTTTGTTCTGAAGATGGATGCGGTCCATGATGGCTCGAATTTCTTCGAATTTACCACCTACCTCTGTTCCCTTTCCTGCCATGGTTTCTAAAAGGACTATGGTAGATTGTTCTTCTGTAAGGATATCGTTCAGTAGCTGAGCAATTTTTTCGATGCCCACTTCCATGCCTTGGCCTACGTGGCTACCGGGGTGAAAATTATAGTAATTTTCCGGGACGACTTCCATGCGATGTAGATCGTCTGCCATGACCATGTAGGCAAAATCCCGCACCTTGGGGTCCTTTCCACAGGGGTTCAATGTATATGGAGAATGAGCCACTATTTTTCCGAAATGGTTTTCCTGAGATATTTTAAGATATCGAGCTACGTCTTCTGTATCGATTTCTTTGGCTTGACCGCCACGAGGATTGCGAGTAAAGAACTGGAAAGTATTGGCTCCGATGGAAACGGCATCCAGTCCCATTTGTTCAAAGCCTTTGGAGCTACTGAGATGACATCCGATGGTTAGCATGGTTTTCCTCTTTCTCCCCG
>SACF01000298.1 GCA_009928665.1 Alphaproteobacteria bacterium
GCCGTTATTTTCTGCTCCGCCCTGTGATTGGTATAGTCTAAATGGTAGCCTTCCGACAATGCTTGGGCTTCCTCTCTCAACTGCTCCACATACTGCTTGTGCACTTCCAATTCAGCCGAGGATTGTTCCATGGCCACCACCAATTCCTGGGTCTGTTGATAAACCCCTCGTTGGGCCACCCACTTCTCCAATGCACCATTAAAGAAGAAAGTATATGCCAAGGCGGTGATAATGAGCAGCGCCAGTATGAAAATGAGATTTTTTTCTCGTGGACTCAATTCCAAACGCATTTCTTAGTCCTCCTCTACCATTTCTTGACTCTGAGACATATCTACTAACTGAAAACTGAATGATGAGAAGTACTTGTCTTGTCCCAAATC
Source organism: Alphaproteobacteria bacterium (assembly GCA_009928665.1). Classification (GTDB taxonomy): domain Bacteria; phylum Bacteroidota; class Bacteroidia; order Bacteroidales; family FEN-979; genus CAIVAT01. The sequence goes on from SACF01000298.1 coordinate 381, forward strand.
TCTTTGATACCCTCGATACTCAAAGCCTGTAATAAATGGACTCTTTTCCAGCTTACTAATATACTGAGTCCATGAGCTATAGCTGTCCGCTTCAACGGACATGGTAAACTGACCGGTGGAAGCGGTATAGCTGATATTTGAAATCGTGATGCCCGGGGCATTCCCCATGAGAAAATGAGAAAACAGACTACGACCTACTTCGGGGTAAGACTGAATGATTTGATCCAACCCATCCAGATTTTCCCGGATGGAAATATAGGCCGCCTCTCTCTGATTCAGGGAGTTAATCTCTTCAAACCGGTCTAAATTGGCCGGATCATTTAACACCGCATTTCCGTCTTCAATTTTCTTTTCCATGCGGTTGGTATCCAGAAGTAAAAATGCGGCAAGCACTACCAGCAGCAGCAGAAAAACAAGCCCCACCTTTGTCCGGCTTCCCGTTTTTGCCCGGTCCTGTTTTTTCGCTTTCTGCCTTTGCACATAAAGGTCGATTCGCTTCTTCTTCATCCGGTTCTCCTATTCGATAGTGGCGCCAATATTATGAACATACTGCACCATTTCAAAGTTGGTCCGTTTGGTCACCTTGAGCCCCGCATGGGCTGGCGTCATTTTATCCATGGGAAGACTGATGGCCTGACGGAAAAACTCGCAAAGTTCATCGCAAGCTTTGATTTCCCCCTCATTTACCGATATCATGTAGACCTTTTCAATTAATTCTCCCTGGGTTTCCGCATAACTGTATTGATTCACTGTGGACATCGTGGTAGTCACCTCTTCGTAAAAGTCCGGTGTACCACGGGGCGCCATGGACTTTTT
>SACF01000299.1 GCA_009928665.1 Alphaproteobacteria bacterium
GTTGCTGGTTTTCACCAATACAAACAGGCCTTTGCCATGGGTTCTGCATTTTTGCAGAAAAGGATTCATTCCATCTGTACCAAAATAGGGGTTTACCGTGATCCAGTCCTCCTTCCACAAATCCATCTCCATATGATTCAGCGTTACTCCTCCCAGATGAGAAGAATAGGCTTCCGCAGTGGAGGAAATATCACCTCTTTTTATGTCTCCCACCACCATTAGTCCCTGCTTCTTGGCATCATCAGTGGTTTCCTGGTATGTCCGAATTCCTTGCCACCCGTATTGCTCATACATCGCTACTTGAATTTTAATAGCGGGCACCACATCTTTAAGATGCCGGATAATTTCCTTGTTGAATGCGAGAATAGCCTGCAATGCTTCCTCAATGGGATCCTCACAAGTTCCTTGGTACTGTTGCACCCATTCCCTGGGTATCAATTCCAGGGTTGTGTCCAATCCTACAATGGTGGGGTTTCCTTTTTCCTCAATCCGTTGCATTAATTCATCAATCATCGGAACTCCTTTCTTTGTCCACTTTATATACCGTTCTTCCTTCCACAAGGGTTTCCACAATCCGACCGCTGACCATCCATCCTTCAAAGGGGGTATTTCTACTTTTAGACTGGAATTTCTCTGCATGAATTCTATATTTCTTCCTCATATCAATAATGGTCAAATCTGCCACCCCACCTACTGTCAAATGCCCCCGATCCAACCCTAAAATCCCAGCAGGGCCAATGGTCAATGGACGTACGAGGTCCAACGGAGATATTGTACCGGTCTCCACCACTTTTGCATGGCAAATGGGAAAAGCCGTTTCCAATCCAACGATGCCATTTGGCGCATCATCATAACCAGCCACCTTTTCCCAAGGGGCATGGGGGGCATGATCCGTGGCAATGGCATCGATTTCGCCCCGAATCAATGCGGCTTCCACCGCCAGGCGATTCTTCCCGGAAGCCAGGGGTGGATTCATTTTCCAGTTACCTTGAGATGTTGCATTTTCTATGGATAAGGCCAGATGATGAGGTGTAGTTTCACAAGTTACAGATAGACCCTGTATTTTAGCCTGCCGAATCAGTTCCAGACTCTTTTCCGTGCTGATATGGCAGAAGTGGATGGATCCTCCCTCTACAGACAGTATTTGTAAGTCTCGGCTTACTCCCTCCGCCTCGGGATTTGAACCTTGTCCCGCC
>SACF01000300.1 GCA_009928665.1 Alphaproteobacteria bacterium
CCTTCCACGATGACCCGCAAGCCCATCCGCTTAAACATTCGAATATGCTCCGATAACACAATGAAGATCTTTTCATTCTCTTTGCTGGCCACCACCAGGGAACCATCCAGCTTTACCGCACGGAAGGGGAGGGCGATAATGCTATCCAAATTGGCATAACCCGTTCCAAAATCGTCCAAAGCAAAGGCAAAACCACGGTTTACCAGCTCCAACATATTTTTGATAAATAAGTCGCCGCCCAAGGCGGAGTTGGTTTCCGTGATTTCAAATCCGATAAAGCCTGTGGGAATCCCGTATTCCTTCATCACTTCCGTCACATTCTTTACCATGTCTGTACGCACCGCTTCCAGCACAGACAGATTAATCATAATTCGCTGTAATCCGGAATTCTCCGTTACCTGATTTTCCCCCACATATTGACACACCTTCTTCATAACCTGCCGTCCGATTCGGGTAATCATTCCGTTCTTCTCCGCCAAGGGTATAAATTCGGTTAGCTTCACGGTACCCAGTTTTTCATCCTGAAAGCGAACCAGAGCCTCCGCAGAAACAAACATATCGGCGGCGGGGCAATATACCGGCTGCAAGTACACATCCAGCTTGTCCTCGTCCAATGCCCGTTGCAAAGCCTGCTCTACATGGTATTGCCGCAATATTTCCTGGATGGCCTCTTCATCAATGGTCATTACCACCCGATTTCCCATCTCCTTACCCTTGGAAATCATCTGGTCGATAATCAAAGCCAACCGGTCTTCCTTGCGAATGGGCGGGATATTCTGGGTGTAAAAAAGGGAGGCGGAAACCACCGCTTCCATGTCCCCCACGTTCCAGGGAAAAGCCATCCTCTTTTTATATAGCTCCACAAACTCTAACAGTTCTTTATTTCCTTCAAAAAGAACCAGGAAGATATCTCCGGTATAACGGAAAACCTGTCCGTTTTCTGCAATCTCTTTTAGATGGTTGGTCCACATCAACAATAATTGATGGGCCTTTTCTACGCCCAATAGCTTGCTGATTCCATTAAAATCATCCAGGGAAACTACGGCAAAGTCCTTGGTCCCCGCCAGTACTTCCCGCTCCTTAATCACATTGGACAGAGATGTACGATTGAAGACCCGGGTCAAGTCATCCTGGGCCTCCACGGGATTTTTTAGTGTGAGATACGTCATCACCAGTGCCAGAGAAGCGGCAAA
>SACF01000301.1 GCA_009928665.1 Alphaproteobacteria bacterium
GTTCAGAGGGATGGTGATGGGGGTTTGGTCGTAATAATTTTCCAAGGTGGCAGAAGGTGAACCGATAGGAATTCGATGCAATTGTGCCGTTATCAATTCTCCGTACAATCTGAATTCGTCGGCTTGCTTGGCTCGCTCTAAGTCCTCCAGTAAGCGTTGTTTTTTCAAATATAGACGTTCCATGGAAGTACGAAGGGATTTATTCAAATCCATGGCCTTTTGCTTTAGGCGATTGCTGGCATTCTTATGGAGATGATAATATTCCAAGGCCTGGCTTGTGGACGCAAAGGGAATAGCGGTTCCCAAGTGCTGGTATAAGGTTAAGGGGATGACGTGGTAATCCAAAGGGGTCTGGTCCTTGTCCAAATATACGGTGGGATGGTACTGATGAGCGTTCAAATCATTCTGTATTTTAACAAGCAGATTTTGTAAGGTTTCCCTACTTGCACCACCATGCTCTTCCAATCGAAATGCGATTTCTCTGCATAGAAGTGGAGAAAAACCTTCCAAGTATGTCAGGAGACCTTTTTCAACACCGCCAGGATAAGAATAGATGGTATTCGTTAATTCCCGGGAGATTTGTTCTATGGGTGTTTTCCCCTGGGAGGGAGGTAATACGTAAGATTTCCCAGGTAGAATCTGCCGCTCCCGGCTTACGTCGATAGATACCCGTTTAATGGCATCTAGAATTTGATGGGATTCCCTGTCCGTAAGAATGATATTGCTGTGCTTTCCCATGATTTCTATAGTAAGGGTTTTTCGGACGGAGTAACCCAATTCATTGGCGCTTTCCAACTCCATTTGAAGGATGCGATCTCGTCCTACTTGTTTCACATCAAGGATGCGGCTGCCCGTCAGGTGTTTTCGGAGAAGCATGCAAAAAGAATAGGGCACCGGGGGGTTCTCCGGTTGTTTTTCTATGAGATGGATTCGCGGATGGCTGGAGTTGGCAGACAATAGTAAAAAAACCTTTCCGGTGCGAGTCTTCATGTGAAAGGTGAGTTGGTCTGGTTCCGGCTGATAAATTTTTTCGATTCGTCCCTGAATGAGCTGCTCTCTTAGTTCTTGGGTGACCGCAGAGGCCACAATTCCATCAAATGCCATTTGTAAAACCATCCTTATTCTTGTATACTTAATCATGTTATCATATATTTCAGAAAAATAGGAGAAAATAGGATGATAAAAAGTATGA
>SACF01000302.1 GCA_009928665.1 Alphaproteobacteria bacterium
AGCCTTCTCATCTTGGGGTCGTTGGTTTTTTCGGTTCAATAACACCTGATTAATATAATTCAAATTGGGATTTGAAATGCCGGTAGTTTTACCACAGGCTTCCAGAATATCCTCCATCGGAATCCCCAGGCCTTCCAACCAGTAGTCCATCATTTCCCGCTCCGCCTCCGTGGGGTTTCTTAAAAACCCCAGGGCTCGAAAAATACGGCGGTGCTTTTGGTTGGAAAGATCCTTCTTTGCCAGGTATTCTTCGATCTGGTCGGGATGGCGTAAACCCTTCTGGGTCCAATCCCGAACAATGGCTTCCATATATTTTATATTCACATTGTGTTTGTTTTTTGAAGAATAGGCAAAAGCATACACCACCATTTCCGGTGTGGCCCCATAATCCGAAAGCCATGAAACAATTTCCATCGGCTCCGTTCCCCCTAATGGTCGGCCCAAAACGCGCTCCACCAGTGAAAACATCTCTACCAGCTGCTGATCTTCCAAGGGGCAGTCTCTTTTTTCCGCCATGCTACCCGGGTCCGGCAAAGAAAATTTCACCGCTCCCGCTCTGTCCCAATAAGCCAACCCGTGGGTTACCTCCTGCTTGGTTAAGCCCAGGTCTTCCGCAGCCTCTTCCAGAGTTCCCTCTTCGCCCCGTTGATATAGCATGAGAAAATAGAGATACACCTTTACGTACTCCCCAGGCGCATCTTTCATGTACCGTTCTATAAACACATTACTGACATGGGTATCTTTTAAGGCAGGGTCTCCCCACTCCTCCGGAACAAATTTCACTAGAAGGCTCCTCCAATGTTGCTTTTATCCACAAACTTGGTGTAATGGCTCAGCCAGGTCAACTCAATGGATCCGGTGGGGCCACTTCGGTTTTTCGCTACAATCACTTCGCACACTCCGGGCTTGGCACTATTCTCCCGCGTATAATATTCGTCTCGGAATAGAAAAACCACAATATCCGCATCCTGTTCAATGGACCCGGATTCTCTCAAATCGGACAACACCGGTGTGTGATCACTTCGTTGTTCCGGTGCACGGGACAACTGGGACAATACAATAACCGGACAATCAATCTCCCGCGCCAACTGTTTCAAGTATCTGGATAGAGCGGTAATTTCCTGCTGCCGGCTTTCCGCCCGACCTTCAAATGTCATCAACTGAAGATAGTCAATAAACACCAAATCCAAT
>SACF01000303.1 GCA_009928665.1 Alphaproteobacteria bacterium
TTTGCCTGGGGTCCGGCATGGCAGCTCTATGGACCATTAGAACTACTGGATTACTGTAAATACGGAGCGGGCTGGGAAGCCACCCTGGAAGAGTTACAGGAAGTGGGAGAACGGCGAATCGCCATGATGAGAATGTTTAACGCCAAGAATGGGTTTGACCGCAAGGATGACGTACTTCCTAAAAAGGCGTTTCTTCCCATTACCTATGGAGAAGGGGAGGTGGCCCAAATTACACCGGAGGGGTATGAGAAGACTTTGACCGCATACTATGAATATATGGGGTGGGATCCGGAGACGGGAACTCCCACACCGGAAACTTTGAAACGATTGGGTTTGGAGTGGATTTAAGTGAAGATAACCGTGAACCAAAAGCAGCGGGAGTGGGAGGAACACCAGCCTCTCACTCAGTTGCTCCAAGAAAAAAAAGTGACTCGGGCCGCAGTCTGGGTCAACGGAAAACAGCTTCTGAACCAAGAGATTCCGGAATATATTCCTCAAGAAGGGGATGACATTCGGATATTGCGACTGGTAGGAGGTGGATGATCATGGAATATTCCGGAAGATATGCCCGAAATTACAATGCTTTCACCCGGGAGGAAGGAGAGAAGTTTTCTCAATTCCGGGTGCTGGTGGTAGGTTGTGGTGGATTGGGCGGCTATATTATCGAGCATCTGGGACGTTTGGGTATTGGTCACATTACAGTGGTAGACGGAGATTGCTTTGAGGAAACCAATTTGAATCGCCAGCTCTTTTGCACCGAAGAGTTGCTGGGAACCCCCAAAGCCCTGGCGGCAAAGGCGCGGATGGACCAGGTGAATCGAGAGGTGGAAGTGGTTCCCTTGGTGAAGCGGATGACGGAAGACAACGTGGATGAGATTTTACAAGGCCATCACATCGCTATCGATGCTTTGGATAACATTGAAAGCCGGTTTGTGTTAGAAGAAGGTTGCCAGCGAGCCGGTATTCCTATGGTGCATGGAGCCATTGGGGGCTGGTATGGTCAGGTGGGAGTCAGTTTTCCCGGAAAGCCTCTTCTGCCTAAAATCTACGGAAGAGACCGAGAAAAGGGAATGGAAGAAGAACTGGGAAACCCTTCCTTTACCCCGGGAATCATCGCCGGCATGCAGGTGGCCTTGTGTATGAAGGTGCTGTTGAATCAGGGAGAAGAGTTGGTGGGAAAATTACTAAC
>SACF01000304.1 GCA_009928665.1 Alphaproteobacteria bacterium
CCTTTCATCAGTTTTTTCTCAGTCATTCTGCGCCTCCTCGATATATACTTGAATCACACCGTCCGGACAGATGATTCCACAATTTCCGCAGCCGATACAACGACTCATATCCAAACATCCTACCGGATGGTAATCCCGCAGGTTTACCCGTTCTGTATCCAATGCTAAAATATGCTGAGGGCAGACACTCACACATAATTCACATCCTTTGCAACGGTCTATCCGAAAAGTTATATATCCTTTTGCCAATGGTTTTTTCCTCCTTTTTGTCTTATTATAACATCATATCTCATATGAAACAGGAAACACAAGTTCATTTCAAGGGTTTTACGTCTCTCTAACTCAATTTGTTATGTTTTATATAGATGTGTTGTTTTTTTTATTTTCCTCCACAATTTTTGCCGGAATCCAATCTCTTTATTCCTCTTTTTCCATAACAAATTTGCGCTAATCCCATAAAAAAAGAAGGGCATATTTTCAATGCCCTTTCGGTCTCTCCAATAACGTTCCCGGTTCTATTCTTCCGTTTAACGATGATTTCGTAACTTTTTTGCGGCTTCCACAATATCTTGCGCCGTCATATGATACTTCGCCTTCAGTTCCTCTGGCTTCCCCGATTCTCCAAAAGTATCCAGCTGCCCCACAAATTCCATTTTAGCCGGGAAATGTTTGGCCAGAACCTCAGCAACTGCGGATCCCAACCCACCAATTATACTGTGTTCTTCTGCCGTAACAATTCCTTTTGTTTCTCTGGCAGCAGATATAATAATTTCTTCATCGATGGGTTTTATGGTATGCATGTCTATCACCCGGGCAGAAATTCCCTGAGATGCCAATTCTTCACGGGCTATCAATGCCTCATTCACCATAATTCCGGTTGCGATAATGGTAATATCATCTCCATCCTGCAGTAAATTCCCTTTTCCGATCCTAACCTCCGCTTTTTCATCATATACCATAGGCACCGCATACCTGCCCAGTCGAACATAACAGGGCCCATGTAACGCGCACACCTGGCGCATTAATTCCTTGGTAGAATTCCCGTCACATGGGTTGATAACTCGCATACCGGGTATGGTTCTCATTAAGGCCATGTCTTCAAAGGTTTGATGGGATCCACCATCCTCCCCCACGGTAATTCCGGCATGGCTGGCACAAACTTTCACGTTTGCATTGGTATATCCAAT
>SACF01000305.1 GCA_009928665.1 Alphaproteobacteria bacterium
CAGTGTGGTATTTATTTCATCCAGAATCACAAGGTCATACTTCCCACTGACCAGCACTTCCTCCATCCGTTTCAAACCTCGCTCCGCATTTTCGAAATCTTTGGGATTTGGTTCCCCAAGATAAAACTCAGGATCTCCGAATTGTTCAATTTCCAGTCCATCTAGAAGAGAAGGGGCTTTCAATTCACTATAGTTTTGCCCTTTCATAAACTGCCCCATAAATACTCGATTACCGGCACACACGGAACGCAGAGCAATCCCCAACGCCGCTGTAGTTTTTCCCTTGCCATTTCCCGTGTAGACCTGAATGTATCCTCTTTCAAGCATGATCCGTCCTCCCTTTATTTTTTATATGTAATATGTTTTCATAATCTGTTCCGCCACTCGAATTCCATCCACTGCTGCAGACATAATACCTCCTGCATATCCGGCGCCTTCTCCGGTAGGATATAGCCCTTCAATGTTGCTTTGATACGTTTCATCTCTTCGGATTCGAATCGGCGAAGAGCTTCTGGTCTCCACACCATAAAGACGTGCTTTTGGTCCGTCAAATCCCTGTATTTTTTTGGACATAAATGGAAGGGCTTCGACTAAATGATCTCCTATAAATTCCGGAAGGCATCCTCTTACTTTGTTACCCGCTCCTTTGTTTTCAACAAACTCTTCTACCGAACAAGTCAGATACCGATATTGATTCCCGGATTGTTGAAATGCCTTCTTTTCCACTTCCCGCTGCCACCAAACACCGGCCAAAGGATGTGAAGAGGGAAAATCCGTCGGACCCACCTCCACCAGCAAGGCGCTATTGGCCTTTCCAGAGGAACGGTCGTGATTGCTCATGCCATTGGTTACCAATGATTCTTTTTCGGAAGAGGCTAGAATCACTTGGCCACCAGGGCACATACAAAAGGTATACACCCCTCTTCCCGATGAACCCCGATATACCAGCTTGTATTCCGCAGGTCCCAAAGCTGCTGTGGGAACATTTCCCAGCTGACTCTCATCAATCAAAGACTGCGGGTGCTCTATACGAAGACCCATGGAAAAAGGTTTTTGTTCCATGGCCAATCCTCTACTGTGCAACAGCTCCTGGGTATCACGGGCACTGTGGCCGATGGCCAAAACCAAAGATTCTGTAGGAATGGTCCCCTTCTCTCCCATCTGAACCCCCATGATTCTTCCTTC
>SACF01000306.1 GCA_009928665.1 Alphaproteobacteria bacterium
CTCATCCTATTCTCCCATAGTCAATTGTTTCAAAAACTATTAAAATTCTATAGTAGTTCTATCAATTTCTATCCAGTTTTGCATTGCGTCGAAATCTCTATAATATCTTGATGGTTGTGGAAAGAATACATAAAATGTATCTCCTATCCTTCTTAGGTCCCCTGGCTGCGTATATCTACTTGGTTCTGGTATATTATTAGGGTCTACATTGATGTTAATTAATTGACCATATGGTGCGCTCTTATAAACCGGGGCTTGGATAAAATAATTTGGGTTGCTATCAATCTGTGTGTTTTTATATTTTATTTCCCCATTTCCTTTTGTATCGTATTCCCCGTAAAGGTATCTATACACATAGTCCGGGTCCGCTGCTTGTTCCGGCGTCATATACTGGCCCCACCTGGTAATATAATACCCGGCCGAAAGCGTTTCTCCATAAGGAGTAACATAACCACCAAGGTCATAATAGATAGAACCGTCCGGTATATTGGTTCCCCATGGATTTTTGCTTTCCACATATCCTAAAATATCTCCATTGGAAGGAATGGGATATTCAGGATCCCCTCCTATATAGAATTTTTCCGGAGTGTTTTCCGATGTATTTTCATCCGGAAATTCCGGAATCGGAATATCACTAGATAAAAGAAACATCGGATATGGGATGGATGCACTACCCTTGAGATTTTGAGAGGAAACCATATTGGGGAAGGACATGGTTTTCGTCACCTCATATGTTTTCTCGTCCTGCCGGTTTACTATCTCCAGGCGAAGCTGTAGATTGGGGTCTTGAATGCTGGGATATATCTGGATTTTCCATCCCTCATAAAAACCGGCCGTAAAAACCGCACCCCAAACCCCGTCTTTATACATCATGAGTTGCCCTTGGTTGAGCCCTGATTCTTGAATTTTTATGGCATTCATTCCCGCCGGCACCTGGACTCCTCCATTGGTGACCTCCACCACGGAAGAATAGGTTAAAGAATCCTCCATCCAATCAATGGTATATTGCGCCATCTGAGATGCATGGGACATGTCCGCATTTTTCTTAAACACTTGATTGCCACTTAACAATAGTGAAGATCCACCCACTACCACAATGGAAAAGATGGCCAAAACCACAATGATTTCCACCAGAGTGAAACCTATTCTATTATCACAGACCCCCTTGATTTTGGGCATGAC
>SACF01000014.1 GCA_009928665.1 Alphaproteobacteria bacterium
GTGGAAGGGCGTTGAAGTTTGGGGAAATCCACAGTTAAAGCAAACTGCCGTTACATCGACAGGAAAACTAATCCAGGGCAGGGTGACACTCCGAAGAGGAGGCGCTATCATGAATGCTCAAATCGGAATTCTTGCATCTGCACGGTCGGGCGATCAGGAGGATGAAGATTTGTATGGTTATACTGGTGGAATAGTATCGGCCGACAGTGCCTTTTTTGTTAATAACCGGATTGGCGTTCAATTTGACCCATACGGTTTTAATAGTTGTGCCCGCTTCACCCGGACCCGGTTCATGACGACAGCGGTGTTGCGCGACAGCACTCCGCCCGATTGCTTTGTACGGTCAATCGGAGTTTCACCGATTGTATTCTGCGGTTCGACATTTATCAATACCCGGGCCGATGTACATTATAACAGCCGGGGCAAAGGGGTTTTCAGTCAAAACTCGTACCTCTATTTTGTACCCTACTGCCGGACCAATACCATCCCTTGTTCATCTGAGTCGCCCTGCATTTTTGAAAAACTGACCAGGGGCATCTATGCCACCAATGCCGCGGGAAGCTTGGGAATTGACCTGTCGAAAACCCTTTTCCTCGACAATACCTACGGGGCTTACTTCAGCGGTTTCACCTCCGTTTCGGGGCTCCGGATATTAAGCAACACCTTCAGGAACGGACAGCCCTGTCCGACAGATAGCTACGGTTTGTATCTCGACCAGTGTACCGGCTACCACGTGGAGGATAACGAGTTTTACCAGACCGACAGTTCGCTCAAGGGTATCGGACTGATCGTAAATAATTCGGGTATCCTCCCGAACGAGGTATACCGCAACCGGTTTCACAACCTGCGGTTTGCAACCCTGTCGCAAAATGTGAACAGAAACGACGACCAATCGTACGATGCGACCGGACTGTGTTATAAATGCAATAAGTTGGTAAAAGACGACCTTACCGAACCCAACCTCTTCGATTTTGCGATCACTTACGATCAACCGTATACCGATTTTATTGGTATCGCCAGGTATCAGGGATCTCATTTGAGCGGCAGTAATTTTGCCCCGGTAGGAAATATGTTCAAACCATACCCTGATTATCCGCATTACGATTTTTGTAATGAGGGGAATGATATTGATTATTACTACCACTCGCAAACCTCACTGTGGTATAGGCTAATTCCGCTCCCCGAGAATATATATGGAACAGTCAGGACGCATCCTGTTGACATCCCATTTAATGAAAATAGTTGTCCTTCAACTTTAACCGGAGGTGGTAGCTCCGAGGAACGTGATATTCTCGTGGAAGCTGTAAACCAATCCGACAGCATCAAAGATGTTTTATCAACTGTGGTTGACGGAGGTTCCACCGAATTGCTTACCTTTGATGTACAGACCAGTACCCCTCCCGAAGCCATGCAGCTCCGTAATGAACTTTTAACCGAATCGCCCTACCTCTCCGATACGGTCCTGAAAACCTCGGTGGGTAAGGAAGAGGTGTTGAACAATGCCCTGATCCGCGATGTACTGGTGGCCAACCCCCATTCGGCCAAATCGGAGAAGATCAACGAAATGTTGTCAAACCGCACCATCCCGATGCCCGGTTACATGATGGAGCAGATCCTCGCTGTCGAGGATTCGATCGGCCCCAAAGAGCTGCTACAGGCCAGGAAGGCGTGGTGGGAACAGGAGGCGACAAAATCCTATACGCGGCTGATCCATCATTACCAGGGGAACGGCATTGATACCGCCAATACCGACAGCCTGAACTGGCTTTTTGATTATCGCAACACCCCTTCATCCTACTATGACAAGACCGATTGGCTCCATGCGCAACAGGATTATGATCAGATGTCAGAAGTAATGAATACCATCCCGGCCCTCTTTAATTTAACCGGATCTCAAACCTCGACACACCATGCATACCTTGACTTTTATGACGCATCAAAGAGTATTTGCTCAGATACTATTTATGCATTCAGCATCGATAGTATAAGGGGTTCATCGCTCCAGTCGGTTATGTTGTCAAACAACAACCTGCCCGGAGCCTATGCGAGAAATATGTTGTTGGCAGCCCGAAAGATCACCTACCAGGAACCCGTTATCCTGCCCGATACCGGATTTAAGGTCACTAAAAGAGAGAAATTCAGAGGAGTTAAAGAAAGCAGCAACCCGAAAGTCATATCGGTATTTCCCAATCCTGCTCACGACTATTTTATCGTAAAGATTGATCTTTCAGAGAGACCCGTAAATGGGGTCATAAACTTGTATGATGGAAATGGTAAGATGTTGCGATCATTTGAAGTCCACAACCAAAAGGATCAAATCGTTGTTCCGACAACAAATTTAAAGTCAGGCATATATCTGCTTGAAATAGACAGTAATGGAGAAAAACCAAGTAATATGAAAATTGCCATTATCAGGTAACAATAATAAAGGTTGATGGATGTGGATAACCATCTATCAACCTTTTGCAATTTGTCAATATGAAAATAAATTGCTTTATTCTTTTGCTTCTAATGCTTTTTGGATTTGCTATTGCGTATGGTCAGAATTGGCCAAAATGCTATTTACCTTCCTTCGGGACATTTCCAAATACTGTGATTGAAAATTATGATCGTGGATACCTGATTGGGGGCCGATACCTTACTTCTGATGGTTACCCGATTAATGGATTAATAATAAAAACGAACATTAACGGTGAATTATTATGGCATAAAGCACTCAGCGGAGATTCTGACGGATCGGGTGTTTTCGATATTAATCAAACTGATGATGGAGGTGTTATTATTGGAGGGACAACACATAAGTATGATTCCTGGGGAGATCCATTCATCATGAAACTGAATGCCTGTATGGAAAAGGAGTGGTGCCGTATTTATACTGTTGGGCAGAACCGGTTTGACAAAACTGTATCTGTAAAGCAAATACCAGGTGGCTATATAGCGTTGGTATTTTATGGTAACGAACTTTCCTCAAATGAAAAGGTGTATATGTATCGTCTCGATAACAATGGCGATTTGTTGTGGCAGCAGCAATACGGCAATACCGACAGCATGATGGCCGGGGCCGAAGGTTACGATATGACCGTGACTCCAGATTTGAAGTACCTGATCGGTGGTTATTGTTATTATCCGGATTCTGGAACGTCCGGTCCAAGATACCTACGCCCTTTGATCATTCAAGTTGACAGTATGGGAAACACAACCTGGGAACTGCCCTGGAGATATATTTCAGGAGTACATTTTTACGGAATGGCATACAGGTCAATCATAGACAATAAAAACACTATTTATTCTTGTGGTCGTCATATTGAATCGTCAGCCACTCCACCCGGCGACCGGCCTACAATGCTTAAGACCGATAGTAATGGTAATGAGTTAACCTATTACGATCTGGTACCCGACTCATGGCAAGCGGTATTTTTTAACCTTAATTGGTTCCAGGACTCAACGATCGAGATCGATGGTGGTTGGGGTATGAATCCCACTTCAGATGGCCAGATTGCAGTATTTAAAGTTGATCGAACCGGAAATATCCTCGATTCGGTTAACATCATGCAATCTGTTTACTGTTTCTCCGATGCCATCGTAGACCATGACAACAAGGTAGTGTTGACACAACCTCTTCATGACGGTTATCAGTGGCGCACCTATGTCTGGAAGCTCAACTCCGACCTGGAGTACGACACGCTATACACCCACCCGTTTGTTTACGACAGTTTATGTCCGCACCCGATTCCCTCCGATACAATTCCGCTCGATTGCGTGGTAGTAGGGCTGAATGAGCCGTTTGAAAATCCGGAAACCGGTCGGTTAAAGGTGTATCCCAACCCGGCCAGCGATGTTTTGCATGTTGAAATTCCCGACAAACTCAAAACTGAAACCCATTCGCCGGTTTTCAACCTGACAACGGTTTACCACCAATGGAAATCGGCTGTAATGGAAGTTTACGACCTCTTCGGCAAACAGGTATTTTCAAAAGAGATCAATCGCGGCGATAAGCAGCTCGATCTCAATGTTTCTGCCTGGCCGCGCGGCATGTACGTAGTGAGGTTGGTTTATAACGGCAAGACGGTGGCAAGCGAGAAGGTGGTGGTGGAATGAAGCACCTGAACTCAGGCTTATACTTGCTTGAACTATTCAGTAATGGGGAAAAAGTAAGTAGTGTGAAAATTGCCATTATCAGATAACAATAATAAAGGTTGATGGATGGTTGCCCATCCATCAACCTTATTTATATTATACTAATGAAGACATTGAAAATTTTATTGTTTATCGTATTGTTTATCTCTCGTAATCAGGTTTTTAGCCAGCTTTGGCCTAAAGTCTATTTGGCTAATCAAGGCACAGCCCCGTTTTCAATAACAAAAAGTTATGATAAGGGATACCTTATCGGTGGTTGGTTTGTTACATCAGACGGTTTTCCAATAAATGGGTTGTTGCTTAAAACAACTATTAACGGTGATATGCTTTGGCAGAAAAGGTTAGGTGAATATAATGATGGTACAGGTATTATTGATATAAATCAAACAAACGATAATGGGGTCATTATATCTGGCACAACAAAACAAACAGATTCCTGGGGTGATCCATTTATCATGAAGCTGAATTCATGTGGCGAAAAAGAGTGGTGTCGTATATTTGCTGTTGGGCAAAACAGAGCTGATATCACACAATCAATCAAACAAATTCCGGGAGGCTATATTGCCATGGTGTTTTATGGCAATGAATTTTTCTCAAATGAAAAGCTGTACATGTATCGTCTCGATAATAACGGTGACCTTCTGTGGCAGCAGCAATATGGCAATACCGACAGCCTGATGGCCGGGGCTGAAGGTTACGATATGACTGTGACTCCCGATTTGAAGTACCTGATCGGTGGTTTTTGTTATTATCCTGATTCTGGAACGTCCGGTCCAAGATACTTACGCCCTTTGATCATTCAAGTTGACAGTATAGGAAACACAAGCTGGGAACTGCCCTGGAGATATATTTCAGGAGCACATTTTTACGGAATGGCATACAGGTCAATCATAGACAATAAAAACACTATTTATACTTGTGGACGCCATATAGAAGAAGAAGCTACTCCATCCGGTGATCGTCCCACGATGCTTAAGACCAATAGTAATGGTAATGAATTAGCCTATTATGATATGGTCAACGATTCAAAGCAGGCGGTGTTTTTCACTATCAACTGGTTTGCTGATTCTACGATCGCACTGGGGGGAGGATGGTCGTATTCCATGACTGATCACCACCAGGCGGTGTTTAAAGTCGATCGAAATGGTACTGTAATCGAATCGGTCGAACTATTACAGTCATTGTACTCATTTTCGGATGCAGTAACCGACACAGATAACAAACTATTCCTTGTATCCGGCCAGCATGACGGAAATCAGTGGCGCACCTATGCCTGGAAACTCAACTCCGACCTGGAGTACGACACGTTGTACGCCCATTCGTTTGTTTACGACAGTTTATGTCCGCACCCGATTCCCTCCGATACCATTCCGCTCGATTGCGTGGTAGTAGGATTGAATGAGCCGTTTGAAAACCCGGAAACCGGCCGGTTGAAGGTGTATCCCAACCCGGCCAGCGAGGTTTTACATGTTGAAATTCCCGACAAACTCAAATCCGAAACCCATTCGCAGGTTTTCAACCTGACAACGGTTTACCACCAATGGAAATCGGCTGTAATGGAAGTTTACGACCTCTTTGGCAAACAGGTACTTATCAGAGAGATCAGGCAGGGCGATAAACTGCTCGATCTCAATGTTGCCACCTGGCCGTGCGGCATGTACGTAGTGAGGTTGGTTTATAACGGCAAGACGGTGGCAAGCGAGAAGGTGGTGGTGGAATGAAGCACCTCAACCCCCAACCCCTTCTCCTCAAGGAGAAGGGGAGAAAGAGTTATCGGATTTTTGTATTTTTATAAGATGGTTTATATCGGTAAGAGCCGGGAGTATTTGCTTCATTTGAACGCTGCAGAAGGGATATTTGAAAAAGCCCGCGTTTTGAGGTATAGCATGACAGAAGCTGAAAAGATCCTGTGGAATGAATTGAAAAACCGGAAATTCAAGGGGTTGAAATTCCGGAGGCAGCACCCGGTTCACCGATATATTGGTGATTTTTACTGTCATGAAAAAAGATTGATCATCGAAGTTGACGGAGGAATTCATGACCAGGCGGAAACAAACGAACAAGACCTGAACCGGACTGCGGAACTTGGCCGGTTTGGAATAAGTGTGATCAGGTTCAGGAACGAACAAGTATTCAACCAGCTCGACCAGGTTTTGCATGAAATAAGTAAACACATAGAAAGTATGGCATCCCGCAACTCCCCTTCTCCTTGAGGAGAAGGGGTTGGGGGTTGAGGTGCCTTGAGGAGAAGGGGTTGGGGGTTGAGGTGGATTAAACCTGAACTCAGGCTTATACTTGCCTGAGCTATTCAGAAATGGGGAAAAAATAAGCAGTGCGAAAATTGCCATCATCCGATAAAAAACAATGTCGTAAAGGACATAGTCTTAGACCAGACTTAGACAAGTCTTAGGCCGGTCTTAGGAAAGAAATTGGTTTCAGAGGGAATCATTACCCTGTAGAATGGCACTCCGCATTTTACACTTCAGGCTTCGCATGTTATGCTTCCCGATTTTCACGCCAGACCTACAAATATACAGATTCTTTTCCGGATTTTTACCCTCCTGAAGAAAATTACTCATAAGAATTTGGGTGAGAAACCCAAGGTTTTCTCCACACAAAAACCCGCTTAAAAGCGAATTTTTGTTTGCGGAGAGACAGGGATTGGTAAAAAGCTCATACCATCGGTTGGCATTTTTGAGAGTCAGAGCGTAAAGGCTTGCAATCTTTGCGAAGGTGATGTAAGATATGATGATGGCAAGAAAATCAAAGGAAGAAAATGCCACATTGTGGTCGATACATTGGACTTTACCAAGAACCACAAAAAAACCATAGAAACTTGTCAGAAATATAAATATTTTGTATACATTAGCATAATCATTCCATAATACCACTGGCAATCAACTACTTCAATCAAAACCCAACCACCAAAACCAATGATCATGAAAAATTTACGCATTTGTTTGTCAATGATGCTGTTATTTTCAGGATTGAACAGTATCCTTGTGGCCCAGCCACAGTACTACAACTTTACCGGAAGCGGGAACGGTACCAATAATTTCCCATTCAACGTTGCCGCGGGAAAAGACGTACAGATGTTATACCTGGCCGGGGAATTCAACCAGCCCTCCGCTGCACCTGCCGGTAATATCATCAGCATCGCCGTCTTTATGAATACAGCACTTGGACCGGCTACCTACACCGATCTCACCATCAAACTGGGGCAGTCGACCATTACCTCGCTCACTCCCGGCGCTTTTTACACCGGCCTTATGACAACCGTTTATTACCGTACATCGGTGGTTCTGACAAACACTGCCAGTTCATGGATCACTTTCGTGCTCGATTCACCCTTTCCATACGATCCCGCGCAAAGCCTGATCGTTGATATCGGGCAGTGCGGTGGTACCGGTACGCTGGGTGGCGGGTGCGCCTACACGAACCAGACAGGAGTGCGACGGGTTTGGTCAATTGGCGGATGCCCTTTTACTCCCTATAACAGCTCAAACGTTTACAATTATAACTTTGGCATCGACATCGCCGTCGACCTTCCGATTGTTGTCACCAATGCCGCCACGGCTATCACATCCGCATCCGCCACCCTCAACGGTACGGCGAATGCCAACAACTCCGCCACAACCGTTTCGTTCGAATACGGGCTGAACACGGCGTATGGTTCAACAATCGCCGGTGTTCCCGCCACAGTGACCGGCAATACTGTCACTCCGATCACTGCTTCGCTCACCGGGCTGCTCCCCATTACCACCTATCATTACCGGATCAAGGGGGTCAATGCCAACGGAAACTCCAATGGCGACGACATGACCTTTACAACATCCTTTCCTCCCCCCACCGTGGTAACCACTGCTGCCACCGCGATCGGTCTCAACGGGGCCACACTTAACGGCACCGTCAACGCCAATGGCGACGCGAGTACGGTGATCTTTGAATACGGGTTGACCACCACCTATGGTTCAACCATTGTCGCGGTGCCACCCAGCGTCACAGGTACCACTGTTACGCCTGTCACCGGGATAGTTTCAGGATTGCTGCCGAGTACCCTCTACCACTACCGGGTGGTCGCCACCAACAGCGGAGGCTCCGGAAACGGCAACGATATGACCTTTACGACGGGAGGACCACCAACTGTTGTCACCAACCCGGCCAGCAACATCATGGCCACCACGGCACAGCTTAACGGGACGGTCACTGCTAACAATGTTGTAACGACTGTTTCATTTGAATGGGGTCTGACAACGACCTACGGGAACGTTGCTCCGGCTGTGCCTGCCACTGTGAACGGAACCACTCCGGCCGCTGTGCAGGCTAACATTACCGGATTGACAACCGGTGTCACATATCACTTCCGCTGTGTCGGTGCGAATGCCGGTGGAACGGTGAACGGCGCCGACCAGTTCTTCCTGGCAGGATGTCCGCCTGTGGGTCCGGCCGGACCAATAACCGGACCTGCTTCGATGTGTGCCCAAAGCACAGGTAATATATACGCTATTGCCCCCATCACCAACGCCACAAGCTATACATGGACGGTACCTGCCGGGGCAACGATAACCGCCGGAGCGGGAACCACGACCATAACCGTCACCTACGGGACGACGACAGGAAATGTCAGCGTTTTCGGAACGGGTCCGTGCGGCAATGGCACCGCTTCGAACCTGGCCGTGACTGTTAACCCGCTGCCGGTCCCGGTCATCACCGGTCCGGCCAATGCATGCCAGGGCAGCACGACCAACGTTTACGCGACTCAGGCAGGCATGACCGGCTACACCTGGTCGGTTTCAGCAGGTGGATCTATTACCGCAGGTGCCGGCACAGCCAATATCACGGTAAAATGGAATACGACTGGCAGCCAGAGTGTCTCGGTGGCCTACACCAACGCCAACGGATGCACTGCTGCAATCCCGACGGTGTTCGCAGTTACTGTCAACCCCTCACCGGTGCCCACGATCACCGGTCCGGCAAGCCTTTGTGTCGATGCCGGTTATATCGGTTACTCCACAGAACCTTATCTTACGGGATATACCTGGACCGTTTCACCCGGCGGATCCATCTTTTCGGGTGCCGGAACGAGCCAGATCATGGTCTCGTGGAACCAATCCGGGAACCAATTCGTAACCGTTAACTACACCGGCCCCAACGGTTGCCAGGCCGGAATCCCCACCCAGTTTAACGTAACCGTCAACCCGTTGCCGGGCAATGCCGGGGCTGTTACTGGAAATGCCGATGTTTGCGCCGGAGCGCAGGGGATCGTCTATTCCACCACGGCCATCGCCAATGCCACCTCATATGTATGGACCCTGCCTTCAGAGGCATCCATCGCATCCGGCGACGGGACCCCAAACATCACCGTCAATTTCGCACCGGATGCCACATCGGGCAACATCACCGTCCATGGCAACAATCTCTGCGGTAACGGCACCCCGTCGGCAGGATTTGCCGTCACGGTGAACCCCTTGCCTGCAGCGGCGGGCAGCATCACCGGGAATGCCCAGGCATGCCTCGGCTCCACCGGCAATGTATTCTCGGTCGCAACCATCGCCAATGCCACCGGGTACACCTGGAGCTTGCCCACCGGAGCTTCCATCACCGCCGGACAGAACACCAACGCCATCACGGTGAGTTTTGGCGCCGGTGCGGTGTCGGGCAACATCACGGTGAAAGGTACCAACACCTGCGGCGACGGCCAGGTCTCCCCGGCTTTCGAGGTGACGGTGAGCCCTGTTCCGCTCAAACCATCGATCATTGCCAACGGGCCGGTCATGACCAGCTCGGCATTCAGCGGCAACCAGTGGTACTTCAGTGTGACACCCGACGGAGCAGGAGCTCCGATTGCCGGCGCCATCTGGCCCTATTACCTGGCTTCGCAAAGCGGGTATTACTGGATCATTGTCACCGAAGCAGGCTGTTCATCCCTGCCGTCGGAACGGGTACAGGTGATCATGACCGGGTCTTCGGAATTGCCGGGTGTCGTTTGCCAGGTATTTCCGGTACCGAACGACGGAAGGTTCAATGTGTCGCTGACCACTGCCGGCCGGCAGAAGGTTGGAATAGCCGTTTACGATCAGCTTGGGCTGAAGATCCTTGACCAGCAGGATGTGGAAGTCGACGGCAGGCTGGAGAAGCAGATCGACCTGCGGCCGGCGGCACCCGGAGTTTACACCATCGTGTTCACCAGCCAGGATCACACGTTCATGAAGAAAGTCGTGGTGAACCGGTAGGATTCTCTTTTTGCAGCATGTATTAATCGCTCTTATCTAACAAACAAGAAATCGACACAAAACTGTGTGCTATTTCGTGTTCTCCTAAAACACAAACGGCCGCATTACAATAGAATGCGGCCGTTTTTAAAATTATTGTGCGGAGAGACAGGGATTCGAACCCTGGGACCCCCTTACGGGGGTCAACGGTTTTCGAGACCGCCCCATTCGACCGCTCTGGCATCTCTCCGGGGTATCATCGTAAAAAACGCCGTCCGTAACGGCGCCGCAATAAATCCTGAAAAATGAAGAATTCTCACCGACTGTGTGTCCCGCCTACCGTTCTTCGTTCACTTGTTCTTCAGGATCAGCGGAGAGAGAGGGATTCGAACCCCCGGACCCTTGCAGGTCAACGGTTTTCAAGACCGCCGCAATCGACCACTCTGCCATCTCTCCGCTGCAAAAGTATATAAAATTTCTGAAACGCCAAAAAATCGGGGCATTCCCCTGCCCTTTCAACCGGTAAACCTGACAATTTACCGATTTTCCTTGCAGGTTCAGCTCTTTACCGGTATCTTTGTCTGTTTTTATTCCCATTTAAAATTTACCCAAAATGAAGAACCTTTCGTTGATCATCCTTTTTTGCATAATTTCAGCGTTTCAGGCACAAAGCAAGAACCTTTGGGCATTCCTTACATACGCTTCCTTTTCCTCCCCCGAGGGCCCTTATCTCGAAACTTATCTTACGATTTCTGCCAAAAGTGTTCAGTTCGTCAGTACCGGCAATGGGAAATTCCAGGCTACGGTGCAGGTGCTTATGACCTTCAAACAAAACGCGGAGATCAAAGCATTTAAAAAATATGAACTGCGCAGCGCTGAGATTGACGACACAACAAAAACTGATTTTCACTTTGTCGACCAACAACGTATCGCGCTTGCTAACGGCACTTACGATTTCGAGATCCAACTTTCAGATAAAAGCCGCAATACCCCTGCCATGCCTTATAATCAATCCATCACCATCGATTTCCCCGCCGACAAACCTTCATTTTCAGATGTGGAACTCGTGAAATCATATACCAAATCGGAAAAAACCACCGAACTCACCAAGAGTGGTTATGACCTGGTACCCTATGCCTATACCTTTTATCCTGAAAGTGAATCAAAAATGATCTTTTATGTTGAATTGTATCATATTTCCAAGGTCGTTCCCCCCGACCAGAAATTCATTCTTACTTACTATGTCGAGACCTTTGAAAGCCACCTGAAACAGAATGAATTTGCAAGAAGCCGCAAGGAAAGCCCAAAAGAAGTCAATGTCGTCCTTACCGAGATGGATCTCGAAAACCTTGCTTCGGGCAACTACAACCTGGTACTTGAGGCAAGGAATCAGAGCAACGAAATCATGGCATCGAAAAAAATCTTCTTTCAGCGGATGAACCCCAAAGCCCGGATGGCCGTGAGCTCGATTCAGGGTACTGAAATCGCGAACACCTTTGCCGAAAAGATCACAAATACCGATTCACTCCGGGAGTACATAAACAGTACTTACCCCATCGCGACAGGACTAGAGAAATCATTCATCCGCGAATCACTCAAAAAGGCCGATCTGCAAACCATGCAACAATTTTTATACAGCTTCTGGATCCAGCGCGATCCTTCCACCCCCGAACAATCTTTCCGAAACTACAAGGCGCTGGTTTATAAGGTTCAGGTCAATTTCGGGACGCCGGTAAAAAAAGGATATCAAACCGACCGCGGCAGGGTTTATCTGCAATACGGACCGCCAAACACCCGGAGCACACAATATAACGAGCCAAGCAATTATCCCTATGAAATCTGGCAATATTACACCCTGAACAACAACCAGCGAAACCGGAAGTTTGTCTTTTATTCTCCCGATATGGTGACGAGTGATTTTATTCTGCTTCATACCGATGCCATTGGCGAGATTTACAACCCCAGATGGAAAGTCGATCTGAGAAACCGCATCTATTCGACACTTGATTTACAGGACACCCAGGTTATCGAGTCGTGGGGCGACTTTGAGCAGGATTACTGGGATCTTCCCAACTGATGACATCCGCGATCACCGTCTGTTAAGGTCCCGCCATCGACCCACAGCCTGAAATTTGGTTGCGGGATCTGCGAAAACCTTTTTTTTATCAATTAATTTGTACTTTTACCGTGTATTAAAAGCACCGGGTCAGAAAATCCGTTGTGTGAATCCTTCGTACCAATTAAACGTTCCCCGATGAGGATTGCTGTAGTTATTTTAAACTGGAATGGCAGGAAATACCTTCAGCAATTCCTTCCCACGCTTGTAAAATACAGCCGGGATGCAGCCGGGATTGTCGTTGCCGACAATGCCTCTACCGATGACTCCCTCGACTTTCTTGCCGCCAATTACCCGGAGATCCGGATCATCCGGAATCTGAAAAATGAAGGATTTGCAAAAGGATACAACCTGGCCCTGGCACAAATCGAAGCCGATTACTATATCCTGTTGAACTCGGATATCGAAGTTACCGAGAACTGGATCCTCCCCGTGATCAACCTGATGGAACAGGACGACCTGATCGCGGCCTGCCAGCCTAAAATCAGGTCATATCATGAACCAAAGAAGTTCGAATACGCCGGCGCAGCGGGCGGTTTTATCGATAAACTCGGCTACCCTTTCTGCCGCGGAAGGCTATTTCTTTCCATTGAGGAAGATCATGGCCAGTACGATGACCCCGTAGAAATTTTCTGGGCCTCCGGCGCCTGCATGTTCGTAAAATCAAAGTATTTTCACCAGATTGGGGGATTGGATGATGATTTCTTTGCCCACATGGAGGAGATCGATTTTTGCTGGCGCCTGAAAAACAACGGGTTTAAGATCATGTACTGCCCTGCCTCCACGGTATTCCACATCGGAGGCGGAACCCTCCCGAAAATTTCGTGGCGGAAAACTTATCTGAATTTCCGGAACAATTTTTACCTGCTCTATAAAAATCTTCCCGACGAACGGCTTGTCAGGGTTTTCACCATCCGGTTAATACTCGATGGAATTGCAGCCTTTAAGTTTTTGTTTCAGGCGGGTTTCCAGGATTTCTGGGCCGTGACACAGGCTCACATGGCATTCTACAGAACGCTGAAAACATTCCGTAACAAACGCAAAACCCTCCGCCACGGATCCATGAAAAACATCTATGGCAGAAATATCGTATTCGATTACTACGTCCGGGGAAAACGTAAATATTCCCAGCTCAACCTGAACAAATTTCTCGACTGATAATCTTTCAGATCGTTTTCACGAGGAAGCTCTCGATGGCAAGCCGGTACGACTCGAGCCCGAATCCGATAATGGAACCTTTTACATTGGCAGCAAGGAATGATATATGTCGGAAAGGCTCCCGGGCAAAGGTATTGGAGATATGAACCTCCACTACCGGGGTTCGTATCGCACGGATTGCATCGGCAATGGCAACGGAGGTGTGGGCATACCCCCCGGCATTCAGAATGATCCCCTCGTATAAAAACCCTGCATTATGAAGGGCGTTGATGATCTCGCCTTCCACATTGCTTTGATAATACTCGAGGGTGATTTGCGGGTAACGGGCCCTCAACTTCTTCAGATAACTCTCAAAACTGGTAATGCCATATAATTCAGGTTCCCGGGTTCCAAGTAAATTAAGATTTGGACCGTTGATAATGAGTATTTTCATACGGTGGAGGTAACAAAAACACAAAAATATAAATTCTATAGGTCGTTTTTTATCTGAATTAATTATTTTTGCAATGATATTTCTCCTCAGGGGGTGCTAACCAGGCTGAGATCATACCCCAAAAACCTGATCCGGATAATGCCGGCGTAGGAAAATGAAAAAACATGAAAACACGATTTTTTACCAATCCCGGGAATGGGAAATGTATCCTGTTCCTGTTAGCCGGATTATTTCTGGCTGCCTTTAATACACAGGCACAAAACACATTAACCGGAACAGTTACCGACAACCGTACCGGAGAGCTTCTTCCCGGCGCACATGTTATCCTTGTCAAAACACCGTTCAGCACGGTTTCGGATGAAAATGGCCGGTTTTCTGTCGGACCACTGAAGAAGGGATCCTATACCCTTAAGATTTCCTTTGTGGGATATAAGACCTTTCAGTCGCCGGTCGAAATCAAAAGCGACACCCTGATCCGTATCTCCCTTGACGGGGAAGCGCTATTAGGCGAAGAGGTCAACATCATCGCCACCCGGGTGCAACATAAAATGCCTGCCGCATTCAGTTCCCTTTCGGCAAAAGAGATACAGACAGTGAACCTGGGTCGTGACATTCCATACATGATCCAGGGAACTCCATCTGCCATCGTCACCTCCGATGCAGGAAACGGAATCGGATACACAGGTTTTAGCATCCGCGGCACCGACCTGACACGAATCAACGTCACGGTCAACAGTATTCCACTCAACGAGGCCGAATCGCAAGGTGTCTGGTTTGTCGATCTTCCCGACCTTGCCTCTTCGACCGCAGATGTGCAGATCCAGCGCGGAGTAGGAACTTCCACCAACGGCGCCGGCGCCTTCGGGGCTTCCATCAACTTTCTGACTACCGACCTTCACCAGGATCCTTACGGAGAACTCGATATTTCGGGAGGTTCTTACCGAACGCTGAAATCCACCCTCCGGTTCGGTTCCGGACTGATCGGTGACCGTTTCAGTTTCGACGGGCGTTTTTCATATATCTATTCTGACGGTTATATCGACCGGGCATTCTCCAACCTGAAATCCTATTACCTGTCGGCCGGATATTACGGAAATAAAACCACCCTGCGCATCATCACCTTTTCAGGACTGGAACGCACCTACCAGGCATGGGAGGGGGTGCCCAAAGACTCCCTTGCCACCAACCGCACCTACAACCCGGCCGGCGAATACCATGATGCCGCGGGAAATCTTGTTTACTATGACAACCAGACCGATAATTATCAGCAGGATCATTACCAGTTGATCTTTTCACAGGCGCTGACCAAATCATGGAACCTGAACCTGGCGCTCCATTATACCAGGGGAAAAGGATACTATGAAAATTATAAAGAAGGCCAATCCTTCGCGAATTACGGGTTAGAAAACGTGATCATCGGGGGCGATACGCTTTTCAGTACAGACCTTGTGAACCGTAAGATGATGGATAACGATTTTTATGGTTTTACCTTTTCCACCAACTACAACGTCACGGATAACCTGAAGCTGAATCTCGGAGGCGCCTGGAATCATTACTTTGGCCGCCATTTCGGAAAAGTGATCTGGGCAAACTATGCTTCAAACGGTACCAACGACCGCAATTATTATTACAACACCGGGCATAAATACGACTTTAACATATTTGCGAAAGCAACCTGGACCCTCCAAAAATGGCTCACACTCTTCGGCGACCTTCAGTACCGTACCGTACGATACCAAATGGAAGGAATATCCGACGACCTGAGAACCCTGGACCAGTCGCATGTTTTCAATTTCTTCAATCCGAAAGCAGGCATTTTCTTTGAGTGGAAGAAAAAACATGAAGCCTGGTTGTCGTTCGGCATCGCCAACCGGGAACCCAGCCGGAATAATTATAAAGATGCAGATCCCGGAAAAGTACCCGTCAATGAAACGCTTTACGATTTTGAAGCCGGCTATCAGTTCAAACTCAGCAACCTACTGCTGAATGCCAACGCGTACTACATGTATTACACGAATCAGTTAATTCTGACCGGTAAGATTAACAATGTCGGCGAAGCGGTTATGTTAAACGTTCCGGAAAGTTATCGCGCGGGAATCGAATTTTCAGGCGGCGTGGACCTTTTCAGAAAAAAGCTGAATGTTACGGCGGGATTCACGCTGAGCAGGAATAAAATCAACGACTTCACACAATTTGTCGATGTTTATGACGCCGACTGGAATTTCATTCGTCAGGATTCGGTATTTTTAGGCGAAACCAACCTATCCTTCTCCCCCGCGATCATCAGCGGCCTCTCGGTTACATGGCGTCCGGTTGCCGATTTCACGACAACAATCAACTTCAAATATATCGGACCTCAGTACATCGACAATACCGGCAACCGCGATCGTTCCATCGACGGGTATCTGACCAGCGGGTTTACCGCGCAATACACCCTCAAAACAGCATTTTTTAAAGAGATCTCCTTCAAACTGAATCTCAACAACTTCCTGAACCTGAAATATGAGACCAATGCGTGGGTTTATCCCTATTATGTCGATAATCAGTATTATGAATCGAACGGGTTTTTCCCTCAAGCCCTGATCAACGTGCTTTTCGGGATTACGATCCGGATCTGAGACCCACATTGGCCGTGAATTTCAACAGGTTTCCCCGGAAATACTTGGCTATTCCGGTGAAAAATCCTAAACTTGCATTCGTTTTCCAACCTTTAAAACCACACGTGGTATGAAACGGATTATCCTCATCCTGTCGCTTGTCATTTGCATTGTATGGCAACCCGACTTTGTTTCCGGTCAGAATTCAGGAATTGACCTGACGACGCCTCTTTCCATTGATCCGGATGTAAAAATCGGCCGGCTCGACAACGGGCTTGTCTATTACATCAGGAAAAACAAGAAGCCCGAAAAAAGGGTGGAATTGCGCCTGGTAGTCAATGCAGGTTCCATCCTTGAGAATGAAGACCAACTGGGACTCGCTCATTTCATGGAACACATGAACTTCAACGGCACCAAAACGTTCCCGAAGAATGAACTGATCGATTTTCTTCAGAAGACAGGGGTGCGGTTTGGCGGCGATATCAACGCCTACACCGGGTTTGATGAAACCGTGTACATGCTGCAGTTGCCGACCGACGATACCGCACTCGTTTCAAAGGGATTCCAGGTACTTGAAGACTGGGCGCACAATGCCCTGCTCGACGGGAAAGAGATCGACAAGGAACGGGGGATCATAACGGAAGAGTGGCGGTTGGGTCTGGGCGCACAGGACCGGATGATGAAAAAGATCTTTCCGGTAATTCTCAAAGGCTCACGCTATGCCGATCGGATCCCAATAGGAAAAGTGGAGGTCATTCAGAATTTTAAACATGAAACGCTCCGCGATTTTTATCGCGACTGGTACCGTCCCGATTTGCAGGCAGTCATTGTAGTCGGCGATATGGACCCGGCGCTTACCGAAACCCGCATCAAAAACCATTTCGAAAAACTGAAGAACCCGGATAACGAGCGTGCCAGAACCGCGTTTGATCTGCCCGGCAATGCCGAACCTTTGATCGCCATTGCCACCGACAAAGAGGCTACGGAGAACTTTATCCTGATGTTCTACAAGCATCCGCTGACCAGCGAAAAAAGCCTGGGTGATTTCAGGATTAAGGTTATGGCTGAGATTTTCACGAGCATGATCAACAACCGCTTCAGCGAGATTTCACAAAAACCCGAATCGCCTTATGTCTTCGCGGGAACCGGCTACGGCAGATTTTTGGCACGCACCCGGGATGCTTATTTCATCAATGCCATGTCGAAAGAAAATCAGATCGATAAAAGCCTGGAGGTACTGTTGGCAGAAAATGAGCGGGTGAAACGGTTTGGATTCACCCAAACGGAGTTGGACCGGCAAAAAGAAGAGATGATCAGTAAATATGAGAAAGAGGCAAAAGAATTCGACAAGACCGAATCGGCCTCCTTCTGCAGCGATTATGTGGGGAATTACCTTTCGGGGGATGCCATTCCCGGCCCTCAGAAAAAATTCAGGTATCTCAAAAACCTGTTACCCGGCATCACACTCGATGAGATCAACAGCCTCGTTAAACAATGGGTTACCGACAGCAACATGGCCCTGGTCATCATGGCTCCGGATAAGGAAAATGTGAAAGTCCCGACAGAGCAAAATGTTCTGGATATCATCAAACAGTCGAAGCTTAACCCGCTTACCGCCTACGTGGATAATTACCGGGAAGAACCCCTGGCAACAAAGGAACTGACGGCCGGTGCCATCACCGGAAAAAGCGAAAATGAAGACCTTGGCTTTACAGAACTGAAGCTGGCCAACGGAATCACGGTCATATTGAAACCAACGGCATTTAAGAACGATGAGATCGTGATCACGGGTTACAGTCTGGGCGGGAATTCGCTCTATCCAGATGAAGATTTCATGTCGGCTAATTTTGCTACCCAGATCATCGACATGAGCGGGGCGGGATCGTTCGACAACATTGAACTGCAGAAAAAACTCAAGGGGAAAAATCTGCAGATTGCCCCCTACCTGGAGGATGTACGGGAGGGTTTTAAAGGATCATGCGCCCCGAAAGATTTCGAGACGGTATTACAACTGATCTACCTCTATGTTAACCAGCCAAGAAAAGACAGCACCGCCTTCCGGGCCTTCATGTCACAAATGGAAAATCAGCTGAAATTCATGAAAAGCAGTCCCGTCATGTCTTTTTATGACACGCTGTTCAAGTCGGTATACCCGGGGTACAAGCGGATGGTGATGCTTCCCACACAACAACAACTCGACCAGGTAAATCTTGATAAACTTTATACTATTTTCAAAGATCGTTTTGCCGATGCCGGCGATTTCAAGTTCTTTTTGGTCGGAAATTTTCAGACTGATACCATCGTTCCGCTCCTTCAAAAGTACCTGGGAAACCTCCCGAACCTGAACCGGAACGAAACCTGGAAAAATACGGCTCCGGAATTTGCCCGGGGCATCACCGATCTTACAATCCACAAGGGATCCGACCCTCAAAGCATGGTTGGCATTGTGATGTCGGAAAAGATAACCTGGAGTGAAAAAGAGAACCTCCATCTCGATATGATCAGGGAGATTTTGGGAATCAAACTCGTTGAAGTGATCCGTGAAAAGATGAGCGGCGTCTACTCCCCGCAGATTATGCTGAACAGGGATCACTATCCCGAGTCCAACTTCCAACTCATAGTCATGTTCGGTTGCTCCCCAAAAATGACCGGAAAGCTGACCCGGGCCGTCTTCAGCGAAATCGGAAAGCTACGTAAAAAGGGCCCAACCGAAACCGATCTGGTAAAAGCCAAAGAGGCCCTGATCCGGAAGCATGAGACCGATCTGCAGAAGAATGAATACTGGCTGTCGAAGCTCGAATCTTATTATTACAACCACGATGACGCCGGTTCCCTGAAAAAATTCAACGAACAGGTCCAGTCCGTGACTGCCGATGACCTCAGGCAGACCTGCGCAACCCGTTTCAATCCCGATCATTACGTGAGAGTGGTTTTAATGCCGGAGAAAAAATAGGTGGAGAAATCGGTTAACATCAAGAATAAACGGGCGGCACATGAATATTTCCTGATCCAGGAATTCACGGCCGGGATCTGCCTTACCGGAACCGAAATAAAATCGATCCGCGACGGGAAAGCCTCCATCGCCGACGCTTATTGCTCCTTTACCGGGATGGAGCTTTTCGTCCGCAACATGCACATCGCCGAATATTCCATGGGATCGTATTACAACCACGAAGCAAAACGCGACCGTAAGCTCCTGCTTACCGTGAAGGAACTGAGGAAGCTTTCGGTAAAAGTGAAAGAGCGTGGTTTTACCATCATTCCTGTTCTGCTCTTTATCAATGAAGCCGGATTAGCCAAACTGACCATCGCACTTGCCCGTGGCAAACATTCTTACGACAAGAGAGAAACCTTAAAACAAAAGGACAGCAAAAGGGAAATGGAACGGAATGGATAAAATATCAATTCACGATTTAAAGATTTTCGATTTACGATTTATAGAAAGTTGCAAAGGTTTATGAAGAAGCGGATTTGTTTTTTGGGGATGTTTTTACTGGGGAGTCTCCTGATACAGGCTGGAGATGTTAACGCTCAGGAATCGAAGAAAAATCAGGGAAAGGAAGAAAAAATCCAATGGCGGACCTTTGAGGAGGCCTATAAACTCAACAAAAAGAAACCGCGGAAGATCTTTGTGGATGTTTATACCGATTGGTGTGGCTGGTGTAAAAAGATGGATGCCGAAACATTTGCCCAGCCTCTGATCGTTAAATATATGAACCAGAATTTCTACAATGTGAAGTTGAACGCGGAGCGGAAAGACACTGTCGTGCTTGACGGGGTTAAATTTGTAAACCCGAACCCGTCGGCCAGCCGGAGCACCCATCAACTTGCCAACGAGATGTTACGCGGCAAGATGTCGTATCCCTCCTACGCTTTTCTCAATGAAAAAGGGCAGCTGATTTCGGTCGTTCCCGGTTACCATCCGGCAGTCGAATTCGAATCCATCATAAAATATTTCGGGCAGGATGCCTATCTGAATACCAAGTGGGAAGATTGGCAAACCCGTTTTAAAGGGGAGATGAAATAAAAAAGGGCCGTCGACCGGCCCTGCCTGAGGGTGGAAGATGGGGCTCGAACCCACGGCCTTCAGATCCACAATCTGACGCTCTAACCTGCTGAGCTACATCCACCATAAAATGCGCTGCAAAAGTATAAAAAAAATTCAATCTTCCAAAATATAACCAGGACCGGTGTTCCGAAAAAAACGAATCGATGTTTCAACCGCTTCCCTGAACCGGATAGCCTGGACCAAATTCAGGAAAAACATCCTGGGCTTTGGTTCCCTGTGTTTCATCGCCTCCGTTACGCTGATTGCCTGCCTCGGGTACCTGATCACGCCGGACCAGACTCCTTTTGCCAATGACCAGTACCTCGAGCTGGGGCTGAAAAAACCGGGCTTTACGGTACTGATGCTTCCGCTCTCCTACACCGGAACCGACAAATCGGGGATGATCAGCACCATGATATCCGGTAAAACCCACACGGTGCAGCCGGTAGCGATCCGTACAACCATGGTTTCCGGAGCCTTCAGGTATTATATTCCTTACGGTTCCATTCCGGGCGACGCGAATCAGGTTGGATCAATTCCAGCAGCCGGATGCGGAGAGCCTTACCGGAAAACATTTCTGCTCGGGACCGACCGCTTCGGAAGGGATTACCTGAGTCAGCTGATGATCGGCACCAGAGTAAGCCTTTCGGTGGGATTGATTTCCGTACTGATATCCCTGGTTATCGGAATTACCCTGGGCGCTCTGGGCGGCTACTATCGGGGATGGGTTGACGCAGTCATCATGTGGCTCATCAATGTGGTCTGGTCCATACCAACGCTGCTCCTGGTTATTGCCATCACCTTCGCCCTCGGAAAAGGGTTCTGGCAGGTTTTCATCGCTGTCGGACTGACGATGTGGGTGGAGGTGGCGCGGGTTGTCAGGGGACAGGTATTGTCGATCCGGGAAAAAGAGTTCGTCGAAGCCGCACGGGCGCTGGGATTTAACGATTTCAGGATTATTTTCAGGCACATCCTCCCTAACGTGATGGCCGCCGTGATCGTGATATCGGCTGCCAACTTCGCCTCCGCAATCCTGCTCGAAGCCGGGTTGAGCTTCCTTGGACTTGGCGTACAGCCCCCCACACCCTCGTGGGGATCTATGATCAAGGAAAATTATGGATACATCATCCTCGATTACGCCTATCTTGCCGTACTTCCGGGTATCGCCATCATGCTGGTTGTGCTCGCTTTCATGCTCATGGGTAATGCCCTCCGGGATGCACTCGATGTGAAAGTTTCGCTGAACTGATAAACCGGTTGCCCCGGCAATAAGATTCTGATTTACCTTAATTTTCTATTTTGTACCTTTGTACCCATAAAATATAACAATATGGCAACAATCGCATTAAATGGCAACCCGATCCACACCATCGGTACACTGCCCGCCCCGGGTACCCACGCACCCGATTTTCTTCTGACCCGGACGGATCTTTCCGATGTACGGCTGGCCGATTTCGCCGGGAAGAAAATTGTTCTGAATATTTTTCCCAGCCTCGACACTACCGTCTGCGCTGCTTCCGTCAGGAAATTCAATGTCGAAGCCGGAAAACTAAACCAGACCATCGTTCTGTGTATCTCCAAAGACCTGCCGTTTGCACACAGTCGCTTCTGTACCGCCGAAGGAATCCAGAACGTGGTTTCAGCATCGGAACTTCGCAACGGAAATTTCAGCCGCGACTACGGAGTGCTGATAACCGACGGACCACTGGCCGGACTGATGTCGCGGGCCGTCGTCGTTGTTGACGAAAAAGGTATGGTGAAATATACCGAACAGGTACCGGATATTGTGCAGGAACCAGACTACGAAGCTGCACTGGCCGCCCTGAAATAACAACGGAAAAAAATGTAACTTTGCAAACCCTTTCGGGAAACCTGCAGCGGATGTGGCGTAATTGGTAGCCGCGCAAGACTTAGGATCTTGTGCCTCAGGGCGTGGGGGTTCGAGTCCCTTCATCCGCACCGATAACCAAATTGGCCGTTTGCCTGACGTTCAGGCCCGGCAAAAAATAAAATCATTACACCAATCAGAAATATAGATGAACATAACCAAAGAAAACACCGGCGAATTAACAGCCCTGTTATCGATCGAAATTGTGCCGGCCGATTACACCGAGAAAGTTGAAAAACAGATAAGCGATTATAAACGTAAAGCAAACATACCGGGATTCCGGCCCGGCCATGTTCCTGTCGGACTGATTAAAAAAATGTACGGAAAGGCCATCCTTGCCGACGAGGTCAACCACCTGCTCTCCGAAAGCCTTATGAATTATATCCGGGATGAGAAGATCGATATTTTGGGAAATCCCCTTCCAAACCTCGAAAAAAACGCAGCCATCGACTTCGAAAACCAGGACACCTTTAAATTTTTCTTCGATCTGGGGCTCTCACCCGTATTCGACCTTCCTCAAGACCAGGATCTGCCGATCGAATACCTTTCCATCGCGATCGATGACACGATGGTGGATAAATACATTGAAGAAACACGACTCCGGTTCGGGAAAAAAACCGAAGTAGCTGAAGCCGCTGTTGAAGATCCTGGAGAAGGAGCGTCTGCATCCGCCCCTGAACCTTCAGAAAATACTGAAGAAAAGAAAGAACCCGGAGTAATCCCGGCTACAATGGATCCCGACTTCTTCAATCAGGTTTACCCGGGAATGGGAATTCAAACGGAAGAAGAGTTCAGGGCCCAGGTCAAAAAGGATGCTTCATCCAGTTTTGACAATGAATCCGATAAACTTCTCTTTAATGTCATTACCGAAGCACTGGTGAATCATACCACCCTGACCCTGCCGGATGAATTCCTGAAAAGGTGGCTTGCCGAAAACAATGAAGGAAAGTACACCCCCGAACAAATCGAAAAGGAATATCCCCTGTTCGCCGAATCGATGAAATGGCAACTGATCGAGAACAAGATCATCAAAGATAACGGCATTACGGTTACTGACCCCGAGATCCGCGATTACATCCGTACAGTCATGCTGCGCCAGGTTCCCGGAGCAGAGCCCAGTCCTGAAATGCAACAGCAATACGAGTCGATCATCGATGTTTTCATGAAAAACAAAGAGCAGGTCCAACGTATCAACGATCAACTCTACAACGCCAAAATGCTGAACTTTTTTAAGCAAACCTTCAAGTACACCACACGGGAGGTGACCTACGACGAATTTATTAAGATCGCTTCGCAACATCACAACCGGGAGCACACCCATTCACACAACGATATGCATGACCATGATCACGATCACGACTACGATCATGACCATGAATCGGTTGAAGAAAAGGAGCAATAAGGTTAAAAATATCTAACACGCTACCAACATGGACGAATTTTCGAAATATGCTACCCGTCACCTGGGGCTGAGCAGATCGGTCCTCGAAAAATACAAGGCCGTTTCTTCCAACTACATCTCCCCTACCATCATTGAGGAACGACAGCTCAACATCGCGACCATGGATGTATTCTCGCGGTTGATGATGGACCGGATCATTTTCCTGGGAGTTCCCATCGATGATTATGTCGCGAATATCATTCAGGCACAGCTCCTTTTCCTCGAATCGGTGGATTCGAGAAAGGATATTCAGATCTATCTGAACAGCCCGGGAGGGTCGGTCTATGCCGGACTCGGCATCTACGACACCATGCAGTATATCAACCCGGACGTAGCCACCATCTGCACCGGAATGGCCGCTTCTATGGGCGCTATTCTGCTCTGTGCAGGTGAAAAAGGGAAACGCACGGCGCTGAAGCATTCACGGATTCTGATTCACCAACCCATGGGCAGCGCTGAAGGACAGGCCTCCGACATTGACATTACCGCCCGTGAAATTCAGAAATTGAAAAAAGAACTTTACGAAATCATCTCCCTCCATTCGGGTCAACCCTATAAAAAAATTCTCAAAGATGCCGATCGCGATTATTGGATGACCAGTTCAGAAGCGCTTGAATACGGGATGATCGACGAGATTCTGACCCGTTCAAAGAAGGATAACTAATTCCTGATTATGGCTAAGCAAGTCGAAAGATGTTCATTCTGTGGCAGGGAAAAGCGTGAGACCCGCGTTCTCATTGCCGGACTCGATGGTCATATTTGTGAAAGCTGCGTCCAGCAAGCACAGATGATCCTTCAGGAAGAACTGCTTACAGAGAAGCAAAAAGAGGTACCCGATTTTAACCTCCTTAAACCGGCCGATATCAAACGACATCTCGACCAGTTCATCATCGGACAGGATGAAGCGAAAAAAATCGTTTCCGTTGCCGTTTACAATCATTACAAGCGACTTTACCGTGCCAAGGATCGCCGTGACGATGAGGTTGAAATCGAAAAATCAAACATCGTTATTGTCGGTGAGACGGGAACCGGAAAGACCTTGCTTGCGCGGACCATCGCCCGGATCCTGAATGTTCCATTCTGCATAGCGGATGCCACAGCCCTTACCGAAGCAGGATACGTGGGCGAAGATGTGGAAAGCATTCTTGCCCGGTTGCTCCAGGTAGCCGATTATAACATTCAGTCTGCCGAACGGGGAATCGTGTTTATCGACGAGATTGATAAGATCGCGCGAAAAGGCGATAACCCTTCGATCACACGCGATGTTAGCGGCGAAGGAGTACAACAGGCGCTTCTGAAAATGCTCGAAGGATCCATCGTAAATGTCCCGCCTCAGGGTGGCCGGAAACATCCTGAACAACGGATGATCCAGATCAATACGCAAAATATCCTTTTCATCACCGGCGGAGCATTCGACGGGATCGAAAAGAAAATATCCAACCGGCTTCAGACCAATAAAATAGGTTATAAAACCGATAAAAAACGTCAGAATATCGACAAGGACAACATCCTTCAATACATTACCCCGGTCGACCTGAAAGCATATGGACTGATCCCCGAACTGGTCGGAAGGCTTCCGATCGTGACCCATATGCATACGCTTGATCCCGTCACCCTCCGCCGTATCCTCACCGAGCCGAAGAATGCATTGATCAAACAATATGTTAAGCTCTTCGAACTGGATAACATCAAGCTGACTTTTGATGAAGAGGCGCTCGATTTCATTGTAAAAAAATCCATTGAATTTAAACTCGGAGCCCGAGGATTAAGGTCCATCCTTGAAGGGATCATGACCGACGCGATGTTTGAGTTGCCATCAAAAACCACCACACGGTCCCTCCGGGTTACCGCCTCTCTGGTGGAAGAAAAGTTTCAGAAAACCAGCATGGCCAGGCTAAAGGTTGCCTGATACGAAACTGAAAAGGTTTTCGTTATATTGAATAACTGAAAAACCGGGCAGAATGATGAAAGTCTTCGTTGTCGCCGCAATCTTCATCTGTCAATCGATAATATCATTTTCGCAGGACACTGCACGGGTAATTCCACCGGTGAAAATAGTCGGTGGCGACACGCTGACGGTAGTCGATGTTCAACCCATCGTCATCTTCCCGCCAACCGTCATCCGCACCAAAAAAGAATCAGTCCGTTATGACCGTCTGGTCTATAATGTAAAAAAGGTTTACCCCTATGCAAAACTCGCGGGGGCAAAACTCCGGGAATACGAAAAGGTACTGGATACCATCCCAACGGAGAAAGGGAAACGGCTTTTTCTGAAAAAAGCACAGCATTCGCTGGAAGAACAATTCGGTAAGGAGATCAAGGACCTGACTTTTTCGCAGGGCAAAATATTGATAAAACTGGTATACCGCGAAACCGGGAATTCGACCTTTGACCTGATCAAAGAACTCAGGGGCGGATTTACCGCATTTATCTTTCAAACACTGGCCACCATCTTCGGGTACAACCTGAAAACCGGCTATGATCCCGCAGGTACCGACCAGGCCATCGAACAGATTGTCCTGATGATCGAAGCAGGTGCAATATAGTTTTATATTAATGTGAATAACCTTAATTTAGCCGGAAATTTGCAATCCTCTTGATGAAACTCTCCATCGTTATCGTCAACTACAACGTAAAGTACTTTCTCGAACAATGCCTTCACTCTGTACAAAAGGCATGCTCCGGGCTTGAAGTGGAAATTTTCGTCGTTGACAATAATTCGGTGGATGGTTCCGTAAAAATGGTAAGGGAAAAATTTCCGGAAGTAAATCTGATCGAAAACAAAGAGAATAAAGGTTTTTCGACTGCGAACAATCAGGCTATAAAGATTTCAAAGGGAGCGTATGTACTCCTGCTCAACCCCGATACCATTGTGGAGGATGACACCCTGCGCAAGGTGATCGATTTCATGGATCAACATCCCGATGCAGGCGGTCTGGGCGTGAAAATGCTCGACGGAAAAGGAAAGTTCCTTCCCGAAAGCAAAAGAGGACTGCCTACGCCATTGGTCGCATTTTTCAAGGTTTTCGGTTTATCGGCTCTGTTCCCGCGGTCCAAACTGTTCAATACCTACCACCTGGGATACCTTGATAAGGAAAAAACCCATCAGGTCGATGTTCTGGCCGGAGCCTTCATGCTGATCCGTCGAAGCGTCCTCGACATCACCGGACTGCTCGATGAAACATTCTTCATGTACGGTGAAGACATTGACCTGAGCTACAGGATCACCCGGGCAGGATTTAAGAACTACTATTTCCCCGGCACCCGGATCATACACTACAAAGGCGAAAGCACCAAGAAAAGCAGCCTGAACTACGTGTTCATGTTCTACAATGCGATGATCATCTTCGCTAAAAAACATTTTTCAAGCGAAAATGCACGCTCGTTCTCGCTGATGATCAATTTCGCCATTTACTTCCGCGCATTTATCTCGATCCTCACCCGGTTCGCCAGGAAAATCTCACTTCCTGCACTCGACGCCGTTTTGATTTATTCCGGCATCGTCTTTATAAAAAATTACTGGGAAAGCCATTTCATCTTCCCGGAAGGAGGACACTACCCGCAAATGTTTATCCTGGTTGTAATGCCCGTGTACCTAGCCATATGGCTATTGTGTGTTTATCTGAGCGGAGGGTACGACAAACCCGTGCGGCTCAGGAGAATACTTCAGGGGATTGCTACGGGAACCGTGATCATCCTGGTCATGTACTCGTTGCTGAATGAGCACTATCGGTTCTCCCGTGCCCTGATCCTGCTTGGAGCGCTCTGGGGAACCCTGATTATGACCGGGGTCCGGATCCTGCTTCACCACTTGAATGTAAAGGGCTTTACCCTGAATTCCGAAAAAAATAAGAGATTTATCATCGTCGGCGAAAAGGAAGAGGGACAAAGAGTTTCCGAATTACTGCAGAAAACCGGCATGAATCCTTCCTTCACCGGATTGGTAAGTTTTCACCACCACCGGAACAACTCCAACGGGTTTATCGGCCACCTCGGTCAGATCAAAGAGATCATCACCATCCACAAAATAAATGAAATAATTTTCTGCGCCAAAGATGTCCCCGCCCAGGTTATCATTGATAAAATGTCGGAGCTGAAAAACGAACAAGTCAATTATAAGATTGCCCCCCCCGAAAGCCTGTCGATCATCGGCAGCAACTCGATCAACACCTCGGGCGACCTCTATGTCATCGATATCAAGGCCATCACTAAAATCACAAACCGCCGGAATAAACGGCTGCTCGACTTCCTCACCTCTGTCGCACTACTGATTCTCTCCCCGCTGGTGATGTTCTTCGTCAACAACCCGGTCGGACTGATCCGTAATATTTTTAGTGTGCTGTTTGCCCGCAAATCCTGGGTCGGATTTATCCATGCCAAGGACTCTGAAAAACATAAACTTCCCGAAATCAAACCCGGCGTTCTTACTCCGCTCGATGCCTTCAACGGAAAAAATATGCCAATCGATTCGATCTCACGACTCGATATCATGTATGCCCGCGACTACAACCTTTCGACCGACCTTAACATCATCATCCGGGGATTTAAACAACTGGGCAGAAGTTGTTGAAAGATTATTATTTTGAATGATTATAAATAATAAAAATCCATTACCTTTGCAGAAACAATAACCATCGTATATGGCAACTTTTGATGTAGTTATTCCAAAACTCGGAGAAAGCGTTATTGAGGCAACCCTTACCAGGTGGTTGAAGGGTTTGGGAGATGTCATCCGGGAGGATGAACCTATTGCCGAGATCGCAACCGATAAAGTGGATTCTGAGATCATCTCGCCGGTATCGGGAAAAATGATCAGCCAGCATTTTAAAGAAGGGGATGTCGTTGCTGTTGGAGCCGTCATCTCTGTTATTGAGACAACTGCCGGCAATGAAGAAAGAAAAACCGAACCTGTTGGAGCAGGAAATGTCGGTGAAAATGCGACATTGGTTGATGCGAAACCTGAAATTCCACGTGATTCATCAGAATCGACGCACATTATCGAACAAAAATCCATTGTAGAGACACCTGCCGATCACTCCGGCACCCGGTTTTATTCACCACTCATCCGCAGTATTGCCCGTCGGGAAAATATCCCCTTTTCTGAATTGGATAGTCTGAAAGGAACAGGGAAAGATGATCGCCTTACCAAACATGACCTGCTGGATTACCTCTCCCGAAGGGGTACGAAGGAACTTCCAAAGGTGGCGACGACAGAGGTCACTCTTTCAGCCTCACCGGCAACTGAACAGATCATTCCCGGCGATGACCGGATCGTGGAGATGGATCGCATCCGTCAACTTATCGCGAATCACATGGTGAGGTCGATCCAAACCTCGCCCCACGTCACCTCCTTCATGGAGGCCGATATGTTGAAAGTGGTCACATGGAGAGAAAAGAACAAAGCGGGATTTCAGAAACGCGAAAATCAAAAGCTGACTTTTACACCCATCTTCATTGATGCCATTGCCCGGACAGTCCGTGATTTCCCGATGGTAAACGTATCGGTCGACGGCTCCAAAATAATCGTTCATAAAAATATTAACATCGGGATGGCTGTAGCCTTGCCCAACAACAACCTGATCGTTCCCGTGGTCAGAAATGCCGGGGATAAAAACCTTTCGGGATTGATTAAAAGCGTCAATGACCTTGCAGAACGGGCCCGTATCAACAAACTGGTCCCGGATGAGGTTACCGGCGGAACCATTTCCCTGACCAACCTGGGTTCCTTCGGTACCCTGATGGGCACACCGATCATTAACCAGCCACAGACCGCCATTGTAGCCGTCGGCGCCATTAAAAAAAGACCGGTGGTGATCGAAACACCCGATGGCGATGTCATTGCCATCAGGCCTGTGATGATGGTTTCCCTTACTTATGATCACCGGGTTATTGACGGTTCGCTCGGCGGCCAATTTCTTGCACGGATGGTGCATTACCTTGAAAATTTCGATATCAATCAAACTGTTTAATGGAACTCAGACTTACCAAACCCATCGCATTTCTTGACCTGGAGACAACCGGGATCAAGGTTGCCACCGATCGCATCGTTGAAATCTGCCTGCTCCGGCTGAATGTCGACGGAACCACCCGGATCCTGACCCGACGAATCAATCCGGAAATGCCGATTCCTCCTGAAGTAACGGCAATTCACGGGATAACCGACGAGGATGTAAAGGATTGTCCCACATTTAAACAACTGGCCCATGAACTGGTCGGATTCCTGGATCACTGCGACCTTGCCGGTTACAACTCAAACCATTTCGACATTCCGCTTCTGGTCGAGGAATTTTTAAGAGCCGGCGTCGATTTCGATATCAAAGGCCGACGTTTTGTCGACGTCCAGAATATCTTTCATAAAATGGAACCGAGGAATCTTTACGCCGCATATAAATTCTATTGCTCGCGGGAGTTGGTGAACGCCCACAGCGCCGAAGCCGACACCCTGGCCACCTATGAAATTCTGAAGGCCCAACTCGACCGCTATTCCAATGTTGCCATAAAAGACAAAAAAGGCAACCTGGTCACTCCCGTCATCAATGACGTGCAGGCCCTTAGCGATTTCTCCTATTCTTCAAGGTCGGTTGATCTCGTGGGGCATATTGTATACAACGAACGCAATATCCCCGTGTTTAACTTTGGTAAACACAAAGGCAAAGCAGTGTTGCAGATATTGAAAGATGAACCTTCGTACTACGACTGGATGATGAAGAGTGAATTTCCGCTTTCGACTAAGAAAGTACTGACTGCATTAAAACTGAAGGGATTTAATAACGATATGGTAAAACTGGATCTGGATTAACCCGAAAGGGACTCCGGTTCCGGGAATTACAGTCATAATAATTACTGTATGAAGATCATCTGCATCGGTCGCAATTATGTAGCACACATCAGGGAACTCCACAACGAAATCCCTGAGAGTCCCGTTTTTTTTCTGAAACCCGATACGGCGCTCCTTATCCGGAACCGGCCATTTTATTATCCTTCCTTTTCAACAAATATTCATTACGAGGTTGAACTGGTCCTGAAAATAAAAAAAACGGGAAAAACCATCCAAAAGCAATTCGCGAATACTTACTTTGATGAAATCGGGATTGGACTTGACCTCACTGCACGCGACCTGCAGGATACCGCAAAACAGAAAGGGCTGCCCTGGGCTGTATCAAAAGGATTTGATTTTTCAGCTCCCATCAGCAAATTCCTGCCTTCCTCAAATTTTCCCGATCTGAAAAACATTGATTTCAGGCTCGACAAAAACGGGATCACCGTTCAAAAAGGGAATTCGGGATTAATGATCCACGACTTCAGCGACATCATTCACCATATTTCACAATTCATGACCCTCCGTACCGGTGACCTGATCTTCACAGGAACACCTGCGGGCGTGGGACCAGTCAGTATCGGTGATCACCTGGAAGCTTATATCGGGGAAGAAAAATTACTCTCCTGCCACATCCGATAGTACGGTTATTGAATAACGATTTCATCGATCACATTGGCGCCGGCTTCCTTGTTGAGCGACTTCAGGATCCGGGAACGCGCGTAATGCAACTCATTCCTGAGGGCTGATGAGTTGACTCTGGCATACAGGATCCGGTTCCGGATGTACAGATTCCGGGTGTTTTTCGCTACCATGTTCCCGACTACCTTCTCCCATGCCTGAACGATCTTCGTTTCATTGAGCCTGTCACGAAGATGGTAGGAATCGATGAACTCCTCGATCACAGCTTTCAATGGTTTTTCCCGGTCCCGACGCATGGCGTTGAATATGGTAATTTTAAGTGAGCTGACTGAGCGGTAAGGTAAAAGTCCTGTGTTCAATTGAGATTCGGTCAAAAAGATGGAGGATCCGGTCGGGGCTGGTGTCGGTGACAAAAACCTGACCGAAGCTGTCGTCGCTGACCAGTTTTAAAAGCTGAGCGACCCTGAAATCGTCGAGCTTATCGAAGATATCGTCAAGCAACAGGATGGGCTTGAATCCCTTGATATTTCTGGTGTACTCAAACTGGGCAAGCTTGATTGCAATGAGAAAGGATTTCTGTTGACCCTGCGACCCGAACTTCTTCACGGGATAACCATCAATAAGAAAAAGCAGGTCATCCTTGTGAATACCGGCAGTCGAAAATCCAGCTGCCCTGTCGGAGGGTAAGGCCTCGCGTAATATATCTTCGAAACGATCCGCTCCGACCTGTGAGGAATAGACGATATCGACCTTTTCAGCCCCACCGGTTATCATTTCAAAATATTCCTGAAACAAGGGTTTCATTTGTTCAATAAAGGTGAACCGTCGTGTATGGATCCTCCCGCCGGCTGCAACCATCTGCTCGTCCCATATTTCCAGAGCGGCAGGTTCGAAGAAGCCTTTGTCAACAAACGACTTTAAAAGTGCATTGCGGTGTGCTACCGCCTTATGGTACAGAATCAGATCATCGAGGTAGATTTTGTCGAATTGTGATATGACACTGTCAATGTACCTTCGGCGCAACTCGCTTCCGTCGTTAATCAAATCACGGTCGTAAGGTGATATCATTACCAACGGAAACAGGCCGATGTGATCCGACAGCCTTTCGTATTCCTTTTTATTGATCAGAAAACGCTTTCGCATCTCGCGTTTCTGTATACACTGGATCAGGTCGCTTGAACCATAATTCCGGGTAAAGGTACCGTGTAATGCAAAAAAATCATCTCCATGCCTGATATTCTGAATATCGAGGCTGGTGAAGAAACTCTTGCAAAAGGAAAGATAATGGATGGCATCCAGTAAATTGGTCTTCCCCACTCCGTTATTCCCGACAAAACAGTTGATGTTCCCCGAAAAATCGAATTCCGCGTGTGCGTAATTTTTAAACCCGGACAGGATCAACCGTTGCAGAATCATATCACTTGCCGTATTTCAGGATATTCTGACCAATTTCCTCCATGAGCCACATGGGAGTCGAAGTTGCGCCACAGATACCGACCGACGCGGCATCCCGGAACCATAAGGGATTCACGTCTTTCAGTGCGGAGACCAGGTACGTCTGTTCATTCACCTCTTTGCAAACCCGGTAAAGGATCATCCCGTTCGAGCTTTTTTGGCCGCTCACAAAGATAATAACATCAAACCGGGAGGAAAAATCGCGTAGATGTCCGGAGCGGTTGGATACCTGCCTGCAAATACTGTCATTCCATTTGAAATCGATCTCCCTGCCTCCTGATGCTTCCTCCATCCGGGTCCGGATCATCTGCACAATCCGGTTGAACCCTTCTACACTCTTCGTTGTCTGACTGTAAAACGTTACAGGCCGGGAAAAATCGATCCGGGGCAGGTCGTTCTCATCTCCGATAATGATGGCCGTACCGTTGGTCTGTCCCTTGAGTCCATTCACCTCGGCGTGTCCTTCCTTTCCATAAATCACAATCTGCCCGTTTTTCCGGTTCATTTCAAGATACCCCTGACGGATCGAATTCTGCAGATGAAGCACGATCGGACAGGAAGCATCAATCAACTCCAGGTTATTTTTTAGTGCGGTTTGATACGTTTCCGGAGGCTCACCGTGCGCCCGGATCAGAACTTTGGAGTTGCTCAGGTTGCCAAGTTGTTCATGGTCGATAATCACCAATCCCAGGCTCCTAAGCCGGTTTACCTCCATATTGTTGTGGACGATGTCGCCAAGACAGTAAAGAACGGGACTCTTTCTCAGTT
Source organism: Alphaproteobacteria bacterium (assembly GCA_009928665.1). Taxonomy (GTDB): domain Bacteria; phylum Bacteroidota; class Bacteroidia; order Bacteroidales; family FEN-979; genus CAIVAT01. The sequence goes on from SACF01000014.1 coordinate 33,713, forward strand.
CCCGTTCGGCCACTTCAATGGCATACACCACGCCAAAACAAAACCCTGAATGTGGATCAATGGTTACCTGCAGACTCATTGCTTCTTGGTAAATTCCTGCAAATTTACGGCAATGGTGATATAATTCGGATTGGGGGAGCCCGCCTGGAAAACTCCCCGGGTATAACTCAGATTAAACATCTTGACGCGAAGGCCGACTCCTGCTGAGAATCCAGCCAATCCTGCCTTTCCCGATAGTTTCAGTTCCTGGCGGCGCTGATAATTATAACCCAGCCTGACGGCCACGACCTTCGCAATGGTCAGCTCAGCACCAAGAACGATATGGCGCATGACTCCGTCGGCGATCTTTCCCATGGTGGTCTTTTCTTTGGTTTCACCGGTTATCGGATCGGGTTGGTTCGAAGGATCGGATGGATCATCATAAGTCAGATCCCACTTCTGAAGGTTGGTGATCAATTGTGAAAATCGCAGAGGTATATGCTTAAGTTGTTCACTTATCCCGATCTGAAGCTCAAACGGAAGCGGGTCGCGGGTTCCCGGAAGATAGGGAACAACCTGGAATCCGATGTTTCTGCCGATCAGAGAAACCGTGAAGGATTTGTCTTTTGAAACATAGGTACCCGCTACATCTACAGCTAAACCGAAAGAATTATAAGTCTCGAGCTGGGAGTAGATCAGCTTGCCGTTGGCGCCGATTGAGAAGATCGGCGATAGTTGCCTTCCCCATCCTATGTTTAAGGCATATTCCGACGCGCTGAACTCACCCGTCAGATTTCCCGTTGCATCAGCGCCCTGAAACGTGCCATAGTTGACAAACTGCAGGCTTCCGACAAAGCTGCCTGCCTTCTGGAAAGTCCGGGAATACATGATAAACCCGTAATTCACACCACCCGGTGTGTTAACATAACTGAGAGCCAGATTGTTGTGCATCAGCGGCGTGATCAGTGAAGGATTCGCCTGTGTCAGGGTGATATCATTATCCTGAATCGCCAGAAAATTTCCTCCCAACGCCGCGATCCTTGCCGAATTAGGTGTTCCGAGAAACTTAAAGGTTCCGTCGCCCCCGATTTGAGCAAAAGCAGGCAAAGAGACAAATAAGATCAGAATAATAAAAAGGGGTAGTTTTCGATGTATGGAATGCACGATAGCTTTCTGTTTTTTATTTGTAACGGGATTCCTGACAAAATATTTTGTCCGGCTGATATTAAGTCATCAGGCCCCTTCCGGTTTTTATGATCCTTTTCTCCACTGTCAGATCCGTGACCAGTTTGTCAAGTATTCCATTGATGAAAAGCTTACTTTTCTGGGAACTGAATTGTTTTGATATTTCAATATACTCATTCAGGGTCACCTTTACGGGGATTTGTGAGAAACAGGTGAATTCAGTCAACGCCATTTTAATCAGGATGATGTCGGTCAGGGCAATCCGGTCAATCTCCCAGTTCTTTGTCCGCGCATCAATCAACGCGGTGGAAGATTCACTGTTCAGCACCGTTTTCCTGAAAAGCTCAACAATGAACTTATGATCCTCTTCCGGATCATCCAACTGATCATGGGTGAAAACCGATGATATCGGCTCAGCGGATGAAAATCCGGGTGTAAGTTGTTTGATGGTTTTTAAAACAAAAATGGCAGCGACATCAAAATCATCATACCAGAAAATATTTCTTTCTTCACAGTAATACTGTAAGTCAGGCGATTTAGCAATGTACTTCCTGAACAACCGCTCCAGGAATTCCTGATCTTCCTGGTAGGAACGGGTTTCCGATTGTAAATATTCCTGGTGGTCCTTGCCGGTCTTAATCTTCTGATAGACCTTCCGGACCATCTCCTGCTCCTCGGTCCATGAAATTTTGTACTTTGAAATATTCCGGGAAAGGTCGGTATTTTCCTGAAGTTGCCTGATTAGAAGGTTCTCCATCAGTTTGTAACTGGGATTCAGCTCCTGTGGAGTCGGGAAGAATTTTGTCTTTGCCTCTTCAAGCCGGTAACCGTAAAAGTGGATAACTTCCAGTAGAAATGAGAGCTGGAGGTAATAAAGCTCATGTACTTTTTCGATACTGTTCAGTAGGTTTTTTTCAGCAACTTCGATCCGGTCTTCGCCTCCCTGAAACCAGGCATACAGTGCCTGAAGAACTTTTATGCGATAATGTCTTCTCCCGATCATGGGCGGATTATGATAAAGAACATACCATTCAATTTTGGCCCGCAAAGCTACGGATTTAATAAGAAATAAAGTTTTGTTTTCAAATAATATTTTTATTTTTGCGTTCGCTCTATGAACGTATAATGACTTTTAAACCTTAACACTACTCAATAATGGAAGAAATTGATAATAAGGATCGTGACAGGGGTGAAATCTTTTCCCGGGCAGTACGGGCTGGCAAACGGACATATTTCTTTGATGTCAAATCGACAGTGGGCGAAGAGTACTATATAACCATTACTGAGAGCAAGAGGCGTTTCAACAACGAACAGGGAAAGTTCTTTTATGAGAAGCACAAACTCTTTTTATATAAGGAAGACTTCGAAAAATTCACCAACGGACTCAGTGATGTCATCGAATTCATTCGTACCGGAAAAGCACCCTATCGCGCGGAATCAGAACAGGATGCTGCCGATGACAAGGATGTGAACCTGAGCCTGGGGCACTCCTCCCTGCAATTCGAGGATCTGACAGCCGACTCCGATAACCGGCCATAAAGCCGGCTTCTTCCTGCACCTTTCACCAGGGTGACATACTTGTTAAAACTTTTCAACATCCTTTATGATCTGGTCATTTCACTGTAATTTTGTGACCGCAGAAATTTTCTTATGGGTAAAGTAATTGCAATAGCCAACCAAAAAGGTGGAGTAGGAAAAACAACGACAGCGATTAATCTGGCCGCTGGTCTGGCTGTTCTGGAACACAAAACCCTCATCATCGATGCTGATCCCCAGGCAAATGCCACTTCCGGCGTAGGATTCGATCCCCGGAACATCAAAACCAGCATCTACGAATGCATCATTGACGATGTTGAACCAGGAAATATCATCCTGAACACCTCCACCCCTTATCTCGATCTCCTGCCAGCTCACATTGATCTGGTCGGCGCCGAAATTGAGATGATCAACCTCCCTAACCGGGAAAAAATGATGCGAAAAGTGATCTCCCAGATCAAAGAGACCTACGATTTTATCATCATCGACTGCTCCCCATCACTCGGACTGATCACCATCAACTCGCTTACAGCCGCAGATTCTGTAATAATTCCGGTTCAATGCGAATACTTCGCGCTGGAAGGCCTCGGTAAGCTCCTGAATACGATCAAAATTGTACAGACCAGGCTGAATCCGGGTCTTGATATCGAAGGGATCCTGCTGACTATGTACGACAATCGGCTGAACCTGGCAAAACAGGTTGTCGATGAAGTAAAGACCCATTTCCAGCAAATGGTTTTCAGAACCATCATCACCCGCAACACCAAGCTCGGTGAAGCCCCCAGTTTCGGTGTCTCCATTATGATGCACGATATCAACAGCACCGGCGCCATCAACTACCTGAACCTGGCCAGAGAGATCCTCCAGAAGAATGATTTAACAAAATTGACCAACGCTGAAAAGGAGATCCATGTCTGATTCGCTTGGAAAAAAGAAAGTCCTGGGCAGAGGACTCAGCGCATTACTCGATCAGTCGGGTACAGGCGAAACCTCGCTGGATGTCGCCGCGGAACATGCTACCGGTTCACCGGCACGCATCCCGGTCGACCGGATTGAACCCAACCCGTTTCAACCCAGAACCCACTTCAGCGAGACTGACCTTCACGAACTGGCACTATCCATTACCGAATACGGTATTATTCAACCCCTTACCCTGCGAAAAATCGACCAGGGCCGATTCCAGGTTATCGCCGGCGAACGCAGGCTGAAAGCCGCAATAATTTCAGGACTGCAGGAAGTGCCTGCCTATGTCCGACTGGCAAACGATGAACAAATGCTCGAAATAGCGCTGGTTGAGAATATCCAGCGCACCGATTTGAATCCCCTCGAAGTGGCCATCAGCTTCCAGCGGCTTCTCGAAGAGTGCAAGATCAAACAGGAGGACCTGAGCCAGAAAGTCGGGAAAGACCGTTCGACCATTTCTAACTACATCCGGCTACTTAAACTGCCAACTGAAATACAGGTCGCTGTTCGCGACAACCTGATCAGTATGGGACATGCCCGCGCCCTGATAAATGTTGGCGATGAACGTTCCCAACTGATGATCCTGCAACAAATTCTTGAAGGAAAATTATCGGTTCGGCAAGTTGAAGAATCTGTGCGGAACCTGACAACCGGCGTTCCAAATAGACCGGTTCCGAAAACAGAACTTTCACCAAAACTCGAACAGGCCCGATCGTCACTTTCGAGAACATTGCAATCAAAAGTAGAACTTAAACTCCGGAAAACAGGCTCCGGCACCATTACCATCAGGTTCAGATCGGAGGAAGATCTCGATAGGATCATTGCCAAATTTGAATCGTAGATGAAGCGCTACCTTACCTTTCTGGTGCTTTTGCCGGTAATCATCTGCTTCCCGACCAGGCTGTCGGCTCAAAAAGATTCCACATTTACCGAATTGCCTGATTCAATCAAGGAAAAACAGCATTCACCAACTAAGGCAACCCTCATGTCGGCATGCCTGCCGGGTCTCGGACAGGTCTATAATAAAAAATACTGGAAAGTCCCTATTATTTACGCGGGTTTCGGCGTTCTTACCTATTTCATCTATACCAATGCCGATGAATATATCAATTTTAAATGTGCCTACATCGAATCATCCTACGGAAACATGAACGGGAACTACAGCTATCTGGTACAACGATATTCAAAAGATGAATTGCTGTCGGCCCGTGAATATTACCGCCGGAACCTTGAAATTACCTGCCTCCTTACAGCTGTGTGGTACGCTCTGAATATCCTCGATGCGACGGTCGATGCACATCTTTATACCTTCAACATTACCGACAAACTCACCATGAAAGTGGAACCGAAGGTGTTGCCGGTTGGCAAATCTTTTCAATATGCCGGCGGTTTGTCCTTCAGCCTCCATTTCTAACATTACAACATCATGAAAATCGCAATTATCGGATACGGGAAAATGGGTCAGGAGATCGAAAAACTGGCGATTAAAAGAGGTCATGAAATCCCACTCATTATTGATAACCTGGACGATTGGGAAACCGATGGAAACCACCTCCGCGAAGTGGATGTAGCCATCGACTTTTCAACACCCTCCAGCATCGTGGAAAATATCTACAACTGCTTCTCCGCGGGAATTCCCGTTGTTGTGGGCACCACAGGCTGGCTCGACGACCTTGAAAAAGTAAGGCAGGATTGTGCAGATCAGAACCAGACCCTGTTTTATGCTACCAATTTCAGCATTGGCGTGAACCTTTTCTTCGATTTAAACCAGCACCTTGCACGGATCATGTCACAGGTCGAAGGTTATGAGATCTCCATCGAAGAAACCCACCATATTCACAAGCAGGATGCTCCAAGCGGAACAGCTATCGCACTCGCCAACGACATCATTAACATCGTCGAAAGTAAAGAAAAATGGGTCAATAACCCGGTTGAAAACCCGGAAGAGCTTGGCATTAAATCGTACCGCACCGATAATGCACCCGGAACCCATGTCATTAAATATGAATCGGAAGAAGATATCATCCAGATTACCCACACGGCAAAAAGCCGTAAAGGATTTGCACTGGGGGCGTTGCTTGCTGCAGAATGGATTGTCGGAAAAAAAGGATTCTTTGAGATGAAAGACATGATCGCAGAACAAATATTCAACAAATTATAAGAAACTGTGCAATTGTGCGTTTTATCTGATGATAACCACTTAAAGAAAAAATCGATATACCGCCATGAACCTTTACCTGATCATTACCATTCTGTTCTTTATCCTGACGCTGGCAGGACTTTGGGGTATCTTTGAAAAATCCGGAAACAAAGGATGGATCGTCCTGATACCCCTGTACAATTTCTACATCTGGCTTAAAATCATAAAAAAACCGTTGTGGTGGTACATTTTCCTGCTGATCCCCTTCATCAACGTGTTTGTGGTTCTCTTGATGATCGTTGAAATTCTGAAATGTTTCAAAAAAAACGGGCTCCTCGAACAGGCTGTCGGAGTCCTCTTCCCCTTCTTCTACCTGCCATGGCTTGCTTTTATATCGAAGGATCCTTACTTCGACCCCGCCAAACTCAAACCAGTAAAGAAATCTGCCATCAGAGAGTGGGTCGATGCTATTATCTTTGCCGTGATTGCAGCCAGCATCATCCGGATTTTCCTCATCGAAGCCTATACCATCCCGACCTCCTCCATGGAGAAAACACTGCTGGTTGGCGACTACCTGTTTGTCAGTAAACTAAGTTTCGGCCCAAAAGTGCCCAATACCCCTATCGCCTTCCCCTTTGTCCATCATACCTTACCTTTGACCGAAAACACCCGGTCCTACCTCGAATGGATCAAACTGCCTTATTACCGCTTCCCCGGATTTGCTGACATAAAAAATATGGATGTTGTGGTTTTTAATTACCCCGATGGCGATACCCTATCCTCAAAACTACAAAGTAATGTCAGTTATTACCAGCTTGTTCGTCAATATGGCCGTGAAAATGTATGGAATAACAAGCAATATTTCGGCGATATCATTGCCCGTCCGGTCGATAAACGCGAAAATTTCATTAAAAGATGCATCGGAATCCCGGGCGATACAATCCGGATAACCGACAGAAAAGTGTTCATCAATGGCATTGAGGAAAAGAATCCGGGGAAACGACAATTCAAATATATCGTGAAAACCGACGGCTCACCAATCAACCAGAAGAATTTTGAGAAGCTCGATATCACGGAGAATGTCAGCACCGACAACATGGGAATGTACGAATTAACCCTTTCAGATGATGCGCTCGCCAGGCTGAAATCATACAGCAATATCGTCTCCATCGAACCGGTAATCGCACCCAGAGGCGGATGGGACCCCAACATCTTTCCTTTTGATTCAACCTATCGATGGAATGTCGATAACTTTGGTCCTGTCTGGGTTCCGAAAAAAGGTGTGACAATTCCCCTCAATATCGGAAATATATGTTTCTACAACAGGATTATCGATGTTTTTGAAGGACATGATTTGCAAATCAAGGATCAGAAAATATATATCGACGGAAAAGAGTCAGACCATTATACTTTCCAATTGAACTATTACTGGATGATGGGTGATAACCGCCACAATTCGGCCGACTCAAGGTACTGGGGATTCGTGCCTGAAGACCATGTGGTTGGGAAAGCAGTATTTGTGTGGCTTTCACTTGCACCGAACAAATCTCTGCTCGATGGAAAAATACGGTGGGGTAAACTCATGCGATTTGTAAAATAACTAACTTTGTCATAAATATTCACAAAAGCCTTGAAAATCATCATGAAAAAAACACTGATCAGCATCCTTGTGGCATTTGCCGCTGTTATTGGTTATTCCGGAACCTTTGCCGGCAAACCATTTGAAGGAGTTATTACTTTTAAAATCACATATCCCGACAGCAAATTCTCAGAAAGTCAACTTGCCATGTTCCCAAAGCTGATGACCCTCTCCATTAAAGGAAATAAATCGCGTACGGATATGCAAATGAGCGGGGTCAATTCGGTCGAGATTACCGACTATGTAAACAAGACCAAAGTGGCCCTGATAAACATGATGGGACAAAAATATGCCATAAAACAATCCACCGCCGACATCGAAAAGGCGATGGGCGACAATCCGAAGCCCACTGTTGAACTTTCGTCCGAGACTAAAGTAGTCGCCGGCTACACTTGTAAAAAAGCCCTGGTGACAGTCAATGAAGATGGCGTTAAAAGTACTTTTGAAGCTTATTACACCTCTGAACTCGGGACCAAAATGGCCAATTTCGACAGCCCTGTTTATAAAGATATCGATGGCGTGCTCCTTGAATTCGTTTTCAGTTCCAAAGGCATCAACATGAAGTTTACCGCTACTTCCATCGAAAAAAAGAATCTTTCGGCCAAGGATTTCGAAATTCCTTCTGACTACACCCTGACAACCCAGGAAGAACTTAAAAGCAAGTTTGGAGGAGGGGGAGAGTAAGTAAAAATGGCGCGTCCGGGGAATCAGCCACGATCCAACACATACAGGGAAGAACCAGGCGAAAATGTTGTTCCCGAAATACCTGTGATTACGGGTGAGGGACCTGTTAAACGAAAACGGGAAAAAAAAGAAAAACCACCGACTCCTCCCAAATCACCGAAACCGCCAAAGCAGAAAAAAATACGCACGGAACCCGAACAGGCCCGTCACGAAAGACGGGTGCACGTACTGGGTCTCTTTTTCGTCCTGCTTGCCTTTTACCTGCTGTTTTCGTTTACCTCATACCTCTACACCTGGAAGTCCGATTATAGTTTTACCGATACTATTTTTAAACACTTCAGCCCGGATGTATTTTTCGAGAATAATACCCCCGTGGAAAACTGGATGGGTAAAATCGGCGCCCTTACCGCTTACCTGTTTATCACAAAATGGTTCGGAATCTCTTCCTTCCTGTTTGTGATCATCCTGTTAAATACGGGAATGAAACAATTTTTCCACATTCGGATTTTCCCGCTTTGGGCGACCCTTGAATATGGTTTCTTCGGAATCATCTGGATCCCGGTACTTCTGGGACTGGTTGCGCCCGGGAATGATCTGCTTACCGGAGTATATGGTTTTCAGATGAACATCTGGCTGACGGAATTCCTGGGAACGTCGGGTCTTGCCTTGTTGCTTGCATTCTCAGGTCTCAGTTTTCTGATACTGGCTTTCAACATTCCTTTCAGATGGCTTGGAACAGGAAAACAAAAAGAGATCCCTGTGAGTGATGTCTCCGAAGCCCCTTCACCTGATGGGGAGGAGACTCCGGTGGAATCCGGACAGATTTCAGAACCCTATCCGGTCAACCAGCTCATCGAAAAAGAACCTGCAACGCTGAATGAGATCGACCTCGAAATTCCTTCAGAACCCACTGCAAATCCAATCATCGAAAACGAAGTCGAACTCCAGATCGAAAAACCTGTTGAAGAACCTTCAACCGAAGATCCCCTTCCCCACCAAACCCTCGATACCCGGTATGATCCGACCCTGGATCTCGCTCATTATAAATATCCAACGCTCGACCTGTTAAGCGACTACGGAGGAGAATCGGTCAATGTTCGAAAAGAAGAGTTGGAATCAAACAAGGATAAAATTGTCCAAACGCTTTCCAATTACGATATCCGCATTCAAAAGATCAAGGCCACCATCGGCCCTGCAGTCACCCTGTATGAGATCGTACCCGAGGCAGGGATCCGGATAGCGCGGATAAAGAACCTGGAAGACGACATTGCACTGAGCTTAGCTGCAATGGGGATCAGGATAATAGCCCCCATCCCGGGAAAGGGAACAATCGGCATCGAAGTCCCCAATCAAAACCCGGAAATTGTATCTATCAAATCATTGCTCAGTACTGAAAAATTCAAAAATTCCACTTTTGAGCTGCCATTTGTGCTCGGTAAAACCATTGCGAACGAGACCTTTATTGCAGATCTTTCGCGGATGCCGCACCTCCTGATGGCCGGGGCAACCGGACAGGGAAAATCGGTGGGCCTCAATACCATCATCACTTCGCTCCTCTATAAAAAACACCCGGCCCAAATCAAGTTTGTACTCATCGACCCGAAAAAGGTTGAACTTACCTTGTATTCCAAACTTGAACGGCACTTTCTGGCAAAACTACCGGATGCGGAAGAGGCCATCATTACAGATACTAAGAAAGTGATCCGTACCCTCAACTCCCTGAACATCGAAATGGACAGCCGGTACGACCTGCTCCGCGATGCCCAGGTAAGAAATATCAAGGAATATAACGAAAAATTCCTTTCCCGGAAACTGAATCCCAACGACGGTCACCAGTTTTTGCCTTACATCATCCTGGTCATCGACGAATTTGCCGACCTCATCATGACTGCCGGCCGCGAGATCGAAACGCCGCTCACCCGCTTAGCACAGCTTGCACGCGCAACGGGAATACACCTGATCATTGCCACCCAGCGCCCTTCGGTCAATATTATTACCGGCACCATCAAAGCCAACTTCCCTGCACGCATTGCATTCCGCGTAATTTCAAAGATCGACTCCCGTACCATTCTCGACTCTTCAGGTGCCGATCAGTTGATCGGCCGCGGCGATATGCTCCTGTCGACCGGAAGTGACCTGATCAGGCTTCAATGCGCCTTTGTCGACACTCCCGAAATTGACCGGTTGACAGAATTTATCGGATCGCAACGTGGTTACCCCGACGCCTTCTCCTTGCCCGAATATTATGACGAAGAGAGCGGATCATCGTCCAAGGAATTCGACGCCAACGAAAAGGATGAGTTCTTCGCCGAAGCCGCACGGATCGTTGTTCAGCATCAACATGGTTCGACTTCGCTGATCCAGAGAAAACTTAAATTGGGCTATAACCGGGCCGGAAGAATCATCGACCAGCTTGAAAGCGCCGGAATCGTGGGTCCTTTCGAAGGTAGCAAGGCCCGTGAAGTCAGATATAAAGACCTGACCTCGCTGGAGGAATATTTGAATATCCTGGGCCAGTAAGAATAAAACGTAAATTCATATAAGGCATCAGGCAATAGCCATTAGCCATTACGGAAGAAAATTATTCAAAATTCAAATGTCAAAATTCAAATGTCAAAATTCAAATTAGCCATTAGCCATTAGAGTAAAGGGTTTTCCGTTTTCCATTTTCAATTTTACATTTTCCATTGTCCATTGTCAATCACTCATTCACTCAATAAATCAGTCAATCAGTCAATCAATCAATCAATCAATCATTCAATCATTCCATTCATGACCAGACTCAGTTTATTATTTACCACCGTTTTCACAGTCGTTTCCATATTTTCTTTTAGCCAGAGTAAAGATCAAAAAGCCTCAGCATTGCTCGACCAGGTGAGCGTAAAGGCGAAATCGCACAAATCCATTAAAGTCGATTTTTCCTATTCCATGGTAAACCCGAAAGCGAGGATTAAGGAAGAAAAGTCCGGAACCCTTTTAGTTTCCGGTGACCGGTACCGGATGTCGGTTGCCGGTCAGACCGTGATCTCCGACGGAACAACTGTCTGGACTTACCTGAAAGAATCCAATGAGGTCCAGATCAATACACTGGATAATAAAGATGATGCCATGACACCATCGAAATTGCTCACCTCCTACAATGCCAATTACAAGGCAAAGATGATCAAGGCGAATGATGCCGCGACAGAGTCGGTGGAACTCACCCCGAACAATTCAAAGAATTTTACCAAAGCCATCCTGGGAATTGATAAAGTGAAGAAACAGGTAAAAAGCTTCACACTGTACGATAAGGGCGGGAATGTTTTCACCTACACGATTAAAAACTATGTCACTGACACACCGGTAACACCGGCTGATTTTGTGTTCGATTCAAAAAAATTCCCCGGTGTTGAAGTGATCGACATGCGTTAACCGGCCTGAACAATTCAAAGTGGAATCCTTTATGCGTTTTCAGCGGATCAACGATCATGATCAGTTAAAGGCGATTGCAAAGTCAGTCAGGAAGTCGGTCATCACCAGCCTCAGTGCAGCAGGTTCCGGTCACCTGGGAGGATCGTTGGGGCTTACAGATATCTTCACCTTTTTGTATTTCAACATCATGAATCATGACCCGGCTGATCCGGGTTGGAAAGGGCGCGACCGGTTGATCCTTTCCATCGGGCATGTTGCACCGGTGCTGTACGCCACACTTGCCCATGCCGGGTATTTCAGCATCGATGAACTCGTAACCCTGCGAAAACTTGGCAGCCGACTGCAGGGCCATCCGGGAAGGGATCATGGACTGCCCGGGTTGGAGCTTTCGGCCGGTTCGCTGGGACAGGGTCTTTCAGTTGCCGTTGGTATGGCCCTGGCAGGAAGAATCGATCAGTCAGATCACAATGTATATTGTATTCTGGGCGATGGTGAGCTCCAGGAAGGCTCCGTTTGGGAAGCCGCCATGGCCGCAGGCCACCATAAACTTGGAAACCTTTGCGCCATTGTTGACCGCAACGGTGTCCAGATTGACGGGGGCACTGAAAAAGTAATGGCTATTGAACCTTTGGCCGATAAATGGAGCAGTTTTGGCTGGCAGGTTTTCACCTGCGACGGGAACGATTTCGGAGAGCTGGCCGACGTTTTCGCGCAGATCAGCCCTGACCGGGAGCGACCCTCCGTGATCATTGCGAAAACCGTCATGGGCAAAGGTATAACAGCTATTGAAGGTGATTACCGCTGGCATGGTAAAGCACCGGATAGAGAGCAAGCAATTGAATTTATCAAAGAGATCGACAGTTGACAATTGAAAATGGACAATTGACAATTGAAAATGAACAATTGACAATGGATAATTGACAATGGAAAATTGAAAATTGAAAACGGAAAATTTTCTCATCAATCAATCAATCAATCAATCATTCAGTCAATCATTCAGTCAATAAATTCCGTTACACGTCACCAATCACGATTTTTTTCTCACTGACTAAATTCTGATATTCAAAGTGATGACCTTTACAAACCGGGAAGTTAAAGCGACCAAGACAGGCTTTGGCGAAGGACTGCTGGAAGCCGGCCGGTTGAATCCTGACGTGATTTGCCTGGGTGCCGACATCACTGCATCGGTAGGATGCGATTTGTTTGCGAATGCCTTACCCGATCGGTTCTTTTCGATGGGTATTGCCGAACAAAACTGCGTAGGAGTAGCGGCAGGATTGGCTCTCGAAGGTAAAATTCCGGTTTTTTCAACCTATGGTGTGTTCGCGGCGCTCCGTTGTGCCGATCAGATCCGGGTCTCCGTTTGTTACAACAATCTCCATGTTGTGATCGGGGGCGCCCATGCAGGCGTTTCGGTCGGCCCCGATGGCGCAACCCACCAGGCGCTCGAAGATATCGGAATAATGCGCGTTTTACCGAACATGACTGTCATCTCGCCATGCGATGCCACCCAGACCAGGGTCGCCACCCTTGCGGCCATTCTCAGGCATAAAGGGCCGGTCTATCTCCGCTTCGGAAGGGAACCAATGCCCGATTTCACCAATGTGGCAGATGAATTCCTGATCGGTAAAGCCCAGGTTCTCCGGCCCGGCGAAGACCTGACGATCATCGCCACCGGGCACCTTGTCTGGGAAGCCATACAGGCGTCCTACATACTGGAAATGCAGGGCATCCATGCAAGGGTCATCAATATGCACACCATAAAGCCCATCGATAAAGCTGCCATTGCTACCGCAGCACGCGAAACAGGAGCCATCGTTACTGCCGAAGAGCACCAAATCCTCACCGGAATGGGTTCGGCAGTGGCCGAAGCCATCGTGAACCACTGCCCTGTGCCGGTGGAATTCATCGGAATACATGACCGTTTCGGGGAATCCGGTACGCCGCGCGAACTGATGGACAAATTCGGCCTCACAGCCCGGGCCATTACAGAGGCCTCACTGAAAGTGTTTGCGCGAAAGAAAGGGGTTGTGTAATATTTATTAACCCTTTCCAGGCCGGTATCCTTTCACCGGAATCACTAACTGACGGTTTCACATACGCTGTCGAGGCGAAAAATCCAATCAGGATATTCAATACCGGTCAGCATCAGTCCCTGAGCAGGGGCCGATTCACCTGCTGCCCGCCGGTCCTTTAATTCGATGATCCGCACAAGATCGTCGGTTGTTATCCGTTTCTTTCCGAGTTCCAAAAGGGTGCCAACGACCGACCTGACCATGTTCCTTAAAAACCGGTCGGCCGTAATGGTAAACACGAGGACATTTCCTTCGGATTCCCAATGGGCATGTGAAATCCGGCAGATATTGGTCTTTGTATCGGTATCGACCTTCGAAAAAGAGGTATAATCTCCATACTGCATCAGGAACCGGGCACCCTGGTTCATCAGATCCACATCCAGGCTACCGAACACAAACCATGAATAATTCCTCATGAATGGATCCTTTTTCCGCGTTATGGTATACCTGTATGTCCTGGAGACAGCGCTGAATCTGGAGTGTGCCGGCGGACTGACTGGAAATATCCGATCTATGGCAATCCCGGGTCCGAGGAAAGAATTGAGCTTGTAAACCAGCCTGCTCAACATCGGCTGGTCAGGCTCCAGGTCCAAATCGAAATGTGCATAAAAAACGGCTGCATGTACCCCGGTATCGGTACGGCCGGCACCGGTAAGTCTGACCGGCTGCCGGAGAATCAACGACATCGCCTCTTCAAGGGTTTGCTGAACCGTTATTGCGTTCGGCTGTCGTTGCCAACCGTGAAAACCGGTGCCATCATACGACAACTTGACAAAATACCTCTGGTCCATAAACAGGTTCTGATATGCAAATTTAGATAAAGGAAAACAATACCCCCTACCTGGAAAACAAAGACAGCTTCTTTCGAATTTAGACCATGTATAAATTAAACAAAATCTGAAAAAACCGTACGATTGTTAAGTTAATCACAAAAGAAAATAATAAATTTGCTAAAAAATTGTTAATCTTTTCACAATTAAAATTATTTTCACTTAAAATATTATATATTAATAATTTAAAAAAACAATTATGACTGAATGCCAATCATTAATCAGGGAATTAGCAGACAAATACGGCCGTGAAAGAGCCAGCCTGCTGCCCATCCTGCAGGGAGTGGTTGAAAGGGATAATTTTCTTTCCGATACCTGTATGACTGATATAGCGAAAGAGTTGGATATCTCTGCTGCTCAGGTTTACGGTACTGCAACATTTTACTCCTTCCTCGAGACTCAGCCCAGGGGTGAGTATGTGATCCGTGTTTGCAAAACCATCACCTGCGATATGCATGGAAAAAAACAGATCGTCCAGACCCTGGAAGATATGTTGAAAATCAAGGTCGGAGAAACGACCCCGAACAAAAAATTCACCCTGCTCGAAACCAATTGCCTGGGATGGTGCCATGAAGGCCCTGCCATGCTGATCAACGAAAAACCTTACAGCGGGCTTACTCCTGAAAAGGTACATGATATCATCAGTGAATATATCAACAAATAATCCATAGAAATAGGAGAATAAGTCATGTCAGAACAAACATTAAAGAGGGTTGACCTCATCTTCGGGGAATACTCCAGTGAAAAATATAAAGTCTTGGCCAATACCTTACATCGTTCGAATGAGGAAATCCTGAAGGATCTGCTCGAGTCAGGCCTTCGCGGCCGTGGCGGCGCAGGATTCCCGACAGCGATGAAGTGGAAATTTACGGCCGAAACTCCGGGTGATGAAAAATATGTGATCTGTAATGCCGACGAAGGCGAACCAGGCACATTCAAAGACCGTGAAATTCTTTCGAGGGTACCCCGTAAAGTATTCTCAGGAATGGCAATTTGCGGGAAAGTAATCGGCGCCCGCAAGGGATATATGTATCTGCGCGGCGAATACCGGTTCATGCTTCCCGAACTTCAAAAAGAACTCGACATTTATCATGAACATGCCAAAAACCTTGGACTGACCTTCCCGATCGAAATCAGAATGGGATCAGGAGCCTATATCTGTGGAGAAGAGAGCGCACTTTTTGAATCCATGGAAGGCGGAAGAGGCGAACCCCGGAACAAACCGCCCTACCCCACTACCAGTGGATTTATGAAAAAACCGACAGTTATCAACAATGTTGAAACATTTGTCAATGTACTGATGATCATGCGCCTGGGACCCGAACAGTATAAAAAGCTCGGCACTACCGATTCGCGCGGTTCTAAGGTTTTTTCAGTTTCCGGCGACACCCCCATCCCCGGCATTTATGAAATCGAACTCGGTATGTCGCTCGATCGTTTTGTCGATGAATTCGGCGACGGAGATACCAAGGCCGTCCAGGTTGGAGGAGCATCAGGCTTTTGCGTTCCCAGAAAGAAATTCAAAGATACCATCATCGGTTTCGAAGGTGTTCCGACCGGCGGTTCCATGATGATCTTCAACAGCTCCAGGTCGATGTATAATGTCCTGCACAATTATCTTGAATTCTTTGAAGAAGAATCCTGCGGACAATGTACCCCATGCCGGGTAGGCTGCCAACAGTTACGCAAAGGCATTGAAGCAGTAAAGAAAGGTGAAAAGAAAGCCCTCTATCTTGATCAGTTGATGAAACTCAGCGAAAGCATGAAACTAACTGCCAAGTGCGGACTCGGACAATCAGTCGCCAATTCCTTCTCCTCCATCGTCAATAACTTCAAGGAAGAGATGATCTATTAATCCAGTATTAACAAGTTAATTAAGATTCTTTATATGGCTAAACAAATAAATCTGACGATCGACGGTATCGCCATCACAGTGGATGAAGGTACAACCATCCTCGAAGCCGCCCGCAAACTCAACATACACATCCCGACCCTCTGCTACCATGAAGATCTCTGTGTAGCCGGAAATTGCCGCGTATGTGTTGTTGAACAGGAAAAGGTAAAAAACCTCCCTGCATCATGCGCCATGCCGGTTTCCGAAGGAATGGTGATCCATACCAACAGCATGAAAGTTAGGCTTGCCCGGAAACACATCGTTGAATTGCTCCTTTCCGAACATAACGCCGACTGTACCAAATGTTACAAAAACGGGAACTGTGAGCTTCAGGGACTCGCCTCACAAATGCTCACCGGCGACCACCTTTTCCTCGATCTGGTACCCGAAAAAAATTACACCATCGACATGTTCAACACCGCCATCATTAAAGATGACAGCCGTTGCATCCGTTGTCAAAGATGTGTCCGCACCTGCGAAGAACTCCAGAGTGTAAGTGCACTTGGAGTGGCATACAAAGGTGATAAAATGAAAATTTCTACCTTCTTTGAACATTCGCTGTTTGAAGTCGTTTGCACCAACTGCGGACAGTGTGTGAACCGGTGCCCGACCGGAGCTCTCATCGAACGGAACTATATTGACCAGGTATGGGACGCCATTTATGATCCGGGCAAACATGTCGTGGTACAAACCGCCCCCGCCGTCCGGGTAGCCCTTGGAGAAGCACTGGGCTTACCTCACGGAAAGATCGTTACCGGAAAAATGGTTGCAGCCCTTCGCAGACTGGGATTTTCTTCGGTACTCGACACCGACTTCACAGCCGACCTCACCATTATTGAAGAAGGCCACGAATTGCTAACCCGGCTGAAAAAAGCCCTGGTCGACAAAGATCCCACGGTTGCCCTCCCGATGGCTACCTCCTGTTCACCGGGCTGGATCAAGTTCATTGAACATACATTCCCTGAATATCTGCCCAACCTGTCTACCTGTAAATCACCACAACAGATGTTCGGTGCACTGGCAAAAACCTACTACGCCCAAAAACGCCAACTCGATCCGCGCAATGTTGTGTCTGTTTCCATCATGCCTTGCACAGCCAAAAAGTTTGAGGCAAACCGACCCGAAATGCGCTCCAGTGGATTTAAGGATGTCGATTATGTACTCACAACCCGTGAACTGGCCATCATGATCAAACAGGCCGGACTCGAATTTGACGAATTACCCGATGAAAAATACGACAGTTTCATGGGAACCTCAAGCGGTGCCGCAGTCATCTTCGGATCCACCGGCGGTGTTATGGAAGCAGCCTTACGTACTGCTTATGAAATTGTAACCGGCCGGGAAGTACCATTCGATGGACTGAATATTATCCCGGTCCGCGGAACAGAAGGCGAAGTCAGGGAAGCAACCATTAAAATCGAAAAAGTAAAACCTGAATGGAGCTTTCTCGAAGGTGTTGAACTGAAATGCGCGGTTGCAAACGGGCTGGCCCATGCCAAAACCGTTATGCAAAACGTTAAAGACGGTAAAGTCAATTACCACTTCATCGAAATTATGGCATGTCCGGGCGGATGTCTTGGCGGCGGGGGACAACCGATCCCTACCAATCCCGAGATCAGATCGAAACGGAAGATGGCCATCTACCAGGAAGATATGGGAATGCCAATCCGTAAATCGCACGAAAATCCCGAGATTGCAGAGATCTATAAAGAATTCCTTGAGAAACCGCTTGGACATAAATCTCACGAACTCTTGCACACTCATTATACTCCACGCAAGAGATATTAATCGTTCAAAACCGTTAAAAAAGGTTGTCCCGTCAATTCAGGGACAACCTTTTTTTTATTTCAAGAACAAAAAAAGGAGACGGCCTTTTGAGCCGCCTCCGGAGCGCACATTTCTAACAATGGTATGTATAAAGAACGAAGAAAGTTAAATTTTGGGTTTCTCGGTTGAAGTTTTGGTTTCCGGACGCTCTTCTCCCTTTGACGACTCTGGTGTCGCCTGTGATTTCTTTTGTTGCTGCATCTCATATTCTTCAGCTCCTTGTTGCGGACGCACAATGACTCTTACATTCTTTTCACCTCCCCTGTTACGCTGCCTCATCTGTTGAGGCTTTTCCCTCACAATCACCATCCGGTCGCGAACAACCGGAAACGGACCATCTTCAAGGTCAATCACAATCCTTTTCCCATTTTTCCGATCCTTGATGGAATAACTTTTTACACGATCCATCGGAATATCACCCAACAGTTCGTTCAAAGAACCCCGTTCGCCCCGACTGAAATTCAGGATTCTGTGGTCCGGGCATGGCACAGGACAATCAAACCTGAAACCTTCGGGAGATTCCCATTCAGGAAGTCCAGGTAGTTCCGGACATTCGAAATCATAATCATAGTTAAAACCTTTGGGAAACCTGTGTATCCTGACATTACCTCCCTTTCCTTTGCTTTTGAGAACAATGATGTTATCCAGGTCGTTTTCAAGAGAATCGAGATTTTCCAGGTTCTCCAACTCCAGATCAATATTATAACCCTCCTTTTTCATGTTCATCTTCATTGCTTTCATATCCCCCTTCAGTTTATGAACCAGCTCCCTGATCTCTTCCCGGTCAAGGGGCGAATTATACGTAATCGTGGTGTCGATGGTCGTTGTCTTTCCATCGTCATCCTTCACGATTTTTAGGTGGATGGTCGATTCCTTTTTCGACGAACCGGATCCTGTGTCCTGGGTCCGTCCTGGTTTTGTGATAAAAATTACCAGTATGGTTGCCACTGCTGTGACAAAAAACCGGCTTGGTGAAATGCTGAAGATTTTCATGAGGTCCTCCTGTGTTTTAAATGATGTCGCAAATCTAAACGCTCTAAGCAGTTGAAAATGTTAATGTATCGTTAAATTCAGTTAAGGAATCGTTAATCTTGATGATTGGGGAACTCCTTTATTTACTTTTGTACCATGAATAAGAAATTGCTATACATTTTGATCCTTTGCATCTGCATATCCCTTGTTGGGATCATCATTGTCCAGTTCTTTTGGATCCGGAATGCATTCCAGGTCAAGGAAGCCCAATTTAACCGAAGTGTTAACGATGCCCTTGGAGATGTTGTCAATAAGATAGAGACAAGGGAAAACATGCACTTCATCAGCCGCAATTATGAAGGCGACAGCATCATGAGTATCGTTCAGGCTTTTTCAAAAGATTCATCCATTACCATCAAAGCCCGCCTTGACTCACTGCTCGCATTGAATGAACTGTCTGAAACACATCCTTCACCAAAACACCGTTCTGAACGTGCATTTCGTCGCCCGCTCGCACCGGGTGTTCTCCATTACTCTTACCAGTATAACGTGATCCCCGTCCTGGAAGGCCTCGACTCGCTGACAATAAGGATGGAACAGGTTTATGAAGAAATGCATCAGATTGAACCTGATGCATACAGTTTTGAATGGAAAGATCAGGTAAGCAAGCTTGATTCCATAATAGAAATCAACGAACGGGATCGGGGACTGGCATTTCAGGAGAAGGAGTGGGAATCCGACCAGGCAGGCAACAAAACCGTTATCTTAACAACACCAGGTTCCCGGCGATCACGGAATATCCAGCATCAAATCCCCCCAAATCCATCTCCTCCTACTCCAATGAGCAGGATGAAAGTAAACCGTGATAAATTCCAATACCGCGAAAATAACATTCAGAAACTGGACAATAAGGCAAAAAAAATCCAGGATGTCATTAAAAAAATGGCTCTCGAATTGGAAACCAAACCAGCACCGATCCAGCAACGGATTAACAAAAAAACGCTCCAGGCTTCCTTAAGCAAATCGTTAATTGATAAAGGAATCGATCTTCCGTTTGAATTTGCCGTGTATTCTCCAACCAACGACAGCAACCATATTCCGATCCGGTCGGCCGGATTTATTGAACCAGGAACGATCTCCGATCATAAAGTTTCCCTGTTCCCCAACGATTTATTCAAAAAGCCTGATTTGCTCGTTATCCGCTTCCCGGGACAGAAAACTCATGTTCTGAAATCTTTGTCTTTGCTGCTTGCGGGTTCTGGCCTCTTTACGCTGATCATCATTCTCTCCTCCGGTGCAAGCATCGTGGTAATGATCCGGCAAAAGAAAATTTCGGATATTAAAACCGATTTCATCAACAACATGACCCATGAGTTTAAAACTCCCATAGCGACTATTTCCATCGCTGCTGATTCGATAAATAATCCAAGGGTACTGTCGGAACCGGATACCATTAAAAATTTCACAAGGATCATAAAGGAAGAGAACAACCGGATGAACACGCGGGTCGAACAGGTCCTTCAGATGGCGTTATTGGACAGTCGTGACTTCAAACTCAGACTTGTACTTATTGATCT
The DNA here is from genome assembly GCA_009928665.1 of Alphaproteobacteria bacterium. GTDB lineage: Bacteria > Bacteroidota > Bacteroidia > Bacteroidales > FEN-979 > CAIVAT01. The sequence continues at coordinate 54,425 of SACF01000014.1, forward strand.
GAATGAACTAATCGAAAGGGTGACCGATCATTTCAGGTTGCAGGTAGAAAAACGTGAGGGAAAGATCATTACTGATCTGAGGGCCGAAAACCCCATGGTACTTGCAGATGAAGATCATATGAGAAATGTGCTCCTAAACCTTCTCGACAATGCCAACAAATATTCCATCATCAAACCACAGATCACCGTTACTTCCTTTAACCGATCCGGAAAATACTTTTTCTCTGTTCAGGATAGAGGGCTAGGCATGAGTGCAGATACACAGCGGAAAATCTTTGATAAATTCTACCGGGTCACATCCGGAAATATACATAATATTAAAGGATTCGGCCTGGGATTAAGTTATGTCAGGGCAATTGTCCTGGCACATAAAGGTGAAATCCAACTGCAGAGTGAATTCGGGAAAGGAAGCAAATTCGAAATAAGTATAGTCAATGCCCAAATAAATCAGAATGAATAAAAAAATCAAAATATTGCTGGTCGAAGATGATCCTAATTTCGGATCTATAATGAAATCTTACCTGGAGCTCAACGATTTCTCAGTCGTTTTAAAACCGGATGGCAAACAGGGATTATCAACATTTAAATCCGAAGCCTTCGATATCTGCATCCTTGATGTTATGATGCCAGAAATGGACGGTTTTACTTTGGCTAAAGAGATTAAGAAAACAAACAGCCCGGTCCCTTTCATCTTTCTTACGGCAAAATCACTGAAAGAGGATATGCTGGAAGGCTTCAGAACGGGAGCCGATGATTATATAACCAAACCCTTCGATTCGGAGGTCCTGCTCTTTAAACTTCATGCCATCCTGAAAAGAAATCTCAAATCACCCAACAACGAAAATGAACCGAGTGAGATCATGGTTGGAAAATTGAAATTCAACATTCCATTACGGACACTTTCCTTCGAAAAAGAGACGTTTCAACTTTCACCCAAAGAAGCGCACCTGCTGAAAATGCTTTGTTCCGCCAAAGATGGAATTCTGTTGCGGAAAGATGCCTTGGAACAGATATGGGGGGCTGATAACTACTTCAATGGTAGAAGTATGGATGTATTCATCGCCCGGCTCAGGAAATACCTGAAAACTGATCCCGGCATTGAAATTGCGAATATCCATGGGAATGGATTTCGATTAGTTATCCAGAAATAAATCAATTGTTATTTAATTAACATTGTTAAATAAATAACAAAAAGCTTGGTTCAAAGAAATACAAGTTGTAATTTTGTAGCTGAATTTATGGACAATACACTTCGAAATGACAGTAACGAACAACCTGGTTAACTTAGAAAAAATAGCGCAGCTCCTCGATGGCCAGATCATTACCGACGCCGGAAATCCCGACCGGATCATTGAGGGAGCCTTTGCTTCTGACCTCATGAGCGATGTCCTCACACTCCCGACTAACCATTTGTTGTTATTGACAGGTCTGGTCAACATCCAGGCGATCAGGACGGCTGAAATGTCAGACATCGATTGTATCGTATTTGTCAGAAATAAAAAAGTAACAGTCGAAATGACCAACTTGGCTAATGAAAACGGGATTGCAATAATCCACAGCCCTTTTTCCATGTATAAAGCCAGCGGCATTTTATACCAGGCTGGAATCAAACCCGTTTATTGATCCGCTCATGCATTTTGATTACCATGTTGAAGGAGGAAATTTTTCTCAGGCCGGTTTTACCTCCAGTCAGGTGAAAAAAACATTGAAACAACTGAATGTCGATGGTGAAGTGATCAGGCGAACGGTCATTGCGCTCTATGAAGCTGAAGTGAACATTGTGGCTCATGCTTACAAGGGTAAAATCGCCGTTGATATCGATCCTGAAAAAATCAGCATTTTATTAGATGATGAAGGACCGGGGATCCCCGATATTCAAAAGGCGATGGAAGTGGGGTATTCCACGGCCACTCCACAGGTCAGGGAGATGGGATTTGGGGCCGGAATGGGACTTTCGAACATGAAAAATAATTCCGACCGGCTCGATATCGACAGTGTGGTCGGAAAAGGAACAAGGGTCATGATCATCAACTATTTCAACCCAACAAGATGACACAGGTTACCGGATCTCATTTTCAACATGCACTTCAATTCAGGGAAGATACCTGCATCGGATGCTCCCATTGCATGAATGTTTGTCCTACCGAAGCAATCCGTGTTTCATCGGGAAAAGCAAGACTTATACCTAACCGGTGTATCGATTGCGGAGAATGTTACCGCGTTTGTCCGGTTCGTGCCATCGTCGTGGAACAAGACGATTTTGAAGAGATTTACCGTTACCCTACACGTGTTGCACTAATCCCCGGCGTTTTCACTGGTCAGTTTCCCGACAGCGTCGGACCCGATCAGATAATCAGCGCCATTTATGAACTTGGATTTACCCATGTTGCCGAAGTCGAAGAAGGAGTAGAATTTCTCTGTGATCAAAGTAACAATTACATTGGAAACAACCGGGAAACCGCTCCTCTTATTTCATCATTCTGTCCGGCCATTGTAAGACTGATCCAGGTTAAGTTTCCCTCCCTCACCGGCAACATTATCCGGCTGAAGGCTCCTCTCGATATAACTGCACTGACAATCCGGTATAATCTTTCAAACCAGGGTATCCCTCCCGAAGATATCGGAATCTTTTACGTTACCCCTTGTGCCGCAAAAATCGTGGCCGTGAAAAACCCCGTCGGCGAAGAATATTCGGCCATTGACGGCGTACTCAACATGAATTTTGTTTACAACAAGGTTTTCCGGATACTCCGCCAAAAAAAAGGCACACCTGCCAACCTTCCTGACTCAGGAGTAACATCGCGTGCGGTGACCTGGAGCCTGACCCATGGTGAAGCCGACCATATGGCGGCAGGACGCAGCCTGGCAATCGATCAGATAAACAATGTAATTGAATTCCTCGAGAAGATCGAAAATGAGGAAATCAGTGGTGTTGGATTCCTTGAACTACGAGCCTGCGACGAAAGCTGTGCCGGCGGAATCCTATGCCCCGGTAATCGATTCCTGACAGTCGACAGACTGCGAAAGCGAGCCAGGGTATTATCTGCTGCAAAACCGATATCAGACCACCGGGAGGAGCATTACCAACCGGGGCTCTTTTCCCATCTTCAGAATAATATGGAATTAGGGAAAATCCAGCCCAGGTCAATGATGAAACTGGATGATCAGGTGATGCAGGCCATGATTAAGATGAAACGGATTTATGAGTTGAACAACGTATTGCCACAGGTTGATTGCGGAATTTGCGGATCACCTTCCTGTAAAGCATTGTCGGAGGATATCGTTCAACACAATGCCCACCTCCGTCAATGTATATTTGTACAGCGGATTCTTGAACAAAATGATCAGATGGATCCGGCCGAGTCGATGAAAATCATGGCCGGCATCTGGAGTGACCAGAAACTGGATAAAAACAAATTAAAGGATAAAATCAATGATGTTTCATAAAATCCATCCCGATATGAACCTGGCAGAACTTGTTGAAAAGCTTGATTTATCAATTTTTTCGGGTAAGGAAGCATTGTCAAAGCCTGTTACAGGCGGCTATACTTCCGACCTTCTCAGTGATGTAATGGGACATGCAGGCCCCGGACAGGTATGGATAACCCTTCAAACCCATAAGAATGTCGTTGCAATAGCATCACTTAAAGAATTGTCGGCCATTATCCTTGTCAAAGGATATAAACCCGACGATGAGATGCTTAGTCAAAGCATAGCGGAACGGATTCCGGTTTTAGGAACGACCCTTGAGACATTCGAAATAACCGGTCGTGTATTTATGTTGTTAAACAGGGATAATTCCGACTGATTCCATTTCTAAGTGTTTACTGATTCATTGTATTGAAAAGCTATCCCGCACGAATGAAATCGTTTATCGGTGATCTTCATATCCATACCGTTTTATCACCCTGCGGCGACCTTGAGATGAGCCCCGATAACATTATTCGTCGTGCGGCAGATTTGAATCTCGACATTATCGGCATTACCGACCATAATAGCACCCGTCAATGTAACCTGATCAGACAAATGGGCGAGGATGCAGGTATTCTTGTTTTATGCGGCGCCGAGGTCACCTCACGCGAAGAGGTACATTGTCTGACCTATTTTGAAACGCCAGCCCAGCTTGAAGAATTCCAGCATTATCTCGATCAGAACCTTCCGGATATCCAAAACGATCCGCGATTGTTTGGTTACCAGGTTGTGGTCGACGACATGAACAACATCATTTACACCGAAGAACGCTCCCTTCTCATGGCATTAACTCAGCGTCTGGATGAGATTGCATCCTGTGTGCGGCGGTTACAAGGATTGTTCATTCCCGCCCATATCGACAGGCCAAGGTTCGGGATTTTAGGACAACTTGGATTTTTTCCGCAGGAATTGATGGTGGATGCAATAGAACTTTCGCCGAAATCAAATCAGAAAAGCCTTCGAGCATTGTTCCCTGATATTTTCAAGCACTCCTTTATCGGAGGATCGGATGCACATTTTCTCCACCAAATGGGAACATGGAAAACCGTTTTTCGAATGCGGGAACCCAGTTTTGCCGAAATCCGTCGATGTTTGTACCGAAAGGCAGGACGGAAAGCTGTCATCGATACCTTAACCTGATTCGGCTGTGTGATAAAAATATCCTTTGAATCGGATTATTCAGAATATTTTTTTATCTTTAACAATTCCTTTAGCAAGAGCGCAACACCACCATGTCGCCCTCTTGCTACAAAAAGAAACCAAGATAAAATAACAAAGCATAACACTGTTTTATAATTATTTAAGATACTTTTTGTGAATATTTTCACAAAGTGAATAAAATAACAATAAAGTTTTTTATCTTTGCAATGAAAAATTTATCAATGCATATTATGGACATCCTTCAGAATTCGATCCGGGCAGGTGCGACCGAAATATCGCTTGAGATCAGGGAGGATACGCTGCTGAACTTACTCCGGTTTAATATCAGCGATAACGGATGTGGTATGGCGCCGGATGTATTGAAGACGGTAACCGATCCGTTTTTCACGACGCGGACAACGCGTAAGGTCGGTTTGGGATTGTCGCTATTAAGGCAAAACGCGGAGCGGTCGAATGGTTCTTTGAAAATCGATTCAGAAACCGGGAAAGGCACAGTGGTGGAAGCCCGTTTTGAGTATAATCATATTGACCGGCCGGTGTTGGGCGACATTGCGGGTACGGTTCTCCTGACGCTGACAGCGCACCCGGAAATCCAATTCCGTTACCTTCATAACCGGAATGGCCGATCTTTTGAATTATCCACCATTGCGTTGAAGGATGCTTTGTGCGGAATTCCGATCAATGAACCGGCGCTCTACCCCACCCTGCTTCAGATGGTGAAAGAGAACCTGAAAGATATTGATGTTAATTGAATTTATATAACATACTGATTTTTATGGAAAAAATAAAATCATTAGCCGACTTAAGGAAGATGCAGGATGATCTTCGGGCAAAAATTTCTCTGAGAGAAAAGAGCAACGAACCCGATAAACGGATACAGGTGAAAGTAGCCATGGCTACCTGTGGAATTGCTTCAGGGGCAAAAGAAGTCATGGAAGCGTTTATCGAAGAATTTACCAAACGAAACATCGATGCCGTGGTCACGCAAACCGGTTGTATGGGTTACTGCTATGCTGAGCCTACCGTTGAAATAACCAAGCCGGGAACGGAACCTATTACATTTGGATATGTCGATGTAAAAAAAGCCAGCAAGATTATTGACAAATATATTTTGAACAACGAGCTGGTCGATGGGATCATTCCGGTAAATTACCATTCAATTGATAATTGATATAGAAGATCATAGACAATGACACAGATCAAGTACCACATGTTGGTTTGCGGCGGAACAGGTTGCCACGCATCCCAGAGCGATCAGATCCTGAAGGTGTTTCAGGAACAGATCATCGCCCATGGCCTCGACACGGAAGTGCAGGTTATTAAAACCGGTTGTTTCGGTTTCTGTGAAAAAGGGCCGATCGTCAAGATGATGCCCGATAACACGTTTTACACGCAGGTTACACCAGCCGATTGTTCGGAGATTTTGGAAGAACATATCATCAAGGGAAGGCGGGTTAATCGTTTGTTGTATGAAAATCCTGAAACCGGTGAAAAGGTCAGTGATTCCAAGCACATGGGATTTTATAAAAAGCAGATCCGCATCGCTTTGCGTAATTGCGGATTTATTAATCCTGAGAACATCGATGAATATATCGCCCGTGATGGTTATATGGCGCTGGGCAAGGTTCTCACAGAGCTAACGCCGGAAGCCACCATCGAAATTATTAAAAAATCAGGATTAAGGGGGCGTGGCGGAGGAGGATTCCCGACCGGTTTAAAGTGGGAAATCACGCGTGCTGTGAAAGCCGATCAGAAATATGTAGTCTGCAATGCCGATGAAGGCGACCCGGGAGCTTTTATGGACCGGTCGGTACTTGAAGGCGACCCGCATACGGTACTGGAAGCAATGGCCATTAACGGATATTGCACAGGTGCCGACAAGGGATTGATCTATATCCGGGCCGAATATCCGCTTGCCGTGGAACGGCTGAAGATCGCCATGAAACAGGCGCGGGAATATGGTTTACTCGGTAAAAATATTTTGGGAACCGATTTTTCATTTGACATCGATATCCGCTATGGCGCGGGAGCTTTCGTTTGCGGTGAAGAGACGGCTCTGATCCATTCGATGGAAGGGTTACGCGGCGAACCTACCGTGAAGCCCCCCTTCCCCTCCGAATCCGGTTACATGGGCAAGCCTTCCAACGTCAACAACGTTGAGACCTATGCCAATATCCCGGTTATCCTTAACAAAGGTGCAGCATGGTTTGCCGCTATCGGAACCGAAAAATCGAAAGGCACCAAGGTGTTTGCATTAGCCGGGAAGATCAATAACGTAGGACTCATTGAAGTTCCGATGGGCATTACGCTCCGTGAGGTGATCTATGAAATCGGCGGTGGTATCAAAGGTGGGAAAAAATTCAAATCGGTACAAACCGGCGGACCTTCAGGTGGCTGCCTCACACAGCGACATCTGGATACGCCGATCGATTATGATAACCTTCTTGCAGCAGGGTCGATGATGGGTTCGGGAGGAATGATTGTGATGGACGAGGATGATTGTGCTGTTGGAATGGCCAAATTCTATCTCGACTTCACGGTCGAAGAATCCTGTGGCAAATGCTCACCCTGCAGAATTGGGAACAAGCGGTTATATGAGATCCTGGAAAAGATCACCCAGGGTAACGGAACTATTGAAGACCTTGATAAACTGAGAAACCTGAGCCATGTCATTAAGGATACCTCTCTGTGCGGTTTAGGGCAGACTTCGCCAAATCCGGTACTTTCGACCCTGGATAATTTTTATGATGAATATCTGGAACATGTAACCAGTAAAAAATGTCGCGCCGGAAATTGTAAATCGCTGATGCAGTACATGATCATTCCGGAAAATTGTATCGGTTGTACGCTTTGCGCAAGAAACTGTCCGGTTAATGCCATTACCGGTGAGCGTAAACAACCGCATCTGATTGACCAGGATAAATGTATCAAATGCGGCGCCTGTATGGAAAAATGTAAATTCAACGCTATTTTTATCAATTAATCAGGAGGAACAGATGGAAATGGTTAAGTTGACTATTGACGGGAAAGCCGTTGAAGTCGAAAAAAACACCACGATATTAAAGGCAGCCAGAACTGCCGGCATTGAAATCCCAACCCTTTGCTATTTTCAATTAAAGGATATGGAGATTGAAAACCGTCCGGGCGGGTGCCGTATTTGCGTAGTTGAGGTCACCGGCCGGCGAAACCTTGCGCCTGCATGTACCACTACGGTAACACCGGGGATGGTTGTGAACACCCATTCCATAAGGGTATTAAACGCACGGCGCACCGTATTGGAACTGATCCTTTCCGATCATCCTGCCGAGTGCCTGACTTGTGCCAAATCGGGGAATTGCGAGTTGCAGGATATGGCTCAAAAGCTTGGAGTACGTGAAATTCCTTTCCAGGGAGCCCAGTCAACCTATCGAAAAGACACCTCCCCTGCCATAATTCGTGATGTGGACAAATGCATCATGTGCCGCCGGTGTGAAATGATGTGCAATGAGGTACAAACCGTGGGTGCGCTCTCAGCAGTTAACCGGGGATTTATGGCTGTAGTTGCGCCGGCATTCGAAATGAACCTTGAAAAATCACCCTGTACCTATTGCGGACAGTGCGTGTCGGTTTGTCCTACCGGGGCGCTGACTGAAGTTGACCATTCACGCAATGTTATCAATGCACTTGCCGATCCCACAAAAACCGTTGTAGTTCAGACCGCCCCTGCCGTCAGAGCTGCTCTGGGTGAAGAATTCGGACTTGCTCCCGGAACCCTGGTAACCGGCAAAATGGTTGCCGCACTCAGGCGTCTTGGTTTTAATTATGTATTTGATACCGATTTTGCCGCTGACCTTACAATCATGGAGGAGGGCAGCGAATTGCTGGATCGTCTCACCCGCCATCTGAACGGTGATAAAAATGTAAAATTACCCATTTTAACTTCGTGTTGTCCAGGCTGGGTCAATTTCTTCGAGCATAATTTTCCGGAAATGCTTAATATTCCTTCTACTGCAAAATCACCCCAACAAATGTTCGGTCCTATTGCTAAGGAATACTTCGGAAAAAAACTGGGAATTGACCGGCGAAACCTGATCGTGGTTTCAATCATGCCTTGCCTTGCAAAAAAATATGAATGTCAGCGGGAAGAATTCAAAGTAAACGGGGACCCGGATGTTAATTATTCCATTTCGACCCGTGAGCTGGCTCACCTGATCAAACAAGCCAACATTGACTTTGCATCGTTGCCTGAGGAGGATTTCGACAATCCTCTGGGAGAATCGACGGGAGCAGGAGTTATTTTTGGCAACACGGGAGGAGTCATTGAGGCTGCCTGCCGCACTGCTTACGAATTATACACCGGTAAAAAGCTGGAGAAAGTCGAATTCAACGAACTTCGCGGTATGGAAAACATCCGGCATGCTACTATCGATTTTAACGGATTACCTATTAATATTGGAATAGCACATGGTTTGGGGAATGCGCGCAAACTTCTTGAAGATATTCAGGCCGGGAAGAGTCAATTTCATGCCATTGAGATCATGGCCTGTCCGGGTGGTTGCATCGGCGGCGGCGGACAACCTTACCACCACGGTGATTCATCAATCCTGAAGGCAAGAGCCGCGGCCATTTATCGGGAAGATGCCGGGAAGCCGATCCGTAAATCGCATGAGAATCCCTTCATCATTGAACTCTATAAAGAATTCCTCGAAAAACCCTTGGGCGAAAAATCGCATCACCTGCTTCACACCCACTATTTCGATAAGAGTGCAGGAGTTTTTGTAGAAGAGTAGGAAGGGAATGCAAAAATCAACATGCAAAATGCAAAATTCAAATCACCCATTCACTCAGTCATTCAATCAATCAGTCATTCAGTCAATCAGTAAGTCAATCGTTTAGTCAAATGGCAAAGATAAAATTATCCGACAGAAAAGTCCAGGAATTGAAGGATGTATGCAAATCCTTCAACAACGACAAAGGAGAATTGATCAACGTTCTACACAAAGCACAGGGAATTTTCGGGTACCTGCCAGCTGAGGTCCAGGAAGTTGTCGCCCATGAGCTTCAGGTCTCTGTTGCCCATGTTTACGGGGTCGTGACCTTCTATTCTTTCTTTACGATGACCCCTAAGGGTGAACACCCCATCTCCATTTGTCTTGGGACAGCCTGTTATGTAAGGGGCGCTGAAAAGGTGCTTGATGAATTTAAACGGGTATTGAACATTCAGGTTGGAGAAACCACTGCCGATGGAAAGTTTTCGCTAAGCTGTCTCCGGTGTGTTGGAGCCTGCGGACTGGCTCCTGTGGTGATGGTGGGTGAAAAAGTATATGGGCGCGTTTCTCCCGACGGTGTGAAAGACATTGTCGCTGAATATAATTAGGAAATTCGGTTAGTACCGCATACAGCCTGCCGGGTGAAATCCATCCGGCAGATTTTTTTTAGAATAATAATGTCCCGTCTAACAGCTTTGAACCCTTTCAGGGGTTTCGTTCCAGGAACAGGCTTGCATTTTAAGTCTGATTTCAGCGTACGGGTTGAATAGAAGTTTAAATAATCATTGATTCCTGATGCACCGGACTGAGAATCCGAATTCTTTTCCTTCGGTAGCTCTTATAATGTCTTGCAAGGATGTATAAAGGGTTCTGATCCAAACCGACCATAAATTGACATTTTGAGTTGATGTTCGAAAAAATCCATTCACATTGATTGTATAAAAATCCCCGGCCGATCCTCTGTATCCACCGGGGAGGGCCGTAAAGCCGCTGATATTGGTTGCACCCGTGTTGGGTGCCGCCCAATGGGTTAGTCCTGCTTCTTTCAGTTTTCCACCGGCAACAGATTCCCCTCCAAGGAAATCGGTCAATGTCGTCCAGTCCGTATCGGACGGGACATGCCAACCGTCAGGACAAATTCCCTGAGAACCTGAAGAGGTAACATATTGCATCATTTCATCCCATTGGTATAATCCGCCATACACATTACAACCTGTTGTTAAATTATCATAACAGTACTTCTCAATAATTCCATTGTTCAATTGGTTTTGATAACTGTTTATCATCTGTCCCATGTTCAGGTTTTCAGCAAACCAGCATTGCGTTCCGATCTGAACAGTATTGTAAACATGGCCATCGCGCCCGTCCGTCAAAGGTTGTCCGCATGACTGGCAAGGCAGGGTTGATTGGGTCAAATTGAGAACTGTTGATGATCCACAAGAATTATAAGCCCAAACAAATCTCGCATAAAAGGTTCCGCAGGACAGTCCCGATTCCGGCTTTGATGTGGCTGTTCCTAAATCGATGGCAGTGCCAAAGTCGTTGGCTGTATTCCATTTGTATCCTGTGGCTCCCGCAACCGGATTCCAGTTCCATATAATCTGTGTTTCGAGCGGGGTATTTGTCGCCGCAACAGGTGGCCATGGAAGTATGCAGCTTGCGCTCAGCGTATACCATCCGTTACTTAAAAAGACAACGATTGCGCCAGCTCCGGATATCCCGCAATCGGTACAGAACACCAGAAGCCCTTGGGCCGGGCTGGAAATGCTTTGAAGTTGTGAATAGGTCATCCGTGGCGGGAGAAAGCCTTTAATGTCAGTCTTAACATCGAGCATAGAAGAAGGGTCGGGCTGACTGTTATCGGTATTTATACCCACCTGGGCAATGACGATGTTGACCCTGCAAGATACCAACAGGGCCAGTATTAAAATCATTCGATTCATTTTACCTCGATTTTATACCGAAAACACAACAAAGGATCCCGCTACGAATTCAGTAGTGTCCTGGAATCTGTATTGACAGGTCGTAAGCGATACGAACTCTGACAAATATAACAAAAAAAAAGAGTTATTGCAAGATCAGAAGAACTTCATGGTGACCTCTTTGAGGAATTTCTCTTCCAGGGTCCTGGCAATACGGTGTACCACCGTTCGGCGCAATTCAAGTTCCATGGGAAGGGTTGGATCCTGGTGGGCGATATTGATGTTGGTTCCCACAAGAAAATGAATTTCGTCGCAATCGAGAATAGTTTTAACAATTTCATCGGCTGGTCCCCTACCCAGGGTATAATTGTTGGTATACTTCTTCAACAATTCGCTCACCTTGCTCAGAGTCAGGATTCCCTCTGTTATCAATTCCACCCCGTTCATATGGGAAACAGGTGGAAGTTCCTGGTCGAAACGTTCTTTCGAATCAATGATTTCCTCCTTCCATTCGCGGGCAACCATATCGGCTGTTGTTGCTCCGCAGATGATTTTTTTTCCGTCGAAATGTTTCAACAATTCCGTAACCGTGTTATCATTTGATGGATCAACGGGCGGTCCGGTGAATATCATCAGTTTCCTGGGTTCGCGAAAGTACAATACCGAACAGCTTATATCGTCGCGCGGGTGAAATCCGTCATTCAGATTGGCCTTATTGACAACCTTTGAAGCCAGATTCACCGCGGATATATCAGGTTCTTTCTTAATGGATTCTTCGATGAAATTCAGAAGGTTTTCTGCTCCCCATCCGGTAAGCATTTTATCGGATCCCAAACCGGATTGGGTCACCCCATCGGAGCAAAACACAATCCGGTCTTCCTTCTGAGGCCTGAAAGTGGCAGTAAGTACTTCACGGCCAGTATGTTTTTCACCCTCCAATACCACGCAGTTCCATTCAGGTTCATGAGGTCGTGATCCCCTGAAGACCATGGTTCTTGGGTTTTCATATTCCAGGATTCGCACCTTCGTATCCGGGTCAATCTCGACGATGGTAAAAGTAGAGTAATTCATTTTTTTCACACTGTCGACCGGGAGGGTGTTCATAATAATTTCCGAGATCTTCTGGATGGTCTTGTGTTCGCGTGTAAAATGTACTGCCATCACAGCCGTGAGGGTTCCAAGCATGTTGGCTTTGATCCCGTGACCCATACCATCGGAGAGTACGACAATAATTCGCCCTTCTTCTTTGATCCTTTTCGAAATGAAGACATCGCCGCAAACACGGGCTTCAGCGTGACATTTTTGCTGACAGGTTACTTCGATAAAGAATTTTTCATTCAAGAGGCAGGGAAATTATGATATCCTGTTCCATTATCAATTCCATCGTTCTCCATCGCCGGTCTCATCTCCGTTTTCCGCAGTCTGTTGCCTGTTCACAATAGTTTATTGTCTTTTTCCGGGAGGATTGGAGTAGGTTTCAATAACCGAGTTGAGCATCTGCTCTGATTTGGCAGCACCTTCGCCGAGCAGGTAAGCAATCTTTTGTACCATATCAAAATTTTCGTCAATCACCTCCTGAAGCCGGTTAACGATCTGTTCTTTTTGCAATTCAGGCATATACCGGTCACGCAGAATTCCCCCTACATATTTATGGCTGCGAAGGGGAAAAATCGAAACTCCCAGTTTGTTATCTCCGAACTGTACATCCCTGTTTTCAATGGATTCATCGGAGGAGAGCACATACGTGAACATTTTATAGAAATGGATCGGCAACAGCGACTTCAGGTCGGCCCCGACCAAACCTGGTATCACTTCATCGATCAGGGTGGCTTCCTCCCCGACAATTCTGATAAAGGCTTTATTCGACTGGTAGATTTTCAGATTTTCATCTACAATCACGACTCCTGAAATCAGTTTTTGGAGCATGGTACTGATAATCTCTGAAGTTTCTTTCTGGGCTTCCTGTTCATGTTTAGCCTTTTCTTCAGATGCTTTGAGTGCGATTTTGGTTTTGGCGAGGTTTTCATTGGTAGTCCTGAGGGTCTGGATATACTCCTGGCGGTTTTTACCGCTAAATACATGGCACATATCAGTGGTGGCAAGGCCCTGGGAGATGGCGATTGCAAGATCGCGGCAGCTTGAATACCCGCACGATTCGCAGCCAACATCGCCATGCAGGTGTGATTCGCGTTCGATCATTTTGAGAACTTCTGCAATCTTTTCCTCGTCAGGAACCGGTAGTCGTTGATCATCCGCAATAAATTGTCTTGAAAGATCGAGTTCTTCAAAGGAATTAACATCGTGTTGCCAATCATCGAGATTCAGGGTCTTCAGCCGCTTATTTGCGTATTCCTTTACCAGGGTCATTCTCAGGAATTTTTCTCCTTTCGGGGAGGTGCCAGGCCCCATGATACACCCTTCATCATAAAATATGTTGAAATTCCTTTTGATCAGATCAATTCGCGATTCAAATTCCCTTACTGCATCGGTCATATTGATCCTGCCTTCAGTCGTAATTACGCTTCCCGACAGGAGGTCTTCGTTAATCCCGACTGCCTGGAGTATCCCATTGCTGATTGGATAAAGCGATCCTTTTTGTCCGAGGGGAGGATCGAATTCAAAATATTCAAGCTGGCTTTCGCGAATATTGAATTGAGCAAACAGTTGCCTGAGTTCAACAAAAGTAAGGACCGCATCGACAGCCGATTCGCCTGTAAACCTTAATGCTTCGTCCTTGGTTGCAATGCAGGGACCAATGAAAACGACCCTGGTACCGGATCCATACCTTTGTCGGATCACCCGGGCAGTTGCGATCATCGGCGACACCAGGGGGGCAAGATTGTTGATCAGTTCGGGATGATACTTTTCAATAAAAGCTACAACAGACGGGCAGTTTGAAGTGAAATAATACTTACCCCTGAAGTTATCGAGCAATTCTTTATACCGGGAAGCGATGAGGTCGACGCCGAAAGAGACTTCGCTTACATAAGTAAAACCAAGTTCCCGGATCATTCCGACAAATTTCCGGTAATCGGTAATGTCGTGAAATTCGCCAGAAATAGCCGGATCACAAATGGCGGCAACCGGTTCTCCGGAATGGAGGAGTTCAATGGTCTGTTCAATGGAACTCCGGTATGAAATGGCTTGTGTTGAGCATGCCCGGTAGCAGCTTCCGCAACCAATACAACGTTCCGGAAGGATCGAAGGAAATTCGGTGTTAACATCGACCCTGATGGCTTTAACCGGACAAATGCGAACGCAGGAATAACATTTGATGCATTGGTCATGGGTTATCCGGAAAAGCGGTTCGTCTATCATTTCGGCATTTATAAAATTCAAAATTAGGAATATCTGCGTTTAGATTGCCATCCGAAACAAAAAAAATACCGGTTCGGCATGGTAAATATATTTGTTTATTTTTTCACATTGATAATTTTTTCACAATTAATTAATTCGTAATTAAGATAATTATACTATTTTTGTGAATCAGATACTGATATTTTGTAATATGAACAAGGAGGTACCGGTACATATTCTTGAAAAGTACCCGGCCGGAAAAAGGGATGGATTGATCCCAATCCTGATGGAGATCCAGAATGAAAAGGGATTTCTTTCGGAAGAGGTATTTCAAGAAGTCGGCAGGTATTTGAACATTCCTGCCAACAAGGTTTATTGTGTTGCTACTTTTTATGATCGGTTCAGGTTTAAGCCCGCGGGGCGTTATTTAATTCAAATGTGCCGAGGCACCGCCTGTTATCTGTCAGGATCAACCACTTATCTGGATGAATTTGTTAGGCAGCTAAAGGTGAGTCCGGGCGGGACCAGTAAAGACAGGCGATACAGTCTGGAAGTCACGAGTTGCATGGGCGCTTGTGACTCTGCACCTGTCATCCGCATCAATGATAAAATTTATTCCAGGGTAACTCCGGAGGACCTGGTTCGGATCATCCGGTCGCTCAAAGAAAAAACCGAGTAAGATGGTTGTCGTTAATACAACAGAACAAAAGGAGTTTCTCACCGAAAAGGTACTGAAGAATTATTCCAGTGTATTTGATAAAGCCACATCCGATCGTCTTTCGCTGATAAAAAGGGAGCGGATAGATCATCCTGTGATCTATGTCGGAATGGGTACCTGTGGCATTACCGCGGGGTCAGAAAAGACTTACGATGCGATTCAAAGGTATTGTAAGAATCACAACCCGGAGGCAGAAATCATCCGGGTCGGTTGCATTGGCATGTGTTCGTCGGAGCCACTCATGGATGTCCAGTTACCGGGAAAGACCAGGATCTCTTTCCATCATGTCACGGAGGACCTGGTGGAAGACATTCTGAACTCGGTTTTTCACCGGAGCCTCTCCACCGACCATGTTTTAGGGCAATTCAAATCGCAATCACAGGAGGTTTGGCCAAACATCCCGTTTATTGATCAACTTCCGTTTTTTGCAAAACAACACCGGATCGTAACACGTAATGCAGGGATTATTTCACCCAATAGTATTGATGATTATTTGGCTTCCGGCGGTTATAAGTCATTATATAAGACTGTGTTGAATTACACGGCCGACAAGGTATGTGATATTATCACGCAGAGTGAATTGCGTGGGCGTGGCGGAGGGGGGTATCCGACAGGAAAAAAATGGATGATGGCCCTGGGTACCGGCAGCGATCAAAAGTATTTGATATGCAATGCCGACGAAAGCGATCCGGGGGCATTCATGAACCGTTCAATTATCGAGGGTGATCCACACAGAGTTATTGAGGGAATTGCCATTGCTTCCTATGCCATCGGTGCAAACAACGCATATATCTACCTCCGTGCCGATTATGCACAGCCACATACCTTATTGCTTAAAGCCATTGATGATGCCAGGGATTACGGATTTCTGGGTGAGAATATTTTTGGAAGTGGTTTTAATCTGAAAATCCACATCAGGCTTGGGGCCGGAGCTTTTGTTTGCGGAGAAGAGACCGCATTGATAGCAAGTCTTGAAGGCAGGCAGGGAATTCCTCAATCCAAGCCCCCATATCCTGCTGAAAAGGGGCTATTCGGCCATCCAACGGTAGTCAATAATATCGAAACTCTTGCCAATGTCCCTTCGATCCTTGAAAACGGGCCTTCGTGGTTCAAATCGACCGGGATCAGGGACAACCGGGGGACCAAAATTTTCTGCATTTCCGGGAAGGCAGTAACCACAGGCTTTGCAGAGGTACCTATCGGTTCAAAACTTTCAGATCTGGTGACCGCGATTGGTGGCGGGGTCAGGGATGGGAAAAAACTGAAAGCAGTTCAATTCGGTGGACCTTCCGGAGTCTGCATTCCTACGCAAAACCTTGATATGGAGATCAGTTATGAGTCGATGCAGGAAATCGGTTCTTCACTCGGGTTGGGTGGTTTGATCCTGTTGGACGAAGAAACCTGCATGGTCAGTCTTTCGAAATATTTCATGCAGTTCCTGCAGCATGAAAGTTGCGGAAAGTGCATTCCCTGCCGGGAAGGCACACGGAGGATGTTGCAGATCCTTGATGAGATAAGCCGCAGGCCCCGCGAAGAGAGTTCCCATGAGACCCTGGAACGTTTCAAGGGAGTTGTTGAGTTGGAGCGACTGGCTTCGGTGATCAAGGACACCTCACTCTGTGGTTTGGGCCAGAATGCCCCAAATCCTGTTATTTCTTCGTTAAAGTGGTTCCGTGAAGAGTACGAAGAGCATATTTTCGACCGAAAGTGTCAAGCTGGTGTCTGCCGGGATCTCAGGACGTTTTATATCAATGCGGACCTTTGCAACGGATGTAATCTTTGTCAGCGTAAGTGTCCCGAAAACGCAATTATCGGGACCGTCAAATACCCGCATTTCATCATTGAGTCAAAATGTACAGGTTGCGGGATCTGTTTTGATGTTTGTAAGTTTAATGCAATCTATTTCAAGTAACCGGCATGCAATTCAATATTGAGATCAATAATCAGCAGGTATCGGCAAAGCGGGGCGAGACCATTAAAAATGTGCTGGATCGTATCGGGATCAATATTCCCACATTATGTTATATGAATGGTTTCTCACCTTCGGGTGGGTGCAGGATGTGTGTTGTGGAGGTTGAGGGTATGCCGGGACTTGTTCCGGCCTGTTCGCATCCGGTCAGTGAGTGGATGAAGATCAAAACCCACTCCCCAAAAGTATTAAAGGCCAGAAAAGTTATTGTAGAACTCCTTCTGGCAAGTCATCCTGACGACTGTTTGTATTGCGAGCGGAGCGGCGCGTGTCGTTTACAGGAACTGGCGGTTGAAATGGACATTCACGATCGAAAGTACCATGGAAAGCGGGAGATTATTCCGATCGATAAAGCGTGTCCTTCGGTCATAAGAGATCCTGAGAAGTGTGTGCTTTGCGGTCGTTGTATCCGTGTGTGTGACGAGGTGATCGGGGTTTCAGCGATAGATATTGTCGGCAGGGGATCGGAAAGCAGGATAGGCACCTCGTACAACAAGGGATTGAATATGCAAACCTGTGTAAAATGCGGTCAATGTATTATGGTTTGCCCGACCGGAGCGTTGACTGAGCGGTCGTCATTGACAAGTGTATTGGAGGCGCTGAATAATCCGGAACTCTTTCCGGTGATCCAGTTCTCTCCTACCGTCCCTGCTTCGATTGCTGAGGAATTTAATCTCAAGGCCAGTAAGGATATTTTAAATATTGTCAGGGCAGCATTGAAACGGATCGGGTTCCGGCAGGTATTCGACACCTCTATGGCGGCCGATCTGCACATCATGGAAGAGGCAGCTACTTTTGTGGAGCGTCTCAATTCAAATGGTCCCTTACCCCTGCTGACCTCCTGCTGTCCCTCCTGGGTCAGGTATGTTGAAGAGCTTTACCCCTCACTTATCCCAAATCTTGCCACACCCCGGTCACCGCAACAGATCATGGGCAGGATGATCAAAAACTACATTGCCAGTTCAGCAGGGATTAAGCCTGAGAGTGTCTTTGTTGTGTCTGTTATGCCCTGTACTGCAAAAAAATATGAATCCGGACAGGATTTAGGAAAAGAGGGCTCTTACCGTTTTGTTGATGCCGTGCTTACCACCCGGGAACTGAATAAAATCATCAGGTTGCTCGGGATCGATTTCAGTGCCCTGGAGCCCGAGCCAAGCGATACTGCCTTCAGTATGCGCAGCTCGGCCGGGAATCTGTTCGGGGTTTCAGGAGGTCACCTGGAAGGACTGATGCGTACGATACATTTTATGTTGACAGGTCAGGAGATGAGTCCCCTGAAAATCATGGAGTTGCGGGGTTTAAAGAACAGGAAAGAGGCACGGGTCAAGATCGGTAAGGTGATCTTCCCGGTTGTTGCCG
Organism: Alphaproteobacteria bacterium; assembly: GCA_009928665.1. Classification (GTDB taxonomy): domain Bacteria; phylum Bacteroidota; class Bacteroidia; order Bacteroidales; family FEN-979; genus CAIVAT01. Next base: position 73,070 of record SACF01000014.1, read on the forward strand.
TTAACGGTCTCGCTCAGATGAAACCAATAATGGATGAAATTATCTCACAAAAGAACGCCTTCAAGATCATCGAGGTTATGGCTTGTCCTTTCGGTTGTATAAATGGCGGAGGACAAAAGCTAAACCCGGATGAGAAGAATCTGAAATCGCGGATGAAAGCATTGTATGATGTGGATGACGAAGAGATGATCAAGGTATCACATAAGAATCCGATCGTCAATGATCTGTATGATAAATTTCTTGGAAAGCCCGGGAGTGACAGAAACCGGGAGATCCTGCATGTTTCACGCAATACCGATAAGGAGTAATGGGACACACCTATCACCGGCAGCTTGTTTTTACGATCAAGGATCGTTGCCGGGTATGTTTTACCTGTGTAAGGGAATGTCCGGTAAAAGCCATTAAGATCATCAATGGTCAGGCAGAGGTGTTAAACGACCGTTGTATCGGATGTGGCAACTGTGTGAGGGTTTGCAGCCAGGGAGCCAAAGTTCCCCTAAGATCGGTGGAGGCTGTAGAGAATCTGTTACAATCGGGATCGAAGATTGCCGCTTGTTTAGCGCCGAGTTTTCCGGCAGAGTTTACCGAAATCCTTGAACCCGGGCTGATGGTAGGAATGATCCGCGCGTTGGGGTTTGATTATGTCAGTGAGGTTTCGTTCGGGGCCGATCTCGTTGCGCTGCAATATGAAAAAATGATCAAAGGCAGTGGCACAGAGGGTTCGATCTCTTCGGATTGCCCTGCCATTGTTTATTTTATCCGACACTATCATCCTAATCTGGTAAAATCACTGGCTCCCATCGTATCACCCATGCTTGCGATGACCCGGGTTATGAAAAAAAAATACGGTGAAGATCTGAAGGTGGTTTTCATCGGGCCTTGTTTTGCCAAAAAGGCCGAATCACTTGAGGTTGACGAGGTTCTAACTTATATGGAACTCCGGGAGATGTTGGTAAAACGGGGGATCACGCCTGAAAAGGTAATCCCTTCACCTTTTGACCCACCCCACAGTGGTAAGGGGTCTATTTTTCCAGTCAGCCGGGGGTTATTTTACACGGCCAACAATCAGGAATCGATTCCAGAAGAACGGGTTATCATTGCAGAAGGACGCGAGCATTACAAGGCTGCCATCAATGAGTTTGAGGAGGGATCAATCCGCGACAAACAATTGATGCTTTTGTGTTGTGATGGTTGTATCATGGGGCCCGGAACATCACCGGGTGGCAAACGATATCTTCGGAGTGCTGCCGTTGGCGACTATGTGAAGAACAAGATCAAAAAGATCGATGAGGAATCCTGGAACAATGATATACGGGAATTTCTCGAACTCGATTTTTCACAAAGCTTTGTTCCGGAAGACAGACGGCTTTCGCCTCCCAGCGCTGATGATGTATTAGAAGCCTTGCATTCGATGGGAAAATTCTCACCGATGGATCACCTGAACTGCGGAGCTTGTGGTTATGATACCTGTGTGGATCATGCCAGCGCCATCGTAACGGGTCTTGCCGAGTCGGAGATGTGTCTCCCTTATGCCATTGAGAAGCTGCACACCTCGATCAGTTCCCTCAACCTGACCCATGAAAAGCTCGCGAAAGCCAAGGCAGCGCTCAAACAATCGGAAAAACTGGCCCATATGGGGCAATTGTCGGCAGGTATCGCACATGAATTGAATAATCCGTTGGGTGTAATTACGATGTACAGCAACATCCTGATGGACGAAGCGCCCGATGGAGATCCTGTCCGCGAGGATTTAAAACTTATCGTTGAACAGGCTGACCGGTGTAAAAAAATTGTCAGCGGTTTATTGAATTTCGCCAGAAAAAATCAGGTAACCCTTTCTGAGACCGATGTAATCAAATTTACCCAACACAGCCTGAACTCCATTGTTAAGCCCGATTCTGTCAACTTTCAGTTTACATCGGGTATTGAGAACCCTATCGCTTATTTGGATATTGATCAGATGATGCAGGTCTTGACGAACCTGGAGAAAAACGCGATAGAGGCGATGCCCGAAGGGGGAACGCTGAAGGTCGGAGTGGAAGGCGATGATTCGGAAGTTACATTTATTGTTTCCGACACGGGAATCGGAATTCCCAAGGAAAATATGGACAAGCTTTTCACTCCTTTCTTTACGACCAAAGAGATGGGAAAGGGAACCGGATTGGGACTTGCATTGATATACGGTATTGTTAAAATGCATAAAGGGAAAATTCATGTCGATTCGGTTTCTGATCCCGCTGAAGCGCCTACCGGGACCACGTTCAGGATTACAATTCCCCGGGGAACATAGGTTGAATGAACCAGCCCGGCAAATTTGTAATCGGTTATGCAAGGAGGGCCGCACGGGAGGTGGCAGAGATAAAATGAATTTTAAATGCTAATAAAAATTTTTACAATATGGCACCGGTAAATAAAACCATTTTAATTGTTGATGATGATCAGGATTATTTGTTTCAGCTTAAAATGAAGGTTGAAAAATTTGGGTACAAGACGATCACAGCCGACAGCCAAGAGGAAGCTGAGGAATTGCTGGAGCGGATCAAGCCTGATCTTGCGATCCTTGATCTGATGATGGAGAAGGAGGACAGCGGATTCATCCTGTGTTACCGGATGAAGAAAAAATATCCCGATGTCCCCATCATTATCGCCACGGGTGTTGCGGCTGAAACGGGGATCATTTTTGACATTCAGGATGAGAACAACCGTAAATGGATCAAGGCTGACCGTTTCCTTGACAAAGGAATCAGGTCAGAGCTCCTGAAGATGGAGATTGAAAAGCTTTTACAGAAACCTAATTGAAACAGCATACTACCTAAAAGAACAGTATTGGACAATCTAAATTTGAACCACATGGCAAATCACCGGTAAGGATCCCTGTCCGGAATTTTTTGGAAAAATTAAATTATGGCAACATTAAAAATACTGGTAGTTGATGATGAGCCCGGCATCCGAAGCGGGGTAAGCCGGATCCTGAGAAATTTCAGGGTTGATTATCCTTTCATGGATGAGCCCTTCGATTTTGAAGTTCTCGAAGCCGCCACCGGGGAGGAAGGAATTGAGATTATTGAATCGAATCCTCCCGATATCCTGCTGCTTGATAACAAACTCCCCGGCATCCAGGGTGTTGAGGTCCTTGAATATATCAAGAAGAAGCAAATCAGCATCGTTGTGGTCATGATCACCTCCTATGCATCGCTTGAGCTTGCGGTGAAGGCAACCAGCGACGGGGCTTATGACTTCATTCCAAAACCATTTACCCCGCAGGAGTTGAAGTCCTCGGTCGAAAACATCACGAAAAGGGTTTTTCTTAAAAAGATGACGACCCGGTTGCAGAATACCGGGAAACAGATCCGTTTTACTTTTTTATCTGTACTCTCCCACGAGCTGAAAGCGCCGTTAAATGCCATTGAAGGATATCTGAAGATGATCAAAGAGCGGCAAAACGGAACCCAGTTAGCCGATTACGACGTAATGATCGATCGCTCCCTGGAACGGATCAAAGGGATGAGAACCCTGATCCTTGACTTGCTGGATCTTACACGCGTGGAATCGGGCAAAGCCAAACGGAACATTACACGGGTCGATCTTGTGTCCATCGCACGTACGGCCATGGACACAATGCGGCCCTATGCCATTCAGCGCGATGTCGTATTGAATTTGCAGACCCGTGAGCCGGTTGAAATGGACGCGGACAGCGAAGAGCTGGAAATTATTTTCAACAATTTGATTTCAAATGCAATAAAATATAATCGTGATGGAGGCAGGGTTGATTGTTTGATCGAACCTAGTGACGGGAATTTGGTGATCCAGGTCACCGATACCGGTATCGGGATGACACCTGCAGAGATCGAAAAGATCTTTGATGATTTTGTCCGGATCAAGAATGAAAAGACCAAGAATATAACCGGAACCGGGCTGGGTTTGTCGATTGTCAAGAAACTTATTGACCATTATAACGGCCGGATCGAAGTTGTGAGTAATCCGGATGCCGGCAGTACCTTCAAAGTTATTCTTCCAACTGTAAAACCATGTTCATAAGAAATTTACCCCATAAAACCGTTGAGCGCCTGAGTCAGTACCGTCGCTCCTTATTGATGACCCTTTCAAAAGAAAAAACCCATGTTTTTTCTCATGAAATTGCGCAGATGCTCCACATCACTCCTGTTCAGGTCAGACGTGACCTGATGCTGATCGGCTACTCGGGAAACCTAAGAAAAGGTTATGACATCAAGGAGTTGATTGATCTGATTGGAAAAATCATAGATTCGGACCGGGGTCAGCGGGTTGCTGTGGTCGGGCTCGGAAATCTCGGGAAGGCAATGATCAGCTATTTTAAGGGGAAAAGATCGAAACTGGCAATCATTGCAGCCTTTGACATCAATCCGGAGAAGATCAACCGGATTTACGACGGGGTTGCCTGCTACCATGTAAGCCAGCTAACCGATATCATCAGGCAAAACAACATATCGATCGGAATCATTTCGGTTCCTTCGGAGCAGGCGCCTGAAATAGCGGAGACCATGGCATTGGCCGGGATCAAGGGAATTCTTAATTTTACCCCCAAACCCCTGAATGTACCTGCCTTTGTTTACCTTGAGGAGTATGACATGATAACCTCTCTGGAGAAAGTAGCTTTCTTTGCCAAGAAAAATGATGAACGATTTAAGTAGAAAGGGATTAAGTGAAGATTTTTCATAATTTCAATGATGTCGGGTCTATCCGGAATGCCGTTGTAACAACGGGTTCGTTCGACGGGGTTCACATCGGTCATAAAATGATCCTCCAGCGGCTACGTAAACTAGCCATGGAGATCGACGGGGAGACGGTCCTGATCACATTTCATCCCCATCCGCGGAAAGTGCTTTATCCAGAAAGTGTTGGGCGGGATCTGTTTCTGATCAATTCACAACGCGAAAAGATTGAGTTACTCCGGAAAGCGGGTCTCGACAACCTGATCATTGTTGAATTCACGGTTGAATTTTCGAAAATCACTTCGCTTGAATTCGTGACCAATATCCTGCTTAACAAGTTGCACTCCCGGATTATTGTCATCGGTTTCAATCACCATTTCGGCCACAACCGGGAGGGAGACTATGAAGCATTGAAAAGGCTCGGTTCGGTGAATGGTTTTGGCGTTGAGGAGATCCCGGAACAGGACATACAAAATGAATCGGTCAGTTCGACAAAGATCCGTAAAGCCTTACAGGATGGAAACATACAAAAGGCGAATGCATATCTTGACCACCAGTACATCATCATGGGCGAGGCCAGGAAAAGCAGTCAGGCACTTGAGGATATCGGGTTTCCTTGCTATTCACTCCGGATTGAGGAGGATTGCAAACTGGTTCCTCCCAATGGTGTCTACGCGGTAACAGTAGTAGGTGAAGATTGTTTTTCAAGGGCCATGTGTTTTATCCGCAAAAATGAGGCCTCCCCGCTTGACACGCTTGTTGAGGTCCATTTGCTCGAAAGTTACGGAAGCCTGGAGGGAGCAGTCGTCACCATTTTATTTCACAAGCGGATCCGAGAGGAACGGGTAATCACAACCACCGAGGATCTCAGAAAACAACTGATTCTTGATCGCAACCAGGTTGATGAACTTATATTCTGATGGATATAGCAACAAATAATCCCATCAAGGTAACGTTCCTGGGCACGGGGACTTCCATCGGTGTGCCGGTGATCACCTGTGACTGTCCGGTGTGCACTTCTTCCGATCCCCGGGATAAAAGGATGCGCACCTCTGTTATGGTCGAGGTGTCGGGAAAAACCCTTGTGATTGACTGCGGCCCCGATTTCAGGCAACAGATGCTCCGGCAGCAGGTGATCAATCTTGATGCCGTTGTTTTTACCCACGAGCACCGGGATCATATTGCAGGGCTTGATGATGTAAGGGCATTCAACTATGTACTTAATAAAAAAATTGATATTTACGGAACACCGCAGGTAATTGAAGCCATCCGGATTGAGTTTCCGTATATCTTCTCCGAAACCCGTTATTTCGGCGCTCCACAGCTAAACATCCATCCGATCGGAACAGAACCATTCAATGTCCATGGTATCGACTTGATCCCAATCCAGGCCCTTCATGATAAAATTCCGGTCACCGGCTACCGGATCGGCGATTTCACCTATATGACTGATGCAAGTTACATCAGCCCGGAGGAGCTGGAGAAGATCAGGGGTTCGAAAGTAATCGTATTGAATGCTTTAAGGAATTCCCGGCACGTATCTCATTTTTCGGTGGGTGAAGCGGTTGAGATTCTGACCGATCTTGCTCCGAGGGAGGGTTATCTGACCCATCTGAGCCATTTTGTTGGAACGCATGAAGAGGTAAACAACAAGTTACCTGATTTTATCAGACTTGCATACGATGGTCTCGAGGTGGTAGTATAAGTCACTATCATCCACTGGTGTCTTTTTCCCTAAAATTCTTTTTGAGAAATTAGTTTTGCCCTATACCTTTGTCCTCTTATAAAAAATGAATGAGGATAGATATTCTGACGTTATTTCCGGAGATGTTCGAGGGGCCTTTCGGTCAATCCATCCTGAAGCGGGCACAAGTAAAAGGGGAAGTCGGGATTAACCTGTACAACATTCGCAACTGGAGCACCAACAAGCACCGCACGGTGGATGATTATCCATACGGGGGCGGCGCCGGGATGGTCATGATGGTGGAACCCGTCGCCTTGTGCATCGAGGAACTGAGATCCAGGACTCCCTATGATGAAGTCATTTACCTCTCGCCCGACGGAGAATTGCTCAATCAGTCACTGGCCAACCAATTGTCAGTCAAAAAAAACCTGTTGCTGCTATGTGGTCATTACAAGGGGATTGATGAACGGATCAGGGAGCATTTCATCACCCGGGAGATCTCGATCGGCGATTACGTTATATCGGGCGGGGAATTAGCCGCGATGGTTGTGACGGATGCCATTGTTCGGTTGCTACCCGGTGTATTGAATGATGAGACCTCTGCCCTGTCGGACTCCTATCAGAACAATCTGCTCTCACCACCGGTCTACACCCGACCCAGTGATTTCAGAGGATGGAAAGTCCCGGATGTACTGTTATCGGGAAATGAACGGGAGATTAAAAAATGGCAGTTTGAAAAGGCGCTCGAACGCACAGCCGAGAAACGGCCACATCTTATTGATGATGAGGATTTTAAATGAAGAATAGCAGATCAGGTTCAGCGTTTGCATATTTTCTGAGGTTATTCTTTTTCTGGACTGCATTGTTCCTGGTACAAAGGATTTTATTCATACTGGTTTACGGCTCGTCTTCAGTCACCCTCACCGATTACCTGGAATCCTCGATTCATGCCCTTCCCATGGACATCAGTATGTATTTCTATCTGATGATCATTCCCTTTTTACTTTATCTGGTCAGCCTGTTTGTAAAAGAGTCGGAAATCCCGGTAAAAGTCACGGGAATTTATATGATCGTAATGATTCTCCTTTCGAATTTTATTTTCACAATCGACCTGGGGCTTTTTGCTTTCTGGGAAGTAAAGATCAATCATAAAATATTCTTTTACCTGTCAAATCCCAGGGAAGCCATTGTTTCGACGTTATCGGTTCCCTATGCCAGGCTTTTACTTTTTTTTATTCTTTTGTCGGGATCTTTTATTGTGATATACCGTTACCTTATTTGTATAAACCAATACAAAACAAACAGCCTGATCAGCAGGATTTTCTTTATTCTGGCATTTGCAGGCTTATCCATTGCAGGTTTACGGGGAGGGATTCAGGATATCCCGTTAGGTAAACACCAGATCTATTATTCGGAGCGCCCGGTATTCAACCAGGCCGCTTTGAACAGTTCCTGGAATTGTATGGATGAGCTGGTTAGCGTGGGCCAGTACGAAAACATTTCGTACAATTTTTTCCCGGACCATGAGGCGTCAGCCATTTTCAACACCCTGATGACCGTTCCAAAAGACACGACGGAGCGCCTTTTCCGAAAGACTTTGAAGCCCAACCTGGTTATAATCCTCTTGGAAAGCTGGAGCGCTGAGGGAACCGGAGCATATGGGTATGGCAGGAATCTAACTCCGGAGTTTGATTCTTTGGCATCCGGGGGGCTGCTTTTCAATCATTTTTATGCCAGCGGAACCCGGACAGATCAGGGATTGGTATCAATTCTCAGTAGTTACCCGGCCCAGCCCAGGAACATCATCATCCGTGAATTCGGCAAATTTGAGCATATACCTGCCCTTTCGAAAGATCTGAACCACAGTGGATATCAGTGCGATTACTTTTGTGGCAGCAACAGTGATTTTGCAAATACGAAAGCCTATTTATACAGCGCGGGGTTTCGATCGGTGACCGATATCAGGAATTTTTCTATAAAAAGACGCACCTATTGGGGCGCCTACGATTCGGACGTATTCGATTACCAAGTGAAAGCTGCATCAACAAGCACATCTCCTTTTTTTCATATGATCGCTACCATCACGAATCATGAGCCTTTTGATGCAAAGGTCCCGAGAACATTTGAAGGAGATGATCTGGTGTCGTGTTACCGGAACACGATGGCATATACGGATAAAGTTCTGGGTGATTATTTCAGGAAGGCACGATCGACCGGATGGTACAAGAACACACTCTTCTTTATTACCGCCGATCATGCACATCCGATGCCTTTCGGACGGACCCTGTCAGATCCCCGACGGTATCATATTCCGTTTTTGATATATGGGGAACCGCTGGAAGAAATGTGGAGGGGAAAGCAAGCGGAACGGTACGCAAGTCAAACTGACATCTCCCCGACGATTCTTGCCCAGCTTGGCCTGGATTACAGCGCTTACTGCTGGGGGAAAAATCTTTTTAATCCATTTGCTCCGGACTTCGCTTACTTTGCATATGACGACGGATGGGGATGGTTGACTCCTGCGCAGCAGATCACATTTGATAACCGACTTGGAAGAGTTGTTGCAAAAGCTCCTCTGGTTAGTAAAGATTCGATGGAATTGGACGCTATTCGGAATGGCAAAGCATATTTACAGAAATACATGATTGATTATCAGAAGTTTTAGTCAGATGAAGAAAGGGTTTATCTGGTTTTTAATTGCTGCTTTTCTGTTAAGGCTTGGTTACAGCCTGGTTTCACCCCTCATTGAGGATGATGAGATACAGGTATATCTTTTAGGCCTGAAATTTTACACCACTCATCTGTGGCCTTTTTTCGGACCCGATGTCGAATACACGCATTCCCAGATTCCGGGGGCGCTTCAGGGAATCCTGGTGGGATTACCTTTGTTTATCATTCCGTTACCCGAATCGCCAATATTATTGCTGAATATCCTGTGTTTTAGCGGGCTGGGTCTGTTAGCGTGGTATATCAACAAGCGGTTGCCGGAGATTCCATGGTGGATTGTTTGGGGATTCGTGATGACCGCACCTTGGACCCTGCGTTTCGGATGCCGTATTGTGAACCCTTCCTACGTACAACCCTTTTCAATTCTCTTTTTCATAGGTTTCTTCGAAAGTTCCGGAATCTATAAAAACAAGGTCATTAACAAAGGGCTTGCATTTTTTCTGATGGGATTTTCCATGCTGTCGGTGATGCAGCTTCATCTGTCATGGATTTTACTGCTGCCATTTATTTTGTATGCAATTTTAAAAGAATCCGCAGGCAGGTGGAACGCATTGGTTAAATCGGCAGCATGGTTGTGTTCAGGAATCATCGTGGGTTCCCTGTTGCTGATTCCCACGATTGTCAGTGGGGAATTCAACAGTGCAGGTAATCTTCACGACAATGTTCTATTAAACCGGAATAATATCGGCAATCTGCCAACGATTCTGGCGCGGATGCTCTCCTTCTCAAGTTATGAAATCCCTTACATGTTAGGGGAGGATAATCCGGTAAGGATGGCCGTTATCCGGGAAAGTCCATGGATGGCGCCGTTTACCGTCATTCTGCTTGTCGCAGGAATGGGCCAGGTCGCTTTTTACATTATTTCATTCTTTTTGAAAAACAAAGCAGAAGGGTGGCACAGTATCAGGTGGATTACTTTAGGTGCAGTTATAATTGTTTATCTCTCCTTTTTCTTCTCAGTAAAGGGTCCATCCTCACATACATACTATGTTCTGATACCGCTTATCATGTTGTATTCATTCTATTGTTATAACAACCTGATGCGTTGGCCTTCAGCGGTCAAAAAAGCAGCCGTGGTCCTACTTTTATCGGGTGTGGTGTTTCATGCCGGAGTCGGTAAATACTATTTCGGATTGTCAATTTACCCTAAACGACCAGTGATAGAAAAAGCAATAAAGACAAAGGATTACTCCAAGGTCGGATTGCGCCGGGCCGATGTCTGGGAGAGTGGGTATTAGAAAACAGCCGGGTAACCGGAGCTGCTATCGGGCTGCGGTTGTATTACTTTTTTCTCCATTCTGATTATTAATCCAAAAAAAAAATCTATATTTGCAAACTTTTTAGCGTGAAAACAAACCAATCGATTACACGAAAGCCATGAATAAAGCGGAAATTATCAAATTTGTAGAGGATACCGTGATTGCCAAGAACGAGCTTCCTGTCTTTAAAGCAGGGGATACCATCACGGTTCATTATAAGATCAAGGAAGGGAACAAGGAACGTATCCAGACCTTTCAGGGTGTAGTGTTACAAAGATCGGGCAAAGGTGTGAATGAGACATTTACTGTACGGAAGATATCCGGAAACATTGGTGTTGAGCGTATTTTCCCTTGTACATCACCCTTTATCGACAAAATAGAAGTCAACAAGCGGGGTGTCGTTCGCAGAGGCCGGATTTTTTACCTTCGCGGATTGCAAGGCAAGAAAGCCCGCATCAAGGAAGAACGCATTTAGTTTATACTACCAAAAAAACGACAGAAGGTGTGACCAACAGGTATCACACCTTTTTTTTATGTACAAAAAAAATCGGGGCCGCTATTAAGCGGCTCCGCGATTTTTCAGTTCATCACCAGGTTAATGAATCCGGTGTTGGGAGTAGTAATAACAGCAAGGGCCTTCGAGTAGTTTAGCAGGTTACGGATCACTGATTCACTGGGAGAAACTGCCTTGCGTTTCCTTCGGGTTTCACAGGAAGGATTGTTTACCTTTGAATGATCGCCGATCAAAGAATAAATTGTAGAGGTTCGCTTCATAGGCCGGTGTTTGGGTTAAATCCTTAATCATACCTATGAAACGGTAGTTTTAATCCGATATTTTATCTGTTCACAAAATATTTTAGAATTGGATAATTTCAGGCGGGGAACTGATTCGTTAAAAATCGTCAGGGATCTCACGCCCAAAAAGTGTGAAAAGAGTCAGATTTTCCTTAATCAACCAGGTCAAACAGTCAGGATAACCTCTTTCTCCCTGACCAGTTTCCGGAGGTTGATCAGGGCGTAGCGCATACGTCCCAGAGCCGTATTAATGCTCACGTTTGTAACCTCGGCGATGTCCTTGAAACTCATTTCACCGTAGTGGCGCATGACCAGCACCTCCTTTTGTTCCCGGGGTAGGTAATCAATCAGTTTTTTTACATCCTGATGGATTTGTTCGGTGATCATTTGTTCTTCAATGGATTCAACCGGTACGCGAACTTTCTCAAAGATGTCATATTCATCGCTATTTTCCACCGTGGGAATTCTTTTCGATTTTCTGAAATAATCGATGATCAGGTTATGGGCAATTCGCATGACCCACTGGATGAATTTTCCTTCTTCTTTATAGGTACCCGATCTGAAGGTATTAATCACCTTGATAAAGGTATCCTGGAACAGATCTTCAGCCAGTTCTTTATCTTTGACTACCATAAGGATGTAAGCAAAGACTCTGTTCTTATGACGGCGAATGAGAACTTCGAGGGCGGATTCATGACCGGCTAAATAGCGTCCGATCAGATCCTGATCACTAATGACATGGGCTTGCATTGGGCCTCCTTTTTTATTCAAAAAAGAGTAGAAGTCTAGTCTATAGTGTCCCTCCTATATTTGTGCGGATACTGAAGATCACGCGGTTAGTGTTGAATGATACGGAATTTTTCCGTTTTGGTTTCGGCAAAAGTAAATAAAAAAAACCAAAAAGCAAGTTTTCTTTATAATTTTGCTCCTTCTATTGAAAAAAATGAACGTTGACGCGCTTGATCCCAGGGATTTCATCATCATAAAAGGTGCACGGGTAAACAATCTAAAGAATATCAGCCTTGCCATTCCACGGAATAAATTCATTGTAATCACGGGATTATCCGGGAGCGGAAAATCCTCGCTGGCATTCGACACGCTTTATGCCGACGGTCAGCGGCGATATGTTGAGAGTCTCAGCGCCTACGCCCGTCAGTTTCTGGGAAGGATGAGCAAACCCGATGTTGAATACATAAAGGGCATCTCACCGGCTGTAGCCATTGAACAAAAGGTAAATTCCCAGAATCCGCGTTCAACGGTCGGGACTTCGACGGAGATCTATGAATACCTGAAACTTTTGTTTGCGCGTATCGGAAAGACATACGCACCGGTTTCAGGCTCACAGGTCAGGCGGGATACGGTTACCGACGTTGTCGATTTTATCACCGCGCTTCCGGATGATTCCGGGATCACCATTTTTGCACCATTGGACCGGGCCATTGTTAACGGCGACCTGGAGGCCAAGTGCAATGTTCTTCTTCAGCAGGGATTCACGAGGATTTTATTGGATGGAGAGATCCTCCGGATTGATGAAATCCCGGATAAAAAGAAGAAAAAATTCAGGGAATTATACGTAGTGGTCGACCGTTTTGTTGTCCGGACGGGTGATGAAGAACTTCCCGGCAGGATTGCTGATTCGGTTCAGACTGCCTATTTCGAGAGTCTGGGATCCTGCATGCTGGAAGTCCGTGGCAGGGATACTTTCCGAAAGATCTTTTCAAACCGGTTTGAAGCTGACGGGATGGTTTTTGAGGAGCCAACTGAGAATCTTTTCAGTTTCAACAATCCATATGGGGCTTGTAAAACCTGTGAAGGATTCGGCAGCATAATCGGTATTGATGAGGACCTGGTCATCCCGAACAAAGGTTTATCGGTTTATGAAGATGCCATAGCATGCTGGCGCGGGGAAAAAATGAGCGAGTGGAAGAACGAACTGGTTTTGAATGCCTTTAAATTCGGGTTTCCGATCCACAAGCCTGTTTTTGAACTGACCGAAGATCAACTTGCGTTACTATGGACCGGGAATGAACATTTTCATGGCTTGAATGAGTTTTTTCAATACATCGAAAGTCAGAATTACAAGATCCAGTACCGGGTGATGATGTCGCGGTACCGTGGCAAGACCACCTGTCCCGATTGCAAAGGAACCCGGTTGAGAAAGGATGCCTCCTATGTAAAAGTGGGCGGGAAATCCATCAGCGAGTTGGTGCTCACACCCGTGGATCAGCTCACCCGCTTTTTCAGGAATCTGAAACTCAGTGATTACGAAATGGCAGTTTCTCGTCGGCTTCTCACCGAGATCGGGAACCGCCTGGAAGTATTGACCGAGGTCGGATTGGGATATCTTACCCTGAACCGGCTTTCATCAACCCTGTCGGGAGGTGAGTCGCAGCGTATCAATCTGACGACAGCGCTGGGCAGCAACCTTGTCGGATCCATGTACATCCTCGATGAGCCGAGTATCGGGCTTCATCCCCGCGATACCCAGCGGCTTATCAAGGTACTCCTGCGTTTGAGGGATCTGGGCAACACCGTCATTGTTGTAGAACACGATGAGGAGATCATCAGGGCAGCAGATCAGATTATCGATATCGGGCCGATGGCCGGAAGTCAGGGGGGAGAAGTTGTATTTCAGGGCGATTTCAGGACCCTGAACAAGGAGACACAGAGTTTAACAGGAAAATATCTGAACCACATTCTTCAGATCGATGTACCGGCTCAAAGAAGAACCTGGAAGGAGTTTATTGCCATAACCGGAGCCCGGGAGAACAATCTGAAAAACCTGAATATAAAAATTCCCCTGCACATATTCACTGTGATCACGGGGGTAAGCGGATCAGGCAAGACATCCCTGGTGAAGAGGGTACTCTACCCTTCCCTGAAAAAAATCCATGGAGGATTTGGTGAAAAGACCGGAAAATTTGATCATCTCGGAGGGGATCTCAACCGGATCGGTTCGGTTGAACTGATCGACCAGAATCCAATCGGGCGTTCATCCAGATCCAACCCGGCCACCTATGTCAAAGCATTCGACGAGATCAGAGACCTGATGGCCGACCAGCAACTGGCAAAAGTCAGGGGGTATAAACCGGGATTTTTTTCCTTTAATATTCCCGGGGGAAGGTGCGATGAATGCGAAGGAGAAGGGGTGGTCAAGATCGAAATGCAGTTTATGGCCGATTTGTATCTGACCTGCGACAGTTGTAAGGGAAAGCGTTTCAGGGATGAGGTTTTAGATATAAAATACCATGAAAAAAACGTGGTTGACATCCTGAATATGACGGTTGACGAAGCGATTGCATTCTTCAGGCATGATGGCAAGTCCCCGGCACGTGAGAAACACATCCTGGCCAGGCTTATTCCGTTACAGGATGTCGGACTGGGTTACCTGCGGCTGGGTCAATCTTCTTCGACTCTTTCAGGCGGTGAAGCCCAAAGAATCAAGCTTGCTTTTTTTCTGACAAAAGGTACCACGGATAAACCGACCCTGTTTATCTTCGACGAACCCACGACGGGGCTTCATGTTCATGACATCCATAAACTTCTCATCGCTTTTGAATCCCTCATCGCGAATGGTCACAGCATCCTGGTTATTGAGCATAACCCCGAGGTTATCAAGTGTGCCGACTGGGTCATCGATCTCGGGAAAGAGGGTGGGGAATCGGGAGGAAACATCGTTTTTGAAGGGACACCAGAAGGACTTGCCGCCTGCGAAGCGTCCTACACGGGACAGTTTCTGAGGGAGAAGGTGGGAAAGACAATGGACAATTGACAATGGACAGTTGACAATGGAAAATGGACAATGGAAAATTGAAAACGGAAAAAATTCAATAAAAAAATCAGTCAATCAGTCAATCAATCAATCAATCAATCAGTCATTCAGTCAGTCAATTAAATAACAGTTACTTATGAAAAGTATAAACCCTGCTACCGGCGTAATGATCGAGGAATATCCAGAACACACACCCGAAGAGGTTTCCCGGATCATCGACCGGGTTCATGATACCTGGTTGTTATGGAAAGAGACTTCATTTGATGAACGGGCTGCAAAGATGAAAAATGCAGCCAATATCCTGCGTTCACGAAAAGAGGAGTATGCCCGGCTGATGACCCTTGAGATGGGTAAGCTGTTCCGTGAATCGGTTTCTGAAATCGAAAAATGTGCCTGGGTTTGCGAGTATTATGCCGACCAGGCTGCTCAAATCCTTCAGGATGAGATGGTCGTAACCGATGCTGCAAAGAGTTTTATAGCTTTTCAGCCATTGGGGGTTGTACTGGCCGTTATGCCCTGGAATTTCCCGTTCTGGCAGGTTTTCCGTTTTGCCGCGCCTGCCTTGATGGCAGGAAATGGCGCTGTGTTGAAACATGCCTCCAATGTTCCCGGATGTGCTTTGTCCATTGAAAAGATTTTCCAACAAGCCGGGTTCCCGGAACATATCTTTCGGACCTTGATGATCCCTTCACGGGATGTGGAGGCAGTTGTAAGCCACCCGCGTATTGCAGCAGCGACGCTTACCGGAAGTGAGCAAGCCGGTAGCCAGGTAGCTGCTTCAGCAGGCCGGTACATCAAAAAGACAGTTCTGGAGCTGGGTGGTTCCGATGCCTTTATCGTGTTGGATGACGCCGACCTGGTTGCTGCCGTAAAAACTGCGGTTACCGCGAGGATGCTCAACCAGGGCCAGAGTTGCATTGCCGCTAAACGATTCATTGTAGTGGATTCGGTTGCACGGGAGTTCGAACAGGCTTTAAAATCGGAAATGGAGCGGCTTTTAGCCGGCGATCCGATGGATGCGTCGACCCAGGTGGCGCCCCTGGCACGCCCCGATCTTGTGGATGATATCGAAAGGCAGGTCAATGAATCGATACAATCGGGAGCCAGGCTTGTTTTAGGAGGGAAAAGGATTTCCCGTCCCGGATATTATTTTGAACCTACGATACTGGCCGATGTCAAAAAAGGGATAGCTGTTTTTTCCCAGGAGACATTCGGGCCTGTGGCCGTTATTATAACGGTTGCCGATGAGCAAGAGGCCATTGATACAGCAAATGATTCGGAGTACGGGCTTGGTGGCTGTGTCTGGACCCGGAACCCCGAGCGTGGTGAAAGTGTTGCCAGGAAAGTAGCCACAGGAGCCATGTTTGTTAACGGGATGACCAAATCGGATCCCCGGATCCCTTTCGGTGGCATTAAAAAGTCGGGTTACGGCCTGGAATTGGGGTCATACGGCATAAAAGAATTTGTGAATTGCAAAACAGTCTGGATCCAATTGTAACCTTCCTCCAGCTGATGATAACAGGGTTGCGAAACAGATCAGGATTCCTGAAAAACACCTTTAAACTGGTTGCAGGAACTGCTGTGTCACAAGCCATCACGTTGCTGCTGGCGCCGGTGATCGCCCGGTTGTACACACCAGCGGAGATGGGACTCTTTACCTTTTTCATGTCGTTGGCAGGCGGTTTTGCCCTCATTGCCACCCTGCGTTATGAGATGGCGATCATCCTGCCGCAAAACGACAGGGAATCTGTCGATCTGACATGGATATCCACCGCCATCGCCTTCGCCCTCATGCTGTGCCTGCTGGCCGCAGCACTTATCTTTCAGTTAACCGGGACCACCCTGTTTGCAGGCTTTCCGCATGCAACGCTACTGACCTATCTTTTACCGGTGATGGTATTTTTCACGGCGACGGGCAACATATTCCAGCATTGGTACAACCGAAAGCAGCATTACCGGTCGCTGGCAGTATCAAAAATCATTAATTCCGCCGGAAACAATGTCATGACGCTTTTGTTGGGATTGGCAGGTTTGGGAGCATGGGGGTTGATAACAGGAAACCTGACCGGACTATTGCTGTTCAATCTGTTCTTCCTGGTCGGTCTGACGCTCCGATACCGGGATCACTTTCGGTTTTCTACATTCCGTTTCAACTCCGGTCTGGCACGCCGGTATAAGGAATTTCCCCTTTCGAATACCCCGCAGATGCTGGTGGAACTGATACAGCTCTATGGTATCATCTATCTGTTAAAGATTTTTTATGTTCCGGAGATCATCGGGCTTTACGCGCTGGCGCAACGGGTGCTGCAAGCCCCGATGTGGCTCATCGGAACCTCCCTGGGCCAGGTTTTTTACAAAGAGGCCTCAACCCATGCTAAGGATTCAGGTTTTCTCTTCACCACTGTCAGGAAGACGATCCGCATCGCATTGATGATCGCGGCGCCAGTCGTACTCATCCTCCTGATTTCAGGTCCCTGGCTGATCGGATTTATTTTCGGAAAAGCATGGACCGAAGCCGGGCAGATAGCAAGGATATTGGCCCCCATGATGTTTTTTGATTTCATTCGCGCCACCATTGCCCAAACACCCCTGATAACCGGAAAAACCCGAAACATGCTCTACATTTCGATGATTGGTGCCTTTTTAACTGTTGTGAGCATCATTGCGGGGGGTATCTTCTTTCATAATGTATTGGCCGCTTTCATGGTTTATTCAGCGTTGATGAGCCTTTATTCGGCAGGGGTAATCTGGTGGATACTGAACATGGTCAGAAACCGGTGATTCCTTATCTTTGCAGAAGCGTGATCCCTTTTAAAAAACAAATATGGCGGCATTTCTGGATAAGCGGAAGGTCTTGAGCACTTTGGGACAAAATGGGAAGGTGATGCTGGAATTGGGTTGCGGAAAGCAAAAAAGATATCCCGGATCCATCGCTATCGATCAACTCGATGCTGAGCAGGTGGATATCGTCTGTGATCTGAATGAAGGTTTGGGCTTTATCCCCGATAACAGCGTCGATATCGTTTACTCGCATCATTTTCTGGAGCACCTGGCCGATCAGGCTGCTTTTTTCCGGGAGATTTACCGGGTGTTGAAACCAGGCGGGCACAAAACCGGAACGGTACCGCATTTCTCCAATCCTTATTATTACAGCGATTACACCCACCAGACTCCATTCGGACTCTACTCCTTTTGTTATCTTGCCGACCAGTCCCCCTTCCGGCGAAAGGTGCTGAAATACGACGCCGAAGTCCATTTCCGGATCAACCGGATCCGACTTGTATTTTATTCCCCATTTAAAGTGGTGAATCTCTTCAGGAAGTTTTACGGTATCATTTTCAATGCTTCCACCTGGATGCAGGAGCTTTACGAAGGAAGCTTCAGCGATATCTTTCCTGCATACGAAATTGAATTTGAGCTTGAAAAGTTATAAGCTTCCATGGCTGGTTTCAGTATCATCATCGTAAACTACAATTCCGGCAGGATGCTGCGTGATTGTCTGGAGCATCTGCAACGTGGTTTACAGGTATCGTATGAGATTATCATTTACGACAATGCTTCCACCGACCACTCTCTGGAAAGCATCCCGGAAGGAGCGAATGTTCGCATCATCAGGGGAGCCGAAAACCTCGGATTCGCGCGGGCCAACAATCTGGCCGCAAAACAAGCGTCAGGATCTTTTCTGCATTTTCTGAACCCGGATATGGTGATCAACCCGTCGTTAAACGCGGATTATGAAGAGATCCTTCGGACGGGTAAAAAGGCAATATTTGTAAATCCCCTTGCAGATGAAACCGGAAAAGTTTTAAAGAACCACCATCTTGTGCCCCGCGTGAACAACATTATCAGGCGCATGCTCGGATCGCGCAGGGTTGCTTACTGGAATCTGGGCGCCAGTGTGATCATTCACCGCGATGCCTTCAAAGCGATGGGCGGTTGGCCCGAAGAATATTTTATGTACGCGGAGGATCTGGATTTTTTCTACACTGCATTCCGGAAAAGCATCCCGGTGGAGCACCTTAAAACGCCGCTGATCCATATCGGTAAAGGAGTGACCCATAAGATCTGGAGTGAACGTGAGCGCGCTGCTATCATTGAACAGTCATTCCGCAAATTTTACAGAAAGTATCATGCGGGTTGGGAATACCTGATAATCCGGCCTGTACAACTGTTTTATATTTTATTTAACGAGACCGGTTCCTTTCTTTTATATTTTCAGACCTTTGTCAAAACCCTTTTCAAAACCAGGAGTTGAGAGTTCTTTTGCTTTCGGATATCAATTCGGCTCATACACGAAGATGGGCTATTTCTCTGCAAAACAACGGGATCGAAACCGGAATATTCAGTCTCCTGCCTCCCGAAACGCTTGAATTGGAGTACCTGGGAATTAAAATCTGGCATCCGGGATTGTTCCGAAAAGGGATCTCCGATTCCGGTTTAATCCGGAAAGCAGGTTATCTGAAGGCGGCAGGTTTTGTCAGAAGGTGTATTGACCAATTTAAACCCGATATCCTGCATGCCCACTATGCATCGAGTTACGGATTGCTGGCGTCGGTGAGCCATTTTCATCCATTTTTCCTTACCGTTTGGGGATCCGATGTATTTGATTTTCCGAAATCCTCCCTGTTGGGAAGGGCCATATTGAAATACAATTTCCGGAAAGCTGACCGGATTTTTTCGACCGGCAGGATGCTGGCAGCGGAAGCCCAAAAATATACCAGAAAGGAAATCCGGCTCATTCCCTTCGGTGTCGATACCCAAAAGTTTGCCCCGCTCCCACCGGCTGGCCCTGAAGGCCGGGAGGTCATCATGATCGGTACTATTAAGGCGCTGGAAGCGATCTATGGC
>SACF01000307.1 GCA_009928665.1 Alphaproteobacteria bacterium
GAATGAATTCATATGACACCTCCCGTAAGGATTCCTAAGATCCTCGGATTATTATAGCATAATATGGGGGAGATTGTGGTATAATAATCGTCGTAGCCTTGGAAAATGCAGTCAGAAGGAGGATTCTCATGAACAAATATGACGTCATCGTAATCGGGGCAGGAGCCAGTGGGGTGTTCTTGTCTTATGAGTTGACGAAATTGGAAAATAAAGCGACGGTGCTGATGCTGGATAAGGGTGCACCCTTGGAAAGTCGCGCCTGCCCCATCAAATTGGGGAAGACAGAAACTTGCATTAAATGCAACCCCTGCCACATTATGAGTGGCTACGGGGGCGCGGGCACTTTGTCTGACGGAAAATATAATATTACCACGGAATTTGGTGGCGATTTGCATTCCTATGTAGGTGTGGACCATGCCCTGGAGCTCATGGAATATGTGGATCAGGTTCTCTGTAACATGGGAGGCAGTGAGGCCAAATTGTATAGCACCGGCAACTCGGATTTGCGAAGGCTGGCCTTACAGAACAACTTGAAGCTTTTGGATGCCAAGGTGCGACATTTAGGCACCGACCGAAACTTTCAAATATTGCAGAAGATGTTTGATTACAGCAAGGACCGGGTGGAAATCAAGTTCTATACCACCGTAGAGAAGGTAAACGTTCTGGAGGATGGCAGTTTCCAGCTGATTACCAATAAGGGAGATGAATATTTTTGCGACAATCTGGTAATGGCTACCGGCCGATCCGGGTCCAAATGGAACGGAGAGGTATGCGAAAAACTGGGTATCGGGCAAAAGAATAATCGGGTGGATATCGGGGTGCGAGTGGAGCTTCCCGCGGTTATTTTTAAGCATATCACCGACGATGTATATGAAAGCAAACTGGTTTACAAAACGGACAAATACAATGATATGGTGAGAACCTTTTGTATGAATCCCTATGGGGAAGTGGTGGCGGAAAATACCAACGGGATTGTGACGGTGAACGGCCACAGTTATGCGGACCCATCCTTGCGAACGGAGAATACGAATTTTGCCCTTTTGGTGTCCAATAATTTCACGGAGCCTTTCCGGGATTCCAATGAGTACGGGGAATCCATTGCCAGGCTGAGCAATATGCTGGGCGGCGGTGTTTTGTTGCAGCGATTTGGAGATTTGGTGAAGGGTCGTAGGAGCAGCGAA
>SACF01000050.1 GCA_009928665.1 Alphaproteobacteria bacterium
GTAAACCGCCGGGCTATGGAAGAGGCTGTGAAAGCACTCGATTTCCTCGAAGCCGCCCGTTTGCGTGATGAATATAAAATCCTCCGTGAACAAATCGATGCCTTCGATCAGAAAACGAAGTAAATTCGGCCGAAAAGTCAGTAACTTTTATTTTATTGTTAATATTTATTTTCTGCATTTCTGATGGATTTAAATATATTTGCTTACCAAATCCTCATTTCATGAAAAAAAAGATACTCGCTATTGATGATGAAAAGAGTATCCGGTTTATCATCGAAAACACATTTAACAAGGACTTCGATGTAACTTCCATCAGCAACGGGATGGATGCATTGTTTTATCTTCAGTCAGGCAATCTGCCTGACCTTATCATTTGCGATGTCGAGATGCCGGTACTGAATGGATTTGAATTTATCAAAAGAATCCGGGAAAGCGGTTTCTTCGATGAAATTCCCCTGATAATGCTTTCGGGAAAAGAGGAGAGCGCAGATAAAATAAAATGTTTTGAAATGGGCGCTGATGACTATGTGCTGAAACCCTTTAATCCCAAGGAACTCATTGCACGGATCAAAAGAAGATTGGAATTCAGAGATTTATACACACAACGCAGGGGAAACTAAACCAAATGGCTGAAGGTTCCACCAACAGGCTAGAAGTATTATATATCGGAAACGACCAGGTAAATCTTGGCCTGTTTCAGAATAGTGAACTTTTTCATATTACCCATTTCACCAATGGCCTTGCCGCACTTTACTGGCTGACCGAAAATACCTTCCATCTTTTTGATGTGACCACCGACACAAGGGAAGAAAAAGCCTTCACCGAAAACCGGCAGATCGACGCAATCATAAGTGAATACTACCTTCCCGGTATCAACGGACTTACGCTGTTCCATAAAATCAAAGTACAAAAAATATATTCCAAAACTCCCTATATCCTCATCTCTTTCTTCCGTGATAAATGCCTGAAACTGGATGCCTATAATATGGGGGCAGACGATTACTACGACAAGGAGATCAATGTGAGCAACATCCACAGCAGGATCAATTTTCTCAAGAGATTAAAGTCGGAACATGTTTCAAAACCGATTTCGCTTCAGGATGAAGACATTACACCCTATAAAACACCTCTTCCAAAACGAATTTTTGATATCACCATCGCCCTGACTGCACTGCTTATTCTCTCTCCGATAATGTTGCTTACTGTTATCGCCATACTTCTGGAATCAAGGGGAAAAGTCTACTATATTTCCAAAAGGGTCGGAGCCAATTACCGCATTTTTGATTTTTACAAGTTCAGGTCGATGTACCCCGATGCTGACAAACGGCTCAAAGACGTCGCCCACCTGAACCAATACATCAGTGATATCGTTGAAGACACTTGTGCCGAATGCGCTAAATTACCCCAGGGTCAGACCTGTTCACCCGTTGTTTATTATGACGGGGAGGAGATTTGCGAAAGACTGGCCAACAAACGACGGAATGTTAAAAAAGCCTTTCTGAAGATCAAGGATGACCCCAGGATAACGAAAGTGGGTAAATTTATCCGGATGACCAGCATCGATGAGCTGCCCCAGCTTTTCAACATCATGAAGGGCGATATGTCGATAGTTGGAAACCGCCCCCTCCCTCTGAATGAAGCTGAAGCCCTCACCAAGAAAAAATGGAGCCGCCGGTTCAGAGCTCCCGCCGGACTTACGGGATTGTGGCAGGTCGAGAAAAGAGGCAGAAAAGGAGTTATGTCGGAGGAAGAACGGTTCGCGCTCGATAACTACTATGCGGAACACAATTCATTCTGGGGTGATATCGTCCTGATTTTTAGGACGTTTGCAGTTTTTATTCAAAAAGAAAATGTATAATTTTTGAACCACTTGATCTCAGCTTATGAGAAAACAAATTGAAACCGCCTTCATGACCCTTTTCCTGGTTGTCATACCGCTTTCCTTTTGGGGACAGGGATTTATGAAGGTCGGCAGCCATCCCCAGGATTCAACGGTCACCTTTAATCCGTTTGTCGATGATATCACCCAACGCATCCCCCCGCTCGAAGATCTGATCGATTCAGCCATCATACACTCCCCCCTGCTTCGCTCACAGGATGCCGATATCGCCATCTGGAAATACAAAGTAAAGACAGCCCGTCGCGAATGGATGCAAAACTTTTATATCGACGGTCTTCTTCAAAATGATGTCTGGGATGCTTTGACCAACAATAAGACAAATTATGGTGACAACAATACCATCTTATCTTACCAGAACAACAACAGAGCGCTTGCAAGCATCAGCTTACGTATGCCTATGGACGACCTTTGGGACCGAAAAAACCGGATCAAAACTGCAACCAAAGAAGTTGAAAAGGCCATGGCAGTAAAGGATAATGAAATCGTTGAATTGCGTAAACTGATCATTATCCAGTACAATCAGCTGATCGTAAACCAACGTATTTTGAAAATTGCCAACGATAACGTCATTGCGAATGCACTCCAGAAAGAGATGGGTGATAAAGAATTTCTTAACGGTCAGACTACGCTGTACGAACTTGCTTACATCAATGAAATGTACCGAAAAGCAGTTACCGATTTTGAACAAGCGCGCAACGAATTTTACAATGCATATATGATATTACAGGAAATCGCCGGGATCAAGTTTAACGTAATCAATAAGATCGATTAATGAAGATCATTTATTTTATAAAACTGTTACAGCGTCACATCATTCTGCTGATCCTTGTGCCGCTGATCATCGCTGCAGTGGTCTTCTTTCTGACCCGCAAAAGCCAATGGTCTTATTACTCCGAAACAACGATATACACCGGCGTGACTTCAGGTTATTCTGTTCAGCAGCAGACTTCCTACGATATGATGGCCACCATGGCCTCTTTCGACAACCTGATCAACCTTATCAAATCACGTCAAACCCTTGAAGAAGTATCCGTAAGCCTCCTTGCCCAACATCTCCTTCTCGACCATTACGACCCCCGTTACATCTCCAAAGAAAATTACGACGACATCCTTTCCAAAGTCCCGCCCGATGTGCTCGACATCGTGAGAAAAGCCAAAAGGAGCGATAAACGTTATTACAAAGCCCCATCCAGGCGGACTTCACAACTTGATACCGCACTTTTCGAAAATGATTACAATAGCGGACAGGGCCAATACGGCAATGTAAAATCCCGGAGCGCTTCTACCGGCAAATTTCATGTCGTCAAACGGGGTGAAACCATGTATTCGATTGCCCGCTCGAACGGGCTGAGTGTCGACGACTTAAAATCAATCAATGACCTTGCCGGGAATACCCTGTCGGTCGGTCAAAAGCTGCAGGTTTCCGTTGTTGCTGATGTACCCGAAGCTTCACCGGTACCAGAGCAGGGGTATGAACCCGAACCCTCCCCGGCCTCTTACAGCGATTCAAACTCCCGAATCCGCGATTATTTCTCGACCTCCGACACTTTGATTTCCATAACGAGAGGCGTTCAGGATTCTTCAGCCTTTGACCGGATCGTAAGACGCTTGCTGGCCTACGGCCATCAGAATGACTATAACTTTATCTACAAGTTATGGAACTCGGAAGAAGACCGGTTTTACAGCATTAAAGTACTTTCGGCCGTAGGAATCTACCGGGTACAGAACAGCGATCTGGTCCGGCTTACTTACTCAAGCCCCGATCCGGGAATTTGCCAGCAGACTCTGGTCTTCCTGACCAAGGTTTTTATCTGGAACTATAAGCTTTTAAAGCAAAACCAGACGGATGCCGTTATTCAGTATTTCAGACGGCAACTTGAAGATGCAGCCCGCAGGCTTCAGAAAGCAGAAAATGACCTGCTGGTCTTTAATGAACGAAACAACATCATCAACTACTACGAGCAGACCAAGGAGATAGCCATCACCAAGGAAGAGCTTGACGTGACTTTTCAGAATAAACAAATTGCTTTTGCCTCCTCTGATGCGGCAATTAAAATTATTGAAAAGAAGCTGGAGTCACACGCTAAACTTTCACTCAACACGAGCGCCATCCTCCGGCTCAGGAATGAACTGGCGGAAACGACTATGCAAATTGCCAACATTGAGATCGATCTTGGTAATGATTCGGCCACCATCCAGCAGCTTTCCATGCTGAAATCGCGTGTTGAAAACATTAAAGCCGCCATTAAAAACAACATCGACCGGCTTTACCTGGTCACCAACAGCGTCGAAGGTCTGCCGTTAAAGGACCTTCTGAACTCCTGGCTGGCTAATGTGGTGGCCTATGAAGAGAGCAAGGCCGCCCTGCGGGTATTGGCTGAGCGAAAGAAACATTTTCAACGGGTGTACGAGGTTTTCGCTCCACTTGGCGCTGAAATGAAACGCATCGAACGGTTGATTTCCGTGACTGAAAGCGAATTTCTGCAATTGCTTCACGATTTGAACTTAGCCAAATTGCGACAACAGGACGATGAACTTTCGACCAACCTCAAGGTGGTCGACCCTCCTTACTACCCGTTAAATCCGATCCGGTCGAAAGCCTTGCTGCTGGTACTGATTGCTGCAGTTGCAGGCTTTGTTCTGATGGCTGCTATCCTGCTGGCCCTCGAATTTTTCGATACCACCATCAAAACCCCCGAACGTGCCGAACGGTTTATTAAACTGAAAGTCGCGGGTATCTACCCACAGATCGGAAAAGAGATCTATTCGGTCGATATCGGGTTTATTCTGCCCCGCCTCGTTGAGATCCTTGCGCAGAATATCAAACTTGCCCTGACCCGTTCCAATATCCTGCCCAATAAGAGACCCATTATGATCTTATTGTTCAGCACCCGCGATGCAGAAGGTAAAACCAGCATCGGGCGCGAACTTACCCGCAAACTAAGATCATTCGGCGAAAATGTCATTTATCTGAACTATGTAAAGGAACAATCAGGAAACCAATCTTATGTATCTTCCGGTGAGCTGATTCCACCAACCGATGATGAAATCCAGTTTGTAATCCGGGATAACTTTTTTGAAGTAAATGAACTAAGCTCCCTGCTGGTAGGGTATGAACATCTCGATCTGAATGGCTACGACTACGTACTCGTTGAAATTCCGTCCCTGATCAACAATTCATATCCGCTCGAGCTGATCCGGGCATTTGATTTCGGCCTGATCGTGACCCGGGCAAACCGTTCATGGACAGATGCAGATGAGAGCGCGCTAAACGCATTTTTACCACTTTTCAAACAGCCCCCCCAGATCGTCTTAAATGGTGTTGAACTTATTTACCTCGATGTGGTTTTTGGTGAATTGCCCAGACAAAGATCCAAACTAAGAAGAGTGACCAAACAGATTTTAACATTCAGGTTTCGTGAAAAGAATAATATTTAGTTTTGAAAACGAGACTCCTAAAACTGGTTAATGACCTGAATTTTCTCTCATTAGCAGCCAATCTGTCAACGGCTGTGATGGGTTTGCTTTCCTTCATGATCCTGATGAGAATGCTTTCCATCCCGGATTTCGGGAAATGGGTACTTTTTACTGCGCCGGCTTCTCTCATCGACATGCTCAGGTTCGGACTTAGTAAAGAAGCCCTTGTACGGTTTCTCTCCTCCCCCACACCCGAAGACCGCAAATACTACCTGGGATCAAGCTGGATCATCGGTTTTCTAATCATAATACCGATTACAGCAATCCTTTGGGGCCTGACCCTGATCATTCCGGGAACACTGGAAAGCAGCGGTTACGATGTTTTCTGTTACTGGTACCCCGTCCTTGCCCTGATTAATCTGCCATGGAACTATGCCTGGACCATCTTCCAGGCTGAACTTCAATTTGGTAAGATATTCTGGATCAGATTTTTCAACCTTTGTTCCTTCCTGGTCATCATTTTTATCGCCTACCTGCTCACCGATATCACTATTACCGTGGTTGTTATGATTTATCTTCTGACCAACCTGGCAACCTCCCTCTTTTGCATTATACGTAAGTGGACAGGCCTGGAGTACCTCCGCTACTTTACCAAAGTTAAAATGAAGGAAGTATTGCGATACGGCCAGTTCTCGATGGGGACCAAGGTCGGCAGCAGTCTTCTCAAAGGCGCCGACAGTTTCATCATCTCCTTCAGCGCCTATTGCGGCCCTGCCGGCGTTGCGATGTATGCCATACCGCTCAAATATGTGGAACTAATCGAAATTCCACTGATCAGCTTTGCGACCACCGCCTTTCCAAAGTTGTCGAAAGAGAGCCTAAATAACAACATGCAGCGTTTTAAAGACATCTACTATTCATACACCGGAATTGTTGCTTACCTGTTCATTGCCATCGCACTTGTCAGTTTGATATTTAACAAGTTATTCATCCTGTTTATTGGTGGAAATCAGTATCGCGAGCTCCTTACTCCCCTCTCCTATGTCATGATTGCCATGATCATCTACTGCGTGCTGTTGCCGTTAGACCGTTTCACCGGGGTGGCGCTCGACAGCCTGAATAAACCCCAGCGAAATTTCCAGAAAGTGATCTATATGACCACCGCCAATATCCTGGGTGATATTTTTGCCGTTTTTGGCATGCATTATCTGTTTCCCGAAATGCCAGTTACCACCATCCTGTTTTTTGTTGCCATTGCATCCATCATTTTCTCGATTATTGGCATCGTCGTAGGATATCGTTTCCTGCGGCAGGAAATCGAAATCTCCTTCATTGACATTTTCAGGAAAGGATACTTTTTTTACAGAAATTACATTTTTCGGGTATTCCGGATTAACCAACAACCATAGCAAAGTGTGGAGTCGTTAAATCCATTTCATGAAAGAACAGGAGCCGACCGGTTGAAAAATCCGTTTTTAGCCGGATCGATCCTTGTTATGGCCATTGGTATCGGTTTCGTCATTGCCCGTGGCGGATTTACCATCGCATCGGCCCTGATGGCCCTTCCCGTTATCGTTTATGCCCTTAACCGGGTTATCGCAAAACCCGAAATCGGACTGACCTTTGCATTTATCATCAATTTCCTTTTAATGGGCGTTCAGCGCTATGTCCCGATCAAGATGGGATATTTGATGGATATTACTGAGATCGTTATCTATGTGGCCATATTTTTTCACTATTTTGATAAAAAGCTTAACATTACTTCCCTGAAATCCGATCTGATAATCCTGTCGCTGATCTGGTTCCTTTATATCTGTCTGGAATTTTTTAACCCTGAAGCTATCAGTAAAACAGCCTGGTTTTCGGCATTTCGGGGAATCGCGTTCTACATGATCCTGACCATCCCGCTGGTCTATTTATTATACAATTCTCCGAAACACCTCGATAAATTTTTAACCATCTGGGGCATATTTTCAATACTCGCCGGAATTAAAGGATGGATCCAGTTAAATATCGGAGTGGATCCATGGGAACAGCGGTGGCTGGATGAAGTTGGAGGTATTACACATATAATCTGGGGCAACCTGCGG
This sequence comes from Alphaproteobacteria bacterium, assembly GCA_009928665.1. Lineage (GTDB taxonomy): Bacteria > Bacteroidota > Bacteroidia > Bacteroidales > FEN-979 > CAIVAT01. Next base: position 7,408 of record SACF01000050.1, read on the forward strand.
GCTTTTTCGTTTTACACCGATGCCGGGCAATTCGGGGCGGCGCAGGGACAAATCGGACTCATCGGCGCCATCATGATGATGAGTGAAAAGAATTTAAAAAAGAGATTGTTCTGGATCGCCGTGATGATTGCCGGCTTTTACGGGATGTCGGCCTCAGGTACCCGGGGAGCAATTTTTGTTCCCATGGGAGGATTGGCGCTGTACATTATCCTGCGTAAGAATTTTAAGGTTATCCTGATGGGAACCGTTGTCATGATCATATTCTATTCATTTATGCGGTTCACAACCCTGGGTAACAGCAACTACCAGATTTACCGGATGCGAACCGCCTTCGTTCCGGAACAGGACGCGTCATACCTGGTGCGTATAAAAAACCAACGGCTCTTTCAGGAATATCTGAAAACCAGGCCTTTCGGAGGAGGCATCGGCCATGCCGGCGACCGTGCCCAGGCTTACACCCCTGGAACGTTCCTATCAAGCGTCGCGACTGACAGCTGGTTCGTCTTGATCTGGGCCGAATGCGGAATTATTGGGCTGTACCTTCACCTGTTTATTCTCGGCTATATCATCGGAAAGGGCTGTTATATCTGTATGGTCAAAATCAGAGATCCCGAACTGCTGGTCAAAATAAGCGCGCTGTTATGCGGAATCTTCGGTATCATGGTGGCAAGTTACGGCAACGCGGTTTTGGGCCAGTTCCCGACCGGTTTGTTGATTTATGCCAGTATGGCCTATGTATTCCTTGCCCCCGGCCTCGATCAGATGATTCTTGAACAAAAATCAAATACAATATCATAATCCAGTATGGAAGGAGTAGTTGTACATATGTTGATCGGACTGGTCCTGTTTACGCCTATCGGTGTCCTTGCCGCCTGGTATCAGGATCAGAAAGCGGCAAAAAAAGCTGCCGATAACAAAAAAAGGGAGGAGCGGCTGAATGGATGATCCCAAATCCGCATTATTGCCGTTGGTAACCATCGTCACCGTTAATTATGACCAACCGGAGGTGACCTGCGAATTGCTGCGTTCACTGGGCAAAATCACCTACCCTTCAGTCGAAATAATTGTTGTCGACAACGCCTCTCCCACGCGTCCCCCGGATATGATCGCCGAACAGTTTCCCAAGGTGCGGCTGATCCGAAGCAAAGCCAATCTGGGATTTGCCGGCGGTAACAACCTGGGAATCTACGAAGCACATGGTTCTTACCTGCTCCTGATCAACAACGATACGGAGGTAGAACCCGGATTTCTCGAACCGCTGATTCAAAAACTTGAACGTGACCCGACTATCGGAGCTGTCAGTCCGAAAATCAGATATTTTTACCAAAAAGATACCATCCAGTTTGCCGGCTTCACACCCATGAATCCGGTAACCATCCGTAATCGCGGCATTGGTTTCAATGAAAAAGATGACGGACAATACGACGAAGACCGGGAAACCAGCTTCGCATTCGGTGCCGCCATGCTCCTGCCGGTTCAGGTTGTGAAAAAAGTTGGGCTGATGGCCGATATTTTCTTTCTGTACTATGAAGAACTCGATTGGATACAACGGATCAGGGACGCCGGTTACAGGATCCTGTACGTTCACGATTCCATCGTTTATCATAAGGACTCCATTACCACAGGAAGCCTCAGCCCGTTAAAAATCTACTACCTGAACCGCGGTCGCATCCTTTTCATGCGACGGAATATTCACGGGAAAACAGCGCTCCTGTCAATCCTGTATCAGATTTTTATTGCCGTTCCTAAAAACCTCTCGGTCTTCCTGCTTAAAGGTCAGTTCAGCCTGTTTAAAGCTTACGCCCGAGCCATGGGGTGGCACCTGAAAAACTGCTGCAATCCCGCATTGCATCAGAGCCCGCATCTGAATACCTGAAACCGGGAAAAACCGATCCAAGATGGCTCAAAAAAGGTATCCACTGGTCTCTATCGTTTCCGTGAACTATAACGGATCGGAGGACACCTGTGAATTTATCGAATCGCTTACCAAAATTACCTATCCCAACATTGAGATTATCATCATCGACAACGCCTCCCCCGATGATAATCCGAAAATCATTAAACAACGGTTCCCGTCGGTCATCCTCTATGAAAGTATTATCAATTACGGATTCGCGGGTGGCAATAACCAGGGTATCATGCGGGCCCGGGGAGAATATGTGCTCCTTTTAAACAACGATACGATTGTTGACAAAGGTTTTCTGGAACCCCTGGTCGAAAAACTGGAATCCGATAAGACCATTGGGGCTGTCAGTTCCAAACTTCGTTTCTATTATGACCGGAACATCATCCAATATGCAGGATATACACCCATTAACCACCACACGATGCGCAACTTCGCGATCGGTTACCGGGAAAAGGATGTAGGTCAACATGACCGGGATACTGAAACGGCTTATGCCCATGGAGCAGCAATGATGGTTCCGATGAGGGTGATCAGGGAAATCGGACTGATGTCGTATATATTTTTCCTCTATTACGAGGAAGCTGATTGGAGCTACAGGATCAAGCGGGCTGGTTATAAAATCTTTTATGTCCACAATTCACTCGTCTATCATAAAGAATCTATTTCAGTCGGAAAATTAAGCCCGATGAAAATTTACTACCTTAACCGGAACCGAATTGTCTTCATGCGGAGAAACGTTTTTGGAACTGATTTTTTCATCGGATTGTTGTACCAGCTCCTGGTAGCCATTCCCCGGAATGCCCTTAAATACCTGCTGAAAGGCCGGTTCTCATTGTTCTATGCCTATGTCAGGGCGATCGGTTGGCACCTCAAGAGATCCTTAAGCGCCCAAATCCATAACAATCCGTATTTATAATTATCCGGTTTGTTTTCAAACCACTTTTGATTAAATTTGCCATATGCCGTTCAACTTTTCATAACAGATATGCCATGGTCGGAGAAACGCTGATTATAATTATTAACATCCTGCAAGCGGTTCTTTTCTTTTATTTTCTGATTGCCGTGCTGTATTTTGCTTTCTTTTCCATTGCCGGCCTATTCACCTACCATCCCAAAAAAAAGAAAGACGACCGACTCAGGAAATTCGCGGTTTTAATACCGGGATATAAAGAAGATGCCGTGATCGTTGACGTTGCCAGGCAGGCGCTCGATCAGGATTACCCGTCATCATGCTTTGAAGTAATCATTATTGCTGATTCATTCAAAGCCGAAACCCTCGCCGAGCTGAAGAAATTACCGATCCGTGTCGTCGAAGTGTCTTTTGAAAAGAGCTCTAAAGCAAGAGCCCTGAATAAAGCCATGAGCCTGCTTCCTGATGATTATGATGCGGCCGTCATTCTCGATGCCGACAACCTCATGGAACATAATTTCATCACTCTGATGAACGACTCGCTTTCGGCCGGATACCTTGCCATTCAGGGCCACCGGATGTCGAAAAACAGGAATACCTCATTCGCGATTCTCGATTCAGTCAGTGAAGAGATCAATAACCATATTTTCAGAAAGGGACACCGGGTCGCCGGTATTTCTTCGGCGTTGATTGGCAGTGGCATGGCCTTCGATTACGGGTTATTCAAATCCTATATGTCGACGATCGATTCTTTTGGTGAAGATAAAGAATTGGAAATTAAACTTCTGAAAAATAAATATACCATCGAATATCGCGAAGATGCCCGGGTATACGATGAAAAGGTTCAGAAATCGAATGTATTCCTGGTACAACGGACCCGCTGGATTGCAAACCAGATCATATACGCCCGCCAATATTTCTTCTCGAGTATCAGGGAACTTTTTGTAAACGGAAATATCGATTATTTCGATAAGGTATTCCAGCAATTTCTCCCGCCGAGAATCTTCCTGATCGGTTTTCTTTTTATCATCTCGGTCATATCCTTATTTTTTAATCCGATGTTGTGGACCCTGGGATGGATAGGCATTACTTTGATAACATCGTTTACCTTACTGATTGCTGTCCCGCGACCCTATTTTAACCTGCAAACCCTGAAAGCGGTAATGCTCCTTCCAAAAAGATTTCTCGTTATGATGGGTTCCCTGTTCAGGATTTTCAAGGCAAAAAAAGGGTTTGGCCATACAACGCACGGAGTAACCAAAGAAAAACCATAAAGAGGTGAATGATATGGAGCTAATCGAAAATATTATTCGGATAATCCAGATCGTGATGCTCATCTATTTCGGGGGCACCACGCTGTACCTCTTTGTATTCGCCCTCGCTGGATCTCTGAGCAGACCCGGAAAAAAATACACATCCGATCGCAACCGGCATATCACCGTTGTCATTCCTGCCTTCATGGAAGATCCCGTGATTTTGGATGTCATACGGTCGGCCCTTGAACAGGATTATCCTTCCGAACATTTTAATATCCTGCTTATTGCCGATACCTTTCAGCAGGATACCCTCGAAAAACTCAAAGGCTTCCCGATACAACTCGTGGAAGTAAAGTTTGAAAAAAGCACTAAAGCCAAGTCCCTGCAACTTGCCCTGGAACATCTTTTACCTGAAACGGAGGTTATCCTGATCCTTGATGCCGACAACCTCATGGAGGATCGATTTTTACAAAAAATAAATGAAGCAGCCGAATCAGGGGCCGGAGTCATTCAATGTCACCGGATCGCGAAAAATACGAATACCTCATTTGCACTGCTTGATGCCATCAGCGAAGAGATTAACAACAATATTTTCAGGAATGGTCACCGGGCGCTCGGACTCTCCTCAGCACTCATCGGATCGGCCATGGTCTTTAATGTGAGTTTGTTTCGCAAGTACATTCCGAAGCTAAATGCCGTAGGAGGGTTCGACAAAGAACTGGAGCTGATGCTGCTTCACGATAACATCCGGATTGAATACCTGAACAATGCCTTTGTTCTGGACGAAAAAGTTCAGAATGCCCATGTTTTTTATAAACAGCGTAAGCGATGGATTTCATCGCAAATTTATTTCTTTGGCAGAGACTTTCTGAAATCTGTTTATCACCTTTTCAGGCACGGGAATCTGGATTACTTTGATAAAACGCTTCAATTCTCCCTGCCCCCCAGAATTTTGCTCCTCGGCATCGTGGTTCTGATCGGCGCCCTGAACCTGATTATCCCGGATATGCTATTTTTTTATTGCTGGACAGGAATCCTCTCTCTGATTCTTATTACTCTGGTGATCTCCGTCCCGAAGCGGTTCTTCAACCTTAAAACACTACAGGCTCTGATATCGCTTCCCGGGATTTTTCTGCTGATGATACTGATAACCCTGAGAATCAAAGGCGGAAATAAAACATTTATCCATACGGAACATTCTTACCATGAAAAAAACAAATGATCAGAATGGTGTAATGAAGGTTGTAAGCATCTGTACTTGAATATTCGAAATATTAATACCAACATTATGAAAATCGGAATCGAAGGGCAGCGTCTGTTTCGTCGCAAGAAGCACGGAATGGATATGGTGGCCCTGGAATTGATCAGGAACCTGCAGAAACTCGATCATGAAAATGAATATTTCATATTTGTAAAACAAGATGAAGATCGTTGCCTCGCATCGACCGGCAATTTTCAGGTAGTAGCGCTTCCCTCCGCTCCCTATCCGGTATGGGAGCAGGTAACCCTCCCAAATGCCGCAAAAAAAGCCGGGTGTTCTCTGTTGCACTGTACCAGCAATACGGCCCCCGTCCAAACGGCCATCCCCCTGGTCGTCACTTTACATGACATCATCTACATGGAAAGCCTCAGCCTGCTTAAGAAAGGTTTCACGCCTTACCAGAAATTCGGAAATATGTACCGACGACTGGTTGTACCTCAGGTCGTCAGAAAGGCCTCCAGAATTATTACTGTTTCGGAATATGAAAAAAAACGGATCGCCAGCTTTTTCAAAATCGACGATGATAAATTATGTGCCATATATAACGGAGTTAGTGAACATTTTAAGCCGGTTACCGATCTTCAGGAACAGGATCGGATAAAGAAAAAGTACAACCTCCCCGACCGGTTCTTCTTTTTCTTCGGGAATACCGATCCGAAAAAAAATACAGCCGGCGTTTTGAAAGCGCTATCACTCTTTCTTCAATCCTCCGACGAAAAGATCCCGCTGGTTATGCTTGACTTTGACCGTGCCGCACTGGATAAACTGATCGGCGATATCGGTGATCCCAACCTGAAAGACTATATAAAGCTGACCGGATATGTACCCAATACGGAATTGCCGGCCATTTACGGACTTTGTACTATATTCCTCTATCCTTCACTTCGTGAAAGTTTCGGCATCCCCATGCTCGAGGCAATGGCATGTGGTGTTCCCGTAATTACTTCCAATACCAGCTCCATGCCTGAAGTCGGCGGTAATGCTGCCCTCTTTATCGACCCATTCAAACCTGAAGAGATAACAACTGCCATCAAACGGCTGCTTTCTGATCAGGATCTCCGTGACCGGCTGATCAAGGCCGGATTCGACAATGCCGCCCGGTTTTCCTGGAAAGCCATGGCTGAGAACGTACTTAAACTTTATCACGAAACAACGCCCTGACAGAAGCCCTTAACCGACCTGCCTATGGATATCGTAGTAACCGGATTGCAAGCATTCGACAGCGCTATTGGAAGCAACTGTATCAATCTTGCCCTGGAATTCGCAAAAAAGCACAGAGTTCTTTACGTTAATTACCCGGTCGACCGGTTGACCCTGTACCGTGAACGAAAGGATCCACGGATCATGAAACGCAGGAAGATCCTGAAGGGAGAACTGGATGATCTTATACAGGTACAGGATAACCTGTGGAATCTATTTCCAAGGACCATTCTCGAATCCATTAGCCAGATCAGTAATGACTGCTTGTTCGATTTTCTGAACCGCATCAACAACCGTCGGTTTGCCCGGCAGATCGGAAAAGCAATCCGAAAGCTCGGATTCCGTGATTTCGTCATTTTTAACGACAGTGATATGTTTCGCAGTTTCTATCTGAAGGAACTTCTGAAACCGAAACTGTACATCTATTATTCACGCGATAACCTGATTGCCGTGGAATGGTGGAAACGACAAGGCATCAGGATTGAAGCAAAACTGATTCAAAAAGCAGATCTTGCCGTTGCCAACTCGGTATACCTGGCCAATTACCTCCGTAAATACAACCCCCGTTCCTATTATGTGGGACAAGGTTGTGATGTCACGGCCTTTGACATGAAACTGATTAAAGAAGCGCCCGATGACATTAAAGAGATCCGAAAACCGATAATCGGGTATATCGGCGCACTCTACACCCTTAGGCTCGATATCGGCATCATCGCTTGGCTTGCTGAACAGAGACCCGGTTGGTCTATCGTTCTGATCGGTCCTGAAGATGAAGGATTTAAAGCAAGCTCCCTTCACGGCATGCCAAATGTTCATTTTTTGGGCAGCAAGAATCCCGATGAACTCCCGGCCTACCTCTCCTGTTTTGATGTAGCTATCAATCCTCAAATCCTGAATGAGGTAACCATTGGGAATTATCCACGTAAAATAGATGAGTACCTTGCAATGGGGAAACCGGTGGTTGCAACCCGGACCGAAGCGATGGTTGTTTTTGAGGATTACACGTATCTGGCAACATCCCGGGAAGAGTATCTTGAACTGGTTGAAAAAGCGCTTATGGAAGATTCACCCGAACAAGCGACCCGTCGTGAGGAATTTGCCCGAAGCCATACCTGGGAAGCCAACGTAAATGAGATATATAAAGCAATACAGGAAATAAGTAACGATAACTGAAAAGCTATGCTGACAATTAAAATCCTATTTTGGGTCTTTCTTTTCATCATTTTCTATTCTTACCTGGGTTATGGGTTACTGCTCTTTTGTTTAGTCAGGATCAAGGAAATGGTAACCGGTAAGAACAAAAACCGGGAGGATGCCGGGTATGAACCCGAGGTGACGCTGTTCGTGACCGCCTACAATGAAAAAGACTTTGTAGATATGAAACTGCAAAACTCCTTTTCACTGGATTATCCGAAGGAGAAAGTAAAACATGTGTGGATCACCGATGGATCGGATGATGGCACACCCGATCTGCTCCGAAACTACCCCGGTGTCGAAGTGTACCATCAACCGGAACGGGCAGGTAAAATAGCTGCTATGAACCGCGGGATGCAGTTTGTGAAAACTCCGATAGTTATTTTTTCCGATGGAAATACCATGCTGGGAAAAGAATCAATCCGAAGGATCGTCAGTCTTTTCGGCAATCCGAAAGTTGGTTGTGTATCGGGTGAAAAACGGATATTCAACAAAGATACTGCCGCCGCGACTGAGGGAATCTACTGGAAATATGAATCAAAACTCAAGCAGTGGGACGCCCGTTTGTACTCGGTTGTTGGCGCCGCGGGCGAATTGTTCGCCCTCCGTACCGAACTGTTTAAACCCGTGGAACGTGACACACTGCTCGATGATTTTATCATTTCATTACGGATCGCTATGCAGGGTTATACCATCCAGTATGACCCCGATGCCTATGCCATTGAAAATCCTTCAGCCAGTGTCAAAGAAGAGCTGAAACGCAAGATAAGGATCTCTGCAGGCGGTATCCAATCGGTCATCAGATTGAAAGCGCTGCTCAACCCGTTCAAATACGGAATGCTCTCTTTTCAGTATATTTCACACCGGGTACTGCGTTGGACCCTTGCCCCCATTGGGCTGGCCATCATCCTGATCTGCAATTTTATCATCGCACTTTCGGATGGATTTTTCAACGGATGTTCGGTATATACCTGGCTGTTCTGGGGGCAATTACTGATTTACCTGATGGCTTTCACCGGTTGGATTCTGGAAGAACGAAAAATTAAAATCAAAATCCTTTTCGTCCCGTACTATTTCATGATCATGAACCTTGCGGTATATCTTGGTTTTATGCGATATATCAAAAAACAGCAATCCGTGAACTGGGAACGGGCCAAACGGGGCTGAACCGGTCGCCATAAAGAGAGAAGCATGTTAAAAAAGTCCCTCAGAAATAAGCTGATAGTTTTTCTGTCGCTGATCGCCGGAATGCAATGTTTAACCGGATGGAAACAGGCAAACGGATGTAAAGTCAGCTTTGACTCCACGGTAACAATGATTGATGGACGCTCCAATGCCTCAGGAGTTTTGCCTGGCGATACCATCTGCCTGTTGAAAGGGACCCGGACCATGTTATTGTTCTCTTACCTTCATGGCTCACGAAATAATCCCATTGTTATTTTGAACAGCGGTGGGGTGGTCTCTGTTTTAAATTGTGTCAATTATGGAATTAAATTCGATTCCTGTTCTTACATAAAACTTTCAGGGAACGGGGATCCGGCTTCGGTGTATGGAATAAAGATTAACAATACCGTGGGTGCAGGATTATCGGTCGACGGACTATCGACCGATGTCGAATTAGAGTACCTTGAAATAGGAAAAACAGGCCTGGTTGGAATTTTTGCAAAAACGGAACCCGATTGCCAGTTCAAATCCACCCGCGAAAAATTCGTCCTCAGAAATTTGAAAATCCACGATTGCTTCATCTTTGATACCGGGATGGAAGGCATGTATATCGGCAGCTCAAAATATGCAGGTCAAACCATTACTTGTAACGGAAAGGATACAACTGTACTGCCTCATTTGTTAAGGGGTGTCGAAGTTTACGGGAATCTTATCTCCGGAACCGGGTGGGATGCGATACAGGTAAGTTCCGCCGACTCCGCCTGCGCCGTCCACGATAATGTCATACTCCACGACAGCCAACTTGAAGTTATGTACCAGATGTCAGGGATCCTGTTAGGCGGAGGGACTGAGGCTTCCTGTTACAATAACGACATCCGCGACGGGAAAGGCGATGGAATCGATATCATCTCACATGGGGACCAAAGGATTTTCAATAACCTGATCATAAATCCCGGAAGAACCTATAAACCCCAACAAAACGTTGCACCTTATTTAAAATACGGTATTTTTGTCGGTTCGACATTCACTTCAGGATCAAACAGCTACCTCCTTGCCTACAACACCGTGATCGATCCCAAAAGTTACGGCGTAAGGTTTGAAGACAATCTAAGCTCGAACAATCATATCTCAAATAATATTTTGATCAATCCGGGTTCATACGGAACAGAGGGTGAACGGTCGTACATTTACATCGGTTCTTCCTCTACCCCGGTCGGTATGGTCCAGAACATTAAAACACTTGATATCAGTACTGTGGGATTTGTCGATCCGGCCCAGGGCAATTTCGACCTGACCCGGACCTCCCAGGCTGTCAATACCGCCGCCACGATCGCCGGCTTTGAAATCTATCACGATATCCATAACCGGATCCGGCCATTTGCCAAACTTTATGATATCGGCGCATTCGAATGTCAGGATTCTGCGCTGCTCGCGCAGCCTGACCATTATAAACCCATCCTGACGGTTTCCATATCTCCAAATCCGTCAATAGATGAAATCAATATTTCTGTAACGCTGGAACGCTTATCAAATCTGAAATTGACCCTCCTGGATGCTAATGGCAGGATCGTTTTCAATAAACAATATCCCGGTTCCGGACCAGGTCCCGTAAAGGTACAACTGGAAACAGAAGGGTTTCAAGCGGGAGTATATTCGCTCCTGTTGAAAACCCTGGAGCAATCGATCGTAAGAAAAATCATTTTACTAAATCACAAATAAACCGATTATGAAAAGTGCAATAAAGAAAATCATCCCTTTCTGGCTTGGCAGAAAACTCAGAGGAGGCTACCAAAAAATCAACGGTTTACTTTATTCAGGTGATTCTTATTATTGCCCGTATTGTAAAAAATCATTCCGCAAATTTCTTCCCGGCGGATTTGACCTTCCGGTTCTGTATGAAAAACAGATTATCGGCGCAGGATTTCGAAACAATGACGTGTGCCCACGCTGCTATTCACTTGACCGGGATCGACTGGTTTATTTGTTTCTACAGGAAAAAACCACCATTTTTTCATCCCCGCTGAAACTTTTTCATGTTGCTCCCGAAGGCTGCCTGAGAGCCATGTTGAGCGAATTACCGAATCTTTTGTATGTTCCCGGGGTCAAATACCTCGAAGGATATTACTACGCCCGACAAACCCACCTTCTCGACATTACAGCCATTCCTTATGAAGATGAATCATTTGATGTGATTATCTGCAACCATGTCCTCGAACACATCCCCAATGATAACCTGGCAATCAGGGAACTTTACCGGGTTTTGAAACCCGGCGGATGGGCGATTCTGCAGGTCCCGATCTCAAAAGTCCTGAAAACCACTTACGAAGATCCTTCAATCACCGATCCGGAATCAAGGGAACAGGTGTTCGGTCAGTTTGATCATGTCAGAATCTATGGTCAGGACTATAAAAACCGGCTGGAAAACGGGGGATTTGTGGTTAAAACCTACAATCCGACCAGGGAAAAGTGGAAGTCAAACCTCACGCAATATGCCATCAATCCTGAAGAAGACCTGTATGTTGCCTATAAATAATATCTGATCATGAATCTGTATAGTGTGCTGTTCTACATAGCCTGCCTGGTTTTATTGACGCTCATCGTGACCGTGATCCTCCTTTCGGGGAAATTGAAAAGCCTCAGGGCTGAATCCTTGAAAAAAGATCAAGCCTTGAAAAAACTGAGCGCCGATTTGGCCGAGACCAAAGAATCAGTCGATCAGATTATCAAAGACAAGATAACAGAACTGAAAAAAGAAGAAGGCGATACGGAAAAGTCTGACTTTACCCTGAAAAGAGCACTAAAACGTTCTGAAGAGGCCAACTTCATGAAGAATGCCTTCTTATCGAACTTTAGCCATGAGATCCGGACACCCCTGAACAATATTATCGGGTTTGCAAGCCTGCTCGAAGCAGAAATATCCCTTCTCGAAAATAAAGAGTTGTTTGATTATGCCAGGGCTATCTCCGAAAGCGGGGACAAGCTTTCTCACTTGCTTGATAACATATTAGATATTAGCAAGTTAGAAGCGAATGACATGCAAATAAAGTTGAAGTCATGTCAGCTCAACAATGTGGTTGCCGACACAACACAAATGTTTATTTTCAAAGCCAACGAGCAAAAACTGAAGTTGAACCTAAAAATTAACGATGTACCAACTGTTTTCATTGATGAGAAGGGGCTAAATAAAGTTCTTAGTATCGTTCTTGAAAATGCTGTGAAGTACACCCCCAACGGATTTATCAATGTTTCAACCGATTTTCAGACCGACAAGGGTGAAATCTGTATCCGGATCAAGGATACCGGGATTGGAATAGATCCCACCTATCTGCCGGGAATTTTCGACCCTTTCAGGCAGGATAGCCTGGGATATACAAAGGAGAACAGCGGCGCAGGATTAGGATTACCGCTTGCAAAAAGCCTGGTCGAAATGATGCGCGGGCATATCGAAATTGAATCTGCCAAAGGGATGGGCACCACCGTGACCATCTTCTTCCCGCCTGAAAAAACTACCGACGAGGTTCAACCCCGGAAAGAACCCACAAAGAAAGAAAAGTTTAAGACTTTACAGGGGCTCGAAATTTTTATTGTGGAAGATGACCTTATGAACAAAATTGTCCTTTTTGAAATGACCAAGTCACTGGGCAATGTAATCACAACTATGGATGGGGATGAGGCGCTGAAAGTCATTGAAGAGGAATATAAAGCCGGAAAGGTTTTCGACATCATGTTGTTCGACATCAACCTTCCCCCACCCTGGGATGGAATCAAACTGATGCATGAAGTAAGAAAAAAAATCAAAGCGTACAAGACAGTTCCCTTTGTCGCCCAAACTGCCTATGCCATGACTGGTGATAAGGAGAAACTGCTTGAAGCGGGCTTTGATGATTATATATCGAAACCCATCAATCAACAGGAGCTGTATTCAATCATGAAGAACCAATTGAACAAACTATAGAATGGACGCTGAAAGCAGAATAAAAGAGCTCGAAAAACGAATCGCCGAACTTGAAGTGATCATTGAAAAATCAGCAAAGGACCGGGAGGAACTGGAAGACCACCAGAAAATAAGCCAGGAACTGATCAAAGCACGCCAGGCTGCCGAAGATGCCAATCGTTCGAAGTCGATGTTTCTTGCAAACATGAGTCATGAGATCAGAACCCCTATGAATAGCATAATCGGTATGTACAATGTTCTGAGCCAGACCGTTCTGACAGACGAACAAAGGGAGTTTCTGGAAATTATCAATATTTCGAGTGTCAATCTTCTGACCATTATCAACGATATCCTTGATCTTTCAAAAATTGAAGCCGGACAGTTAAAACTGGATTATAAACCGTTTTATCCCCATGAAGAAATTCAACAGGTCATCAAGTTGTTATCTATCAAAGCCAAAGGGAAAAAAATCGATCTCTTCTCTAAAATCCAATCCTCGGTCCCGAAATGCCTCATCGGAGATCCTGTGCGACTAAAGCAAATACTGATCAACCTGACCAATAATGCCATAAAGTTTACAAACCGTGGCCATGTCGAGGTTTCCGTCGAAACGATCGAAATAAATTCTCATCCTGATCCAGCAATCCAGATGTTCCTCTCGGATGAATTTCTGAATGCACCGACAAATTTCGGGAATAAAGTCATCCTCAAATTTGAGATCACAGATACCGGGATTGGGATTCCACCTGAAGAACAGGAAAACCTGTTCAATGAATTCGCCCAACTCGAAAATCCATTAATGAAACGGTACGAAGGTACCGGACTGGGGCTGTCCATTTCGAAGAATCTGACTACGCTTATGAAGGGCAAAATCGGGGTGAGAAGTACACAGGGACAAGGTTCCACATTCTGGATCACCCTCGGATTTGAGGTCGGTGATGAAGCGGTGATCCAGAAAATCGGTAACGGGATCCCGACTCCCCGGAAAAAACTCAGACCACTCCGAATCCTATTGGTTGAGGATAACCTGCTTAATCAAAAGTTCGCGATGACCAGTCTGAAACGGGCTGGCCATCATGTTGAACTCGCTGAGAACGGGAAAATTGCCGTCGATTTATACAAAGAACGCCCGTACGATCTGATCCTGATGGATATCGCGATGCCCATCATGGACGGGATTGAAGCTACCCGCATAATCCGGAATCTGGAACGTGGGAATAGGAAAATAAAAATTGTAGCAGTGACCGCCCATGTCATGATGACCGACCGCGAAAGATGCCTCGCTGCAGGAATGGACGAATACCTTGCAAAACCTTACCGCCCGAGTGATCTATTGGCAATCCTCGATAATCTTAATTGGGATCAGAATGCCTGAAAACGGAATTATATTTTGATGAACCTGTAATTGGCGACCTCGCTTCCCCGTGTTATCCTGATAAAGTAGATACCTGACCGGAGTCCATCGACCGGAACCTTATTAATGATGCCATGGTATTGTAATCTGCTCAAAATAGCGCCGGTCATATCAACAATGCATAGTTCAAAAGGATCAGTGTTCCCGTCGGATACCTTAACAATCAGTTCCGTGAAAACCGGGTTGGGATAAAGGATATATTTTCCGGAATGCGAATTTTCATCCAACCCCGGACAAATTATGAACTGAATATAGGCAGTATCTTTATTTGCACAACCATTTTTAGTGACGTACACCCAAACAGCTTTGGTTCCAATTCCAAAACCAGTCGAATCAACCTGCGTGATCGAATCCCGCACTCCGTTAGACCATTGATAGTTATCAAAACCGCCACCGGCATTCAGTACCACTGATTTGCCGGCACACAATGTTGTATCTGGTAACCTTTTTATCTGGGGGAGATTATAAACATTGACTGTCACTGTATCGGTATCCCCGCATCCGGTTTCACTGGTATAGGTGTACCAGACCTTGTTTACCCCGATGTTGGCTCGGTCAGGAAAAAATTGGTTGCCAATAAGTCCGGATGTTGCGCCCAGCGTGCCACCGGGAGGAGTACCATAAATAGTTGCAGCCCAATCGTTCCGGCAATAAGCAGTTCGTAGTCCGTTTAACTTCACGATGGGCTTCTCTGCGACGATCACAAGCGTGCTATCGGCTTTACTGCAATCAAAGGCGCTGGTGGCAACAACCGTGTAGGTCGTATTTTCTTCGGGCTTGACCCAGATCGAAGCCGTTGTATCACCGGTACTCCATAAAAATTTTACACCTTCCAGAGAAGTCAACAAAACACTATCACCCAGGCACATAGCAGTGTCGACTGGTAATCCCGGCTCGGGAAATGGAAAACGGAATAAAATAATGCTGTCATAATTAACATTCCCCAATGGATTGATGCACATTACTTTGTATTGCGTGGTTGCCAGTGGGGCAACAGTGGGATTATAAATAGTCGTATCAGTGAAAAGGGAATCGAAAGGTATGGAAGTCCAACGAATGATATCATTGCTAAGGGTATCAAGAAGTGTCAGGGTTATGGGAACGCCGCTGCACCCGTTTTCGAGCGGATTTGAAATGAACTTCATAAAACAGCTGTCACGGAACCCGTCTTCACTTTCAGCGATCAGATAGGTGCTGTCACGGCCTGTCCAGAAAGAACAAGGTTTTAAAACCTGAAGGATATTCCCGGTGAGGATTTTCAGATCCATCGTATCCCGATGACCAATGGTCCAGGTTATTGTCGAAGGGGCATAAACGGAATCGTTGACCAGGGTGTTCAGAGCAACATTATGGAATTGATCCGTTTGTATTACCTCCTGGTCGGGATAAATCGTTTTTTTCAGGAAGCCGGTTGATCTGAGGTCCATCCCGCTGATACGGACTGAATCGGTATTCAGGCCATCATTGCGGATCAAAATATTCAGAAGTGAAGCGTTTTCTGGAACGTCGAGGATCTGAAATTGTTTGACCCAGATATTGGTGTCAACCGGAAATAAGAGCGTCTGGGTTGCCCCCGTTTCGGGAAATGAAAAAACGACGGCAACCGTGGTTGAATCGGCGCCGGTTCGTTTCACCCAGATCGTAAATTTATTGCTCCCCTTCTCAATGCCTGCCAATGTGGTTATCCTGCAAATGTTTCCGTTTCCGGCAATCTCGAAACTCTTCCCTCCGCTGGCTGAAACCCCATCTGTCTGTAGAAAATGTCCGGTAAGTGTAGTTGTATCCTGGTCATATCCATCCGGGAAACCATCACCGTCGAGATCTGAATTCAGCCTGGGAAAAACATTGATTCCCCGGTTTGGCAGACTGTCGTACACCATTGCACTCCACTGGTTATAAGTTTTGACCGGGATGTTATTCAAGGTACACCAGGTCAACAGGCTGTCGACCCTCTGGAGATAGCTGTGCCAGCCATCAACCGGATCCGAAAGATAAGAAAGGTCAACTTTTACAAAATGTTTGGCAACGGCTTCGGCAATGCGGGGTTTATTCCATTTGAAATAGTGGTTTTCCAGGGATATGTCACCCGATTGTAAGGCAAACTGTTTGGTAAGGGCCGGGTTTGCTTCATTAAAGCAAAAATAGGCGGCGCTGGAATAGTTGGAGCCGCACGTGTACCCCAGGGAATCGCCGAGATTGGATTTGACCTCATTGGCATTCAGCCACGGCATCGGACCCGACGGGTGGATCCAGGTTGTCGGAAGCTCCATGCCCAGGTCATCAAAGATCTTCTGCGACCGTTTTCCCAACAGGCTGATACCGGCAGGATGCATAAATACCTCCCGTTGTGTAAGCTTTTTATAATTGAACCACCAGTGCGTTCCGATATCGACGGGTTCACCCCAGAATGATTTGATCTTTAAGGAATCCGGATCATTCGGATTTTTGTTCTTCAGATCGTACCAGAGATAGGGACGGTCTTTAAATTGAATGTACAGTGCGAAATAATAAGGGTCGCCGTTCAGATCAGAAAACTCGCCGGGATTCGCACTGATCACCTGATTTCCAAAAACATTAAGAGGACCTTCGCCATGCGGGGTCGAAAGGTCAACCGAAGTGTACTTCAGGCATACCTGCTGGCCGTTAATATGATCAATACCCCAGGAATTGTAATACAGCGAGGTGTCCTGGATATTAAGCACCGTGAAATAACTTGTTTGATGTGTCGGTGTATTGTCGAGTATCTCATGTCCGGTTGCTGAGAACTCCTTCAATTTTGTAACATAATCGGGTGTCAGTGGCAGTGACCACGAGGTGATTGCGAGACAGAATTTCTGCTGATGCGAAGCAAAAAGAGAATCCAGCGATACCAATTTTGCCAACGAAGGATTACCATCTACCCTGAAACAGATGCCCCCTGTTTTGGTAATATTTTGAGCAAGCGTCACATTTGATGAATACCCGAGGAATGAGATCAAACAAAGAAAAAACAGCCGTATTCTCCATCCCGGTCTGTCAGAAATAATACCTCTCGGGAAACTGTATGTTCTATCTGTCATATTCGTTAATTTTCAGGGCGGAATTTGACTTTGATGCAGCGGGGCTCCCGATCCGGCATCCCAAAGTAATTTCATGGGTTCCTCCGCTTTTCCCATCCATGGAAGAACCCGAAAATTCATACGTGTAGTTGAGCACGATGGTCTTGACCACCGCCAGTCCGACCTGGATTCCGATGATATTATTTTTTCGGTACAAAACTCCCAACCAGTAACTGTCGGCATACCTCACAGCCATAGAGATATCAAAAGTCCAGGGCATGTGTTGGGCCTGCCGGAACAGCAGATCAATTTTCAGTTTCCAGTCCTTTGCGAGGAAAATGGAATAATTGCCGTAAATCATCCAGTTCCGGTTCATGGTCAACACGTTGTCGTAAAGCGTATCGGAATACAACGATTTGTTATTGATCATCATCGGGAAAGCGATGCAGAAATTGAAATCCTTCCAGTTATACAACAGGCTGGCTCCTACGTTGAAATAACTCTCGGTCGTTTTATCATGGTTCAGGATCATGGGGTCATAGGGGTCACTCACAACCAGATCCGACAAATCAACTGAATTCTGATAAAAAGCTCCGGTAATCCCAAAGCTCAGAAAGTGATCTTTGGCAACCTGCAAATGAAATGCGTAATTTAGATTCACTGTGAAGTTACGGTATATCCCGGCTTTATTCAACAGGATGTTGCCACCGATCCCCATTTTTTTCCCGAGTTTGCCGTCAATACTGATATTTCCGATGACCGGAGCTCCCGATAAACCGGTCCATTCACTCCGATGGGTTACATAGGCCTGAAATGGAAAATATTTACCCGAAAATGCCGGAGAAACTATCACCGGGTTGATCAGGTAGTTATCAGGTATCGGGACTTGCTGGGCGCGGAGACCAGAAAAAAATCCGATGGAAATGATGATACAGAGTAGAATCCTTCTCATTTCAGAATGTTTACAGTTCCCTGGACCAAATCCTGATTATAGCAGCGGACAAAATAAAAATAGGTGTCGTTCGGAAGGGATTTCCCCTTGAAAGTACCTTCCCACGCATTATCATACGTCGGATTTGAAAAAACCCGTTCCCCGTAACGGTTGTAAATATTCACTTCGCATGGACCGATTTTTTCCAGGTTCAGGATTTTCCATTGGTCGTTCATCCCATCACCATTGGGCGTGATCAGGTTCATTATCACCGCATCAGATCCATATTCGTCAACCTGAACCCGAAAGCTTTTATCAGCAAAACAACCACCCACGTAAACCCGGACCCAATAATACCCTCCGGTTTTTATAACGATCGAAGAACTTGTTGCTCCAGTCGACCACCTGACGCTGTCGTATGTGCTCGTAAGATAGGCGATTACACTGTCACCTTTGACGAACACCGTATCCCCCATGAAACTTAAATTAACCGTTACCTCGTTTCCAATGGTAATGGCTTGAACCGTCGAGTCCATACATCCCAGCAGTGAAGTAACCCGCTGTTTCACAACGAAGGTGCCTGCAGAAGTGAATTGATGGGTCGGATTCTGGATGTACACCGGAAGCGTGCCATCCCCAAAATCCCAGTAATAACCTGCAGCGGCATCACCGATAACTTCCGATTGATCCACGAACTGTATGGGTTGATACATACAGCCGGTCTTGAAAGAAAATCCGGCCTTGACTTCTCCGACATAAACCAGCTGATACAATGCTTTTGCCTCACCGCCGTATGTGATCACCTTTAATCCGATCTCGTGTGAGCCCGAATAGCTGAGCGTTGTCTGAACGGTATCGGTAAATGCATCATCAAATTTTCCATCGCCGTTCAGATCCCACATCACGTACTGGATGCTGTCGCCAGGGGCAACCGATCTGTTGATCAGGGTGGTTTCATTTCCAAGGCAGACTTTTGTCGATGAAAAGTTAACGGTCAATGAAACCACCTCTGATCTAACAACCAGAAAGCTGATTATTACCAGGAGAATTATTTTTTTCAAATCCTTGATTTTAATTATTTCACATCAAGTAATTCTACATCAAAGACAAGTGTAGAAAAGGGAGGAATACTTCCCATGTCACGGTCACCGTAACCGATTTTCGACGGGATTACAAGCGTGGCTTTCCCACCTACATTCATCATGGCGATGCCTTCGTCCCATCCCTGAATAACCTGGCCTTTACCGAGTGTGAATTCAAAAGGTTCCTTACGGTCGCGGGAAGAATCGAATTTGGTTCCGTTCAAAAGGGTTCCGGTGTAATGAACTTTAACCTTTTGTCCGGGAACAGCGCGCTTTCCGGTTCCCTTTACATTTTCGACATAGATCAGTCCGCTTGCCGTTGGCTTAGCCGTGATTTTGTGGTCTTTCAGGTATTTCTGCATCAGTTCACTTTCCTGTTTCTTGGCATTTTCCGATTTCATTTTGGCTTCGTTTTGTTTGGCTGCAACCTGTTTTTCATGATCAGCCTTGGTTTGGATATCGATTATTTCAACTTCATAGATTATGGTAGCGAACGGGGGTACAATAGAGCCGCGGCCTTGTTCACCGAAAGCAATGGATGACGGCACGATCAGCGTCGATTTCCCGCCTTTCATCATTTTTCCAACGCCTTCTTCAAAACCGGGAGTGTCGAAACGCTGGCCATATTCGAATTCCATTGGTTCGGGACGGTCATAAGAGGAGAATATCTCCTTTCCGTCGATCAGCGATACCTTGAAATGTGCCCTTACCCAGGTTCCCGTATCCACTTTCTTAGCTTTTCCTGCAACGTTTTCGATATAGTAAAGACCTGAAGGTAAAGGAGCTACCGTGATCTTTTTTTCTTCCAGGTATTTTTTCAACGCCAATTCTTCGTTCTTTCTCATAAGGTCAGGGGAATCAACCGTCAGCAAGGTTACATAGAAATAGATCACGCTGTTACTGTCGACAAAAGGAGGCCTTTGGGGCTGACGGAATGTTTTCAGGAAGAGCGAGTCGGCGTTGATGATGAATGAAGCGCTGTCGCCTGCCGACATCATCCGGATGCCTTCATAAATATCTCCCTTGAAATCGGAAGGGGGTACCTGAAATCTGATCGGCTCACCCATCGCCTTGCTGTTAAAGAGCGTGGAATCTTTATAGGCATAACGCATCTGAAGCGATACAAAATCACCGATTTTTGCTTTTACGGTATCCTTTCCGGTTTTGTACAACTTGTAGTATAAACCTGTTTCACTCTTATCATAACCTGCATACTTCGATGAACAAGCCAACACAGTCAAAGCAACCAACATCACCATGACCAACGGATTCAGAACAATTTTTTTCATAATGTGCATTTTACATTTTAATTAAACAAAATTGAAATTATAATTTACTGATTATCAAATAATTAATACTATTAACCCCGAAAATTGAAAACCGGTGAAAGCAGTTGCGAATAAGCATGTTAAGTTAACAAGCTACCGGCTTTACAAGCCTTTCTTTATATTTAATTTTTCAACAGTTTTATAAACATTCCGTTCAAAGTGAAGGTACAAAGTTAGGGATTCATTTAATTGATCCGACAGAGTTCCACATCATAAACAAGAACGGCCCTGTTGGGAATATTGTCGAGATCCCCCAGCAATCCGAAAGCCAGGTGCGACGGTACAACCAGTTTTGCCCTGGCGCCGGCCGTCATCAGCATGATGCCTTCTTCCAGTCCGCCCGGAACTTTACCTGTGCTGAGCTTGAACTTCAGGGTATCAGAGGAACCCGGCTTAACGATCTCTTTACCGTCGAGCAGTTTCAGCGAATAATTTATGGTCACCTGGTCCCCCCCCACCGGATGCCTTCCGCTTCCTTGCTTATAAATCATGTACCGGAGGCCTGTCGGGGTTTTCACCATGTTCCATTTGTACCGGCTTATGAAATCCTCAATATCCTGTGATTCGGCTTGGACAATCTCTCTGTTGTATTTGATGACGGTGTCGTCGGTCATCGTGAAATTTACTGTATTTTCAACAGGTTGTGAATGGTCATTGCAGGAGGAAACCCAGCAAAGTAACAGGAACATGAACAATTCCGGAACGTGTAAAAACGACCGTTGTTTTACTCTTTTCACTAATAGACTGAATTGAGCTGAGACTGAAACTGAGGCAAAATTTTCAGAAATAGCTGAACCGTTTCATTTATGGTAGTACTGCAATTGGCGCCAGCGGCATTTCTGTGGCCTCCCCCGTTAAAATGATCACGGGCAAGGCAGTCCACCGAAAAATTACCTTTTGACCGGAAGGAGATTTTAACGATACCATCCCGTTCCATAAACAGTGCGGCGAGGTTGATCCCTTCAATGGAAAGGGCATAGTTAACAATACCCTCTGTGTCTCCTATCTGATGGTGAAACCGGTCAAGATCTGATTTTGTCAAGGTGATATAAGCAGTGTGAAATTCCGGTAACACAACCAGTTGGTGACTGATCGAATATCCGAGCAATCTCAACCTGCTCTCCGAATAGGTATCGTAGACCAACCGGTGAATATGCTCGCCATCGATCCCAAGTTTAAATAATTCTGCAACAATCAGGTAGGTTTTAATGTAGTTGCAGGAATAACTCAGTGAACCTGTATCGGTAATAATTCCTGTATAGATATTTTCTGCAATCTCCCGGTCCATAAGGTTGAGATCGCCATTTGCTTCAATGAAATTATAAACCAGTTCAGAGGTGGATGAGACCGCCGAAACAGAGATCCTGAAATCAAATTCATCCGACGGGTTCAAATGATGGTCCACAAGGATCTTCACGGCCCGGGAATTCCTTGCCAAAGGCCCGATTTCATTTATCCGGTCGAAACAGTTGTAA
>SACF01000308.1 GCA_009928665.1 Alphaproteobacteria bacterium
GAACCAGAAGGAATACTATTTAAGAGAGCAAATGCGTGCCATCCAGGATGAGCTGGGAATGGATGAAGATGTTGAGAGCGAAATGGACGACTGGTTTCAACAGTTGAAAAAGCTGAAACTTTCCAAGAAGACCCATGAAAAAGTGGAAAAGGAAATCAAGCGATTTGGAAAGATGATGCCCTCTTCCGCGGAAGCTTCCGTTAGCCGGACCTATATTGAGACCATTTTGGCATTGCCGTGGAACAAGGCGTCTAAAAGCAAACTGGACCTTATAAAAGCAGAGGACATATTGAATAATGACCACTATGGTTTGGAAAAAGTAAAAGAGAGAGTACTGGAGTACTTGGCCGTGATTCAGTTGTCCAAAGGACTGAAGGGCCCCATCCTTTGTTTAGTAGGCCCTCCCGGAGTGGGCAAAACCTCAGTAGCTCGTTCTGTGGCCAGAGCCATTAACCGAGAATTCGTTCGAATGTCTTTGGGCGGTGTTCGGGATGAAGCAGAAATCAGAGGTCATCGTAGAACCTATATCGGAGCCATTCCCGGCAGGGTGATTTCCAGTATTAAAGATGCGGGAACCAACAATCCGGTGTTCCTCTTTGATGAAGTAGACAAAATTGGAATGGATTTTAAGGGAGACCCTGCGTCTGCATTGTTGGAAGTTCTGGATCCGGAACAAAACAAGGAGTTTACGGACCACTATTTGGAGGTTCCATTTGACTTGTCAAAGGTGATGTTTATCACCACTGCAAATACCACGGACACCATTCCCAGACCTCTATTGGATCGTATGGAAGTGTTAGAAGTACCGGGTTATACGGAAGAAGAAAAGGTAAAGATTGCCCAAAACTATTTGATTCCGAAAAAAGTCAAGGAGCATGGATTGAAGGAAGAGGAGTTCTGTCTTTCAGAACAGGCAGTTCGGGACTTGATTAACTATTACACCCGAGAGTCCGGTGTTCGAAACCTGGAGCGGGAAATCGCTAACCTTTGTCGGAAGATTGCCCGTAAAATTGTTACCGAAGGGGAGGCCTGCTATGACATTACTCCGGATAGGTTAGAAGCATACTTAGGAAAAAGAAAGTATCGATACGACATTATTCAGGGAGAAGAAGAAGTAGGCGTGGTTACCGGGTTGGCATGGACCATCGTAGGAGGGGACACTCTCTTTATCGAA
>SACF01000309.1 GCA_009928665.1 Alphaproteobacteria bacterium
ATGGCTTTGCCGGCAGAGGAATTGGAATTCACCTATTCCATGACCCATGGCTTGATGAAGAAATGTGAAAAAGAAACGTCATCTCATGCCCGACTGTTGGGGATTCATATGGAGGGCCCCTATTTTTCCTTTGAAAAAAGAGGAGCCCAGGATGAGAACTATCTGTCTCCCCCCGATTTCCAGGAATTCAAGGAAATTTTGGAGGCCTCGGGAGGCGCCATTCGTGTCATTAGCATGGCACCGGAGCTACCGGAAGGTTTGGAGTTTATAGAAGAAATGGCATCTCTAGGAGAAAAAGGGCCTGTGGTATCCATGGGACATACCGTGGCCAATTATCAGCAGGTGAAGGAGGCCATTTCTGCGGGAGCGCGTCATGTAACCCATCTATACAATGGGATGTTGCCCTTTATGCATCGAGCCCCAGGACTTTTGGGAGCCGTTAGCGAGAGGGAAGAAGTGACCTGTGAGCTAATCTGTGATGGTGTCCATGTGCACGAAGCCGCCGTTCGGCTCACCTTTAAACTGTTGGGACGAGACCGTGTTGTATTGGTTAGTGATGGATTATCTCCCATGGGATGCTCCGAAGAGCAGGAACCGGTAGGTGGATATTTTTGTGGCCATCGACGGATCTACCTTCGGGGAGGAGAAGTACGATTGGAGGATGGAACCCTGGCCGGGAGCAATACACCCCTTCTACGCTGTGTGCAGAAGGCGGTGGAGTTTGGAATTCCCATGGAGTGGGCATTTCAGGCAGCCACCCTCAATCCGGCAGGAGTATTGGGAGTTTCTCATGAGTACGGATCTATTTTAGAAGGAAAAAAAGCGGACCTAGTGGTACTAGACCCGCAATGGGAACCTCAATTGGTGTTGGTGGACGGGAAAGAACCTCAGCCCTTTGAAGGCTGTTTCTGAAAATAGTCACAAATGCATTGGAAAGTTTGATCGCTTAAGTCGTGCTCGATTTTACACGAGTCTTCGTAAGCGGTCTTTTTATCTACCCCCATTTCCATCAGAATTTCTGCGATGGTATGGTGTCGTTGGTACATGGTCTTGGCCACAGAAAGACCTCTTTTTGTCAAGGTGATGTAGCCTTTTTCATCCATTTCGATGTAGCCGTTTTCTCGAAAATCCTTCATCATAACACTGACCGTGGGCTTGGAATAGCCCATTTTT
>SACF01000310.1 GCA_009928665.1 Alphaproteobacteria bacterium
CAGCGATGCTTTTAACCAGGCGGTGCTTTCCGGAGATGCCAAGGAAATGATAAAGAACGATACTCGATTTCACCATTTGATTGTGGAGGGAACGGGGAATAAATTACTTATTTCCATGGTGGAACAGTTGCAGGAGATGGTGCTTCGTTTCCGATATCTCTATTACGACGATTTTCGCAGGGCGGAGAAAATGCCGGATGAACACAAACAAATATTAGAGGGGATTGTAAAAGGGGATACTTTGATGGCCCGGAATGCAGCAGATGGACACATCGATAATCTAAAACAAATGGTCATCTCTGAGGAAGTCAAACATATATGAGGCAACAAATTATCACCCAGCTAAAAGAAAAGGCGACATTGAAACATCGGGATTTTGTAGCAAAGTTGACTCCCGGTGTTTCAGAGATACTGGGGGTCCCTATGCCGGAAATCCGAAAAATAGCTCGGGGGATGGAGAAAGAGAGTCCCCGGGCTCTTTTTTCAATGTGGGAAAAAGAGATTTCCTCCGGGGTGCCACTATATATGGAAGAGAAAATTTTATGGGGTTTGATGTTGGGCCATTGCTCTATGGATTTCCACCATCGAATGGAGAGAATGTCTTCGTTTATTACCGCCATTGACAGCTGGCCGGTATGTGATATCTGTAAAACGGATTTGGTTTTTTTAAGAAACGAAAATGAACATGACGACTTCTGGACCATTTTAAAGGGTTACGGTGAAAGCAAAGAAACCTATCCTCTTCGTTTCTTTTTTGTGTGTGCCATGGGCTATTACGTTACCCCACCCTATTTGGAATATATATATCAGGTAATGGCCAGGGAGGATTTCCCGGGTTACTATGCCAAGATGGCAGCGGCCTGGATGATGCAGGAGTGTTACCTGGTGGAACCCCAGGGTGTGGAACAGCTACTAAGAGAGAGAAAAATAAAGGACCCCTTTGTTCACAACAAGGGGATCCAAAAGATTCTAGAGTCCAGAGTGGTTTCTTCTCATTGCAAGGAGAGACTGAAAAATCTTAAGATCGTTTCTCCCCCAGCACCAAAGTAAGTACGCGGGTCTGATTTTCACGGGCCACGGTAACCTTTACCGTATCACCCACCTCATATTTTTCCAATGCTTTTGGCACATCTGAAAATTGATTAATCACCGCATCATCGATAGAAATCAG
>SACF01000084.1 GCA_009928665.1 Alphaproteobacteria bacterium
GTATTGTAAAAGTCGAGCTCTGTAAGGCGGGGCAGATCCTTTACCGGTGTAAGGTCTGAAATCGGATTTTTCGGGCATCTCAGCGCTTTCAGTTGTGGCATCTGCGTCAGCGGTCCGAGATCGGAAACGGTGGTTCCAGAAAATTCAAGCTCGGCAAGTCTTTTCAGGTGGGTCAGCGGCCGGAGATCGGCAACCTGGAAATTCTCCGAAATAGTCACCTTCTGCAATCCGGCAATCTTCTCCAACTGCACCTTATCGGGATTTCCGCTGATGCTGACGGATTTCGTGAAGATCTCCTTCCAGGTCGGATTCAGGCTCTGCCACCAGGTTTCATTTTCAAAAGTCTGATAGACCAGGGTGCATGCCGGGTTACGGTCGGCAAAAGCGAGGGCATCCTTATCATCCAGCGGGGTGTTGTCGGCAAAGACCAACTGCAGGGATTTCAATCCTTCGAGGCCGGCCAGATCGGCCACCTGGGTATTGTCGATATTCAGGGTCTCCAGCGCGGTACAACCCGATAACGGCTGAACCTTGTTGACTTTTGTATTCGCGGCATTGATCGTCGTCAGCGCCTTAAGCCCCGAAAGCGGATCAAAACCTGAAATCCCGGTACTCTGGCATTGGAGATTCCTCAACAGGATCAGCTTTTGCAATGGATAAAGGGAGGTGATGGCAAGCCGCCCGGTGATGTTGATACTGTCGGTAAGAACAAGCAGATGGAGTTGTTCAGGTGTAGGGGGATCACTGAGTTCCATGGCCAGGTTAAAGGTGTTGCGCCAGTCGGGTGTCATACTTCTCCACCACTCCGTAAGCGGTTTCGTGGCATAGAGCAGTGAAGTCGTCGGGTGATCCTTTAAGAAATTCAACGCCTCCTGCTGTTTCACCCCGCTGTTGTTGCAACTTACCGTTTGCAGGTTTGTCAGATCCTTCAGGGGTGAAAGATTCCGTATTTCGGTACTGTCAAAGACCAGTATTTTTAAAGATTTCAGTGATTGTATCGGGGTAAGATCCGTAACCCTGGTACCCGAAAAATTGAACTCTTCAAGTGTAATAAATCCCGCTGCCGGTGTAAGATCCTGGATAGCGGTATTGGAAATATTCAACTCCTTCAGATGCGTCATCCCCTCCAAAAGCGCGATCGAGGATATTGGTGTGCCGCTGATGTCGAGCGTTTCCAGCGCCTGATAGGTTGGTACTACCGAGAGATCCGTTAAAGCTGTGGCCGCGATGTTCAGGCGGGTAATATTTGAACAATACCGCAATGGATCGAGGGTGGTAACCCCCGTTCCTGCCAGGTTGAGTTCATTCAGGTTGTTCAGGTTCCGTAAAGGCATGAGATCGCTGACTCTTGTTCCCGAAAGATCCAGGGTTTTCAAATCCGAAAGTTTATAGAGGGGGCCAATATCCTGGATTTCGTGGTTGCCTGCCAGGCTTACCGATGCGGAATTGACCACCCCTGAAACCGCCTGATAAAACGCGTTTCCGTCGACCGGCACCGGGACACCGGCGATAATGGCGACCGTGTCGTTGAACGATTCAATTGTGGCGAGATCGGTGTCGCCTGCCTTTTTCCCGTTGCCCAGGATGGATTTCCAGGCAACCGGCAACGTGTTCCACCAGTTCCGCATCTCCTCCTTCTCGTTGAGTTTTGTCGTATAAATACTCACGATCTTGAGTTGTTGCCTGACTGAATCAAAGTTGATCTCAAGGTAACGCACCTTGTTTGAATTGACCGAATCGCCGTTGACGGTAAGACCTTTCAGATTCCGGTTTGCCGTGACCTTAAAATAGGTCAGGCCGCGGGTATCGGTCTCAACCGACACATCCTGGACATCATAACTGAAACGGGCCTGACGGAAAAAGAAATCGACGTCGCTGAGGTAGGCGGGCATATCCTTGTGCAGGGGGACCAACCGGTTTTCATCGAGATCATCCTCCACCTGAACCTCCTTATCCCAGCACCATTTGAGATAGCTTTGGGTGATGATGGTTTTCTTTTCGTTCACCGGATTCCGCTTATCGGCCAGAAAATTGAGCGAACTTTCAAAGAATTTCACCAGGGGAGTAACCTGCAGTTTGAAGGTATCGACCTGGTTGGCCGCGATCATCCCTGCCTTCGAATGAACCGGGCCTGTAGTGGCAGCCGATGGTTTTGATTTCCCGGTGGTAGTCGAAGTTTTCTGCTTCCCGGTCGCACTTTTACTCCCTGACTTTGTGGTCTGTTTTTTCTGACCTCCGGTTGATTTATTCTGGGGTCCCGGGGAAAAAGCCATCACCGGTTCCGACGCCCCCGAAGAAACGATACCTGTTGTAAAGGGATTCGCGCCGGTCGCCACAGCCGACAGCCCTATTGCCAGAAACAGAATCAAAATATACGTTCTCATGCGTCTCAGTTTACCTGTGTGTAATTTCGCATCAACTCCTTTTTTTCCTGGTCCGTCAACCGGAGAACATTGGATATCAGCCATCCTGAATTGTTGCTGTTCCGGTTGAACCAGGAAAGTTCGAAATACCAGTTCGGAATCTGAAAGATATGGAATTTTACCGTATTAACCGATCCAAAGACCAGATTACCATTTTTAACCTCCATGACAAACAACCCCAGCATATCAGGCTGATAATTCCTTTGCAGGTAATAGTCGATGTTCTCAGGTTCCCTGAAAGCCTTGTGAATGTTCATAAAATCAAGTTCATGGCTCATGGGGTGTATGATATGGCTGGTATTCAGGGTATCATGAATGTGGGTAAACCACGACTCAAACCGGTCGAAATATACATTGGAGATCACCCATTTGTAGCCTTGAAGCTGTTTCTCGATCTTGAGATAGAGGATGAGGTTCACCTTCTCTTTTTTGTAATGAAAGGTGGCCGACAATTCTGCAAACCAGTTGTTCGAATAGAAATCGAGGAATGCCGGGTTTCTCTTGTTAAGTGCATCTTCGATGAAAACGAATTTTTTATCCTCGTTGATCATCGGGCTGGAATTATCAAAGAGCATCTCAAGGTACTTTTTCCGCGTTTTCAGATCATGGTACCCAACATCCCCCGGATAGAGCCGGTTTCCCCGGGTATCCTCCTCTGCGTTGAAACGCAGGAAAAACTGGTTAACCTGTTTGGTCTGGGCATATAACATGGTTTCATCAGCCGTAAAAGACCCGATCGATCCCTGCGCCTGAACCAGAAACGGCAACAAGGCCAAAATCACTGCAACGAAATTTCTCATAAAATCAATTGATAGACACGCTCCCTGCCTCTTCCGATCGTCAATCGTAAATTACTTAGAGGTTTCTTTAACCCTGATATCTCCCAGCATCACATCCCAGAAACCGATAAGCCTTCCCCCGATCTGGGTCTCCTTGCGTTTTACATAGACCGTGATGTCTTTTTTGGTGGTGTCCTCGTAAACCAGCCCCTTTTCCTTATCAAAAGCCTGAAAACGCTGGTAAATGGTGATCACCCCGACGTAAGTCCCGTCAGGCTGACGCACCAGATCACTCACGTACTGGATTTTGTACCAGTCGATCGTTACTTTGTCATAATTCAACTGCATCAGCCGGTCGAAGTACTCTCTGACTTTATAGTAGTTTACATCCTGCCGGCCGAGTGACGAAACGCCGACTTCACTGTTTTCCATGAAGAGCTCGACGGCCCGTTCGATCACGCGTTGCGCGTCGGACCACGGTGTTTGTTTGTCGCCGATGATGCTGATGTATTTGCTCAGATCACGGACTTTTTCAAGAGCCAGACTGTCGATGGCCTGTTTTCGTTGGGGTGATATATTATCCTGTGCTTTTACTCCCGACACGATCAGGATCAGGGAAAAGATCATGAATACTGAAATTGGCTTTCTCATCTTTACTATTTTTTAATTAGATCAAGTCCTTTAATTTTCCCATTTGCATCGGTCATGATGGCATCGATGACATTGTTGCTCGCTTTGGTATCCCGGATGAAGTTCATGTACCGCTTGATGGTGGTAGGTTTGTCGTAATCGACAATGGTTCCTTCCCGGCTGATGATGATCAGAACGGGGACATCATCGGAGGAGAAGAATTTCAGAGTCTTATCGATGGTGTTGTCGGCCTGGGTGTAATTGCCTCCCGCGGCATACCTTGCAATGGCATCGAATGCATTTTCGATCTGGGTTTTCACCGGAAGATTGACGGCTGAACCGGCAGCGCGCATATCCTTAATCTTCTTTTCGGCCCGATCGATCAGTTCGTCAATTTCGCTGTCTTTAAGATTCTGGGCCTTGATGGCGTTGACCTCCTGTTCAAGCTGATCGGCAGTCTTGCCATCTTTGTTCAGCAACAGGTCATAGAGTTTGGCACGGGCCGCGTCAACCATTTGTTGCTTGATTTTATACTGTTCGGCCAGGGCGGTTTTCAGCTTTTGTTGCGCCTTGATAATCAATGAATTCAGGGCGGGATCGTTGTAGTTTTTGTCCATAATATCGCCCAACAACTGTTTCTGGTCATCGAGCGAAAGGGTCGATGTCCCGTCAATAATCGACTTTACCTGTTTCTTGGCAGCCTCGATCTGGGCTTTGCGCTCTTTCTTGGAAATTTTTCCGGTCGATTTACAACCATCAGTTCCAATCAATAGCCCCGCCATCAGGATCATGAACAGGATCTGCTGCCAGCGGACCGATTTTATTTGATATATGAGCTGTTTCATCGTTAATGATTTTAATTGTTGAAATGGAATGAATTATCCTTTATAAAACGGGAATTTGACAACTTTTGCCTTCAGGATTTTTTCCCTGACTTTGATATGGATTTCACTACCCTCTTTCGAAAGAGCCGTAGGTACATAGCCCATGCCGACCGGGATCTTCACCGAAGGTCCCATTGTTCCGGAGGTCACCACGCCGATCTGATTTCCACTGGCATCGGTAATTTCGTATCCGTGACGGGGAATGCCCTTATCGACCATCTCAAACCCGACCAGTTTACGAACCGTCCCCTCCTGCTTCTGTTTCAGCAGTTGCGGTTTATTGATAAAGTCCTTAACATCGGTGAATTTGGTGATCCAGCCCAGCCCCGCTTCGATGGGCGACGTGGTATCGTCAATGTCGTTGCCATAAAGGCAGTATCCCATTTCCAGACGCAGGGTGTCGCGCGCAGCCAGTCCGATCGGTTTGATTCCGAACTCTTTACCGGCTTCAAATACCGCGTTCCAGATCTTCGGTGCATCGCCATTTGGCATATAAATTTCGCAGCCCCCGGATCCGGTATAGCCGGTAGTGGCAAAGATCACATCGGGAACGCCGGCAAAAGTCAGTTTCTTGAACGTGTAGTATTCCATATCCATCACCGGGGTATCAGTAAGCTTTTGCATAGCCTTCAACGCCCGCGGGCCCTGGATCGCCAACTGGGCAATGTCATCGGAAGCGTTGATCAATGTAGCGCCAACCTTGTTATGACTGTTGCACCAGGCCCAGTCTTTGTCAATATTGGCAGCATTCACGACCAGCAGATAGGTTTCATCATCGGCTTTGTAAACCAGCAGATCGTCGACAATCCCGCCGGTTTCATTGGGAAAGCAACTGTACTGAACCTTTCCGGGAACCAGCTTGGAGGCGTCGTTGGAAGTCACCCACTGGATAAAAGCAAGCGCGTGGGGCCCTTTGACCCAGAACTCTCCCATATGCGAAACATCAAAGACTCCGATACCGTTTCGGACGGTTTCGTGTTCGGCGTTGACTCCTTCGTACTGGAGGGGCATGAAATAACCTGCGAAAGGCACCATCTTGGCGCCCAGCGCTTCATGAAACTTTGTAAATGCTGTGTTCTTCATGGTATATAAGTTTAACAATTTTCAGATTTAATTTCACGCTACCGGCAGATACACAGGGTAATGATCTGAACGGATTTCATTTAACGGCGCAAAAGTAGGAAAAATTGTACCGGAAGCTGGTCAATGTTCATATTTACCGGCAAATGTTCATATGTTCCCTCAAAAAAATGCCTACTTTTGAACCCTGTTAATAACCCGGGAAAACAGCTCCCCGGAGCTTTCTGAATCCCGCTTATTTCAATCCGTGTACGAGCATCCTGGCGCCATATGATCACCATCCTGGGCCCGACTGCTTCGGGCAAGACGAAAATCGCAGTACAGGTAGCCTCCCGGATCGGCGGAGAGATCATCAGCGCCGATTCCCGCCAGGTTTATAAAGGGCTGGATATCGGCAGAGCGGAATTGGTAAACC
>SACF01000311.1 GCA_009928665.1 Alphaproteobacteria bacterium
AATTTGTTGAACCACGAAGAGTTAAAAGAGAGAATTCTCCAGTACCACAAGGAGAAAAAGTACTTGGCAGCCATCTGTGCGGCACCGATGGTGTTGGGAGCCCATGGCGTATTAACCGGGAAGAAGGCCACTATATATCCGGGAATGGAAAGTCATTTGCGGGATGGTGAATACCAGGATCATAAGGTAGTGCTGGATGGCCACGTGATTACTTCTCAAGGACCGGGAACGGCCATGGAGTTTGCTTTGGCCTTGGTGGGAATCATGGCTGGAGAAGCAATGAAAGACAAGGTGAAAAAGGAATTGTTGTTATGAAGAAGAGGGATGAGACATCCAGGGAATGGACCGAAGGGGAGATCGCCTTTTCACGTATTGAACTAGAACATGCAGATTTGCATACCCATTCTCATTATTCCGACGGTTGTTTTTCGGTACCGGAAGTTTTACAAAAATCCAAGGAGAGAGGGGCCAAGGTGGTTTCTCTTACAGATCATGATGGGGTGGGTGGTTTGGAAGAAGCCAGAGATACTGCGGAGCAGTTGCGGGATCTTGTTTTTGTACCCGGCGTTGAATTTTCCGTAGAAGGTCCGGAGGGTGAAGAGCTTCATGTTTTAGGTTACTTTATGAATTGGGAAAATCCATCATTTCGGAACATGGTGGAGTGGGTACGCACCCAACGTCAGGATCGGAACCGCCGATTGTTTCAAGTAATGACCCGAGAAGGCTATCCCATTTCGGAAGAAGATTTTTCCGGCATATCCAACTATGATTATATTGGAAAACCATTGATTGCTAGGAAAATGGTGGAAAAGGGGTACATCAAAGACAGCCGGGAGGCATTTTCTCCGGGGAGATTTTTTGAGTCGGAAAATTGGAAAGAAGTAAAGAAGAAAAAATTGTCCTCCAAGGAAGCCGTCGAAAAAATTCGGCAGGCCGGTGGCGCGGCGGTTCTGGCCCATCCGGTAAAGATAAAACAGCTGGGAGAGCCAGGGACCCCCGAATTTTGGGGTGTACTGGAACAATTACTGGGCCGGTTACAAGAACAAGGATTATATGGATTGGAATGCTACTATCCGGAGCATACATCGGATGAAGTGGCCCGACTTTTGGCACTGGCGGAGAAGTTGGGCTTGAAAGCTAGTAAAGGCTCGGATTTTCACGGGTG
>SACF01000312.1 GCA_009928665.1 Alphaproteobacteria bacterium
AGATCCCCTTATAACGGTTACCGGCGTTCTTAATTCATGGGAAATGTTGGCCACCAAATCTTTGCGCATTCGCTCCAGTTGTTCTTGTGACTTTCTGCTTTCCTCCAGACGGTCTCCCAACAAATCGATGGTAACCGCCAATTCCCCAATTTCGTCTTTCCTGCGAATCCCGGTTTTGGCACCGTACTCCCCTGTTTTCATTTTTTGAACCACTGCCGATATATCAATCAGGGGCTTGGCAAACCCTTTTGCCAGCAGCAAGGCCAGCAATATGGCTAGAACAAGGGCTATTACCAGACTGAACCCAAGGATTCGTAATCCATATGTTGCCCCTTGGGTCCCACCTTCTACCGGTTCGTGAAGTAGCAAAGCACCGATAATAACCCCATTATTTTTAAGGGGCACACCGACTGTCAAGGTGGGTGCTTCAAAAATAGACTCGAAGGCTTCACTAAAAACGGATTCGCCTTCCATTACCTGCCGAATCATTCTTTCCGCATCCGGCGGAAAATTTTTATCCAGAAGAACTTGGCCTTGCTTCCCGGGATTCATGGTTACACCCAGCCCTTCGTCAACAATCCATACTTCCCCTGCCACCATGTCCTCCAGGACACGCAAATAAGCCCCATAGCCTCCCTGACGCCCCATGGGTCCCATGGTCATTTGTTCACTCATGGAGGAAACCGTATCCGCTATCGCCCACGCTTCTTTTTCCATATTCTCTTTGTATATACTCAAGGTCTGGTTTTGAAAAAGGGTGGTAAAGATACTGCCAACCACCAGTGCAAAAAGGAGCAGCACGGCCGAAAAATATATCGCCAATTTGATTGCCAGTTTACTTTTCATCTTCAGCTACCTCGAATTTATATCCCACACCCCAAATGGTTTTGATTTCCCAACCAGGATGTACCTCTTGATCCAACTTCGCTCTTAATCTTTTAATATGGGAGTCTACCGTTCGGGTATCGCCAAAATAGTCATATCCCCATAAACTGTTGAGTAGATTATCCCGTGTGAACACTTTGTTTCGATTGGTCGCCAACTGCCAGAGTATTTCCAATTCCTTTTTTGTCAGAGTAACCGGATTCCCTGCTACCGTAACCCGGTAATCATCCAGGTGGATGGTCAGATTATCGTAAGAAAAAGAATTCGCATGGTTTGAA
>SACF01000313.1 GCA_009928665.1 Alphaproteobacteria bacterium
CGGGCGAAGTCCCGTCACCACGATATCGATGTCCACCTCCGGCACATAGCCGGAAAGACGAATTACATTTTCCGCCAGGTCCATAATCCGAACCGGCTCGCCCATATCCAACACAAAGATTTCTCCCCCATGCGCCATAGCTCCGGTTTGAATGACCAATTGCACGGCTTCGGGAATGGTCATAAAATATCGGGTAATATCCGGATGGGTCACCGTCACCGGCCCCCCATTTTCAATCTGTTTACGGAATATGGGTATGACGGAACCGTTAGACCCCAGCACATTGCCAAACCGTACGGCAGAAAAACTGGTTTTGGAGCTTCCCCGGCTCTTCTCCTGAAGAATCATTTCCGCCATTCGCTTGGTGGCGCCCATCACGTTGGTGGGGTTCACCGCTTTGTCGGTAGAAATCATGACGAATTTTGTCACCAAATATTCCTCCGACAGCTCCATCATATTCTTGCTGCCCAGAATATTATTTACCAAAGCTTCTTTGGGATTGAGCTCCATCAGGGGCACGTGCTTGTGGGCGGCCGCATGAAACACCACATGGGGTCGATACTTTTCAAAAACCTGTCGAAGCCGTTGCTTATCCCGCACGCTGGCAATCACCGTTTCAAATTCCAAATTTGGGAATGCCTGACTCATCTCGTTGGCTAACTCAAACACGGTATTCTCATAGATATCTA
The DNA here is from genome assembly GCA_009928665.1 of Alphaproteobacteria bacterium. Lineage (GTDB taxonomy): Bacteria > Bacteroidota > Bacteroidia > Bacteroidales > FEN-979 > CAIVAT01. The sequence continues at coordinate 690 of SACF01000313.1, forward strand.
GAGCAACCAGTTTCCGGGGTTTAAATCCTGCGATTTGGCGACAGAGTTCGCTACCAATGGAACCCCCACCCCCGGTTACCAGCACAATTTGTCCTTCCAAATATCCGGAGATTTCCCGCAAGTTTACCTTTACCTGCTCTCTGCCTAAAAGGTCTTCGATATCCACATCCCGAAGCTTGGAAATGCTCACATTTTCATTAATTAAGTCGATAAGACTGGGGAGAATCTTAATCTTAGCCCGGGTCTTATTGCATTCATTGACAATGGCTTGAATCACTTTTCGGTTGGCAGAGGGAATGGCCACAATGATTTCCTGGATGCCATATTTCCGGGCTATCACCCGAATCTTCGAAGTATCCCCTACCACCTTTACTCCATTAATCCGACTTCCTACCTTGGAAGGATTGTCGTCAATGGCCGCCACTACTTTCTTTCCGTATTCCGGGTGCTGCTTGATTTCCCGAATCATGGA
>SACF01000314.1 GCA_009928665.1 Alphaproteobacteria bacterium
GAGGCGACCAGTCCCGCTTCGGTATCTCCATAACCGGATTGCTGAATAATGGTGGGAAGCCAAGACAAGGCGCAGTAGTAAATAAAACCTTGACTGGCCATCAATACGATAATCCATCTAGCCAAAGGGGATTCTTTCAGCAATCGTCCTCCTGAAATGGAAAGAATTTCTGGTGGTGGAATGAAGGGATGGCTCTTTTTAAATTGCACCCCCCAAATGATGAGGCAAACCAATACCAAGGGGAGCCACATGGCCAAAGCAATCTGCCAACTATCCATTTTGTGAGCAATGGGCACAGCGGTTGCAGAGGATATAGCCGCAAATAAATACATCATAGTGGTATAGGTTCCGGTCATGGGACCCACCCGGGATGGAAAGTGTTCTTTGATGAGAGTGGGTGCCAAAACATTGATGAAACAGATCCCCAAACCCACCAATGCGGAACCGATAAAGATGCCATATATTCCGAAGGAGGAGCGAATACAGAGGGCAATGCCATACAGAGTGAGGCCGAATAGGATGGTTTTTCCCGTTCCCTTCCGTCCCACCAGTTTGCTGATGGGAATGGAGCTAAGGGCGATGATAATGACTGGAAGAGTAACGATAAAACCGGACCATCCATAGTCTAAGGCCAATGTGGCTTGGATGTCCGGCAGAAGGGGCCCCAGGGACACTGTAGGCGAGCGACTGATAGCGCCCAGCAAAATCAGCCCCATAAAAACCAGCAAGTTGGTATGTTGTTTCATGTCAGATTCCTTTTCGATGTTTTATGTATTTCGCCAAAAGGTGGGGGTAAATAATAAAAATATGGTAAACAGTTCCAAGCGGCCCATAAGCATCATGGCACACAGATATAACCGAAGTCCCGGGCTGAACATACTGTAGTTTCCGGTGGCGCCCATTTCTCCAAAACCCAGACCGGTATTGCTCAGGCATCCGGCCGCCACTCCCATAGTGGTTTCAAAATCCAGATTTTGCAAGGAAAGTAGGATGAGCGATACGATATACACCATGAAATACAACATCATGAAGCTGGTGATTCTGGACACGGTGTCGGCAGGTATGGGTTTTCGTCCTACTTTTACAGCGATGATTCCCGAAGGATGTAATCGTTTAAAAAACATCCTGGCCATAATCTTAAAGCTGATGATGATACGA
>SACF01000315.1 GCA_009928665.1 Alphaproteobacteria bacterium
GTGAGTGGATTTTTAATCTACTCACTGCTTTTTGTGCAAGAAGAACCTTTGCCGGAAGCGGAAAATCAGCCGGAGATTCCCGCGGCGGATCTTACGGAATTGGAAATTCTTTGCGTGGGAGATGTGATGTATCATTCTACCCAGTTGGTAGCTGCCGCCCAGGGGGATGGCACCTATGTATTTGAGGATGTGTATCAATATGTGAAACCCTACGTACAACAAGCCGATTTGGCCATCATGAATTTGGAAACCACCTTTGGAGAGAGTCCCTATACCGGTTATCCTTCCTTTAGTACACCGGATAATTTGGCAGAAACTTTACGTGATGTGGGATTTGATGTGGCGGCTACTGCCAATAATCACGTGAACGATCGGGGCATTATGGGGATGGATCGTACCTTGCGAATTCTTCGGCAACAGCATTTTGTTACCACCGGCAGTCGAGACGATTTATCCCGGCAAAGATGGGCGGCTCGGCTGGTAAAAGGAGTTTGGGTGGGTACGCTGGCTTACACCTACCAGACACCTTCTCTTCCGGGAAGGGTATCCATCAATGGCAGCTTCGTATCCCAGGAAACGGCAGACCGTATCAATTCCTTTGGCTATGAAAATATGGATGCGGAAGTGGCCAAAATCAATGAACAGGTTCACTGGATGAAACAGAGTGGTATGGACGTGGTGGTTCTCTATCTCCATTGGGGTGAAGAATACCAGCTGACGGCCAATCCCTGGCAACATTACATGAAAGAAAATCTGGTGCAGAATTCGGACATTGATATCATCTTTGGGTCTCACCCACATACCTTGCAGGAAATGGAGTTGGCGAATCAAAGAGTTCCGGTATATTTTAGCCTGGGTAATTTTGTTTCCAATCAACGGTTGGAAACCTTGGGGAATCGATATACGGAAACCGGAGCCATGGCAAAAGTCACGCTGGAGTACGACCGAACAGCGGATGAAATTACGGGTTTGGTGATGGAAGCCATTCCCACTTGGGTGGAGAAATACGGAAAAGACGGGAAAGACCACTACTATATCATTCCCTTGGATGAACAGCTGGACCAGAATCCCCAACTGGCCGATTCCGGCCATTTGGCCAGAGCGCAGCAAGCCAGGGAGGATGCCTTGAACCTACTGGGATCTTTCCGGATAGAAC
>SACF01000051.1 GCA_009928665.1 Alphaproteobacteria bacterium
TGGGGCTCTGATGAATCGCTTAAACCTCTGGTTCAAAAATATCAAAACGGGAAGATTAAACTGGCGATTGCACCGGATCAGCCCCGTTGGATCCTTTCCCAGGCTTTCAACCTGGCAGCACAGCTGACAACGCGGTCAATGATACTGAAGATCGACGCTGATACTGAGATCCTACCCGGCTTCTTTAAACGTCATCAACTATCACCCGGAATCTTCTACTGCGGCAACTGGAGGTTGGCCCGTAATGAGAATGAAGCCCATCTGAACGGCAACATGTTTCTTTACCGTTCCGACTTCTTCAAGGTCAACGGGTATAACGAATTTGTCAAAACCTACGGATGGGACGACAGTGACCTGTATAACCGGCTGGAATCGTCAGGAGTGAGCCGCAAGGATCTGGATTTTCAAGTGTTGCATCATATCGAACACCGGGACAGGATGCTGCATCAGAAAACCTCATCATTCCCGGCTATATCTGATGAAGAGCGGGCAAGGCTGAATATATTTATTAATCGTTATCTGGCGGGTAAAATAGAAAAATGGTCTTCATCGAATCAAATGATGAATTTTACAATCAGACATATTGACTGTCAGACGTACCTTTGTCATCAGGACGGAGAAGATATAAATACTATTTCGTCCGGACTCTTGAGGGAGGCCGAAAGGGTTGCTATGTTGGATCGTATCGCTGAAATCGGATTTGAGCTTCCCTTGGAGATTACGGGTCTTTTAACTCAGGCAGAAATCTCGGAACTTTATGTTTTCCTGATTTCCGAAATACCGAATGTATCAGGTTCAATTCAGGAAGTGATAAAAAAAATCAATGATCGTGAATACCAGGCAGAACCAAAAATTTTGGATTTCATAACCCGACTGAACAGGGAAATCGCACGGAGAGCTGAAACTATAAACGCATCTTGTAACATCCATGATGATCCAGTGACAGTTAAAGAAAAATAATCGTAAGGATTGTTCCGCTGTCCATTGAAATTGTAACTTTTTATCAATGAAAACATAGCGTTTCATGAAATCTCACAACCTGATCCTCGTTACCGGACTGCTTCGGTCGGGGACGACCTGGACGGGCAAGACCCTTGCATATACCAGGGGGATAAAATACCTGAATGAGCCCTTTAACCTCGACCGACACCGGAAAAATTGTCCGGTAAAATACAATTTTCAGTTTGTCGATTCACAGGATCCTGCTGCTTTCCAAGGGGAAATCCGTGAATACATCGACCGGATCTCCGATTCTCCCATCTTCTGCATTGCAGATCAATACCGCCAAAGTAAGAAATACAAGACGTACCGGAACTTTTTCAAAGTTCTTTCAGAACCAAAAAATATTTACGGGCGGCCGCTCATGAAGGATCCGATGGCCATCCTGAGTTCGGAATGGATTTACACAACCTTTCAGGCAAAGGTGATCGTGGTGCTTCGTAATCCGTTTGCTTTTGTGGCCAGTTTGAAGACCGCCGGCTGGTCGATCCCCTTTGCCGATATCCTGGCCCAGGAACGGCTGGTCAACGAACTGCCCTCCGAATACCTCCCGTTGATCCGGCAGTATACCTCCCACCCTCCCGACCTGGTCGACCAGGGAATCCTGATCTGGAATATCGGGTTTTCACGGATCCGGTATTTCTCTGATCGTTACCGGGAAACGTGGCGCTTTGTCAGGCACGAAGACCTTTCGAAAGATCCGGTTAACGAGTTCGAAAAATTGTTTTCCTACCTGAACCTGGAATTTTCGACGAAGGTGAAGGAACGGATCAGAAAAGAGACCGATGGCTCCTCCGTCAGCCGGTTGTCGAGGGATTCGGTTCAAAACCTCGACACCTGGAGATCCAGGTTGACTGCTGAGGAAATTGAACGGATTAAAGCAGGTACCCTGCCAATGTTTTCACACTTCTATGACCTGAAGGATTTCGGGATGTTTTAAACTGATCTGAGATGCCGGTTGCAGACTTTTTACGAAATATGCTATCCCCGCGTTCCGCGAATAAATTTCTTTTTATTCTCTCGCCGCCCTATTGCGGTTCCACGTTACTCCATGAGTTGCTGTCGACTTCTCAAAATATCTCTGTCAATAATTCCGATGGCACCCGCGAAGGACAGGGATTACCAGGAGTTCGGGAAATTATGTTCGATCACGACCGGCGGTGGGACGAATCGCTCGATTTCGACTGGAACTTCATTAAAAAAGAGTGGATGAAATACTGGGATACAAGCCGTCAGGTACTCCTTGAAAAAAGTCCTCCCAACCTGATCCGGACCCGGTCGATCCGGAAACACTTCAAACCTGCGTGGTTTATCGTGCTTCACCGCAACCCTTATGCACACTGCGAAAGCCTGATCAGGAGAGAAAAATACTCCGTTGAGAAGTCGGCCGATTTTGCCGTCAGATGCCTCTACCATCAGAAAAAAAACCTGGAATCGTTGAAACACACCCTGCGGTTATCCTATGAAGAACTTACCGATGATCCCGAAAAATCAGCCGGCCGGATCCGGGAGTTTTTACCCGAACTCCGCGATATCCGGATCAAAGAGGTATTCCAGTCACACAATTTCAAAAATCAACATCTGCAGATAACCAATATGAATGCTGAGAAACTCCGGCTTCTGACACCGGAAAATCTCGGGCAGATCCGGACCATTTTAACATCACACCGGGAGATCCTTTCCTATTTTGGTTATGATTTACTTCCCTGACCAGGATGATTGAAAAATCATCAGGAACGGGGATCGGATCCCGGCTTACAGCCCAGGCCGATGATCCGCGGAGGCCGCATGACCGGGAGAATTTCAACAGAATGAAAATCACGAAAGATGACCTCCCTGAAAAAGGCAGGGCTGAACCGGTAGAAATCGCCGTACGCTTCGCCGTGGACCTCCAGCGTCAGGGTAGATGAAAGTAAAAATCCAAAGGCCTTACTTGATTTAATGGACATGTACCACGCTTGTTTCTCAAATCTTTTTTTGAATTTCTGAAAGGAATTATCAGCAAATCCGGGTGTTCCGATCACAATAAGCCCACCAGGCCGGGTCACCCGGCGTATCTCCTCCACCGATTTCCAGAAGAATTTATCATGTTCCAGCATGGCATTGCATAATACCAGTCCAAAGTAGTTGTCAGGAAACCGGTCCATGTTATTGGCATCGCCTTTCAGGATTTCAAAATCCTTAAAGGTGAAGGGACCCTCCAGGTTGATGCCGGTCCTGGCGGTAACATTTCTTAAAACGGGAAGGTTCAGGAGCGTCTTTTCAGTGGGAACCGCCCCGACCTCGAGCACGGGTCCCGACCATTCCCTTTCTGTTAAAAGGGCATTGAATTTTTCGAAAATAACGGCATGCATGGGGTCAGTTTAAGGTCTTATCTCTTTCTTTGCGAACCCCGGTGATTCTTTACACAGAACCACGGAGCGACATACTTCTTTTCATTACAGGTTCCTCAGATGTACCTTTCAGCACCGGAGGCGCCCTTCAGGGTAATTCGCTTTCAGGCAAAGATCGTTATAAATTTGCCTGACCTCTTCCGGAACCATACCGGCCGGTTTACTCCGTGACAATTCAGGACGGATAAAGGCCGCCTGTAATGCAGTGCCGAGTCTTTGCGGCAAAGATTTCAATACCGTTCCCGTCAATAACTGATCGTAGTTTACGAATATTTTTCTATCATCCGCGACCCCGGAGAGATGAGCAAACAGGGAGGAATAACTGTTTTGCCACAACCGGTAAGCCAGCGAAGTATCGATGTAAAACTCCGACAGGTAATCGGCATGTGCACACTCGGTCAGCACGCTGCCAACGGTAATATCGGGTCGCCGGAACATAACGATATAGAGGGTATCGTCCTCGATCCTTTGATGCCAGATTCCCAATGTGTAGTTGAACCTCGGATCCTTGTACGCGTAACCTTTAACCTTCACGGCTTCCCTGATATCCCGTTCGATCGGTTCATTGCAATAATCCACGATGGTGCCGGGTTCCAGATGGATCAGCCACCGGTGGCCATAACCCGGCCTGAATGGTGAAAAGGTCTTTCCGGGAAAGGATGGATCCATATTCCTTTTCACGGGATCGTACTCCTGGAGAATACGTTCATTGATGCCATTGATAAAAGCATTCTCGAAAAAGCCCATGAGATTGCTGTCTCTCGGAGGATACAGGTCATCACCCGAAAAATATCCGGCCTGGTTGAGGATCCCGGCCATCAGGCTGGTACCGCTTCGTCCGAAACCCATGATCAGACAGTTCCGCATGTTACAGTTTCAAAATTTATTGTTTCCCGCTATCTTATTCGGATCCTTTCGTATCGGTATAATTAAAAACAACTCCGGTGGTTGTATCGAACTATTCAATAAAAAGGATCCGAAACCATTCCGATAACTAAAGTTCAATGTCAACGGCAGGATGCAAAAGGGGCCATCGGTTCACATTGTTCCTTAAAAACATAAGCCTTTAGAACTTTGAAAAGCGCTAAAGGCTTATGTTAACAATAAAAGTTACGATCCGTTCCCGGATTATTTTTCCAGTTTTTCGAGCCTTGCCTTCAACTGATCGTTCTCCTTCTTGAGGTCGATCATGTACAGGGTGAGCTCTTCAATTTTCTGGAGCAGCACGGCATCCATTTGTCCGAGGTTGGAACCATTGGTCAGCACCTCATTTTCGCTCGGAACATCGGGCAGATGTTTGTTTTGGGCAATGAAGTTCTCAACATCATACAGGCTGCGCAATTTGTAATCCTGGTTGAACACATGATCTGCCCATCCGGTGAGGGTTACTTCAATCTCCTTGCAGTTGATCTTTCCGTTAACAGCCAGTTTTACGCCTGCCGGAGGAGCGATGGTGGTTCCGATTCCTACATACCCGGAGTTGGCAAATCTGATGTCGGTCAGACCATTTCCACCAAATAACAACGATTTTGCCGTATAGTCGAACAGTGAAATGTTAACGGTAGCTCCGGCAACATTGGCTGACTGCAGACATTGAAATACGCCGTTAAATTTTCTGAATGCGATGTTATAGGTTTCGCTGTTGGCGCTGTTAATCATCCTGAAGAACCCAACTGCACGGTCGGCTTCCTGCGGATTTACCGAACTTTGAGCCACCAGGGAGGCAATTCCTGAATTAACGACATGTAATTTGAAAACAGGAGCGGCGATACCAATTCCGACATTGGCTACCGGTAAGGTGGTGGAAAGGTCACCGGGACTGGTTCCGATCCACTGAGCATAAGAGACAACACCACAAAGCATTAAGGCTGTAATTGCTAAAAATTTTTTCATTTTTTCAAAATTTTAATTGGTAAATAATGATGATAACTCCCTTTGGATTGTTTACACTGGATCTGTTTCCCGGTTGGGAATTGCGGGAACAGGTTGATAAAGGAGTCGTTTCACGTCCGCATCACCCGGATGTTCCCGGGGTGTTCGCCCCATCGGGTGCCAACAGGGAGGGTAAACGATTTCGTACAAAGGAAAGATTGTGGTATCTGGACACAACTCTTTTTCAGAGTGATAATGCCGTCGGGGTCATCCGTCGTTTTGGTCCGGGCGGGAAGAACTCCCCTTATTTCATTCAGAAGCGCGCTGAACGATCCGGATTCCGGTAACGGGTAAACACAAAACGTTTTCTCGATGGCAACGGAAGCGGTACTTTTCTGAGGCAGAGTGGCCGGGACTTCAACGGGAGTCACTTTTCTCTTGTTGCGTTTCGGATGTTCAGCCGGTGTGACTTTGACGATCAGCTTTCCTCCGGCTTCAACACGGGTTCCGGGTTTCAGAACCACGGAATGGGGCGAAACGAGCGTCATGGCGCCTCCCTCGGTGATGGTTACGGGAGCAAAGGAAGGAACGACGATTGAAGCGCTTGTCGTTTCATCGAGGCTATTCAGCGGTTGAATCTGAGCGTCAGGGATCCTGACGGTATCAGCGGGGGTTAGCACATCACCGGGCGATCCATCATCGGCCATCAGGCTCCATGGCTGTAACACAATGATGGTCAAGAGGAGTATGTGGCGTAACCAATTCATATTTCCGGATTCCGGCGCAGTTTAACTTACAAATATAATAAACAAATCTGAGAAAAAAGTAGTTTTATTTTTAACGGGTCAAAATAATTTTTCCGGTATGGACCGCTCCTTCGGCAATGATCCTGATAAAATAGACTCCTGCGGAACGGCCTTCGAGGGTCAATTCGTATTTTTTCACCCCTGTTATCTCTTTGGTCAGTATTAATCCACCGGTCATTCCATAAATCCCGAGTGTCAGGTTTTTGGACACCAGCGATTCGTCCAGTTCCACGGTGAATTTTCCGGATGTGGGATTCGGATAAACCCGGAACGACTGATCGGTAGCTGCAATTTCAGGTTGTTCCGTTGATTTTTCGTTCGGGTTCACCACGATCGGGTTAGATGGGACCTGGCAATATTGCCCTGCCTGGGTGATGTAGCCATGCAGGTAACCACCGGCATAGACGAGGGTTCCGGGTTCGAGCAGGATCCGTTCACCGGCAACCAGGTTTACGGTTCCGTTGCTTTGAACGATGAAGGTGGTCCCGTTGCCTGCAATAACAAGTGTTTGCTGGGCATCAAAACAGAGGGATTGTCCGCTAACATTGACATCGCCGACCATGTGAATGGCTGGTGGTACGGTGGTGCTGCCCCTGTTGCCCGTAAAGGTGCTGAAGGCGGTAAGTCCGTGAGCTTCGAGGGTATGCGCAGCACTGTTGGCTTTGTTGAAGGCGGTAAACGGAATGGGATCAACGCGGAAGCAATACATGTCGGTTTCATCGCCGGTGACATCGGAAGGTACATATTGAAATGAGGCCACACAGGAAAAGTTCGAGATGCCTGTTTGGGTGATATTCCAATAACGGTTGAGGTAGTTGACCAGTGTCCCGGGGTATTGGGCATCAACCAGGTTCACCCCGGCGTTGTTGCCGGCCGCGAAGGTTCCGCTCACAAAATTCAGGGTCACCGGCGAATAATCGGGTGTGGCGCCGGCGCTGCCAACCGGGAAGGTAAAGGTGGCCGGGGCGGATCCGGCGGGGAATTCTTTTTGAAGCTGGCCGCTTCCGGTCGCAACCACCATATTGGATGCAGAGGGGGTTCCCGCGACTGTGGCGAGGGATCCCAGCAAAAGGTCATTGCTGCCGAGATGCACCAGCCCGTTCGTCAGGTTAAACGTACTATTAACCCGGGTGTTGCCGTTCAGCATTATTCCGTTCGCGTTGTTGACCGTCAGATTTCCGAAAACGTTCTGGCCGGAGATGGTCTGCGAAACAGTTCCAGAAAGCACCACCGTGCCGGCACCCAACGTGTTGGGAGCCGAATTCTGATTGACAAGGTCCTGCTTCAGAATCAGGGTACCCTGGTTATCGAGGGTCCCTGCTGCCTGTAAGTTAAGATGCCCCAGAGAGGAGACACTGGTACCCGGAATAATTTTCAGGGTAGTGCCCCCGGTGATCAAGGTTTGAGAAATTCCCGCGCTGTAACCCAGCATTGCCAGGAGCAGGGTAAAGATCACACTTCTGAATCGGGTTTTCATATGTAAATAGTTTTATATTTCATTGATCACATAAATTCTGTATTATCATTTACGATTGACCATGATTGACGATTTACGATTGGATGTCGTGCTCTGGTTTTTAAAAACCATCGCCTTAAAGATAATACAAAAAACGCAATTTTAGCAAATAATTTTTTCAGGTATAACAAAAACCTTCCGTTTGAGGATCCCTGGATGTATCAGATTATTCGGATAAAGGACAGTCCGTGTTTCCAATCAGAAAGGGATTGGAAATGATCAGTTCTTAATGATTTTGACCGTCCGGTACCCGTTGTCCCAGATCAGTCGTAAGAAATAGATACCCGACGGTTGATCCGACACGGATAGGGTGTTGTGTCGCGTAGTAAACATCTCTTGCGATCGGATCAGCGCTCCCTGCATGTTGTACAGGGCAACATTGAATTCCTGTTGCGGCAGGTTGCTTACGTCGATTGTTATCGTTTCCGATGTCGGATTGGGGTAGATGCTCCAACCGGGGCCGGTATCCGTTTGCGATGCGGTTGCGGCGGTGATCAAACCGGCAGCGCCGGGAGCCGGCGAATCGCAGTATTGCTGGTTCAACGTGATATACCCGTGCATGTATCCTCCCAACATTACCCGGGTCCCCGGCAGGTAAATAATGTTTTGTCCGGCTACGAAAGTGGCCTGTCCATTCGGTTCCACCAGGAAAACGCTTCCGTCCCCGGCCACGGTAATGGTGAGGGTGGCGTCATAACACAAAATTTCACCGCTATGTACGGTGTCGTTCTGAACGATCCGGGTAGGCGGGACAACCGGGAGCGCTGTGATGGTATTGCCTGTAAAAGCTATAGGTTCGATGGGCAATCCCAATTCATTCCATATCCCCGAGATGGGCAATGGGAGCGGACTGGTTCTGAAGACCATGGGAGTACTGCCTGCCTTCGCTAACGTGAAAACCAGGGTAATGATCCGGTCATTCTCATAGTTCTGGCCCTCCAGTCCGATCGCATCCAGAAAAAGACCGAGGGTGCCCGGCTGCCAGTCGGCATTGTACCCGGTGACCTCGAGACCGGCAACAACATTCAGATAAGGTGTTGAATGAGGCGTGAGGATGGTGTGATCATAATCCACATAAAATGCCATATTCAGGACATTCGTACCTGTGATATGAACGGGAATCTGCACGGTATCGCCGACATTCCGTGTACGGTCGGGCTGTATGGAAGCGCTGGTTTGCGATCTCACGGGAGTTGCACAGAAGAGCAGGCAGATCAATCCTGCCGGAAGTCCGATTATCGACAGTAAGTTTCTCTTTATCATTATATTGTGAATTTTAAAATAAGCTATGACATAAAAAAGAGGGAGCATATACTCCCTCCTTAGTCCCTTGCGGGTTAACAGATCTTGTTGATATATCCTGAAGATGACATAAAAACCATACTTCAATTTTGTGCTAAAGTACGGTTTTTATGTCACCGATCGGGATACGTTAATAACTTTTCATTACTTACTGTTTGATGAGTTTTATGGTTTCAACCTGGTCGCCGCCGGAAATTCTGACAAAATAGACTCCGACCGGCATGGATGAGAGCAGGAATTCGTGCTTTTTCTGCCCGATGATTTCATTGGTCAGAATCCGTTCGCCCATCATGTTGTAGATTTCAACCTTCAGTACATCGTATATCCGGGTACCTGACTGCTCGAGGGTAAAGGCGCTCCTGGTCGGGTTCGGATAGAGCCTGAAGAGGGTTGACTCGAGCGCCGGGGTTGGATCTTCGGTACCGGTAGAAACCATTGCAGGAATGATCACCGATCCGCAGAATTGGTTGGTTGTGGTAATCTTGCCGAGCATATAACCGCCTTCTTCAACCTTTGTTCCGGGCAGATAAATGATATTCTGACCGGCGATAAAGGTAGCGCTGCCGTTGTTCTCCACGACAAAAGTAGTACCGCCTCCCGCAACCGTGATCGTCTGGAGTGCATCGTAACAGACCACCTGGCCGGCTCCGATTACCACATTCTGAACGACAAGGTTAACAGGTATGGAAGATGAGATGGTAAAGTCGGCATTGCTGAAGTCGTGGACGAACGGGTCGCCGAATCTGCTGATCTTCACCTTGTAGTCGGTTCCGGTTTCCATGCCTGCCGGAATGGTCCACGACCATGATCCGGTGGAAGGTGTGGAAGCGATGATAACAGAATGGAAGACCCCGCCTTTGTAAAGCTCGATCTTTACAGGGTCATCAAAGTTATCGTTCCATGTAATCGGGTGGATGGAACCCTGTTTCCAGTCTTCACCGCCGTCGGGACTCGTCACCTGGACGAACAGGGCTGGCTCAACTGTTACCTGCAGGGTACCAGGTTGCAACGCCGTACATCCCGTTTGCGGATCAGTGAAATTAACAGCGATCCACTGTGCCCCTTCAACACCCCATGTAACAGTAGCAGTGTTGTCGGTGGATGTGCCTCCTGAAGTTATGGTTCCACCACCAGAGATCGTCCAGACATAGTTCAGCTGTCCCGGCTCCGTTGCATAAACCAAGCCTGCATCCCCAACCACAACATTAATCGCACCGCTCATCCATATAATCGGAAGCGGATTAACAACCATGCTGATGGTATTCGATGTGGCCGGGTTACCGCTTACGCAGGTCAGGCTTGAAGTCAGCACACACACTACCTGATCGCCGTTTGCAGGCATGTAGGTGTAAGTCGGTGCGTCAACGTCGATGGTGTTACCATTAACGGTCCAGTGGTACGACGGTAACGGTCCGCCGTTAACCGGAGTCGCCGTGAAGGTGACAAGGGTTCCGATGCATACGGGGTTCGCCGAGGCCACGATGGTAACGCTGACCGGCAGTTTCGGATCCACAGTCATGGAAATGACGTTGGAAGTAGCCGGGTTACCGGATACACATGGGAGGCTCGAGGTAAGCACACATGACACCAGATCCCCGTTGGCAGGAGTATACGTATAGACCGCATTATCCGTTCCTGCATCCACGCCGTTCACCTTCCATTGATAGGATGGTGTAACGCCGCCGTTGACCGGGGTTGCCGTGAAGGTAACCGGGGTTCCTTCGCATACCGGGTTCGCCGAAGCCACGATGGAGACACTTACCGGAAGCACGGCAGTAACGCTCATCACGATGGTGTTGGAGGTTGCCGGGTTACCGGTGACACAGGTGAGGCTTGAAGTAAGCTCGCAGGTTACCAAATCACCGTCGACAGGCACATAGGTGTAGGTTGGTGTATCCGTACCCACAGCCACGCCGTTCACCTTCCACTGGTAAGCCGGGGTTGTGCCGCCGTTGACCGGGGTTGCCGTGAAGGTAACCAACGTTCCGGCACAGACCTGGTTGGCTGAAGCCACGATGGAAACACTGACCGGCAGTAACGGAGTAACATTCATATCGATGGTGTTGGAAGTTGCCGGGTTACCGGTTACACAGGTGAGGCCCGATGTAAGCACACAGGAAACCTGATCCCCGTTGACGGGCACATAGGTGTAGGTTGGTGTATTCGTACCTGCATTCACGCCGTTCACCTTCCATTGATACGAAGGTGTGTCGCCGCCGTTAACCGGGGTTGCTGTGAAGGTGACCGGGGTCCCTTCGCAAACCGGGTTCGCGGAGGCCACGATGGTAACGCTGACCGGCAATGCGGCTGTAACGCTCATCGCGATGGTGTTGGAGGTTGCCGGGTTACCGGTTACACAGGTGAGACTCGAGGTCAACACACAAACCACCTGGTCGCCATCAGCAGGAACATAGGAATAAGTCGGTAAATCCAAGCCTGCATTCACACCATTGACTTTCCATTGATACGATGGTGCGGCGCCGCCGTTGACCGGAGTTGCCGTGAAGGTAACCGGGGTTCCTTCGCATACCGGGTTTTCGGAAGCCACGATCGAAACACTGACCGGGAGTGGGCTGTTAACCGTAATCTTTATGGTATTAGAGGTAACCGGATTTTCCTGCGTACAATTTTCGCTGGAAGTCAGGATACATTTCACCACATCGTTGTTAGCTGGAGTAAAGGTGAATGTGGGCGTATTGGTGCCTGCATTTACATTGTTGACTTTCCACTGGTAGTGGGGAGTCTGTCCGCCGTTAACCGGAGTTGCCGTGAAGGTAACCTGATCGCCCAAACAGACCGGGTTGGCTGAGGCAACAATGGAAACGCTGACCGGCAGGTTCGGATAAACCGTCATGACAACCGGGTTGGAGGTGGCAGGATTGCCCGAAGGACAGTCGATATTCGAGGTAAGCACGCAGGTAATTACATCGTTGTTTAGCGGGGTATAGTCGAAATAGGGGCTATCGGTACCGGCATCCTGTCCGTTGACCTTCCACTGGTAAACCGGGGCGCTTCCTTCATTGACCGGCAGGGCCGTGAAGGTGATCAGTGATCCCTCACAGATATAGTTGGCCGATTCGAAGATGGTAATGCTCACCGGGTTCAGCGGGCGGGTTATCATGGTGATGGTATTGGAGGTCACCGGGTTGACAGTCGGGCACGGGTAATCTGATGTCATCACACAGGTCACCAGGTCGCCGTTGGCCGGAGCGTAGGTATAGGTCGGTGAATTGACACCGGCATTCACCCCGTTGACTTTCCACTGGTACGACGGGTTCTGTCCGCCGTACACCGGGGTAGCCGTAAAGGTGATGAGGGTCTGGTCACATACGTCGTTTGCCGATTCCAAAATCGTCACAGCAGGCAATTGTAGCGGCGTGATGTTCATGGTGATCGCGTTGGAGGTGGCCGGACTGCCCGAGATACACGACAGGCTCGAGGTCATCACGCAGGTAAATACATCGTCGTTCTGCGGGAAATAACCAAGCACCGGACTGTTGGTACCGGTATTTGTACCGTTAACCTTCCATTGATAGGTTGGCGTGAGGCCACCATTGACCGGTGTGGCTGTGAATGTAACAAGCGATCCTTCGCATGACGGGTTGTTGTCGGCCACGATGGTTACGCTAACCGGCAACGGATCGTTCACGGTCATGACCACCGTGTTGGAAGTAGCAGGGCTGCCAGTACCGCAATAATCACTGGTAGTGAGGATGCAGATAACCGCATCGTTGTTAACCGGAACATAGGTATAAGTCGGAGAGTTGGTTCCGACGGTCACGCCGTTCACTTTCCATTCATAAACCGGCGTGAGGCCTCCGTTGACCGGGGTGGCGGTAAAGGTAACCGGTGATCCAAGGCACACATCATTGGCTGATGGTACAATGGTCACACTTACCGGCAGGTAAGGCGGTGTAACGGTCATGGTGATCTCATTCGAAGTTGCAGGATTGCCCATTGGGCAGGGTTCGTCGGAGGTGAGCACACAAGTGATCACATCGTCGTTCAGTGGTACATAGGTATAGATTGGTGAGTTCACACCGGCATCGGTACCATTCACTTTCCACTGGTAGGCAGGATTCGGTCCGCCGTTGACCGGGGTCGCGGTAAAGGTAACCGGGGCGCCGGTACAGACCGGGTTGTCAGAGGCAACGATGGTCACGCTGACCGGCAGATTTGGATTTACTACAACCGGGTAAACAGTTGCAGTCGGTGCAAACGGACCAGACGGGGTGCTGCGGTAGTTCAATGTGACAGTTTGTGTTCCGGCTGTTGGCCAGGTTACTGTTACGGTGTTATCGGTCGGAGTTCCGCCGGCAGTGATCGTACCACCCAACACCGTCCAGGTATAGTCATACTTACCTGTTTCGGTTACATAAACATTCTCGACAGCCCCTTCGCAAACACTGTTCGGTCCCTGGATAGTAGGCATCTCTAAGGTGGTAAAGGTAATATCCTGTCCGTAGACTACTTCACCCGAGGTGGTCGATACCCCTTTTGCACGACAATGATACAGCGTATTGGGCAACAGGTCAGCCAAGGTTTTATCGAAAGTGGCCGTTTCAAGTGACCTGGCTGAAATGGGTACGGCAGGTGTTACAGAGCCATAGGCCGTGGTAATACCATATTCAAAGAACAGGTTGACCACTTCGCAGGTGGTATTGATGTCACCATGAACGTCGGCCGTTGTCTGGTTGACGTTGGTTGCCGCCAGGGTATTGATGGCGGTGATGGGCAGTGTGAATTCGTAGGCGCCGATATCGGGCGGATTTGTACGGGCAATCAGGTCAAAGTCGTTGGGTACGGCTGCAATGGTTACTCCACCGTTGTTCAGCGCCGGTACGACGGTATGCAGGTTGACCGGTGATACGAAGGCCGGATCAACGCTGACCGAAGCTGCATCCTGGCCGGTACCGGTTTGCCATGCCGCGAGGTTTGCACGGTTGGCCGAGCCGATGTATCCAAGGTTAGGACCCGTTGTATAATAATCGTTATTGTTAATATTTGCAAATTTTGTATTTGCCGCATTGCTGAGAACTGCATATCGCTCTGTTCCTATAGTAGACGGTATAGAAAAGATATTATTCCTGATATCTAAACCACCTGCAGGAATGGTCGATGATGAAGCGATGATCAGACAGGCAGGTTTACCTGCTGTGCTTGTTTGATCGGTTGCGAGGTTAATACTGTTAAACCATACATTATACATTCCGCCCGTGGAAATATTAATACCATAACCATTATCCGTTGTAGTACTGTTATAACCGTAACCAGCAATATCAGAAATCAGGTTGTTACTAACCGTGACTGCAGCAGCAGTTGATGAACTACCTAATCCGATTCCAATGGCGCTATAACCACCAGTATGATTATTTTTAATATCGCTGATACTGTTACTCGAGATCAGAATTGTTCCGGCCGTGCCGGTCAGGCGAATACCATATACCGGGGTATTTGCGGTGGAAAAGACACCGGTAATGGTATTATCGGTAACGGTTGCATTCGTCTGACCCGACAGGTAGATTCCATTCAGGCCCAGTTTTTCTGCTTCAACGATCGATCCGATGGTGTTGGTGGAAATGGTAAGACCCTGGTCATTTCCGGTGGTTCCGTAAACGGCAATCCCATTCTGGCAACGAATAATATCGTTTGACAAAAAGGTATTGTTATTGTTTGCAACCCCGGGGGTTCCTCCCATGGTCGTACCGCTGCTGCTTACAATACCATAGAGTGTCGTGGTTCCGGAATCTCCCACGATGATACAACTTTTGATCATGTTATCGGTTGCTCCCGACTGGGGTGAAGAACCCAGCCAGAAAACTGCGGAGGTCGTGGAGGTGTTGTTGTTGACAAAGGCCAGGTATTGGTTTTCATCATCGCTGTATGCACCCGAGATGGTCGTACGGTCGGCTCCGTATAGGCGGAACAATCCACTGTTGTATGAACCCGAAATGGTTTTAAGTGTAGCAGTTGCTGGTTGGATCCTGAGGGTATAATTGCCGGCTCCGGCTTCAGACCACTGATTCAGGGCATGGGTTCCATCTTCGGTTGAGATATCGCTGACAATATTCGCAATCAGATCACCTGAAAGACCTTTGTTGTTGATATCCTCAAACAGTCCGCCCGAGCAAGTCAGTGTCGGATAAGTACCCCCAGTCCCCACAGTTACGGTTCCGGAAAGTGGCTGAACAATGGGTCGTCCCCCGGGCGCTCCGGCAGCAGGCACTTGTGGCGCGCCACCGATGATAAATCCCGGAATCAAACCTGCAGCGATATTACCACCAACGGCTGATGCGGGGATATCATAAGTAAGATAAAAATAGTTCGATCCCGGAAGCAATACCTGACTTCCCGTAAAGGTGAAATCGGTATAGGTTGGCGACGGAACGGTTGATCCAAACTGGTTCACCGCCGAAAATTCATTGGTACTCCCGGTGTAGAAGATTTTTGCGTTGCTGATATCGGTTAATGTGGTGGTGGGTGAAGCATTGGCAGTAATCGTAGTAACTGAAAGCGGGGATATAGCTCCCTCTGTTACAACCTCCAGCTTTACGATCATCTGGATTGTTGATCCCGCGCTGACATTCGCCGTATTGTGTGTTGTAGCGCTTGAAACATAAGTCATGGGTTGCGGGAAGATATTCACGAGATAATCTTCCGTTTCTCCCCAGGAATAAGTAGCAATACTATTGCAAGGAACGATACTGGTAGGATCAGAAGTTTCCTTTGAAATGACTCTCATCATCGTTATTCCAAGAGATGCTGTTTCAGGCACGAAAATACTTCCGGTTTCCGTATGAGGACCGGAAGTGGAGGTCGATGAAACATACACTTCTTCACCCGGATCACTAAAGTCCCGATCCTGGTTGAAATCAATAAAGATTTTCACTGCATTGGAATATGAACTACCACAAGTACCGACAGATACACTGAAAGAAATGTTTGTTCCTTGAGCCAGGTTAGGAGCGGGAACAGATAACGTATAGTTGCTGTATTGATTTATTATCGAGCCGACATCCCCGGTCGTAAGACATGAAGAAGTATTGTTCAGCGAACCCATGGTCACATTGAAGATGTCTTCATCAGAAGCAGAGGTAGCATTTGATTGACAATATTGGGAATAAATGGTAGAATTTCCTGTAACCGACACATTCATTGATGTTCCTCCTCCTGTGTTTGTTATATTCCCGGAATAACTGGCATTTGCCGCCGTCGGGGTACAACGAACGTAAATGGTGGTGGCTGGCAAGGATGCGCCCGTATATGTCAGGGTTTTACTATTGCCGAATCCGGATCCGGATGTAGTCGAGACTTCAAAGTTTGACGGGGCATTAATGACAATAGGCATACCATCAAGGTAAACACCAGTGATCGTATAGGTTTTTTCAGCAGAAGGGGTAAAGATAGGTGAGTAACCAAGATCTAAATTGCCGGGATTTACCACCAGGGATGGGACAGGTGGCATATCCTCAATAGTAAACTCATCAATACCCTGGTCACAAAAACCATTTCCATAGTTAGAGTTGGAGGCGAACCTGAACATCACACTCTGACCCGCGTAACTTACCAAGCTTATAATATTTTCTGTCCAACCACTAGTCGAATTAGTAGAAGAAAAAACAGAGTTTGCAGCAGTATGTTCGTAAAGATTGGTCCAGTTTTTACCTCCGTTGGTACTAACCTGTAACGTAAGAGGCACCGGTGTGGTTGTATTTCCGTCGTTTCCCAGCCAATAATAATATTTAACCCGCTTTGGTGTTGCATCAAGTGTAAAGGAAGGCGAGTTTAAATAATATGGATTATAATCATAATGTGCTAAAAAGACGTAAAGTCTTGCGAAATGGGTTCCGTTGTATGGAGCAACAACACCATGACTTCCGTCGGTCGTAACGGTCTCCCAATGGTATGAAGCTCCTGAAACCTCTTCCCCAGCAGACCAGCAACCGAGAGTTGAACCAAAGCTTTCAACATATGGAAAAGTTGAGAAAGGCAAACAAGGTGTTTTTATCGTGACAACGGCGGTATACTGACTGTAACATCCAGCGGATAAAGCCCGTAAACGCAAATAATAATAAGTGTCAGGATTAAGACCTGTTACATCGTACGTTAAAACGGAAAGGCCAATCAGGGGATATCCTGCAACATATGAGGTAAATGCAGCATCGGTGGCTAATTCAAATTCATACGTAACCCCTGCAGTGCTTGAGGCAGTCCAGGTTGCAGTGAACCCATTCACTTGCAGTTCTGATATCCCCGGCTTTCCCGGCACTCCCGTGGCTACCGCACAGGTGGTAACGGATTGAAAGAGTGGGGAAACCAGGTTGTAAACCGGTCCGTAACAGCCGCTGTTATTAAAACTGTAAATATAATAGTCATAGGTAGTTCCTGCTGTTAAACCAGTTTCGGTGAAAGTAGTCAGTGAACCGGCAAACCTGACTGTTCCGGCATCCAATGCGCTGCCAACCGAATAGACGGTATAATTTACGGGCGCTATCGGAGCGCCTCCTGAAGCATAACAAACCACCAGGTAATTGCTTGGCGCACTGGGAGCAGCAGTGAAAGAAGCGGTAAATGAGGTTGAGGTCATGTTTGAAGTCATGAAAGCCGAAGGTTGATCAGCCGGCGCCAAACATGGAGTGAGCGATCCATATGCAAAATATCCATAATAGTTTGATTGCGGAATTTGCGCACCGGATGACTTCAGGGTATTAGGCGTGCCTGCCGCATAATTGGCAACTGTTGATACGGAATTGTAAACTCCAGCCGGAGCATTGGCCTGAACAAACTTGTCGGTACTAGTTATGGCCGGATCGCCAAAACCGATATGTGTGCTTACCAGGTTTGAACTGCCGGCAGTTATTAACGATTCCCAGCGCTTGCCGGATAAAGTCAGAACACCTGCGCCCAAAGTTCCCGTATTGGTGGTAAAGGCTTCACCTGTAAACGTAACGCTGCCTCCTGAATTGGTAGTCGGATCCATCCAAAGGGGAAGATAGATCATTCCCTTTCCAATCGGAAATAGTGTAGCCGTTGTATAAGTCCCGGTTGCTGTCCGGTTGGCTGCAAAAGACCGGTTCAGCTTCCCATCAACAAATGAAGAAGCTGAACCACCACTGATTGAGGTTCCTGTGTAGGGAAGGATGACGGTATTTGCACCGGTGTGGAAGATTCCATCGGTCAGAGCCAATAAACCTGCTGTTCCGGATGAACCGATGGTTAAATCACCGCCTGACAATGTGACTCCGTTGGTATTATCGATCAAGACGTTACTGACAGATCTGCTTCCAGGAATTTCTACGCCTGTAGTCCTGTGTGTACTTTCAGGAGAATAATAGAGTGAATAGGTTCCTGAACCGATGTTAAATATTGGCGCTGCATCAGGATTCCCGGCAGGTACCAGCGATTCGTCATATCCATATTGAAATGCAGACTCCGAAGTTCCATTACCAATTGTTACATTCCCCATTCCATAGGTATTACCTTGAAACATTGCGAAGCTTAATGCATTGATCGGGGTATTAAAAGTAACACCTGAACCGGTATTTTCAATGGAGATATCTTGAAGGCCAGGGGTTGCTATTCCTGTACCCGTGTATTGTTGAGCGTTTGATCCCTGAAAATAGAATCTCGAACCAGTCAGGGTACCAGTAAGTACCCCGTTATTGGTAAAAGAATCACCCATTAACAGGAATAAATAGCCATTTAAATTCAGCGTTGCCCCGGCATTAATCGTTGTATTACCAAAGACATATAACGCATTGAATAATTTGGCCGTTTTATTGTCAATTGTATTGTCAACTACAAGATTTGGCACCCCTCCCCTTAAATAAAAATCGAAATTTGTTGTGGTTGAGGCAGTTCCCACATTGAGTGTCCCGCCGGTGATGTTATACGAACTTGCAAGAACATAATAATCATAAGGTGTTGCGCCGGTATTTCTTTGCACAAGATTGATGGTTCCACCGGTCATGGTTATACTGCTTGCAGCGGTAAAACCCAAGCCAGGAGCGGAAGAGGTTGCATTTCCAACGGTTGTCACATTGATGGTCCCTCCTGTAACTGACACGTTACAGGCACTGGTAACATACAACCTGGAGGCGATGTTGGTCACGCCACCTTCAAAGATAAATAAGGAGGTGGTGGCGCCTCCCATCTGATTTCCTGCGGTTGTACCTATGTTTAAGGTACCATTGCTGACCCTGAGAAGACCCGACATGGTCGGTGATCCATTCAATCCGGCTACTTCGAAATTCGGATTGTTCAGCCAAAATCCACCGGTCGCCGGAATCGAGTAGCTGGCAGTAATAAATAACGGGTTGGTCAGGGTGAATGGTTCGGAAAATTTAACGATGCCATTAAAAGTCCCGGTATTAAGGAAACCATCTGAAACGGAAGTGGAAGAGGCCGTATTATGGGATGTGAGATTATCGGGCATCACATCGAGAACCGGGCTGGATGTAGTGATGTTTCCGGTTCCCTTATTAATCGTTAAGGTATATAAGTCGGTAACCGCTCCGGTTCCTGAGAACGCACTGTTATATGCACCGGCAAAGGTAAGGTTAGCATAGGCAGTACCATCCGCATTGTAAAGATCGAGGGTTCCGTTGTTAGTCAGGTTGTGGTTAACCGTCAGTTTATTCGTTGTGCCGGTCACATCGAGTGTTCCACCTCCCTGTATTGTTAGCGACATACAGGTGTTGGTGGCAGCATCGATGGTCACGGTATGACCGTCGGCTATGATCGCGTTGTCGGTAGCAGTCGGAACGACACCGCCTACCCAGGTTGCGCCCACACTCCATGGCCCTGACACGGCTGAGGTAATATTTCCCGGACTCAAAGTGCTGGTTGAGTTTGTAAGCGGACTAACAACATAGTACAACGGTCCCCCTCCGCAACTGGCGTCATTGGCCGCAAATACAAAATAATAGTATAAAGTAGCGGGAGGAAGCGGTGGTGAGGTGAACGTTGTAAGTGATCCGTAGTAATCAACCACACCCCCACCCAGTGAACTGCCCACGGTATAGGTAGTGCCGTCAACCGGGTTGGCTGATAAGGTCGGATTCTGACTTCTGACCACCAGATAATCATCCACTCCGGAAGCAGCAGTAAAAGAACCCGCGATGGATGTTAACGCCGGGGTAAAGCTTAGCGCGGAAGGTTGTTTGGTTGGTGTAGCACATGGTGCCACAAGACTTACATCATCAATAAAGATGTTATACCCATATCCGCTGACACCCTCAAAAATAACATACCTGCCATTTCCGCCTGAACCACGGGGCATTGTAAAGGAGTATTGGTACCAACCGTTAACCGGTACAACCGGAGTTGAACCAGAATATCTGTTTATGGTACCAAGTAATTCACCTCCTGAAACATTAGGTTCACTGCTGTAATAAACATTTACCTTATCGTTATCAGAATATCCATCCCGATACATCCAAAATTTGACTGCATATCCATCAGCGGGAAAGTTTATTGGTGGAGTGATCAGGCTTGCTTGGCCACCAGAGTATATGGAATAACTGTTATATCTTGCCATTGCAGCCCCTGAATGGGGAGCACATGTTGGAGAAGATCCCGAAGTCTGACGATCCCATATGCCGGGATTGGATGTACCTGCCGTCTTCATATTGGTCCAACCGTATGGGGCAAAGGTGGCCCCGTCAAAACTCTCGGTATAGGGGAACGTGGTAATGGTCGGATCAGGGCCGGTAGTGAAAGACCATACAGAACATCCGGTGGCATCTCCAAATGAATTGGTTGGTACAATTTTCCAATAATAGGTTGTGGCCCAAGCCATATCCGGGGTTGGGTCATAGGTAAGCACATTGCCCAGGTTGGTTCCGTTTACGAGGTTGGTCGGTGGATTGTCGGTTCCGAAATAGAGCTTGTACCCCGTAGGACCTCCGCCTCCACTAGCCCAATTCAGCGTTGAAGATGTCAAAACATTTGTAGCGCTATTGGCAGGGGAAACGATGGTTGCACAATTTGGAGGGCCAACATACAAGGTCGGGCCAACCACTTGATCTACATATAGATAATAAGCATAATTACTTTTGTAGTGAATCGCTACATATTTTGTTCCGACTGGTAGATCAGTTTTTAAATATTGCTTCCAAGTGGTAGTAGCGTCAGTGATATCAGATGTCCAGGTAAAATCTCCTACTGCTGTTCCGGTAGAAGACCAACCAACCCTAAATGTTTCTGAACCAGAAGTATAGCGTCGGTAATAAAAAGAAAATGTTTGATCCCCGGTTGTTACAGTTAACCGAGGAGTAATTAAATATTGATCATAGGGTGAACCAGATGAATATGAAGAAAATCTGAAAGAGCGGGTCCCAGCATAAGCATATGTTGTCGAATGTGTAACTAAATTTCCTGATGGTGGACTCGGATTTGCATAAGTTACAAGCCAACCTGATGGTGGTACCGGTGATGCATTTTCAAATCCTTCGCTTAAACTTTGTCCGATTGCGGCCAGAGAGAGCGTGAAAGATAGCATGAACAGTAAAAACTTTTTCATAATTTGTTTGTGTTTAGTTAATCTCTTTTTGAATTTTCATGGGAGAAATATGTTGATTTTATTTTGTGCTATAATTGGTTAACGAAGAGCGGACGAAGGGATTTACGATTTACAAATGATTGATTGACTGATTGACTGAATGATTGATTAAAATTTTTAATTATTATTTTTCACTAATGGCTAATGGCCAATGCCTAATTCCTGTTTTGAGCTTTGATCCTTGATCTTTGAACGCGAAACCCGAAACGCGAAACGCCGGGCACTTCGACAAGCTCAGTGCCCTGAAACCCATGTCCAGTGGACCAGCGGACAAGTGGACGGGTTGAGAGGGAGGGGGGATGGATGGAGGGGGATTGTTCCATATTGCCTTGACCTGGATTTGTAAAATGGTAAAAGGATCCTGAAACAGGATTCTCATTCAAAAATAAAAAGATTTAGTACCCACCAAACATATCGCAGAAAAGATGCGGCCAAAAAAAGTCCGGATTCAGGAATCCGAACTTTTTTATTTTTTATATATTTGATATCTAATATTTTATCATCAGATGATTTAAAAAGTTAAAAAGTGTTAATTTTTTCCTATATATTTACCGGGCAAGGCAGATTTAAAGGGGACGGACTACCCGGGGCACTGCTTCCGGAATCGGGGCGATCTGCCTTATCAAGTTGTAATTCGCTATGGATCTTTTTGTTGCCATACTCTATTCGGTCATCGTTTATCAGGCTGTCGTCTTTACGTGTATTTTATACGTTTCAGGCCTCCGCCAGCATCTGTCATCACGACGAACCCTTGCCATCTTTTTTCTTTTGGTGACCATTTACTTCATCTTTCACCTTTTAAATGAATTCAGGCAGTTCGACATCCTGGTCCACATCTACCTGCCCATCCTGCCGGTTATCCTGCTGCTTAATCCGGTATTCTTCCTCTATATCGAATCCCTAACATCTCCCGGTTTTCGATTCAAAATGCGAAAGCATGTTCATTTTATTCCTGCGGCAGTCATACTGATCCTGAACCTTCCCTATTTCTTTGCCTCCCCGGAGGAACGCCTCTTCTTCATCACCCGGAGGTTTGATGCTCCCGAACCTGCCCCACTGATCAAATACCTGCTGCTGATCTATGCTGTATCGATTTATCTTGCCTTTCTGATCCAATTCATCTTTTACAGTATCAAAGAGTTCCGGCTTCTGAAAAAGCACGAGTCCTTTATCCGGAACAACTATTCCTTTACCGAAAAAATCAACCTGAGGTGGATCCGTACCCTGATCTTTGGATTTGCACTGTTTTTCGTATTGAACGAGATGATCTGGCTCTCCGGCATGAGCGGCCGGCCGGTTGCACTGGTCTTCTATAACCTGTCGATGATCGCCGTCATGCTCTTCCTTGGACTCCGCGGGATGTCACAACTGGAGCTGAAAATACCTGAGACAACCGTCGACCCTTTGGCTCAACCTGTTGCCGGTATCGTTACCAATTCCCAACCTGCCAAATACAAAGGATCATCTTTATCCGGAAAACTCCGATCCGACCTCATCACCGGTCTCGAGCGGATCATGATTGAAGAGAAGATGTTTCTCAATCCCCGCCTCTCCATCGATGATGTGGCGGAGAAGCTCGGGACAAACTCCAAATATATTTCCCAGGTGCTGAATGAGCACCACCAGCGGAATTTCTACGCCTACATCAATGCCTTCCGCATCGAGGAGGCGCAACGGCTTCTGCTTTCCCCGGCCCACCGGAAATACTCGATCCTGGCCATTGCCGAAATGTCGGGATTTTCCTCCAAATCATCCTTTAACGAGGCGTTCAAAGCAATAACGAACCAGACGCCGAGTGGGTACAGGAAGACCAGCGGACAATTAACAATGGACAATTGACAATGGACAATTGACAATGGAAAATTGAAAATTGAAAATGGAAAACGGAAAAAGATTTGAAATGTTGAAAAAGTGCCAGTTAAACTTTTCCCTAATGGCTAATGGCCAATGCCTAATGCCTAATTTGAGTCTTGAACGCTGAAACCCTGAAACCCTGAAACCCTGAAACCCTGAATTGCGAAGCAATCACGAACACCAATGAAAATAAACATTCCTGTGAGTAAACTCTGAAACCCTGAAACCCTGAAACCCTGAAACCCTGAACTTGTTGGCCGAGGAGTGGACTGGCTGAAGAGTCAGGTGATGAAATTCAGGTAGTTGTCGGGGCTTATTGCCTGAAAGGAAGCCTCGGGGTAAGCATTGCGGAAAGCAACAGGAACTTTAACGGGTTTGGTGGTTCCCCACTTGATTTCGAACGCGTTCACTTGGTTTTCATGTACTTCGATCAAATCAATTTCCTGCTGATCATACGTCCTCCAGAAATAATACCGGCAGTTTCGTTGCCTGTTCCCATTCATTTTAATCCGTTCGGAAATGATGTAATTTTCCCACAATTCACCCATATCCCTGCGCATGCTGATGGATGAAAAATCAGAAAGAATGGCATTGCGGATACCATTGTCATAAAAGTACCACTTGCTTGTCTTCACGATCTCTTTTCTCAGATTTCGACTGTATCCTCCCAATTTAAAAATTATAAAAACCTTGCTCAAAAGATCAAGGTACTTATCAACGGTATTTTTACTTAAATTCAATTTTAATGATAATTCATTGCTGGATACTTCCTTTCCTGTCTGATAAGCAATCATTTGCAAGAGATCCATCATTTTAGATGCGGCTCGTATTCCATCCAGAATAAGAATATCCTTTAAAAGATACATCTGGACAATTTCCTGCAGATACTTTTTCTTTTCTTCCGGGTTTTCAATATGGAGCAGCTCCGGGTATCCCCCGAAAATAATCCTTTCCCCGAGGTTTGCCCGTGTTTCGGTCAGGTTTTCGTTTTTCCCAAATTCAATCTGTGAGAGTGGAAATAATTGAAACCGGGCGCTTCTTCCAGTGAGGGGTTCTCCGGATCTGTTCAACAAATCAAATGATGAAGAACCCGATGCAATGATTTTTATTCCGGGAATTTCATCGACCATCAGTTTCAGGATCAATCCAATATCTTCAAGGGTCTGGGCTTCATCGATAATCAACAGATCTACCCCATACAATAATTGGCGGTAATTTGCCGCCGTACGCTCTGCCAGAATTCGCCGGGTATTCAGATCCTCCCCGTTCATCATCAGGGATTTACCCGTAAAATGACCGGAAATTTCTTTCAGTAAGATCGTTTTCCCCACTCTTCGCGAACCCAGCAGCAGACAAACCTTGTTGGGTTTCATGTTATCAATAATTACCTGGAACAATTCCCGCGCTAGTAATTTCATATCCGGCATTTTTACAAAGATAATACTTTCATTTTCATAATGACAATATTTAGCTAAATTCAGTCATTATATTTACAGTTTTTAGGTTAATCCGTTCCGTCGGTGGCCGAAGAGCGGACAATTAACAATGGACAATTGACAATGCACAATGGACAATTGATAATGGACAATGGACAATTGAAACGGAAAACGGAAAATTGAAAACAGAAAACGGAAAAAGATTTTAAATGCTGAAAAAATGCCAGTTAAAATTTTCCCTAATGGCTAATGGCAATGCCTAATGCCTGATTTGAGCCTTGATCCTTGAAACCCTGAATTGCGAAGCAATCACGAACACCACTGAAAATAAACACTCCTGTGAGTAAACCCTGAAACTCTGAAACCCTGAAACGCGAAACCCGAAACCCGAAACCCGGAACGCTGAACTTGTTGGCCGAGGAGTGGACTGGCGGTCAAGTGTACGGGTAGTCATGTAATTTGATTAAATTGCATGAGTTTAGTCATGTAATTTGTTTACTTTTGCAAAAAAACTATGTTCATTCCAAGATACCTTGAGGCGTTACTGAGAAAACGCCTGGAAAAAACATCCGGAGAACGGAAAGTAATTATTATTTATGGCGCAAGACAAGTGGGTAAAACCACGCTGGTCAAGAAATTAACACAAACCCTGTCAAACAGATCGGTTTATTATAACTGCGATTATTTAGATGTTCAATCCATGTTTTCGTGGGAAAATGCAGGTAACCTGACGCATGTTGTGAAGAACGTTGACCTCCTCGTACTCGATGAAGCACAGCGGATTCAGAACATCGGATTGGTTCTTAAAATTTTGCACGATGAATTTCCCGGCCTTCAGGTTATCGCAACAGGTTCTTCCAGTTTTGAATTATCGAACCGGGTAAATGAACCGCTTACCGGACGGAAACAGGTCTACAAATTATTTCCTTTCACGTTCAGCGAACTATATCCCGACGTGACTATGATCGAACGTAAGCGAAACATTTCCAGAATATTACGATTCGGTTTATATCCGCCGGTCATCCTGATGGATGATGATCAGGCACAGGAAAACCTGAATGAGATCACCTCCAGCTATTTATTTAAAGACATTCTCGAATTTCAAAATCTTAAAAAGCCGGAAATTCTGTCAGGTTTGTTGAAGTTGCTGGCATTCCAAATCTCATGTGAAGTCTCCTATACAGAACTCGCCGGCAGGCTTCAGGTCGATCAAACGGTTATTCAACGCTACATTCAATTACTGGAAGACAATTTTGTGATTTTCAGGCTTTCTGCTCTAAAGAAAAACTTGCGTAATGAAATCGGTAAGAGCCGGAAAATCTATTTTTGGGATTTAGGAATTCGTAATTCAATTATTCAACGGCTGCACCCCCTCGATACACGGGATGATGTGGGCGCGTTGTGGGAAAATTTCTGTATAGCCGAACGGATGAAAATGTTGGGATACCATCATGCCCGGAATAATTCCTATTTCTGGCGGACCTATTCACAGCATGAGATCGATTATATTGAAGAATCGGATGGAAATTATCATGCTTTTGAATTCAAATGGCAGACCCGAAAAAAATTACGGGCGCCCGAAGCATTTCTTTCCGGATACCCGTCGTCATCCTTTGTAACCATAACACCTGAGAATTTTACAGAATTCCTGGATCAGCGGTGAACTGGCGGACAATTAACAATGGACAATTGACAATTGACAATGGAAAATTGACAATGGAAAATGGAAAATGTTCTAATGTGAGAATTTGAGAATTTGAACCTTAATCTTGAAACCTGAGACCTGAGACCTGAAACTTAAAACTCTGAAACCCTGAAACTCTGAATTGCGAAGCAATCACGAACACCACTGAAAATAAACACTCCTGTGAGTAAACCCTGAAACTCTGAAACTCTGAAACCCTGAAACTCTGAAACTCTGAAACTGTTTGACGAAGAATAGCTAGTTCTTAACAAGTTTAATAATCACCGACTGGTCGCCTGAAATGATTTTCACCATCAGGAGTCCGGGGGGCAGGGTTTCAAGTGATACTTTTGTACGGACCTCGGTAATTGGCACCTCCATCACTTTTTTACCCTGCAGGTTAAAGAACAGGGCCTGAGCTTTCTGCGGGAGATTTTTGCCGGTTTGTTCAATGGTCAGAATGGCAGCGGCAGGATTGGGATAGATGATAAATCCCGGAGATGATATCACTATCTCCTCCTCCTCCCCGGTAATTGTCGATACCATCGACGGCGCCTGGGTTCCGCAATACTGTCCGATGGTCGTTATGAGTCCGTGCAGATATCCACCCGGTTCCACCATGACTCCGGGCTGGAACAGGATGTTCTGTCCGGCGATAAAGGTAGCCGATCCACCGTTCTGAACCAGGAAGGTTGTTCCGCCCCCGGCCACGAGGATCGTGGTAGTGGCATCGTAACAAATGATCTCCCCTGCCCCGACGGTCACATTCTGAACGATGCGCACGGGCGGAACGGTCGGAGCTATGGTGAATTCGGCATTGCTGTAATCAAACAGGGCAGGATCGGTCGTGCTGGTGATCTTCACCTTGTAGTCGTTGCCGGGTAGCTGATCCGTCGGGATGTTCCAGACGAAGCTTCCGGTTGATGCAGCCGAAGAAGAAATGGTTTGCAGGAACAAGCCGGATTTGTACAATTCTATCTTCACATCCTCCGGGATGTTATCGATCCAGGTTATGGTTTGCGTCGAACCCTGCGTCCATTCTTCTCCTCCGTCGGGACTCGTGATGGTAATATAAGGTTGCGGGTTTACCGTGATCACCACGACGTTGGTTGGCAGCGATCCGCAATTCCCGGAAGAGGATTGGATCTGCCGGTACCAGGTAGTCAAAGTCAACGCTCCCGGCGCATAGGTAAGTCCGGTCTCTCCAAAAATATTGTCGAAAGTCAGACCATCAACAGAAGTCTGCCATTGGTAGGTGTATGGCGGCACACCCGTAGTCGGCGGAGTCGCGGTGAGCGGATCCGGTACGGTATTGTAATCGATGGTCTGATCGGCGGCAACCGTTCCCGCGATAAACTGAGGATTGACATTTACCTGATTGTCAAGATACGTTACGGGAAAGATCTCATTTCCGAAGGAATCCCACAGACTGCAAACCGGTACTGCATCGGGAGCCGTCCGCAGATGAAGCGTCGTGGAACCAGGAGTTGTCAGAGTAAATACGAGGTCCAGCATTTTTTGTCCGGAAAAGTCCACCCCGTAAAAGCCTGTTTGCTCCACGACGATCCGGAGTGTGTTCGGATCGTAAGTTGCATTAAAAGCAGTCACAGCAAAAGAGGGAAAAACATTGGTATATCGGATGGGGTGCAAATTCAGCAGCGTATGATCGTAGGTGATAAAGAGTTCTAACGAGTAAATATCGTTTCCGTTAAGGTGAACCGGAACATGCAAAGTGTCACCGGCACAGCGGGTCAGATCCGGCTGCAGCGAGACGGTGCCCTGAATCTGTAATACGTTTATTTTCAGATCATTTGTCGCTTTCGTCACACATCCTTCAACAGCGGTTTGCAATTGCCTGAACCAGGTGGAGGTAAATAGCGGACCCGGTGTATAGGTAAGTCCGGTGGCTCCTGCAATATCGATGAAGAGGGTTCCATCCGCGGAGCTCTGCCATTGGAAGGTATAGGATCCCGGTCCTGTCGGGGTGGTTGCCGTAAGTGGATCGGGGGTACCACCGGCTACAATGGTCTGACTGTTGCCGACGGAACCCGCTGTGAAATCGGGACCGATACTGATGGTTTTGGTCAAACTGGTTCCCTCGCATCCAAGCTGGTCTTTGACAACAAGGTGCAATGTTCCAGTGGTTCCGGCAGGGCCGCCCCAGAAGGCGGTTATGGCAGAAGTATGCTGTCCGGAGGAAATCGTGGTGTTACCCGGTCCCTGTATGTTCCAGGTATAATCCGACCAGTCGGGAGTTGTGAAATACTGGTGACCTCCGGAATTGGGGCAAACGATGTCGAGGGGATCGCTGCTGCTGACAATAACCGGCAGCGGGACCGTGTGAACGGCCATGGGGATCATGTTGGAGATGGCAGGACTTCCTGTAATACACGCGGCATCGGAAGTAAGGTAACAAGCCACTACATCGTAATTATCCGGTACATAGGAGAACTGTGGACTGTTGGCGCCTGCCGGGATGCCGTTGACGACCCAGGTGAACACCGGATTTAGGCCGCCATTGACGGGGGTAGCAGTAAAGTCAACCAGGCTGCCATGACAAACAGGGTTAGCGGATGCCACGATGGAAACGCTTACCGGCAGCATCTGGTCTACCGTCATGGTGATGGTGTTGGAGGTGGCCGGATTGCCGGAAATGCAATTGACAATGGACGAT
>SACF01000316.1 GCA_009928665.1 Alphaproteobacteria bacterium
CAGCTCGGGAAAGCATGGAAAACCAAGGAAAAATTGTGATAACCCAATCCTTGGAGCAAGCCATGGAGTGGAGCAATCGGTACGCACCGGAGCATTTGGAGCTGGCCGTAGCAGAGCCCTTCCTCTGGCTGGAAAAGGTACGGAACGCCGGAGCGGTATTCTTGGGGCATCATGTCCCGGAAGCCTTGGGGGATTATTTTGCCGGCACCAACCATGTATTGCCCACTGGCGGCACCGCCCGGTTCAGTAGTCCTCTGTCGGTGGAGGATTTCCAAAAGAAAACCAACTACATTTATTATACAAAGGAAGCTCTGGAAAAAGTAAAGGACTCCATCGTTGCTTTCGCGCAGAGTGAAGGGTTGGAGGCCCACGGACGAAGTGTGGCCATCCGTTTTGAAAAGGATTGGCAGGATGAGTAAGTATTTTAATCAGCAGCTGGAAAAGCTGGCACCATATACCCCTGGGGAACAGCCTCAGCAGGGAGAGTGGATTAAGTTAAATACCAATGAATCTCCGTTCTCACCGGCTCCCGGAGTCTTGGGTTCCGTGGTAGAAGGACTGGAGCGATACCCGGACCCGGAATCTACGGAATTGGTGGAAGCCTTGGCATTCCGGTATGGATTAGGGAAAGATCAGGTGATGGTGGGCAATGGCTCCGATGAATTGTTGGCCTTTTCCTTCATGGCCTTTCAACAGGGTCATGGCATCTTCTATTTCCCGGATGTGACCTATGGTTTTTATCCTGTTTATGCTTCCTTGTTTGCCAAGGAAGGAAGAACCATACCCCTCACCGAGGACTGGAGGGTGCGTCCTGCGGACTATCAAAATCTACCCGGCACTATCGTGTTGGCCAATCCCAATGCACCCACCGGAAGGGGTCTGTCTCGAAAGGAAATCCAGGAAATTCTTGAGACGAATTCGCATGAAGTGGTAATCGTAGATGAAGCCTATGTGGATTTTGGCGGGGAGAGTGCCGTGCCCCTTATCCCAATGTATGATAATCTGCTGGTGATTCAAACCTTTTCAAAATCACGAAATCTGGCGGGAGCCAGAGTAGGGTATGCCATGGGGCATAGGGAGTTGATTCAGGACTTAAAGCGGATTCAATATAGCTTTAACCCCTACAATCTCAACCGACTCAGTCAACAAGCC
>SACF01000317.1 GCA_009928665.1 Alphaproteobacteria bacterium
GGACGAGTATCACATTCAATTGAATGAAGCACTTTTCCATAATGCCAATGGATACATTGGGGTTCGATACGATCTGGAGGAAGAATACCCTGAGGGGCTGGAATTTATACGGGGGCAGTATATTAATGGATTTTATGATGAGGCGGAAGTGTCTCATCCGGAACGGCTCTATGGATTCATTGAGAGCAAACAATTTATGGTAGATGTGGCCAATACCCAAACCATCAAGTTGTTTTTAGAGGGAGAGCCTTTCAGCATGTTTACGGGAAAAACTCTTTCGCGTAAAATCTCCCTTCATATGGACCGTGGAGTTACCATTCGAGAGGTACACTGGCAGTCTCCTCTGGGGAAGGAAATATTACTGAAGATTACCAGAATGACATCCTTACATCAGCCTTCTTTGTTTACCATTGAATATCAAGTCACGCCTTTGAATTTTTCGGGAGAGTTGGTTTTGGAGTCATCTCATGATGTAGACGTAGAGAATTTTTCGGATCCCGCGGATCCCAGGACGGCTAATTTTTGCGAGAGATGTATTAACCCCACCAACTGTGAAATCCGAGATGGAGGTTCCTACATAGGGGCTATTACCACCCGGTCGGGACTACAAGTATATAGCGGTGTAAAGAATGTGCTTTCTGCCGAAGTAACCCCGGAGTTTTTTGTCAGTGAAAATACCGCGATATGCGTGTATCGACCAACAGTACCGAAGAATGAAACCCTCACACTGACAAAGTTCTGCGTATTTTGTGATTCAGTACGTCACGGCAATTGTAAGGAACGAGCCTATTATGAAATGGACCGGGCCATCGCCACCACACTACCGGAATTGTATCGGCGACAGGAGGAATATTTGTCTGAGTACTGGAAAAATTGCTCCGTCGAAATTCATGGAGATCCGGAATCGGATTTGGCACTGAGGTATAATTTGTATCAGCTGATTCAGTCGGCCGGGAAAGATGCCCATGGCAGTATCGCCCCTAAGGGGCTCAGCGGGGAAGGCTACGAAGGCCATTATTTTTGGGATTCCGAAATGTACATTCAACCCTTTTTTACGGTGACCAATCCGGAGATTTCGAAATATTTGATTGAGTTTCGATATCAAACCTTGGAAGCGGCTCGGGAAAATGCTCGAATTTTGGGACAC
>SACF01000318.1 GCA_009928665.1 Alphaproteobacteria bacterium
TGCTGTTTTTAATTCCTGGGCACGAATATACTCCGGTATCACATCTCGTCCGCCATAATACTTGCCATTGCAAGTGAGAAAAAACCGAGCTCTCTTTAATACCACTCCAATGCGTTTCAAATCATCATATTGGACATGGGAAACCTTTCGCTGATTGACGATGCGTAGGGCGGATTGAACCCCGATGCCGGGAATTCGCAACAGCTCTTCAAAACTTACCTTGTTGATTTCCATGGGAAAGTGGTGAATGTTTCGAAGAGCCCAGGTAATCTTAGGGTCCAGTTCCGGATCCAGATTGGTTTCCTTGTCGGCAAACAGCTCGCTGGCTGCAAATCCATAAAAGCGAAGCAACCAATCCGCCTGGTAGAGTCGATGCTCTCGGGCCAAAGGAGGCTTGCTATATAGAGATGGAAGGATGGGAGAATCTACCAAAGGCACATAGGCACTGAAATACACCCGTTTCACTAAAAAAGTATGATATAGCTTTTCCGAGGTGAGAAGGATCTGCTGGTCCGATTCACCGGAAGCTCCCACCATCATCTGGGTGGTCTGTCCGGCGGGGGCAAAAGTTTCCTTTCGAGTGAGAGAGGGTAGATTCACCTTTACTCCTTCTTCTTCCGGCAAGAAAAAGGAATCTCCTCCTCCCAAAGAGGCGAGAGGAGAAGCCGGCTTGTTTTTGAACATGGTGCCGGGGCCGGAAAGAGAGCGCTGTTCCATAAGAGTGCCGGTGATTTGCCGCATGGGAGAGAAGATGGCGGAAGGTTTTTTCTGGGGAGCCAGTCGAGCCAACCCCTCGGGAGAAGGCACTTCCAAGTTGATGCTGAGGCGATCCGCCAACAGTCCCAATTGATGTACCAACACCGGGTCGGTACCCGGGATGATTTTGGCATGAATGTATCCTCCAAAGGAGTATTCCCTTCGGAGAAGTCGAAGACTCTCCACCATCCGTTCTGCTGTCTGGTCTGGAGACCCATCTACGGCAGAGCTGAGAAACAGTCCTTCGATATAATTTCTGCGGTAAAAGGAGAAAGTTAACTCCGCCAACTCTCGGGGTTCAAAAGCAGTGCGGGGAATGGAGTTGGACCGTCGGTTCACGCAGTAGGCACAGTCGTAAACGCATCGGTTGGAAAGGAGCACTTTTAATAA
>SACF01000319.1 GCA_009928665.1 Alphaproteobacteria bacterium
TAAATGCGCGCATGGCGGAATTGGCAGACGCACTAGTCTTAGGAACTAGCGGGCGACCGTGGGGGTTCAAGTCCCTCTGCGCGCACCATGCGTTTTGTTCAAACAACCCCCGGGTTGTTTTTTTTCGGAAAGAGGAATTGAAAAATCCCTCATTCAATGCTATGATTAGGAAGTTGAATAGAGATATCGGGATGTGGCGCAGCTTGGTAGCGCGATTGCTTCGGGAGTAATAGGGCGCAGGTTCAAATCCTGTCATCCCGACCAACGAATATGATACGTTTCAAGGAAAAGGCGGACTGAATTCAGTCCGCCTTTTTCGTGATTTCCATATTTAATCAAAATTTGATGGGATGGGATAGTAATCAGTTAGTATTGAACCATGATGACCAACTTTCCCATATCCTCCAACTTTTTTTCCAACAGATTCACGATTACATGGCGAGGGCGAATACCGATTTGTTTAAAGATTAAGTCGGAGTGGGCTTCATTCATAGATTTCCCGTGGAGTAGGGTAATGACATCGGCACGATGAATGAGCTTCGCTAACCGTTCTACCGGCGTGGCTTCGGTTAAGGATTCCAATGGCTCATCCAATATGTTATATACCTGGTTTAGCATCATAGCACCTTCTGTGGTCATATCTACACCTTCAATCTCATATTCCGGTGGAGCTCCAAAGGCGGTGCCGGGCTTTTTGTATTTCAGCTCTTTTCCTAATTCTCTAGCCACGATATCGGCGGTGGTAGAGCCACATACTACATGAGAACCGGGAGTTTTCATGAATCGATTTACATAGTCACGGTCTTTACTTCGACTTTGGGGAGGTCCTGTAGCAATAGATAGTTGGTTGGATTCCCTACATTGCAACATAGCTAATGTGGTATCATCTTGACAACGGCCTCCGGAAATGTCCTTGGTCATTTGTAGGGTCTTCTTTAACAAAGGGAGGGGAGGAGCATCTTGAATTTCTGTCAGGTATTGCGCAATCCCTACTGAATCGATTCCAAAAAGGTAACCATTTCCCAGTCCCGCCTGAGAGACGCCATCGGAGAATATCAGGAACCGATCCCCTCTGTTTAAGTGACCGTAATACTCCGCCATGACCTCGTAACCCGCTTTGATAAAGCGTTCCTTTTTCAGGGCAGT
>SACF01000320.1 GCA_009928665.1 Alphaproteobacteria bacterium
GTTTTTTGTTCGCGGGTAATTTATTGTGATTTTTACCCATGTTTCCACTTGCCAGACATCCTATCATATTGCCAACCAGGCCACCAAGAATTATAATAGAATTCGCTGTATTGTATGGCATAATTCAAGATACGCAAATGAAGAAAGTGGGATGAATATGAAAACTAGCCGAATAATCTGGATTATTTCCTTCGTTCTGGTACTAAGTTTTGCTTTGGCAGGTTGTGGTAGTCCGGATTCAGCTAGCCCTCCAGAGCCGGAAGAGACGGTCTTCGTCACCGTGACCGATAAGACCAACTTACCGGAGGACATGGATGCAGCCAGGTTTTCTGACCGGGTTCTCTTCACCTTTCAAATCGATAATGCCGGGGAGCAGGAGATCAAGGGAATACAAGGATTCCTCTCCATTCAAGACTTGTTCGGGGAAGAAATACTCTCCATGGATTGCGACTTTACCGGAGATCGAATCCCCGCCGGGGGGTCGATTACCGTAACAGGGATGGGGATGGATATCAACCAGTTCATGGATGAGCATATTAAACTGTATCAGGAAGACTATTCGGACCTCCAATTTGAATACACCGTCAACAAAGTAGTGGTCAGCGATAGTAGCAACCCCTCAGAAGTTGGAGAAAACCCCATACCCACCTCTGATGAAGTATTGGTAGAAGTAACCAACAAAATCAACTTGCCAGAGGATTGGGATGCCGGTAGATTTTCTCCCCGAGTAGAATTCCAATTCCAGATTACCAATGAGACTGATAGGGATATCAAGGGAATCCAGGGAACCCTTGTAATACAAGATATGTTCGGGGTGGAGATTATGTCCATGGGCTGCGATTTCACCGGCCAAATCATCCCGGCCCAAGATTCCATCGTCGTATCGGATCTAGGCATCGATATCAATCAGTTCATGGATGATCATATCAAACTGCATGCCGAGGTTTATGAAAATTTGATTTTTGAATACCTGGTAACCAGTATCGTTTACCAATAGGAAATAACACGAATCAGTAATTTGTCTTGTATAAAAGACATTTTAGCCAATTTTATTATTTTTGTCTTGTACAAAAGACATTTCTGTGGTATTGTTAGCCTGAGGTGATAGCTTTGGATATAATTCGTAAACAGTATCTAAAAGAAGT
>SACF01000321.1 GCA_009928665.1 Alphaproteobacteria bacterium
AAACCGACTCGAACGTGACCTCCCATGATGATAGAGGCAGTCGCCATATCGAATTCATGTCTCCCGATTCCACATCCGGTCCAGGTGCTGCCCGGTGGAATAGAATCAACACAGAAACTTAAATCCCGCACGGTAGCCGCCATTTGAACCCCCAACACAAAATCAAAATGAAGTGGATGCTCTAATAACCCCTTTTTATCCACACGCAAGGCAATATCAATCATTCCTTTGTCGAAACATTCTAACTCCGGCTTCATACCCTTCTCTTTCATGATTCGGGCAAAATTCATGATGGTGTTATCGGTGTTGACAAATATTTCATCCCCACCGAAATTGACGGTTCCGCAGTCAAGCGTTACAAATTCCGGTGGTGGTTCAATATTAGTAGAGTCCAATCTCTCTAAATCCGTCATCCCAACCGCTCCACCAGTACTGGGTTGAATGATAACGTCGGGGCATTCTTTATATATCGCATCCACCGCTTCTTGAAAGCGCTCCTTGCGCTGTGTGGGAGTTCCATCATCCTCTCGCACATGCAAATGAATGACGGAAGCTCCTGCTTGATATGCAGAGGTAGCCTCTCTTACAATTTCCTCAATGGTGTACGGAACGGCCGGGTTCTGTTCTTTGGTCACTTCTGCACCACAAATAGCCGCTGCTATAATGAGTTTTTCCATGGTTTTCACCCCTTTATCATTTATTTCTTTGAGACTCTTTTGGTGTTACGCAAGTACCCTCTGCAATACAAGTTACTACCGGAGGATCTAATACATCACAAGCCGAATCGCTGATGTCCGGTCTGGGGGCAATCACTTTTCGCGCCTCAAACTTCATTTTCCGCGAGGTATTTCCAATATGCGTAATCTCCCCGTAAGCTTCAATATAATCTCCTGCAAATACAGGTTCCTTGAACTCTACCATATTGTAGGCACAGAACAAGCCTTCATCTCCATCCAATTGAATCAGCAACTCTGTGGCAACATCTCCGAAAATTTGAAGAATACGAGCTCCATCCACTAAATTTCCACCATAATGAGCATCATGAGATGACATCCTCATTCGAATCGTTGACGTATACTTCTTGTCCATAGCAATCCTCCTAATTATCTTTATACAATATTAACCACACTTTTATTATCTCATA
>SACF01000322.1 GCA_009928665.1 Alphaproteobacteria bacterium
TTAGCGGGCGTTAAATCCATGTTTGTTAAAGGATCATCCGATAATCAGTCCTATTCGCAGCTGTACGATGCCGTTGGCAGCATGGAACAGCATAGCCTTAATCCGGAGCTGGGGAGTTATGTTTTCGGCGTATCGTTCGAAGCCGTGCAGGCGCGGATAAAGAATATAACCGGTCCTTACCTGTTTATCGATTACGGGCAGGCCGAAAGCCGAAAGGCGGACCTTGTTAGGCGGGACAGCATTTCGGTAGCCGTAACCGTAGCATTCCGGTTACGCGAGTTTTCAAACGACCTGATAGAACATACCATCGCGGCAGATCAGACCATCACCTACTTGATGGATATCCGCGACCGGATGCTTGCCGAGCAAAAAGAAAAGTACTTTTTGAAAGGATTGTCCGAAAGCCATACCATCGTACCCTTTTCGTCGGCCGAATTGCAGTCAACCGGATGGACTATGGTGTTCGAAACCGAGGGTGTTGACTTCCTAACAGGCCGAAGGTTGTCCTTTACCACCTAACCACATATAGTTACTTTTGATCATAATTTAATTATCCCAGATATGAAAGATATTTTTGAACAACTCGTGTTCCTCAAGCCCATGCTTGACATACATAGCCCTAAGGTGCAAGACACAAGTACATGGAGCCTGTTCCTTACATTCTGTTCCATCGTGACCGGAGCTGTTAATATCGTAACCGGAACATTTACCTTTATATCCGGTACGGTAATGGGTATATCGGTTTATTTTGCAATTACCCTGTTTGTGATCATGGTGGCCGACCTTATTACCGGCCTTATGGCATCCATCAAGGAAAAGAAGCCTAAAGAATCGAAGAAAGGGCTGCGCTGGGCCGTTAAATTTATAATCTATGTAGCAGGTATATATGTACTGAATGGGCTATGCATTGAGGCGTCCTTAACCGGGCTTGACGAAATAGCCGTACCAATGCAGATCATTAAATTTTACCTGTTAATTCATATCTGCATATGGGAGACAATAAGCATCGATGAGAACCTGGTTCGATGCGGAATAAATTTAAACATTACAAAGTTCGTTCGCGAAGCATCATCCATTTTCAAACAAAAAATAGGCGTAAAATGAAAAAAGTAACACGCGGTTTACGTAACAACAATCCGGG
>SACF01000323.1 GCA_009928665.1 Alphaproteobacteria bacterium
TTCTGCCGCACTCATGATGATGCGTGTCAAAACCATGATCAAGATGTCAGTACGGGCATTATTTACCCAGCCAGGCAGGATGCTTACCCTGGTAAACCGCGAAATAATGGAAAACAATGATACCTGCAGGTTCGTTACGGTCTTTCTCGGGCTGCTTAACCTCAAAACCGGCAGGTTCACCTACTCATGTGCCGGACACAATCCTCCGATACTCTGCACATGCGGAACCTGTGACCCGCTTGTCTGTGAAAAAGCACCTGGACTTGGAATCATGGACCACACATACATCGATCATCGAACAGTTCTGAAGAGAACTGATACGCTGTTTATGTACACCGACGGGGTAACGGATGCGCAGAACAAAAATGGCGAAATGTACGGGATGGACCGGCTCCTTTCGATAGTCCAGAGATCAGACAGTCCTGAAACCATGATCAATTCGGTAACTGAAGATATGAACATCTTTACCGGGGCAAGCGGACAGGCGGACGATATGACGATGCTCGGAGTCAGATACACCGGAGAAGAATAAAAAAAGGAATTAAACCCAAAACACAGTTCTTTACTCACTCTTTTGCCAGAAGATCATCGAATCCCGAGATCTCAAAAACTTCGCGGACCAGACCGCGGGCATTGGTTATTTGTAATGTCCCGGCAGGCCCAAGCATCTTTTTCATAGTCAGGATGATCGAAAGACCGACACTTGACATGTAGGTAAGTTTTGCAAAATTAAGCGTAATGGATGAGATCCCGTCAAGGGACGACTCGGCACATCTCCGAAACTCAGGTGCGCTTTTGGTATCAAGTTTACCATCCAGCTCAAGGATAAGTTTGGATTCATTAACAGTTTTAGTAATTTTCATAGAATTTGTTCTCCCTTTTTTTAGACACTAGTTGTAGCGTTTTTTGTAAACGGTCAGGACGTTTGTTCCGTTCACACGCTCATATGTGATCCTGTCCGTCAGTTTTTTGGACAGGAATATACCCAAACCGCCGACGTTTCGATCATCGATCGGCAGCGTAACATCCGGCTCTGAAAACTCCAACGGGTTAAACGGCACCCCGGTATCGGAAATGATCAGTTTCAGACAGGGATCCAGATACATCGTAAAGTTCACCGAGCCGGGTTCATCCGGATAGG
>SACF01000324.1 GCA_009928665.1 Alphaproteobacteria bacterium
TGGAAGGGTTTTCCCTGGAACAGGTTCGGGGTATTATGAAGCAGCGAGCCAGGGAGAATGGGTATTCGATTCAAGATATTTTAGCCACCATCGTTCCCTGGGGGTTGGGTGCGACCATCTTGGAAAAAGCAGGAGTTTCTTCCGAAAGGTGGGAAAATGAAATTGGCACATTAACGGGGGAAGAGTTGGATCAAATATCCCTTCACCTGAAAGAGTTTCGGTGGAAAGTACGGGGGTTGGGTGGTTGGAAGGATGCACAGATTACGGTGGGCGGTGTATCCTTGAATGAAGTTGCCCTAAATACATGGGAAAGTCGTCGTTGGCCGGGGCTTTATATCGTGGGCGAACTTCTTGACTTACAAGGCCCCTGCGGCGGGTTCAACCTGCACTTGGCCTGGAAGACAGGGATTCAGGCAGCAGATCACTTAGTGGAATCTATTTAAAGAATCAGAGGAAGTTTCGGGAAAGAAGTAGTATATATGTATCGCATTCATCAAATAAAATTGAGATGGGATGAACCTTTGGAAGAAATTCCCCGCAAGATTGGTAAAAAACTGGGGTGGAAGGGGAATCATCCGGAAATATTGGAATGGGTCATCCGAAAAGAGTCCATCGATGCCAGGAATAAAAGTCAGATTTTTCGGGTTTATACCATAGACTTTCAGCTATCCGAGCCTTTCAAACAGGGGAAGGACGGCCTGGTAGAGTTGGTGAATGAAGATCCTTGGGTGCCACCATCCTACGGAGGTAAGCAGTTAGAACATTCGCCCGTGATTGTGGGATTTGGACCGGCAGGGATGTTCGCCGCATTGGTTTTGTCAGAAGCCGGATTTCAGCCCGTTATTCTGGAACGAGGAGCCTCCATGGAGGACCGAATTCATAAGGTAAATCAATTTTGGAGAGATGGTATCCTGGATGAGGAAACCAATGTGCAATTCGGAGAAGGCGGTGCCGGCACCTTTTCCGACGGAAAGCTTACCACTGGGATAAGGGATGTTCGAATTCAAAAAGTATTCAAGGAGTTGGTGGAAGCCGGCGCGAATCCAAATATTCTATACAAGCAAAAACCTCATGTGGGAACGGATGTTTTACGAAAAGTAGTGGTAGAAATTCGCGAGAAAATCAAGAGGGCCG
>SACF01000325.1 GCA_009928665.1 Alphaproteobacteria bacterium
TTGATGAGCAGATGGTGCACAATGCATCCCACTTCGAGTCATAATTCCCGAATCAGAATACAAACGATATGCCATTTCCCCATTGTCTCCATGAATAAAGTCCACCGAAACAATACCCACCCGTTGCTCTGTGTCTTTTCTTCCCACTATCCGTATATGATCCATATTCATGAGAGCCTCCAGAAAAATTTCCATCAGCACCATTTCTTTATGGTGGAGGGTTTCGGTTCCCTCTTTCATGATATATTGCAATGCGGCATTCAAACCATAGATACCTGGCATATTCTGAGTGCCAGCTTCAAATTTGTCCGGCATATAATGAGGCTGTATTTCATGGTCCGACAAGCTACCGGTTCCACCCTCAATAAAGGTGGACATCTGGTCTGCCAGTTGATTGGTGATTAAGAACCCACCCACACCCTGTGGCCCCAGTAAAGATTTGTGCCCTGTGAATGCAACGGCATCTGCCCCGAATTTTTGGAAATCTACAGGTATAATCCCCGCCGTCTGGGCAACATCGATGATAAAGTTCAATCCATTTTTCTTGCATATATCCCCCACTTTTTCTAGGGATAGAATGGTACCGCTTACATTGGAAGCATGGGTCATCACCACTCCCTTTGTATTGGGTTTTATGGCAGGCAAAATGTCTTCTGCTGTAATGGCCCCGTTCTTATCGCACATAATCCGAGTATAATCTATGCCTCTTTCCTTCAATGCGTTGAGGGGTCGCATCACTGCATTATGCTCAACCGAAGAAACGATCACATGATCTCCTTTCCGGAAAAGCCCTTTCAGTAAAACATTCAGACTTTCGGTCACGTTTTTTGTAAACACTACATTTTCCGGCTGATCAAAGTCGAAAAGTGAACATAGCAACTCTCTGGTTTCATACAGTGTGTTTTCCGCTTCGTGGGAATTGTGATAAACGCCACGATTCACACTGGCCCCTACATAATTCAAATAGTTGCACATACTCTCCGTAACCCCCGGTGCTTTGGGAAAGGACGTTGCCCCATTATCCATATATAGATTTTTCATTGAGTCGCCCATGGTAAACCCCCTTACCGGCAATTTTAGACTTATGCCACTAATATTATAACCTTTCCTCAAAAGGGAAAGCAACCCGC
>SACF01000326.1 GCA_009928665.1 Alphaproteobacteria bacterium
CTTCTACCTTGCGACTTTCCCCCGGTTTTATTGTCCATTTCTCGCTGGCCGGAATAATTCGTACTTGATTTACGATTTGAACCGTAGCTTCCGCTTTCATTCCTTCTACACTTGCTTTTATAATAGCGTCTCCCACCGATGCCCCCGCCGTAAATTGATTTTCTTCCATTGTTCCGTATCGGTCTACTTCATATTGCACCCCA
The DNA here is from genome assembly GCA_009928665.1 of Alphaproteobacteria bacterium. Classification (GTDB taxonomy): domain Bacteria; phylum Bacteroidota; class Bacteroidia; order Bacteroidales; family FEN-979; genus CAIVAT01. The sequence continues at coordinate 204 of SACF01000326.1, forward strand.
TTGGGAACCGTCATTTTTTCATAAAGAGAGTTGGTAGCATATGTTTTCATGACCACCGATTCTCCGGGCAACAAAATGGTGTTGCTGGGGTAAGTGTGTATATGGGAAACTCGATGGGTGCCCGCCTCTTCGTAGACCAATAACAATCCGTTGCTCACCGTGCGGGCCGCACCACCACTGGGAGAATTCTTTAGGAGTGCCGTTTCATCCATACCCGGTTTACGGACTAACATTTGTGAGGAGCCACCGCCATCTAAGTTCCATGCAGAAATGCACCCCAATTCTATCATATGTTCCGCCAATTCTTCGATGGTTAATCCATTACTCAAACTGCCTTGTCTTCCATCTACTACGTATAAAACCAAAGAACCATCTCTCTTTACTCCCAAGGCTGTTCGCGGATTCACCGCTGTTCCATTGGTTACCATACGGCCATTTTCCACGATACTATAGTATAGACCTACTGCCTCAACAGCATCCGCCAACCCGGTGCCCTTTTCCCTACATGAGATTTCCACCTGTTCTCCCACTACCAATTGAGACAAACTGGTATAGTATGGACTGGACTTAGAAGTGGACAGAATCAATTCCTGGTTTCCTATGGGAGTATTCCCTCCGCTTAATATTTCTTTAACACTCCCGGTTATGCTGCGATTAACACCCATTTGCATGTCTTCTACTTGAATCACTACTTCGATTCTTTCACCGGCAGTCAATGTACTGCTCGCATAATTGCGATTATACAAGAATAGTCCGCCGGCACCTCCATCGGGCACATTAAAATAACCGATGATTTCCTGGTTTGTGGAATTTTCCTGAAGCGAAAGATAGGAGTACTCCAACTGAACTTGACTCATGGCCAAAGTTCCATCTTCATAGAAGGCAATCACACGGTCGGGATGGTACCCTGATGTGATAATATTCTT
>SACF01000327.1 GCA_009928665.1 Alphaproteobacteria bacterium
GATTACAAGTTGGCCTTGGATGCCATAAGGCAAGGGGCGGACAAGATTCGTATCAACCCGGGCAATATCGGGGAGGAGCAGCATGTTAAGCAGGTGGTAGAAGCTGCCGGCATCGCTGAAATTCCGATTCGCGTGGGGGTAAACAGTGGTTCCATTCGAAGAGAATTGTTGGAAAAGTACGGAGGCGCTACGGTGGATGCCATGGTGGAGAGTGCCATGGACCAAATCCAATGGATGGAGCAGCAGGGGTTTCATCAACTGGTTCTTTCGGTGAAGTCATCCGATGTGAAGAAGACGGTGGAAGCTTATGAAAAGTTATCTCAATGGACAGACTATCCCCTTCATGTGGGGGTAACGGAAGCCGGAACACTGGAGATGGGAAAAATAAAGTCGGCGGCAGGAATTGGGTCTCTCTTGTTGGCTGGGATTGGAGATACCTTTCGAGTATCCTTAACAGGAGATCCTGTGGAGGAGGTTCGATTTGGAAAGAAGCTGCTTCTGGCACTGGGATTGAGAAAAGGACTTCAGGTTATTTCTTGTCCTACTTGTGGAAGAACGAAGGTGGACTTGGTAAAATTGGCCAATCAAGTGGAAACGGAGCTACAGGAAATGGGGCTGGAGTCAGAGGACCTGACCGTGGCGGTTATGGGTTGCGGTGTCAATGGTCCCGGGGAGGCCAGGGAAGCCGACTTCGGAGTGGCTTGCGGAGAAGGAAAAGGCCTGCTATTTGCAAATGGTCAGGTTATCCGGAGTGTAAACGAAAGCCAAATCGTAAAGGAATTGATTCAGTTGATACGGGAAACCAACCAATAATCCAAGGGGTAATGACAACATGCAGCAGCTTATCTTGACATCTATATCGTGGGAAAAACTGGGAGAAGAGTGGAAGGATTCCGCTCGTATTGTTCTCGAAAAAGGAACCATGGATCCCGAAAAAAATCACCTTACACTTTGGATTATTACCAATGTGATTATCCCCATAGAAGATCTTCAAAATATTCGAACAGAAATTAAGAAAAAAATTCCCGGGTTGGAGGAAATCCGGTTTCAGTTTACGTACGAAGAGTTGGAAATGCCCGGGTCTCAAGCAATCCCTTTATATATACCTTACTTAACGGAAGAGAGCAAT
>SACF01000328.1 GCA_009928665.1 Alphaproteobacteria bacterium
GAGACCACTATCCAAGTCACAGCCCGTATCCGCAATGATAACCTGAAAATAACGGTGGGCTTTATCCAAAACACTCTCTACATAACTGGGAAAATAGCGCCGATCATTCCACTCCTGTTCCAATCCTGCCATCACATACAAATTCCCTTGTACTTGAAATCGGCGAAATAACTGTTCTGGCGAAGGTGTGGTTCCTTCTTCCGGCACACGGAATGTTTCCAGAGAAGGAGGGGCTTCTCGTATAAAATCGCAACTCCTTCTTCGGTTGAACGCAACCAGCAATATCTTGTTTTTGGGCCGGTTTTGTGCATACCACTCTGCCGTGGTTTGCGCCAACAAGGTGGTGCCCACTTTATGATCCGTTCCATGAAAGGTAATATACATCCTATTCCTCCTCCCGTTGCACAATAAGAAACTGTCCTCCCTCTTCCGAAACATGACGATACAGCAGGCCATAGTCTTCAATGGAACAAAGAACTTCAATATGATGAATCAGCCCCGTGCTCTGATTTCTTTCCATAATAGCGAGGGGCCGCCCAGCCGCATCCACACTCTGAACTTCTTCTTCTTCACCGGTCTTAACAAAGGCCACCTGGTAACAGCCGAAATGAATTTCACCATTTCGGCTGTAAAAATCAACCCAATCCTTTTGCCGCAAGGTACTGCTCCGAGAATAGATCCAATGAGCCGGTATGGTAAACAAAGAAAGACCTTTCGGCAGAAATGATCGTTTCTCTGTAAAGTAGGGGGAGACCAAAACCATATTTCCCGGAATATATTGAATGGCTTCTTTGTTGATCAACGAGTTCGCCTCGTGAGGAGACAAAGCCCCTTCTATCACCAAGCTTCGGTTTAAGGATACTGCTTTGATATCATGAGAATGTATCACTTGTCCCTCCATGATAGGGTGTGCGGACATGAGAACCGTTTCTTCTTGGTACTGCTGTCTGCCCTCTTTCTCCCAATACAGAAATCCCAAGACTGCCAAGACCATCAATAAAATACCGATGAAGGGTTTTCCATGATGAGACCATGTAATTTTTGAGTTATATTTACCATATTTTACCATACTTTAAGTATAGCTTCTCCTTCCCCCCCGTCAATCGTCAATAAGCGACATCTCTCCT
>SACF01000329.1 GCA_009928665.1 Alphaproteobacteria bacterium
CCTTTCATCAGTTTTTTCTCAGTCATTCTGCGCCTCCTCGATATATACTTGAATCACACCGTCCGGACAGATGATTCCACAATTTCCGCAGCCGATACATCGACTCATATCCAAACAACCTACCGGATGGTAATCCCGCAGGTTTACCCGCTCTGTGTCCAATGCTAAAATATGCTGAGGGCAGACACTCACACATAATTCACATCCTTTACAGCGGTCTATCCGAAAGGTTATATATCCTTTTGCCAATGGTTTTTCCTCCTTTTTCTCTTGTTATAACATCATATCTCATATAAAACGTGAAGCACAAGTTCATTTCAAAGGTTTTGCGTCTCCCTAACTCAATTTGTTATGTTTTATATAGATGTGTCGTTTTTTTTATTTTCCTCCACAATTTTTGCCGGAATCCCATCTCTTAGTGCCCCTTCTCCCATAACAAATTTGCGCTAATCCCATAAAAAAAGAAGGGCATATTTTCAACGCCCTTCCGGTCTATCCCATAACGTCCCCGGTTCTAATCTTCCGTTTAACGATGATTTCGTAACTTTTTTGCGACCTCCACAATATCCTGTGCCGTCATATGATACTTTGCCTTCAGTTCCTCTGGCTTCCCGGATTCTCCAAAAGTATCCAGCTGCCCCACAAATTCCATTTTAGCCGGGAAATGCTTTGCCAGAACCTCAGCAACTGCAGATCCCAATCCGCCAATTATGCTGTGTTCTTCTGCCGTAACAATGCCCTTTGTTTCTCTAGCGGCAGCTATAATAATTTCTTCATCGATGGGTTTTATGGTGTGCATGTCTATCACCCGGGCAGAAATTCCCTGAGATGCCAATTCTTCACGGGCTACCAAAGCCTCATTCACCATAATTCCGGTTGCGATAATAGTAATGTCATCTCCATCCTGCAGTAAATTCCCTTTTCCAATCTTAACCTCCGCTTTTTCACCATATACCATAGGCACCGCATACCTGCCCAGTCGAACATAACAGGGCCCATGCAACGCGCACACCTGACGCATTAATTCTTTGGTGGAATTCCCGTCACATGGGTTGATAACTCGCATACCGGGTATGGTTCTCATTAAGGCCATGTCTTCAAAGGTTTGATGGGATCCACCATCCTC
>SACF01000330.1 GCA_009928665.1 Alphaproteobacteria bacterium
TTAACTTGTGTCAATTCTACCCGGGAAAATGTGAAAGATATTATTCATCAATTCCGGGAGAATAATATTGAAAACGTACTGGCTTTACGGGGGGATATTTCGCCGGAGGTGCCGCGGCAGGAGGATTTTTCCTATGCCACGGATCTCATTCGGTACCTGAAAGAGGACCCGGAGGGTTCTTCCATGGGAATATCTGCTGCTTGCTATCCGGAAGGCCATCCGGAAGCAGACTCGGTAGAAGGGGACCTGATTCGCCTAAAGGAAAAGGTGGAGGCCGGAGCCCAACATTTGGTGAGTCAGTTGTTTTTTGAAAATGACACGTTCTACGGGTTTGTGGAAAAGGCACGGCAAGAAGGGATTGCCGTCCCCATAGAGGCCGGAATTATGCCGGTGGTGAACAAACGGCAAATTGAGCGGATGGTTTCCCTGTGTGGAGCCAGCCTGCCGGCTAAATTTACCAAGATGATGAATCGATATGAAAACAATCCGGAGGCTATGCGGGATGCCGGTATTGCCTATGCGGTGGATCAAATTGTGGATTTGATTGCCAACGGAGTGGATGGTATCCATCTTTATACCATGAATAATCCCTTGATTGCCCGTAGAATTGCGGATAGCATTCAAAGTTTAAGATAGACATGTATAAATTCAAGACCAGCAGACAATCCGACTAGCAGAAAATCAGAGGAGCAGACAACCAGCCAATCCTACCATCCGGAAGAGTGGCGCCCTGTCTGCCAATGCGCATTTCCATACATAGGAGGGTAAACCTTTGAACCAGCGTTTTAATGAATTGATGAAAAAAGACCGAATTGTTTTGGATGGTGCCATGGGTACCATGATTGAAGCCTTGGGCGGAGACATGGGGAAAATCCATTCGCTGGCCAGCCCCGATTTGATTGAACAAATCCACCGTTTGTATTGTGAAGCCGGTGCAGATATTATTTATGCCAGTTCCTTTAATGCCAACGGGTATAAACTCCATGGAACGGAGCATACCGTCAAAGAGGCGGTACAAGCGGCTATGACTCTTGCCAAAAGAGCGACACAGGGTACCGATACTCTGGTGGCACTGGGGCTGGGTCCCATAGGGCGGCTCATTGAGCCCGGTGGAGACATGACCTT
>SACF01000331.1 GCA_009928665.1 Alphaproteobacteria bacterium
GAAAGCAGACTACGAGCTGGCCAGTCAAATTGTATTTTACACCTCGATCGTTTCTATTCTTACGATGTTTATTTGGACCATCGTCTTACAGATACTGGGGATCGTGTAGGCTAGCAAGTTGACCTTTTGTTGTGAAGGGAAGGCTTTTTTGGTAAAATGAACTACCATTACTACCAGAAGCGAGGAAACAAATATGAAAACCATTGGCATTATCGGCGGCATGGGCCCTTTAGCCACGGCAGATTTGTATCGTAAAATGATTGAAGGAACTGTGGCGGAAAAGGATCAGGATCATGTTCATGTAATTATTGATAGCAACCCATGGATTCCAGATCGTACCGAGTATATTCTCCATAACGGCCCTTCGCCCCTGCCGGAGATTGTGAAATCCATCCGAAGACTGGAGGCGGCGGGATGCGATTTTTTGATTATGCCCTGTAATACCGCGCATCATATTATTGAGGAAATTAAGTCCACCACAAAAATCCCCTTCATCAATATGATGGAGGAAACGGTGAAGTATGTGGCTCAGAAATATCCTGGAGAAAAAGTAGGGTTATTGGCTACCGATGGAACGGTGGAGTCCGGAGCATATCATAAATATTTTGAAGCCGAGCACATTTCGGTGTTGACCCCACAAGAGCATCAGAAGGATGTGATGGCCTTTATCTATCATGGCGTAAAATCCGGACGACTGGACATGACTCTTTCCGGAATTGAAAAAGCAGTGAAGGAATTAAAACAGCAGGGAGCCACCCTTTTTCTACTAGGGTGTACCGAGCTTTCCACCGTGTCGCATCGCATCCGAAATATCGAGGAAGTGTTTGTAGACCCTCTGGAAATTTTGGCCTATCATGCCATTGTTGAAGGAGGTTGCATCGCCAGGGAGGTGTAAGAAATGACCTTAAAGGCAGCCTATTTAGTGCCTCATCCACCATTGATTTACCAGCAGGTAGGACGAGGTCGAGAGCGACAAATTGAAGCCACAAGGAAGGCATATGAACAGGTGGCCCGGGAAATCAAAGAATTAAACCCGGACACTTTGGTTATTATGTCTCCCCATACGGTAATGTATTCCGACTATTTTCATCTGTCACCGGGGAGTCATGGGTCCGGTGATTTTTC
>SACF01000332.1 GCA_009928665.1 Alphaproteobacteria bacterium
TAAGGTGGTGAGGTGACGCAGCAGTCGACCGATTCGGCGTCCAGGGTTGGCAGGATGTCGCGGCAATCGCCGGTGAGGATCATTCAGAGGTCACCTCTGAGACTAATCTCATTTGCGGATTGGCTAGTTTCTTGACCTCGGCGTATATGATTCCGATCTTGCCAAAATTATCAATAAAACGTTCTTGTGTAGAGATATCATCCGATAATAGCATCATCGCCGATCCGAATGATCCTACATTTTTTATTTTTGATGATGAATCTGAACTGAATTTAATGCGGTTATGAATGGCACACCACATTGAAACACAGGGGGAGAGATCATACCAATAATTTGTTTCAATTCGGGCAGGAAGCAAGATAAGCGCCTGCAATACATTTCCAGATTGATATGAATCAATCATCTTTCTCACCCATTTTTTCGTGTGAGATCCGTAAGGGGGATTCATGTAAACATTCCCACACCACGTTTTGGTAAGTCCATCATCAATTTTGGTATAATGATGGGATGCTTCGATATTAGGATATCCGGGATTGGAACAAGGATCAAGATCAATTTTCAGCAGTGTATTATAAATTGCTTTTTTGATTTTTGAGGGTGTGTACCATTCACAGTTCTCAGGAGATATTGATATCATTCAGCTCACCCCTTCCGCCAGTTCCTGCATGTAACCCGCACAAAGTGCCAGGGACATTTTCGGACAGACGGCATTTCCGATCTGCTTCACGACATCCGCCCGGGATCCCGTAAAAATATAATTCCTCGGAAAGCTTTGTGCTGCTGCCAGTTCATGAGGTTTGAGCATCCTAAAACCGATCCTGACGTTCTCGGGCGTGATCAATGCGAACCGGTCATTTCCCGTAACGGTCGGCAGGGGTTTTGATACCGGATGACAGCCTCCATTGCCGTGGTATTCCATGATCAGTGGTTCAACAAGCCCGATGGCGCCCTTAGTTGCTACTGTTGAGAGTGGACCCGATACCGGTCGGACCTCGCCGCAGGAATGCTGAGGGATAAAGAGCGGCTCAATGAGACATGCCTCCTCTTTCGTGACGACGGTCGCGAGAGGCTCTTCGATGCTGCGAGTTCTGCCTTTGCTGGATGTTTGCCCGATATGCATTACC
>SACF01000333.1 GCA_009928665.1 Alphaproteobacteria bacterium
CTATTAAGTCGTCGATACCATCGTGGTTGAAGTCCATACTCACGAGGCTTTCACCATAATGAGATCCATTATGTTCCCCTTGCATTTGAGCAAGGAGGGGCATCTCGTTAAGGGCATAGACTCTGGATGCAGGTAAGATCATTACCAAGCCTATGATCACAAATGCAACGAACATCATCTTATTCATGACAAGCAGATTAGATTGGAACCAAAACGCTGTCAAGGTAATTTTACAGAATGCTATTCATAATATAACCATTGCACGGTTGGATTTGCGATTCTTGGCATACTAAATAGTCAAACACTCAGGGAATTCTGGATTTGTAAACAGCCAATTCCATAGTTCGATTGGGAACCCGATTGATCGGGTTTTCAGATTAGAGGCGGTGGTTTCAACCACCGTATTCTATGGGGTAAACGACGATCTTACCCCATTTACCGGAACGGGACTGGGGAGGGGGATTTCAATCCTCCTCTTCGATAGCTGGGCCGAGCTGGGTCTATGAGGGTCGGATTAAAATCCTCCCGAAGTCTTAAAACCCTTACGGGTTATAGTGTTGGGTTACATCTTGATCTGGCACGGTGGTTGAAACCACCGCCTGCCGTCTGGAAACCCTGGCGGGTTAGTAGGGATTGCATGGTCAGGGTTGCAGGAATAATATGAGTTCCGGATTGTAAACGTCCTCGTTTACATGACGACGAAGTCGGCAGGAAAAGATTAATTGATGATACACTAAGAGTTGTCCGCAAGCGGCCAATGGAGACGGGGACGTCTCCAATCCGGATCGCGTATAAGTCAAGACGCACTGGGTAGAGAACTAGAATTCATCGTTATCTAGCCAGACTACAGGTCCCATCATTCCGGGAATACCGGGGTCACCAAACCTTCACCCCCAAGACTACAGGTTCCGTCATTCCGGGAATTCGGGGTCACCGAAGCCGAACGGAGAGAGGCTTTGGGGCAGAATTGCCCGGAATCCAGAAAGATTATGCCATTAGTACCGCAGTATCATTCAAGCAGAGTATTTCGAATAGTGGAAGAACAAGCTCCGTGGATTCCTGCGACCGGGGTCCTCGCCAAACCGCTTGCGGTTTGGTGGGGTGGGAACGGGGTCCTTGCCAAA
>SACF01000334.1 GCA_009928665.1 Alphaproteobacteria bacterium
AAATTCCCCAATTGATGACGGCGGCCGTTATTTACGGTCAAGCCATTTACCAACTGAGCAAAGAGGAACACCTCCCGGCGGAAAAAGAAGAAGAAACCTCTTGATTCCAAGGTGGGGGAGGGGTATAATAAGTTTGTTAAATAGTTAATCTGTTTCAGGGCGAGGTGAAAGTCCTCACCGGTGGTAAAGAGCCTTTGGCTACGAGTCCACGAGCCTGGGAAAAATTTCCCGGGTCGAATCGGTTCCATCCCGATACCGACGGTTACAGTCCGGATGAAAGAAACAAGCGATGATTCGCGTGGAATGCCCTGGAGTTTATATGAACTCCGGGGTTTTTTGTAACCTGACAGATTCCAACAAAATCAAGGAGGAATTTGAAAATGAGCGACAACAATTTGAATGCCCAAAAGAGAACCATCCGATTGGCGAAAATGGGGATGCTGGTAGCCATCTCTGTGGTACTGGTGTACTTTATCCATTTTCCCATTTTCCCAGCTGTACCATTTTTGGAATATGACCCTGCGGACATTTCCATTCTGATCGGCACCTTTGCTTTCGGACCTTTGGCCGGGCTTGGTTTGACCGTGGTCACTTCCGTGATTCAGGGATTGACCGTTAGCGCACATAGCGGTGCATATGGTATAATAATGCATATCATTGCCACGGGTACCATGGTGTTGGTAGCTGGTTTAATTTATGGAAAAGGGAAAACCAAAAAAAGGGCGGTGACGGCATTGGCCGCTGGTTCTTTGGCCATGGTGGTGGTCATGTTCTTTGCCAATCTGGTGGTGACACCCCTGTTTATGGGAGTTCCCCGGGAAGTGGTGATGACCTTAATGCCCATGATTCTGGCCTTTAATTTCGTCAAAGCGGGTATCAACTCTACCATCACATTTTTGCTATATAAACGATTGTCGGGCTTTCTGCGAAGATAGAGTAACACCAACCTTTCGAGAGGGTGGCCCGCAAAAGGGAAACCATGAAAGAAGAACGGTACTATTTGGAAAACGAAGAAGAAACCAAACAATTCGGGCTTCAATTGGCCAACCATTTGAAGCCCGGTTCTGTGGTGGCTTTAACCGGAGACCTGGGAACGGGAAAGACTACGTTAACCCAGTA
>SACF01000335.1 GCA_009928665.1 Alphaproteobacteria bacterium
CCCTCTACTACTACGATTTCATTCATCTTCATCATTGGAATTGTCTTCCTTCTTTGGGAAGATATATAAGGTTTCTCCCGGCATAATCAGCTTCAACTGTTCTCGCGCCTGTTGTTCCACATACTCCGTACTGTTTACATTGTTCAGTTCTTCCTCCAATCGGTCTCTTTCTTTTTCCAGGGCATATCGATTCAAGGTCAATTCCTCCCGCTCCTTTGCCAGAGAGTATATGTGGTATACCTGAATTCCCAGGGCCAATAACAAAACCATGATGACGGCCAGATACATCAACCTTTTCCGGACATTTTTCGCCTTTCGTCGAACGGATGGAACGGGCTCCGGAATTTCACAAGCTTTTTTCCTAGCTGCTTCCATCTCGCGCTTTTGCTTGCGTTGCTCTCTTTCCTCCTGAGTTTTTGAGGGATGACTGACGGACTTCTTCACGTACTCCTGGCTTCGACTCATTCGCTTTTTCGCCATGTCCCAACCCTCCTTTAGTCAATATTTCGATGCCCTCGGTGGGATACCAAAGGAAACTGAAGCGTGACCGTTGTTCCTTTTCCTTCTTTACTGTCCAAGAGAATTTTTCCCTCATGGTTTTCCACAATCTGTTTGGAAATGGCAAGACCCAATCCGGTACCTCCCATGGCTCGGGAACGAGCCTTGTCCACCCGGAAGAATCGTTCAAATACTCGGGATACATCTTCTTCCGGTATCCCCACCCCATTGTCCTTAATGGTGGTGTTCACCTGGGAACCCTCCAGGCGAAGGTCAATATCAATTCGCCCTCCCGGTTCCGTGTACTTAATGGCATTACTCAAAACGTTTAATAACACCTGTTCTACCTGGTCTTTATCCGCATAGACGGTAGCCACTCCACCCGGATCAAAGAGTCGATTCATCTGCTGCTTCTTACCCTGCGCCTGCAACCAAACCTTGGTAACGGCCGATTCCAAAATTTCCGTCAGATTAATATCCTGCTTGTGCATCTCTTCCTGTTTGTACTCCAAACGGGAGAGCTGCAATAAATCCCGCACCAATCGGGCCATTCGATCCGCCTCACTGTCAATGATTTGAAGAAAACTCTTGGAAAGCTCCGGGTCCTCCGGACAAC
>SACF01000336.1 GCA_009928665.1 Alphaproteobacteria bacterium
AGTTACGAATCCATTTATTGACTGTTCCTAAAAAGAAAACCGTTCCATTGGTCAGGTTGGCATTGGCTCCGGCGTTAAAGTTCCAATGGCCGTAAGCATGTATTTGTGCATCGGCGGTGATGCTGGCCACAGAGCCGGAGTTCCAGGCAATATCTCCCTGAACACTTAGCTCCGCTCCGGCAGAGTTCATGGCCAGGCTTCCGTTGATGGTAAGGTTTTGGGCTACATTCAGGTCGGCGGCACCCAGAGTAAGAGTTCCGTTTACAGTAACACTTTTAGAAGAAGCCACACCGGCACCGATGGTTGGCATATAGGTAGCCGTTGCCGGAATAACAACATCAGTAACTGCGTTGGGAACATTTCCGTCGTCCCAGTTGGCCGAAGTCCACCAATCGGTGGAAACGGCGCCGGTCCATAGGCCGGGCTGGGTGTAGGTCCAGTGAATGCGGTTGTAAGGGTCGTTTTCATAGAGTTCGCCCGAAAAGTCTCCGGAGGCATCATGAAAGGTTAGTGAGCCTTCATCGTTGGGTTTTCTTACATTAATTCCTGCAGCGGGTGTTAAAAATTCAACATTGTGAAGTATGAGATCTTGTGCATTCAACACCCTGAGCATTTCGGTAGTGCAATAGCGGAATTTGCACTCATCGAATGGATTTGCCGGATCAATGATTCCTCCGGATTCTACTAAAATAGGATTTACGTATTGAAAAGTTGCACGCTTTGCTGCAATAGTTCCATTGTCGTTTACATAAATGAAATAATTCCCGGTTCCCTGGCGGGTAATCACCACTTCGTTTCCTGGGGTTCCGATAGCTTTGAATTGTCCGCCATTGTTTACATCTAAAATATGGTCGCCAGAAATCTTCAACTGCGAATTTAAATCCATCCACAAAATTCCACCATTATTTATGGCAATATTTCCCCCGGTGGTGAGTATTTTATTCGTGGATTTTAAGGTACCGCTTTCCACGGTTAAAAGCCCATTTACCGTTGCATTGCCCAACAACGTTACGGTTTTACTGCCTGTTTTATTTATGATAAGATTATTAATACTTCCGGCACTCATCTGTATTCCTGCATTCTCGCTGCCGTATAATTCGATGGTTCCGGCA
>SACF01000337.1 GCA_009928665.1 Alphaproteobacteria bacterium
TTTCAATCCTTTTTCCTCCAGGATTCGATGAAAGGCCTCGATGATTTCACCGGCGCCATTTGCCATACAACCGGTTCCCCCACAGATTACGATGCGAGCATTGTATTGTTCCATCACTTCTCGAAACTGTTTTTGATGGTTGGCTAAATCAATTTTGTTCATTTTTCTCGGCCTCCTTGATTTGATGGATAAGGGCCAGGGTGGTTTCCGGAGTCATCAGCCCATGGACTTTGTCATCGATGACCAAAACCGGAGCTAAGCCACAGGCTCCGAGACATGCTACTGTCTCTAAAGTGAATAAACCGTCATCGGTGGTCTTCTTGTTTTTGTCTAGTGCTAATTCTTTTTCTATAACATCCAGCAACAAGTCCGATTTTTTTACATGGCAGGCCGTGCCATCACAGACTTTGATGATATGTTTGCCCTTGGGCGCAAGGGTGAAATGGGCATAAAAGGTGGCGACACCATAGACAGTGGAAGAAGATATCCCTAGGGCGGTGGAGACAAAAGTCATGATGTCCTCCGGCAAATAACTGTATTGATCCTGAATATCTTGCAGTATGGGAATCAACTTGGTGGAATCTTTGTGGTATCGGTCCAAAATCTCACAGACCATATCAAAACTTCTTATAGGTTGCTCATTCATAGCCAATGGGTCACCTCCGAATGTTCAATAGATGATAGCGGGTTAAAGGGTTCGAGCCAAGTGTTGAGAAAGAAGTGAGAGGGAGAGCGCCATGTTTTCATTTCGTACCATTACATCCTCGGAAACCTCCAGACGAATCGGTGAAAAGTTCCAAATGGCTTTGATACCCCCCGTTGTCAGGATATCGCATACACTTTGAGCATGGTTTGAAGGAACGGCAATGATTCCGATATGAAGCTGTGTTCTTTCCAGCATATTGGGCAACTTTTCCGCAGGAAGGACAGTGACTTTACCAAAAACCTGACCAATCAATGAATGATCTTGATCAAAGGCATAGTCAATCTGAACGCCGCATTCGTCAAAGCCCTTGTAGGAAAGGAGAGCCCGTCCCAGATTGCCTACCCCTACCAGAAGGGCACTGTTGGTGTTGTGATATCCCAAAGCTTCTTCGATGTCCATAAGCAAG
>SACF01000052.1 GCA_009928665.1 Alphaproteobacteria bacterium
GCTAAAGGTACGTTAACAACAAGGGTATTGATATCGAGGTAATAGAACGGAATATCGGTATCAATACACAAGTCATAACCCGTTCCGAGTGTACCATTGACAGGTAGCCATGGAGTGGTTCCGGTTGTTGAATACTCTAATGCTACTGCAGAAACCAGTGGTAACGGATTCACCGTTATTGTTACCAGGTTGGTATAAACCGTTTCAGTACCACAGATGCCCGTGTAACTCTGCATTTGCCTGTACATTGTCGTCTGGCTAAGAGCAGGCGGTGCGTAATTATTATTTGTTTCACCAGATATCGGACTCCAAAGAATTCCATCCGTACTGCTTTCCCATTGCAAGCTATAGGGGGTAATACCACCTGTAGGATCGTCTGCGTGTATGGGAGCAGGAACGGTATTATAACAAATTGTCTGGTCAGTACCTGCATGTCCTGCAACAAAATCAGCATAAGGGAAGGTCACCGTAATAACATTGGAAGTCGCCGGAGAACCTGTTGCACAAGGATAGGAAGAGGTCATCACACACGTGATCTGGTCATTCCTGAGCAACGTGTTTGTTACATAAGTTGCATTGGTTGCTCCCGGAATATCGACATTCAAATTTTTCCATTGGAATGTGGGATTGGTTCCTCCGTTAACCGGAGTAGCAGTGAAGGTAACAGTGCTTCCCGGACATATTGGCATGACCGGGTTGGAGGCGATGGTCACACTGGCAGGCAGGAAGTTGGTTCCCGTTACAATATTATCGGTATACGTCACCGGTAAAATCGGACTACCTAACTCATCCCAAATCCCTGAAACCGGTAATGGGTCTGGGGCTGTTCTCAGATGAAGACCCGTTGAACCAATTCCAATAACATTGAATACCAGTTCCAGTACCTTATCATTGTTAAGTGTTATCCCGGTGCTACCAGCTACATCAACAAAACATGCAAGAGTAGTAGGATTATAACTTGGATTATAAACCGAATTAGGATTTATAAAAACCGGCATCCAATTTTCAACATATTGAGCAAGCCCAACCTGCGAAAGAACACTATGGTCATAAGTAATATAAAACGCCATATTGTACACATTGGTGCCTGTTACATGTATTGGAATATGAATGGTATCCCCAACACAACCTATGCGGTCGGGCTGTATGGTAACCGAAGTTTGTGCAGTCACTCCCAAACTGCTGATAAGCATAAGTAAGACCAGCAATTTCTTAACTGAGGATAAATATATATTTTTCATAGTTCTGGTTTATTAAGTTCGTTAAAGGTGCTATCGACTTTGTTCTTAGAGATTCGGATCAGGATAAGAACCGTTGGCATCTCCTGAGCAAATACCATAAACATCCTGGTTTCCCATATTGGCACAATCTATTGTAACCGATGGATTCTGGTAAAACCAATCCTGAGCAAGATAATTGGGGTTGGGTGTCAGGTTGGCAATTCTCCTCCTCAACGGAGTCACATCGCTGGGATCGATAATACCATCCTGATTGATATCCATTGCTTTTTGCCTTAACACATCGGTTCCGATGGTATTGGACAAGGCGGCAATATATCTTCTTAAGTTAGTCACATCCGGAGGACCCACACCAGCCCATGCAATGGTTTGTCCGCCATACAGGTAATAGGTTCCGTTAAGCGCCCAGAATTCAAAATAACCGTTGGCATCGGTAATAGCGGTATCAACCCGAACGGCTAACGGAGTAGTAGCGGGTGCAACAGGTTCGGGAGAAGTACTCAGGTAAACTTCGAAATTCGAAAGTGGAAGGGCAGCAAAGATAGGAGGTCCGTCATATTTTAGGATACCACTGATCTTAAACATCATGTTGACGCCGCCGTTGTGATAATTCATGCACTGTATCTGTTGATTGACATTGGCAATTTCACAACCGTCTGTGAAGGTTATGGGAGCTCCGCATCCGGCGCCTGTGCTATTGTATTCAAAAGCAAGTTCGGCAAATGTTCCGTTGATGTTGGTTGGTGTAATGTTGGCCCATGAAATTGCAACGGTATTTCCGGTCGAATATATCAGCGCTCCGAAAGGATTTACAGGTGCGCCGACATAACTCAGACTGGTATTATCGAAAGTTGCATACAGAGTCACAGCGCCGATATCGGTTGGCAGGTTGTCGAAAGTTACCGGAACCTGAACCACATCACCACTTACAGCCTGTTTATGACCAATATTTACATTATTTCCTACAGCAAGCGCAGGGGTAACTACACCGTCACCGTACGTTACCAAAACAGGGTTCGACGGAAGTACGGTAAACGTACATCCCGGTCCGAATGTAATGGCTGCTGTTCCGACACCGTTATAACGGAACTTCAGTTTTAAAAAGGTTCCATTAATATCCTGTCCTGATAAATCGGTCCATGCGAAGGAAAGGTTATTTCCCGTCTGATTGAAGGTCAAATTTCCAACAGGGTTGATATCCAATACCTCGATGAAGGAAAGTTTTGGCATCTGATAATTGATATTCAGTGAAAAGGATGATACATTGGCCGGAAAACCGGAAAATGCGAGCGGTACTTCAATGATATCACCCTGGCAGGAAGTAAAAGAACCCAATGTAGCATTACCGCTTGGCAAGGGTGCAATAATTGTTCCTCCAAAATAACTGACCGGAATGTTGACGCTTCCTGTTGTGGTTATTAAACTACCGGGAGCAAAGTTCAAAGGAACATCACCACTTGCATGATACTGAAAATTCAATACCAGCGTGTCACCCGGCGAGCCAATGTTTACACCGGTAAGGCTTGACCATGCAATAGTAACCACGCCATTCAGGGAGCTTGCCAGCGCTCCGGCAAAATTTCCTTTTGCAACCAGGCTTTGGAAAGTAAGTTTCGTCGGATCAAACTGGATCTTCTGTGTTAGTGAACCTGCTAAATCGTTGAATGCAGGATAGTAAAGTGGGACGGCCACCGTGGCAGCATACGCTGCTGCTGTTTTGGTACCGATCTGAGCTTTGTTGTCTAAAGTCTGATCCGGATTGATTGAGCCGTTTGTATAAGCTACCGGAATATTCACAGGCGGTGTACCTGATGCAACAGCACATTCAAAAAAAGTCAGCTCCGTTGGTGTACCATAATATTGAAACACCAACTCCGCAAGTACATTATTGGGAATGGTCAGAGGTGTTAACGAAGACCAAACCAAACTGACTGAGTTGTCGGTAAATCCAATCAGGGGCGTGAAACCCGGAAAAGCATTGATAATATTGGCATAACTTAAAACACCTTTCGTGAAATGAATCTTTAAAGTTATTGCGCCTACATTGTTAAAATCGGTCACGTTAATGGGTACAATAACCTGATTACCCGGAGTACCCGTAACTGTAGCTAGGGTTGCTGTCGCCGACTGGCCATAAGATATTGCTCCGAAAAGCAAAACCATTAAGTATATCAGCGTAAATTTCTTTTTCATAACTGTTCTATAAAGAGTTAATATTTAAAATATAGATTTATATGTTGTTTATTTATTTCATTCAGCGCGTTTGATAAATTTCCCGGTTGTACCGTAGGTTCCATCCGATGTAACGAATGCGATCCGGTAGAAATAAATTCCGAGTTTCAGGTATGACAGATCAAAAGATAAATTTTGTATACCCGTATGTATAATATCAGATTCCCGTTTCTCGATTGGGTTGCCCAGACAGTCCATCAATATCCATGAAAATTTGCCTGTCCGGTTAGCTTTAAATTGAATGCCGGCCATGGAAATAACCGGATTTGGAATTACTTTAATAGTATTAAGAAAACTTCCTTCAGGATCATTTAACCCATTGGAGGCTTCAACGGTCAACAATGCATTCGCTGAGTTTAGTAGACAATTTCCGGTAACAACATTACAACGGTAAAAATAGCCATTGAAACTTTGTGCAATATTATGAATTGATAGCTGAGCCGTAGTAACCCCTGTATAAATTGAGTTCTCTTGCAGGGTCACCCAGGTGGTTCCTCCATCCCGGCTTTCCTGCCATTGAAATTGTTCACAGGTTGCTTCCACATCAAAAGCCACCATTCCGCCTACGACCGTTTTCCGATTGTCAGGTTGATTAAGGATAACCGGAGCGTTGTTCGTCACTCCGCCATTGCTGTATACCGCTTCAATCGATTGAAGTGAAAGGTCAGCCAATTGGCAGGTCGGTAAAAATGTAACCGGGCTGTATAATGATTTTAAATAAAATTTCAGATCAAAAAGCTTATTATCAGAAAATTGTACAGGATTGAGGCTGCTCCATGCAACTCCGATATTCGGGTAGGGGTTCATGTTCAGGCCAAATTGCAGTTCTGTGAGCTGCGGTGTGATATTCGTTACCCCGATAAAACGGAGGTTAATGGTATCATAGGAAATGTGCAAAGAGAGTGCGGCAAGGTTATTTATTTGGGATCCCTTAACAGGAATCAACACTTCCTGTTCAGCGCAAACAGCCATGTTCTCAATAGACAACATGGCAATTTGCGCTGAAACATAAATACTGAAATTTGTAAATAAAAAGAGTGCTATTAATCTTTTCATTAACCGATTCTCAATATTCGAAGTGTTTAATTTAATGTTAATTGGTTACTTCATTAAACAATAATAAGAAGGCAACTGACCGAGGTCATGTTGCCTTCTTATTAGTTCAGTAATTATCTGGTGAAGATCATTTTATTCACCTGACTGAAGTTGTTGGTTTCGCCATTAACTTCAATCTTGTAGAGATATACACCAGTTGAGAGGTTAAGATCGGAAGCATTTACCGTTACCTCGTGAGCGCCAGCGCTTACATCGCCGTTTACAACCGTACGTAACACTTCACCGTAAAGGTTGGTGATGATCAGTGTGACGTGAGCCTTTTCAGGTAATGTGTAAACAATGTTCGTGCTGTTATTGAACGGGTTCGGGTAGTTGGTCAGCGAGAACGAATGGGTCGCAGTGGCAAGTTTAGCCATCTTGAGGTTCAGATTATCAAGTCTGATAGCCTTGCCGTTTGCAAATTCGCTTCCGCCGTTCACGGTGAATACCTGTTTCGGTTCTTCTATTGTTCCCTTGGCCTTCATGGTCAAAGTAAGAACCGGTGTGGTAGCGTCAATATTAGCCGGGTTAATCGAGGACCATGCAACACCGATGTTGTTGCCATCAATCTTCGACTGTACTTCACCCAGCGCAGAGCTGACATTTTCTACTTCAACGAGGTTTTCATCGTAGTTCATAAACAGCGTCATAGCTCCAACTTCAGCATTCTTATCTGCCACGATATCATAGGTGAAGGTTTCACCCGGTTTCACATAGCGGATTCCATCTTCCATGAAGGAGATGAACGAAGCTTCCTTGGTTCCTGACGGGATGAAGGATCCATTGACATCACCGGTACACAATCCGACAAAGTTGAAGATTTGTGTTGCAGTGAGATTGATTGCCGGTAACGATCCCGAGGTGGTAGTTCCGAAGACCCAGTCACCTGCCGGGAAGTAGTTAACCATGGCAACGGTACGCATCTTGACCCAGAGGGCGTCGATTGAGTTTACAGGCGGATTAGCATCAACATCACCTGCAGTTAAGTAAAGGTTCTGCAGGGTGAGCTGACCGGCGTCATGTTGTTCAATTACAAGAGCATCGGTAGCATTGACACCACCCCATGTTCCACCGTAGGTCACATCCAAGGTATAAGTTCCAGGAATCAGACCGGTGAAGCTATAGTAACCCGGTGTCGGGATACCACCTACAATCTCTGTTGAAGTTATGTCAGTAGCAATCGTTAACGAGCCTTGTTTCAGTGCGATATGTACACCATTCAAAGCAACATTGTACTGATTGTTATACTTCACAACACCGCTGAGTGCAAGTGTCTGCGTACTTACTGTCACAGAAGCACAACCTGAAGAGCATACCGGGTTGGTCCACTGTGCGTAGAAAGTAGTCGTGGTAGTAATTGTTACGGTAATCGGGTTACCCGATCCGATATACTGACCACCGCATGATCCGGCATACCATTTCACGGTTTCACCGCTTCCGCCATTAGCAGTCAGTGTGGTGGTTAAACCAACACCCACTACCGGAGGATTAGCTGTGATCGAGGTCGGTACTACAGGAATTGCATAGGTTTTAACAGATACCGATGCACATGCTGATGGATCACACGGCGGATTCTCATAACGTACATAATACACCGTGGTTCCTACCGTCGGAGCGACCGTCAAAGCAGCATTGGATCCAACGCCGTTTCCGACGAATGTTCCGCCGTTTTCTGTTCCGCAACCATCTGCATACCATTTCGCAGTGCCATTTGCTCCGCCAACAGCTGTTAACTGTACAGAGGTGCCTTCGCAAATTTCAGCTGCGCTTACATTTGCAGCAGTCGGTGCAATCGGGCTCAGTACTACCTGTACGGTAACCATGGCACAGGTTGACTGGCAGGCCGGATTTTCCCAACGGGCATAATAGGTAGCTGTAGCAGTCGGGGTGACGGTAAGATTATTACCTTCACCTACGAAGATGCCACCGCAGGTTCCGCGATACCATTTCAGAGTTTCGCCACTTCCGCCGGTTGCTGTCAGAACGGTAGTTGAACCCAAACAAACTTTATTCGGACTTGCCGAAGCAGATGTCGGGGCCACAGGTACTGCATAAACCGTGATAGTCTTTGAAGCGCACTCTGACATGCAGGCGCTATTTTCATAACGTGCAAAGTAGGTAGTTGTCGTAGTCGGAGAAACGTTCAACGTGGTAACTCCGCTTGCAATAGCTGTTCCGCCACAGGTTCCGGCATACCATTTAATGGTAGAACCGGTACCGCCGCCGCCATCTGCAGTGAGGGTGGTCAGACCACCGGCACAGGTCGGATTAACAGAAGCATTGATGACAGGAGCAGTCGGGATCGGGTAAACGGTAATGGTGATCTCGGCACAAGTCGAAGGTTCACAAGCATTTTCCCAACGTGCATAATAGGTATAGGTGCCGGCAGCAGGCGTTACTGTAAGAACCGGACCGGTTCCGACAGCGGTACCTATACCGCAACCATTGAGATACCATTTCAGTACTGTTCCGCTACCACCATTTGCAGTCATAGTTACCGGCGTGTTAACGCATACTTCAGTAGCTGAAGCTGTAATAGAGGTCGGGGCAACAGGTAACGGATCGATGTAAACATTCACAACAGCACAGGCTGATGCACCGCACTCGTTGATCCAATGTGCTGAATACTGGGTAGGATTGATCTGCGGGAACACCGTGATGGTGGTACCGGTAGCAACCAGCGGATCAGCACATGGGATGGAACCGCTATACCAGTTCAAAGTTGTACCGCTTCCGCCCACAGCCTGAATGGTCGTTGAATGTCCAACGCAAACCGGGTTCGGGTTGGCCAACAACGAGGTCGGAGCAGTCGGTAACGGCTTGATGGTTACAGTAACAGATACGCAAGCGCCAACACAAGCTGCATTTTCAAAACGTGCATAGTAGGTTGTTGTTACAGACGGATTAACCGTAAGCGTTCTGGTACTGGTGCTGGTACCGATCAAAGTTCCGCCACAACCACCGGTGTACCACTTCAGTACAGCGCCGGTAGTGAAGCTTCCGCCATTAGCAGTCAGCGTAACCGGTGTGCCTTCGCAAACTGGTTCGCTCGGTGACTTACTGATCGACGTCAGGTTGGTAGCAGCAGGAATTATAGTTACAGTCACCGACAGGCAGTTCGACGGTGTGCAATTGGTGCTTTCGGTACGTGCATAATACACATAGGTACCGGCCGACAGTGAAGTAGGAACTGTATAGGTAGCGCCTGTTGCAATTGACGATCCACCGCATTCGCCAAGATACCACTTCAGTGATATTCCGGCTCCTGCATTATAGGTTGCAGTCAGGGTTGTAGATGTACCTGTGCAGATGGTTACCGGACCACTGATTGAAGTCGGTGTGGTCGGTACATCAGATACAGTTACTGTTACCGTCTTACTGGCCGACGGGGTACAACCCGCACTTTCCGTACGTGCATAGTAGGTCTTTGTAGCAGTCGGGGCAACAACCACGGTTCCGCCTGTTGCAAACGGAATTGAATTCGGGCCCGGGTTATGGTCGTACCAGTACAGTGCGATACCTGCGCCGGAGACATAACTGGCTGTGAGGGTTGTTGAAGAACCGTTACAAATTGTTACAGGTCCACTAATGGTAGTCGGGATCTGCGGTACATCCGAAACTGTGATCGTAATCGAAACACAGCCCGTTACACCGCAATTATTTTCCCATCTTGCCCAGTAGATTGTGGTAATCGTCGGAGCTACCGTCAATGAGAGGGTGCTGGTTGAGATGAAGATTCCTCCGCAAGCCGATGAACCATTATACCAGGATACGTAGTCACCACTACCGCCCACAACCGAGAGGGTGGTAAAGGTTCCGTTGCACACCGGATTAAGTGTGGCAACAATTCCAGTCGGAGCTGTCGGTAACGGATTGACTTTGACAGTGACGGAAGTGCATGCTGACGGAGTGCAGCTATTGGCTTCTGAACGTACATAATAGGTAGTTGTAACAGTCGGAGAAACTACCAACGGGCTACCAATCTGAACGAAGGTGCCGCCACATGATCCGGTGTACCAAGCGACAACATTACCGGTTCCGATTGTACCAGCGTTCAGTTCAATGCTCTGACCGTAACAGATTTCGCTGTTCGGGGTTACATTGACCGGTACCTCAGGTACATCGTTCACAGTAACAGTTACCGAGAGGCAGGCTGACGGTGAGCAGCTTTCAGCTTCTGTTCTTGCATAGTAAGTGGTGGTCTCGGTGGGAGTTACCGTAATCGTATTTCCTGTTCCGATGCTGGTACCATATCCACAGTCGCCGGCATACCATTTCAGGGTAACACCTGTACCGCTGGTATAGGTAGCTGAGAGGGTGGTTGATGAGCCGGCGCAGATGGTAACTGGTGCGCTGATTGAAGTCGGAGTTTGCGGTACATCGTTCACAACAACAAGGATATCCTTGCAGTCTGACGGCGGACACAATCCACCTTCATAGCGTGCAAAGTATCTTGAAGTAATTACCGGGTAAACAGTAACCGGATTATCTGAACTCAGGAATACGCCGCCGCACGGGTTAGAACCGGTGTACCATTTCAATTGTACGCCGCTTCCGCCGTTAGCATAGAGTAATGCACCTTCGCCATTGCAGATAACTGGATCAACAGCGCTAAGTGAAGTCGGGGCAATGTTGGCCGGAGTAACAATTACAGTAACCGATTTACAAGCCGATTGGCAGGTATTTTCCCATCTTGCATAGTACACCTTGGTGATGTTCTCGCTGGTGAGGTTTGTCGGCGACACGGTGATTGGTGTCCCGGTTCCGATAACGGTTCCTTCGCATGCACCGTCGTACCATTTCAGGATTGCTCCCGGGGTTGGCGACGTGGTGGTAGCAGAAAGTTGAACCGGAGTTCCGGAACACATGGTACCCGGACCGCTGAGAGTTGTCGGTTCTGTCGGTACCTGATCCACAGTCACTACGATGGAAGCACACGGTCCGTTACCACAAGCATTCTCACTGCGTACATAGAAAGTGGTAGTTTGCGTGCAGATAGCTGAGGTCACATGTAGTTCTGTACCTTCTCCGACAGGTGTTCCACTGCAGCTACCCTTGTACCAATACAGCTCACCAATGCTGCCTGCACCCTGTGTAGCATTCATGGTTACATTGACATTGTTTACACAAACGGTCATCGGGGTAGTGGTGATGGTCGGGATAGGATCGACGTCATTAACCGTTATTGTTATCGTTTTGCATGCAGACGGATCACAAGGCACGCTTTCCCATCTTGCATAATATACATAGGTGCCTTTGTTTGTCGGGGTCACCGTTAAGGTTGTTCCCGTTCCGATGGCTGTTCCGCCACAACTGTTCAGATACCACTTCATCGTAGCGCCACTACCGCCGATGGCAGTCATGGTGGTTGAATGATCTTTGCAGATGGTGGTTGCAGTAGCAGTTATTTCGGTCGGAGCAACCGGCGGGTTGATAACAGTGATCAGTATCTGAGCACATTCCGATTCACCGCAGTCGTTGTTCCAGGTCACATAATATAAAGTAGTGAGCGTCGGAGCAACAGTGAGGGAACCAGTACCTGTAACGGTAGCGATCAGCGTTCCACCGCAGGGATCTGAACCGGTGTACCATTTTGCAACATCTCCAGAGCTTGGAGTATGCGGAGTCATGGTCACGGTATTACCCAGGCAGATTGTGGTAGCGCTTGGATCGATCGATACGGGATCAATCGGCAACGGGTTAACGGTAACAGTCACCGACAGACATTCAGACGATGTGCAACTTTCGCTTTCGGTACGCACATAGTATTTAGTTGTGGTGGTCGGTGATACAGTTATGCTGTAAACCGGGCCAGGGCCACTGCTGACCAGGGTTCCGCCGCACGAACCGGTGTACCAGGCAATTGTGGTACCAGTCGGGCCTGAAGCGGAAAGCGTGGTGCTGTTACCGTAGCAAATGCTATGGTTTTCAGTAACGTTGGTCGGTAAGGCAGGATTTGCTGAAGCCGTAATGGTTACAACAGCACATGCTGAAGGTGCACACGGTTCGCTCTCCATCTGGGCATAGAATAAATTGGTACCCAGGGTCGGTGTAACGGTCAGTGAGGTTCCGGTTCCCTGATAATCAGTACCGCAAGCGCCCTTGTACCATTTAATGGTGGTACCGTCAGGTCCGGCCTGAGCATTCAGGGTTATAGCTTCACCAAAGCAAATGGTTGTGCTTGGAGTGGTGATTACCGGTGTAGTCGGGACCGGTGACAGGGTAATGGTAATAGATTCACAAGCCGAGTTCGGGCATGCGCCTCCTTCGTAACGGGCAAAGTACCGTGAGGTAATCACCGGGGTTACGGTAAGCAGGCCGCCGGTTTGCAGCAGGGTGCCGCCGCACGGTTCAGAACCGCTGTACCAACGTAAGGTATTACCTGTACCATGGGCTTCGAGCGTAACGGAGCTTCCGGCGCAAACAGGATTGTCGGAGGCCGTGATCGGACCGGTCATGGTATTCGGCATGTCAACCGTAACAGTAACGCTTACACATGCAGAATTGCCACAGGTTTCGGTTTCCCAACGACCGTAGTATGTAGTTGTAACTGTCGGGGAGACAACCAGGGTTGTTCCTGAAGGCAGCGGGGTCGGTGTTTCGCTAACCGGGCAAGTATAGTACCATTTGAAGGTGCCAACACCGGTTGCCGGTAATGCGGTAAGGGTGGTGGTGCTTCCGTAGCAAATAGTTGCCGGTGAAGCGGAGGCTGAAATCGGTGTTGTCGGGAGCGGCAATACAGTAACAACCGTTCCGGTACAAGTCGAATAGCAGTTCACACCGCCATTTGTATTCTCTGTACGTACATAATAATAGGTAGTAACGGTCGGAGATACGGTGATCGAAGTGCTGGTTGCAGTCAGTAAGGTACCACTTCCGCAGGTTGACGGTGTTGTGCTGGAGTACCACCTGATGGTGCCATAGGCTGGATACAACGGGAATCCAACCTCAAGGGTGGTCTCGTTACCAAGGCAGATCGAATGGGGAGCGGTTATGGTCGCAGGATCGGTAACCCGGTTCACTGTGATGTTCACTGAAGCGCAGGAACTAGCGCCGCAAACGTTTTCATACCGTGCATAATAATTGGTAGAAGAAGTAGGCGATACGGTGATCGTTGTTCCGGTAGCAATTGCCGTTCCGACACCACATTCATCAGTATACCAGTAAATGGTAGCCTTGATGGGCTGCGGAGGACATCCGGGACACGGGTTGATAATGTAACCGGGAATACCGTTAGCTGTCAGTGTAACATTTGTTCCGGCGCAGATAACTGTTGCGCTCGGTGTAATGCTGGTTGGAGCCGAAGGCATGGAGTCGACGCAAATCGTGATGGTTGCGCAACCCGAAACACCGCACATATTCGAATATTGTGCATAGTAATTCGTATTGCCGGCCGGCATGTCGGTAAAGGTGGTACCGGTGTAAGTCGGACTATAGATTCCTGCACACGGGCTGAATCCCCTGTACCAGTTGAGTGTCAGTGTCGGAGGTTCAGAAGCGCCGCCGCCGGTGACATTCAGAATAACAGTGGTACCTTTACAGATAGTATTATCTATGATATCGTCTGGATCAACAGTACTGGCTACAATGGTCGGGGTAGTCGGAATGTAGCCCACTGTCACGGTTACAACATCGCTGTTGGGGCCGACACAGGCGCTGTTTTCAAACCTTGCATAGTACCCGGTAGTAACAGTAGGCGCTACAGTCGGGGTCATCTGGCCGGATAATGCCGGTAACGGTGTTCCGTCAGATTCATACCATTCAATGGTTGATCCGGTGAACGGACCTCCGGTTGCAGTCAGCATGGTCGATGAACCATTACAAATTACAGCGTCGCCGGTCACTCCAGGAGCTTCCGGATATGGATATACAGTCACTGTTACAGAGACGCAATTCGGGGAGGTGCAGACCGGGTTCTTGGTTTGTGCCCAGTAGGCGGTTGTGGTAGTCGGTGTAACAGGAATGTCGCGGCCGATTGCCAAGGCAGTGCCTCCGCATGAGCCGGTGTACCATTGGATATAAGCTCCGTAGGTTGCCGTGTATCCGGTTACATCAAGATAGGTGGTAGCGCCGCTGCAAATGGTTGTCGGGCTTGCGGTCGCGCTGCCGAGATCGATCGGAACCGGGTAAACGGTCACCGAAACAGTAACGCAGGCAGATTGGCAAACCGCGTTTTCATAGCGAGCATAATAGAGGGTCGTGGTGGTCGGGCTGACAAGCAGGTCGTTGCCGGTGCCTACCAGAGTGCCTCCGCATGATTCAGTATACCACTTCAGTTCATTGCCGCTGCCTTCGGTAACGGTGAGGGTCGTTGTACCGCCCACGCAGATTGCTGCCGGGGCTGCTGCCGCTGAGGTCGGATCGGTGGTCGGGGTATCAAGGGTCACTGTGATTGATACACAGTCAGAGGTTCCGCACTTGTTGACTTTATTAACATAGTATGTTGTCGTTGTACAAGGTGAAACCGTTATGGAAGTAGTATTGGATACGATGAATGTACCAACGCCCACGCAACCACCGCTGTACCAATAGAGGGTTCCGCCGGATCCCTCAGCAATGAGTGTGGTCTCATCACCGCAGCAGATCGTCGGAGGTGTGGTTGTGATTGTTGGTGTGTTTGTATTCAGAACTGTAATGGTTATTGAAACGCACTCGGAAGCGCAGGTGACATTTTCCCAACGTCCGTAATAGGTGGTCGTTGTGGTCGGAGATACACTGAGTGAAGTTGTTGCGGTGCTTGATCCGATCAGCGTTTCGCCACAGGAGCCGGTGTACCAGGCGAAGGTCGTTCCACTGCCGCCAACTGCAGAAATGGTGGTCTCTTCTTCCGGACAAGTCTCGGTCACAGTAGCTGCGGCTGAAGTCGGAGCAGTGGGCATTTCATCCCTGTAAACCGTCAGGAATTCATCGAATGGAGCGCCCCAGGGGCCGTTCAGGGTATAGGTACCATAGGTCCATGTTCCCGTAAAAGTAACCGGTGTAACCGGAGAACCGGTGCCGGCAACAGATACACCTGTGGAAACATTGTCCTTCCACAGGGTATAGGTCACCGCCTCACCGCCCAGAACACGTATTGTAACGCCACCATCCGGTGGATTGATACAATAGTGCCCACTTGCCGGATCTGAAATCAAGTCCGGGACCTGTGCTTTCAATTGAAATACAGCAGCTAAAAACAACAACAGTAAAAGTATTGGTGTTTTTAGCCCGATCCCAATTCGTTTTAATTCGTAATTTGCTTTCATATTTATACGATTTGGTTGATAATGGATTTTTAATAGCTCATAGGGTCGTTATATTGATTTTATGTTTGCAAAATGAAAATGGTTTCCCATTTTAATAAAAATGCTTAGTATCCTAATTTTCATGCGTTTATAATTGCATTACGCGTATATATAATACATAAACCCTCAAAGCTGTCGCCTGAGAGCTTCACTTGGCAAATATATGTAATTTTCTGAAAAATATTCCTCAAATTCAATTTTTTTGTAACAAATTTCATTACCACACTCATTTACTGATTATTACAAATATTTTTCCGACGATAATTTAATTTCATTCTAAATAAACAAAATACACGCAAAGCTTCTTCATACTGATTAAATTGTTGTTATTCAGATCATATCTATTTTTTCTTACAAAATTGCTCCAGATTGGTCACCGCATCCTTGTCGCCCATCTTCACCGCCTGTTCAAAATCACGGCATGCCTCTTCATTTTTCCCAAGAATTTTGAGGTTCACCCCTCTGAGGTTATACATTGCTCCATTGGGTTCCGCTTCATCGAAAATCCATGCTACATCACTAAGGCTCCGGTTGTAATCCTTCAGAAAAAAATTACAGTAGGCCCGCATCTCCCGGGCTGGTACCAGATCGGGTACCAGTTTGATAAATTCATCAAATTCCTTCAATGCCACCCTGTAATTTTTGTCAATATAAGCTTTCTGTGCGCTGTTATACAGAGCCTCATGCGGCCCGATTTTCGTTTTTACGGCAAGAAACTCTTTTTGTTTCAATATTTCTTCGTTTTCGGGTAAATATTTATACCCCGAGTCGAGGATGGCTACCGCATCACCGGTCCGGCCTCCATTTTGACACAAGGCAGCTCCGAAAAGATAGCCGTCGGCAGCATACGGTGCTTGCCTGTTATAGGTCCGCACCAGTCCGATGGCTTCATCGTACCGGTTCTTCATTTCAAGGATGCGGCATATATTAAGTATGTTATTGAAAAACAGCGGCTTATAGGCATATACCCGGTAGTTACAGGCAAGGGCGCTGTCGTAGGCCCCAAGGTTGAAATAGGCCTGGGCAAGAAAGAACTCCGGTCGGGTGTCGTAGGGGCTCGACCGGTCGGCTTTGAGCAGATCGATCGCCTCCTGGTATTTTTTATCCCTGAACAGATACCGGGCTTTGCTTACCACGATCGGTTCGGCCTCCATACTCAGGTTCGGAATGAATGGGTACCCGTTCACGATTTTGTCGGTGGGTTCCATGATTTCGGGGCGCATCAGATCCTCCTTCGCGATACGCTGTATTTTGAGAGAACGGAAATTAATGCTCAATATGACCACCGCCGTTACCATCAGGAGCAGGAATAACGTTGCAAAGAGGGGCGCCAGACTACCCATTTTAATGGAAAGATTCTTTAACCCTGTCGTCGTTTCCCCGACGGAACCGGCTGGCACCTGCTTTTCAAAAACAGCAAGACCGGGCGATACGGCGATGGCTGCGCCGGCGAAAAGGGCAAACAATGAACCGATCTCAGGCCGGTCGGCCGGGAAATTGAAAAAGGCATCGAATGCGTAAGCAAGCAGCCCAAACGTAGGCAGGAACAGGTAGTGGTAATCGGCTTCCGTGCTTCCCTTTCGAAAGAAGACTTTCAGAAAACGAAGGGCGGCAAAAACAAAGATCGAAATAAAGAGCAGTGCGGTGATTATGCCCGACTCGCAAGCGATTTCAAGAAAATCGTTGTGGGTTTTGTATTGATAGACGTAATCGGGTTTTTCGGGATTCTCATATTTCAGCACTGCAACTTTCCAGTTACCACATCCCACGCCCAACAGGGGGTTCTCCCCGATTAGTCTGACGGAGCGATCCCACGATCCCGCCCGGAGGCTTTCACCCTGTGCCACGGTTTTCAACCGTGCAAGAAATCCCACGGTGTAAAGGTCATGATAATCTTTCGGATAGAGGAACTTCAGGGTCGCCGAGTAAAGTGATAATCCGATGACGATTGCCAGTACGACCGAGAAGGTGACGGTGAAAAATCTTTTCAACGAATTTTTCCGGTAATACCGTATGCCTGTGAATACCAGGTAAAAAAGGAGGATAACGATCGAACCTACGTAAAAGGCACGGGTACTCATGAACAGCGTTGCGATAAAGGCCAGGAACAGGGTGATCAGTCCCAAAACGCGAACCACTCCCTTTTCGAAGGTCAATAGCCATAAGGCAAAGGGGATCTTCACAAATATGGCGGCAGCCAGGATATTCTTATTGGAATAGACCGATTTTATTTCAACAATGGCTGGTCCCTTCCCGGCCATAAGGCTGTTGGCAATATGGTAGAACAAAGTCAGGCAATCAACAACGAGCAACAGCGACAGCGCTACGGCAACCATTTTCAGGTACCGGAGGTCATTTCGCAGAATGATGCTGATGAAATAGCAGGCTGAGAATATGGTCAGCATCTTGGAGTAGTGGAGAACCGATTCGAGGATGTTGATCGATTTCATGAACGACAACAGGGCCAGGAGCATCATCCCCAGGTAAACCAACCCGATCCCGTTTCTGAAAAAGAGGAAAAATACCTCTTTACGGTTGCCCAGATCTTTCCTGGTCAGGAGGAACAGGAATGTTAAAATATTGAGAATGGCCAGCGCCAGGAATTTGGGTCCGTTTGAATCGAAAGTATAAAGGTTCGGCGTTATTACCGTGATCAGGGCATAGGCCAGGATAATGATTCCCAGTGACAGCTCCGGTGCCTGTTTCTTCACTTTCTTTGAAGCGGAAGGAGCAGGGCCGGCGACCGGCCGGGTTGTGACGGGTCTTTTTTTCCTGGGTTGTTCTTTCATCTGGTCCTGTTCTGGCAAAAATGATCATAGTTATTTTGGGCATCCTTGTCTCCCATATCCATAGCCCGGACAAAATCGGCGCATGCGGCCGAATCGTTGCCTGTCATGTGCCAGCTCACCCCCCGCAGGTTAAACAGGTTTGGCTTTATATGTCCCCCTTTCTCTGCGAAATCCACATCACCGATGCACTGGCGGTAGTCGTTCAGAAAATAATAACAGAAGGCCCTGTATTCATATAAACTGTAAATGGCAGTATCCCGGCTGATGATGCGGGTCAGCAGATTGCTTGATTCGCGATACTGCTTCCGGGCGTATAAATCCATGGCATTCTGGTAATCATCGCGGTAAGGCTTCAGGCGGATCGATTCGGAGATCTGCCGTTGCTGGGTCAAAAGCTCCTGATTTCCGGGTAAGGCGGTCAGACCTTCATTGACCAGATTAATTGCTTTTTGATCATTCCCGGCTTTATGATACATATCCACCGCAAAGATCCACGCTTCCGCCTGATCTTTTGATACTGCAAGGAAATCTTCCAGAAGTTTTCCGGCAAGTACATACTGCCCGATACTGTTCAGGTAGCCGCACATGTTCCGCGTATTGGTGTAAAAATTCGGCTTTTTTTCGAAGACTTTCCGGTAATAGATCAGCGCGCTGTCGGTTTTTCCCAGGGCAATATAGCTGTTTGAAATAAAAAATTCAGGACGGGTGTCGTAGGGGCTGGAATTATCGGCTTTCAGCAGGGCAATGGCTTCCGGGTACTTTTTCTCAGAGATCAGATAGCGCGCTTTTTGCACCGCGATGGGTTCTCCCTGCACATTGAGGTCGGGAATGGCCGGAAATCCGTTCATGAACATAACGGAGGGAAGCGTCAGGGTTCCTTTACTCATATCTTCAGCCAGCAATCGCTGCAGCTTCAAAGATACAAAATTTTTGCATAGTACAAATACTGCCAATGCCATCATGATCATCCAGAGAAATATCAGAATTCCTTTCGCAAACTTATTTTTCCAAAATCCCTTCAGGGGATCCAAGAACTTCGGACATTCATCCACGTTGTTCCAGGTACCGGCGATTCCGATGCCGGCATAAATTGCAAACAAAGCAGAAATCTCGGGCCGGTCGGCCGGGAAGTTGAAGAAGGCGTCGAAAGAATAGCACAAGAGTCCGAAAGCCGGAATAAACAGGTATTTGTAATCATCTTCACCCTTTTCGGGATACCTAAATTTCCGGATGAATCTGAATAAGACCAGGACAAAAACCGAAATAAACAACAATCCTCCCGGAATGCCGGTTTCGGCAGCCGTTTCAATGAAGTCGTTATGATTTTTGTACATGTAGATATAGTTCGGACTGGTCAGGTTCTCATATTTGAGCACCTCCACCTTCCAGTTTCCGATGCCTACGCCGAGGAGGGGATGCTCGCCGATCAGTTTCAGGGTTCGTTCCCAGGCATCATGCCGGCCTTTTTCACCATCCGCGATCGTCCTGAATCGCGATACAAAATCGACCGTGTACATATCCTGGTAATTCTTCGGGTAGAGGAACCGGATGGAAAAATTGAATAGGGTGAACCCCCCGGCGAGCATCAGGATGACAAAAACCGATATCCGTACCAGCTTTCGAAGGTCATTTTGCCGGTAGTAACGGATGGCCATGAAGGGCAGGTAGATCAGCAGTACCGCGATGAGTCCCAGGTAAAAGGCTCGGGTGCTCATGAAGAGTGTAGCCATGAAGGCGACGATGAGCGTGAATACTCCGGTGTATTTCTTCCAACGCTGTTCAAAAGTGAGTAGGTACAGAGCAAAGGGGATCTTTACGAAGATGGAGGCCGATAAGATGTTCTTGTTGGAATAGACCGATTTTATTTCCTTGATGGCAGGGCCCTGTCCATGAAGGATGTTATCGGTAATGTGGTAAAATACCGTGAAACTGTCGATGATAAGCAGCAGCGACATGGCAACGGCAAGGTATCGTATAAGTCTTTTGTCGTACCGTACCATCACGGCCACAATAAAAGCGGATGTAAAGACGGTGAATACTTTAAGGTATGTAAGGAGCGCTTCAACGAGGTTGATTGCCTTAAAAAACGACAGGAGGGTTACGATCAGCAGCAGTGTGTAAGCGATACCGACCGGGTTGTTCAGGAAGATCGCGGGCCATCCCCGGTCGTTGCGAACCTCTTTCTGCATTAACAGCATTGGAAAGCCGATCAGGTTCAGGATGGAGAGGGTAAAAAACTTGGTCCCGTTCGAATCAAATGCATTCCAATTGGGGGTGATCACGGTGACGAAGCCGAATAACAGTATTAACAGGATAAAGATGAAGTTGCTTCGCGGATTCCCGATGGCTGCCTTTTTCTTTACTTTTCTGGAAGAACCTGGTTTGACCATCCTCTGTAAGGTTTGCTAATCGTGAGTCGGTTTGAGCGTTTTTCCGGTGGTTTAAACTTAAAATCGGAGTTCTTTCATAAAGGTACAAAAATAGTCGGTGTAACGCGACCTTCAATGGATTCCGAAAAAAATTGTTAACAATTTGGATGTTAGTAAGTAAACAATTCCAAACCGGGAACAGTTCCTGCTGTTTCGATTGTAATAAACTGATTTAATGTGAATTGGGAAAATGACGTGTTCCGGAAACGGAACCGGGGCAGGCGTAATCAAGGCTGCAAATCAGCCCGGCCTGTCACTTCGGGAGGGATTTCGAGGCCTTTGTCGCGCATGGCCTGAATCTGATGTCGGGCATCAGCCCGGCGATCCAGTTGAAGATACAACAAAAGGAGGTTGTGATTTGCCTGGGGATGGCGCGGTTCGAGCCGGATGACCTGTTCCAGGTAAAAGGCAGCGCTGTCGGGGATATTCTTTAAAAAACAGACCCGTGCAAGGTTGAAGTAGTTATCGGGTATCTGCGAAAATTCGACCTCTTTTTTCAGGTGCCTCTCGGCACGGGGAATGTCATTGTCGTCAAGGGCCAGTTTGCCGATGAGGTAGTTAAGCATCTTTTCATTGGGATTCAACCGGTAAGCCTCTTCAAATCTTTGTTTCATCTGAGCCGGTTCGGTCATCCGCAGTCCCAGCATCATGCGGGCATAGGCAGAAGTCGGATTATCGTCAACCGCTGCTGTCCAGAATGTAACCGAATCTTTGAAATAGCCGATCCTGTAAAAGGTCAAACCGGAAAACAGCAAGAGCACAAAAACTATTGCTCCCTGGCTGACCTGTCGGACGAAGAGCGGACGAAGAGCGAACGAAGAGTTGGGCAAAGAGTTTGAGGGGTTTTGATCTTTGGTCTTTGATCCTTGATCCTTGATCTTTGAATTCAAACTCATACTAACCTGGCCAAGGACAAGCAATATCCCTACAATTGGAAGATACAACCTATGCTCAAATACCTGGTCGTTGAGGGAGGCGGGGACAACCAGTACCGGGATCAAAAAAAGAATATACCATCCCAGGCCGATCCATGTTAGGGTTCGGGCATAACTCCTCGATAGTATGATCAATCCGATCAGCAATACCAAAGCCACCATTCCCCACCAGGGAGCGATCAGCCGGATATCGGGAAAGACGGTAAGGTTGAACGGGAAGAATATCTTCCCCAGGTATTGGATCAGAACCGGAGCACGGTTGAACCCGTTGACCAGGAGGTCGGTCAGAGTGAAGTCCTGCGGCTTCAAAGTCGCGGCTGAACGGACAAGAAACCATATCACCAGCGCTAACGCCCATGAAATGAGGAGAAAAAAATTATGAATGAGTGAATTTCTTCGATCGTTTTTCCATTTTCCATTTTCCGTTTTCCATTTTCCATTGTCCATTTTCCATTGTCCATTGTCCATTGCCAACACTGCGAGGATGATGATCGGGATGATCACCGCGGTTTCCTTGGTAAACAGGGCCAGCAGAAGCATCAAAAACTGGGCGACCAGGAATTGCCATTTCGGAGTCTCCCGATATTTAAGGGTTAGTAATGTTCCCGACAGGAAAAAGATCATCAGGAGCATGTCGTTGCGGCCGGGTATCCACGCGACGGCCTGGGTCAGTACCGGGTGGACGGTAAAGATCAGGGTCAGTATGAGCGCTGTCAGGTCCGGAATTTTCAGTCTGAGGAAAAACAAATAGAGCAACAACACGCAGAGCACATGAAACAGAAGGTTTGAAAAATGGTATCCGGCCGGCGAGGTGCCGAAGAATTTCGATTCGATGATGAAATCAACCAGAAATACCGGGCGGTAGTAAGAATCGCCGGTCGGGTTGAACAATCCCCGCTGAAAAGAAACCGGAATATTCGACCAACTCTTATTGTACTCCTGATTCTCTTTGATAAAGATCGTATCGTCGAGCATTGTATAACCGAGAGTAAAGACCCGGAAATAGGCCAGCACCGTCACTCCGATCAGCAGGAGATAAACATTCAACCTCCTGCCATACCACGGAACCTTTTGTGTTTTTAACCCTTTTGTTTTCTTCTTCAATTTCAGTCAGACTTGTATCGTTTTCGATTTTCCATTTTTCAATTGTCAATTTTCAATTGTCCATTGTCAATTTACTAATCCCTCCCTATTCCAGTATTGCTGAAGGATGACCCGGGTCCTTCTGATAAAATAATCCGGGCTGACGGGTATTCCGTTCATTCCGAAAGCACGGTAACATTCTTTGTAGCCGTGCAGGACGTTCCCTGCAGAACCTGTACTGATTCCCCCGAGACGCATCCTGACGATAGGTCTTGGCAGATAGCAGGCGGTGATCCGGTATTTCTCCAGGAAGCGGAGCATCAGTTCAAAGTCGGCGCTGATCTTCAGCATGGTATTAAAACCACCCAGTTTCCGGTAAAGTTCCCTTCTGACAAAGAAGGTGGGATGGGGCGGGTGGTAGCCTTTGCTGAAGGAGCCGGGCGTAAAGGGATAGGATTTCCAGTACCGACGTACGTTTTCGGGGTTGTGACGGTCGACAAAGACCAGATCGGCATAAAGGCAATCGGCGCCTGATGTTTCGAGGAGTTCGGCAACATCACCAATCACCCGGTCATCGCAGTAACAATCATCGGCATTCAGGATTCCGACCAGGTCGCCGTTGGCCTTTTCAATTCCTTTGTTCATGGCATCGTAAGGGCCCCCGTCGGGTTCTGAAAAAAAACGGATACCCGGAAGGTTCAGTGAATGAACCAGGTCGGTCGTGGTGTCGGATGACTGGTTGTCGATTATAAGGTGTTCCCAAACAGGATATTTCTGTGTTATAACAGATTTCAAGCATCCTTCCAAGTCTTCTGCACTATTATAAGATGGGGTAATGATTGAAACTTTTAAGCCAGGATTCATCAGAAGAAATAATTACTCAAGTTTCCGGGTTGAAAAATCAAAATATGATGCGAAATATTTGTCAAAACATACAATATCTGAAAGTATAAAATCATTTTGGATCATCTATGAAACAACCATTTAATACCATATAAAAATAAATTGAAAAAGCTACGTACTACACCAAGTTTTTCAACTTTAGTATAAATGATCCAATTTAACCTTAGCATTCTAAATTTATCGCTGGAAAATGACTTTTTCCTTACCCGGTACCTGACAAGTAATTCCTGGGTTCCATAGATTGCTTTAACCATTTTCAATAAATGCAACCAAAAAACATAGTCTTCACGAAATAGCTCCGGCTTTTCTTCAGGGAAATACTTCTTTCCGAAAAAATCCGTGTCATAAATAGCAGTTGAACAACCAATATGGTTAAATCTTAGTAATTTTCGATACGTAATCTCGACAGGAGGTATCCCTGGTTTATAAAACTCCTTTCCTGTTTCGTCCATCCTGACATAACCACAAAATGACAACGGGGTATTGAAACGTGCCATTATCTGCAACTGTTTTTCAAGTTTTTCAGGTAACCATTCATCATCGCTGTCTAAAAATGACAGGTATCTGCCTTTCGCATTTTTGATTCCCGTATTTCTGGGTAATGCTGGCGATCCACTGGGTTTTTCGGTCTTAAACACTCTTATTCTGCAATCCTTTTCTACATATTGTTTGCAAAGCTCATAGGAACCATCTGAAGAACAATCATCAACCAGAAGTAATTCCCAGTTTGAAAAAGTCTGGTTAATAACAGATTCAATAGTATCAATTAAAAATTGTTTGGAGTTATAAACCGGTACAATTACAGAAACAAGATTATCCATTATCTAATTTTTACTATCCCGAATAATCAGATTTTTTATGAATACCTGTAAAGTAACAGCTATACAATAAAACGGAAAGTACAACACAGGACAATGAATTATTCCGAATTTATAACGCAATGGTAAATTATTGGACGATCTTACGGAGGTGAGTGACTTGAAAAACTGAAGCTTGCCAGAAAGGTTTCCAGCATTCATACCGGTAGTTGACTGATCAATAGTAACTACACTGGATGGTACAATATACGTGTAAATTCCCTTTTTTTTCAATCTCATTGAGAAATCACAATCGCCAAGGTAATGTTTGAAATGTATTGTATCTATCTCTGGGATAACATTTAAAATATCAGGCTTGAACACGAGAAACCTGCCATTGGCAAAATCTACTTTAGCTAAAGGCTGTTTCCTGCAGTCGTCGTTTTTACATCCCCTAAAGGGATGCGATGTCCAGAATAATGGCCAGGAAAGCGCTTTACTCCCACTTGTAAAGCATATTCCATTGATTTCCTTTACCAGTGCGTGAAATAAAGCCAGACTTCCGTGTTCAGAAATCACTTTGAGGATATTTACAATAGTATTCGCTTCAAAAGTGATATCATTGTTTGCAAAAGCAATAAAATCATCCGGGGTCGCAACAGTTTTGACATGATCCAGGCCCATATTTATTGCCCCTCCCCAAAAGAGAGAACCATCCCCGTGAAGAACTGTTATTTCCGGATGATTTTCAGAAAGGTACTCACTCGTATGGTCAGATGATCCATCATCGACAATGACGATCTGGATTTCATTATATACCTGCTCTTTTAAACTATATAAAAAGCTTTTCGTAGAATCTAACCTGTTATGAACCGGTACAATCACGTACAACATAAATCTAAGATAAAGAATATTTTCGATCAATCTTGGTTATTCTTGCCATATGTTAACTTACAGAACAAATAAGTAAGTCCCGGAAAAAACCAAAAGGACGCCTTTGCTATTGCGCCATCCATAAAAAAGTAAAGTATAAGAAATCCTGTTAAAACCATCTTTTTGTTCAGTTGATCATAAAAAATTTGTTGAGTGAATAACAGGATAAAAAAGAAAAGGCCAATGAATCCCCATCTAACTGTGATCTCAGTAAACCCATTTAAGGCCATTTTTCTTTTATTAAGGGAGTTTTCATAATTAATTCCATACCCTGAATAAAGCATTTCACTTTGTGACACTGATTTCAAGAGTTTTAATTCATTCTGCAACCGAGTTTCTCCAGAGTCATCTCTGATCCTTTGTTGTGTCTTTAAAGTTTCATCTTTAATTATTAATGAGCTGAACCTCTGCGATACATATGAAAAAAATGTTGATTGGCTAATTCCAATAACAGATAAGATTACTATCCCTAAGGATAGTAATCTGGCTTTGGTTATTTTATACTCAACGAGAGTTCTAAACAGGAATGAAAATAAATATACAAATAAGATATAGGCTGTAATCACATAAGTACCTACACTAAGTGTCAGAATGATATTTATGATCAGTAAGAAAATAATCAATTTGTATTTTCCTTTTAACAGTAACAGATGAATAAATAAAAATGAAACTAAACATTGACCATAGAAAGCCGGTTCTTCAAAAACACTGCTAATTTGGTAGATTCCTGCTATTTTCCAGGATCTGAAACGCAGGTATTCGTTCCCTGTGAAAGGCAAATCCAATATTCTTCCAAAACATTGATACAATCCGTAACCCGTTATAAGAATAACTATAACATTTAAAACCAGTATATAAATTTGATACTTCTCAAGTATGTACTTTTTATAGGTTATGACCAGAAGAAAAACCGAGAAAGACACCGTAAATAAAACCTGCTTAAGTATCGTTCTATAAATTAAAGCCGGATCAAATGCTGTAAATAGAAAAAAAGAAATAAAAGTGAAAATGACAAATGACAATAGCAAAACAACCTCTTTAACAGATAAAACAAGGTGCTTTACATTTATTACAATAACCAATAAAGTGACCAGATGCCATAATTCAAGTTTTCCCATTCTTACTATAGGACTAATTGCTATTCCCATAAATAATATCACTATTGATATAAGCGGTAAGATCTTCTTTAAATCCTTTTTATTTCCGATATCAACAAAATCAATCATATGGCCTTGTACAATGAAAAATATTTTTCCAACATACTTTGTAATGAATTCCGATTTTCAACCAGTTCACGACCTTTTTTCACTTTTCCTTCAAGAATTTCTTTTATACTTTCAATTTTCAATTCATTGAAAAAATTAATAATTGCGTCGACATCATTATCGTTAAAAATAAATCCGGCATCCTTTAGTATTTCCTCATTTGATTTCCCCCTGAATGAAACCACAGGCGTACCACAAGCTAACGCTTCCAGAAGAACAGTCGAATAATTATCAAATATTGATAAAAACAACAAAAATGTAGCTGAATGAAGTTCGTTCACAATTTGTATCGGAGAATTCAAATATCCTCTGTGTTCTAAGTTTGGCAAAATAGTCTTTGCGCCTCTTCCAATGGTAATAAAATTTATATGTGGACATTCTTTTACAATTCTAAAAAACATTTCAGGACTTTTAACTTTATCATTCACAAAATTGGATATGAATAATACTTTAACAGGTGTGTAAAAGTTCTTTCTTTTAAATTGAAAAACATCTAAATCTATCCCATTCGGAATGACAGTGACACGGAATCTGTTCAAAGAACTTAGCCGGACGTTTTCTTCCAGCCATTCGGAGGGACTTACAATGATCAAATTATTTTCTGTAATTGCAGAAAATAATTGCTGTTTCCTTGTGAAATTCAATTTTGCTAAATCACATAAGGATCCTGGATAATAATCGGTAAAACTACATGGATCGCATTTATTCTTCCAATTCTCACACTGCAAGGGCAAAGCACATCGTCCGGTCAGTATCCAGGAATCATGAATTGTCCAAATGATTTTTTTATTAGTGGTTATTAGATATTTTAATAAACAACCGTAATTTAGAAAATGTGTATGTATATTGTGAATATGAATTATATCAGCATTATCTATTTGTTTAAATAAAGTTGTTTTACGCGAAGTATAAATATCAATTCCAAATATTTTATGTGAGATCTTATTAATAATAAAACTGATTAATGTTGATATATTACCTACGTTATTAATTTTCGTTTCTTTGGATTTTCGCCCTCTGTTATCATATCCATATAACAATGTGCTTTCAAACTCTTGAAGAGAATTCAAAAAAATGGTGCGAGCAATTAATGACGCACCTCCGAATGAAAATTGAGTGTTAAGAAATAATATTTTAATCTTTCTTTCCAAGTTTCAGTTTAAATAAATTAAGTAAATATAATGGTGAAAAGTAACGAATAAAATTTATATTATATATGCTGGCGCTTATATTCAAATATGTATCTAATAAATATAAAGCATTATTTAATGATAATTCGGGTAACAAAAGCTTATAGAATATATTAAATAAATCATTCTTTAGTTTATAGCTGTATCCCTGTGCGGCAATTGTATTTGAATGTATCCTGTATGCAACTGTATCCATTTCAAGGTAATCTAACTTATAACCGCTCCGTGTTGCTTTAATCCAAAGAGGATAATCTTCAATGTTTCGAAAAGTTTCATCAAATCTTCCAATATTCTTAAGGACCTGATTATTTATGAATGCAGTCGGGGCAAATACAAAATTATATTTTATTAATTGTCGAAACTGTGATTTAGGAGACAATTCGAAATAATATTTTTGTTTTGATTTCATTAATTCAAAAGACTGAATTGATTCATTTGTTTCTTTTATGAACAATGCACCAGAAAAAAGAAATTTTGTATCTGGGAATTTATTTATAAAAGAAATATTATTTGCAATGCAATCAGGTAATAACAAATCATCTCCAGCAAGCATTTTTATCCATTGACCTTTTGCGATATCAAGTCCCCTGTTGCAATTTTTCACAATACCCAAGTTGTGATCAGAACAAATTAAAATAACATTTTTAAAAAAAGATCTATTTGTTACAAGCCATTGTTCAATCAAATAACAAGTGTTATCTGATGAACAATCATCTGAAATAATTAATTCAAAGTCCCTGTAACTTTGATTTTTAATACTCTCAAGTGCTTCTATAATATAAAGTGAAGAATTATATGTTATCAGAATGACACTGACCCGAATATCTTTATTCATTATACTTTAGAATACATTCCAAATACAAATGTTTCTCTGAATTTCATAACTTTTCGAAGTCAGAACGAATTAGAGATCCTCTTTATATCATAGAGCCAGGCTTCCAGTGTTTCTAGCTCTGGTTCTTTGACTATACTCTCATTACATAATGCTTTATAACAACTCATTAAATTCATTTCAATTGATTTATCACAGGAAATAGATTTATTGACAACTCCAACTACCTTTTCAATGGTAGTGTACATTGGTATCTCAGAAATAAAGTCAGAGAAATAATTGTGTGGATTTCGTTTTTGAACAACAGTAGCATTTATAAAACCAAGTTCATATCCGTAAAGCCACATTATTGGCTGAGCTATCAGTCCTCTTAATATATCAGTATATCGAAATGTCACAGTGGTAGGTAAGTACAACAATGAAAACAGTTCTTTTCTAATGAGTGTATTCTGAGTGTTAAAAGGTGAAAAAGTACCTTTTTTGCACACAATCG
This sequence comes from Alphaproteobacteria bacterium, assembly GCA_009928665.1. GTDB lineage: Bacteria > Bacteroidota > Bacteroidia > Bacteroidales > FEN-979 > CAIVAT01. Next base: position 27,499 of record SACF01000052.1, read on the forward strand.
GTTCCCTTTTATTGAAATAACATGGAGTATTGTCAGTCAATCGATAAATTGCATCTACATCAGGATCCTCATCGGCAAGTCCTTGCCAAATTCCAATAGTGCACTTAGATTTAATTAAAGATGATGTCAAATCTTCTGAATAATTTATAAGAGTCAGAGGTAATCCTCTCGCCCATATTCTTTTATTCGTAAAAAGCTTGTATATATTCACAAAGCCCATATTTTCTCTAATAGATTCAAATTCACCAAATAAAGTTGGGAAAGCCCAATCATTATAAGGAATATTATCATCATCCGTGTCAACAATAATCTCTGCCCCCCTTCTTATTGCTTCTAAATATCCAACCATTTTTCTACAATAATGATTATATGGGATCAGGGTTGCTATATTAAAATCAATAGATTCTTGTTTAGCTGTGGATAAAAAAATAACATTGTCACAATACCAATTTTTTGGTGTTTTTTCATCACCAACAACAATTAATTGATAATTTTTTAACTTTGAAAATGCATATACTGATTCTGTAGGATATAAAATTGAAGTTATAACTATAAAATTTTTCATATATCAATATTCCATTTAGAGGTTCTTTGTAAAAGTAAGTGGGTAAATTTACCAAAACAAACATAACTCTCGGATGTTAACCCAAAAGGATTTGTTTGCCAAGGCATTGATGGTAGAA
>SACF01000338.1 GCA_009928665.1 Alphaproteobacteria bacterium
AATAAAATAGGGGATCGTCGGCAAAAATGATGAGAAAGGCTCGCTCGAATCCGTTTTTGAATTCACCTTTCTTTAGTTGCTCGGCGAAGAGTATGTCCTTGCAACAACTGAACATCTGCTCCGGATACTGTCCGTTACGCGGAAACTTAAGCTCAATAGCGTAGTGAAGTGTTGGCTGTTTTTGCTTTTTTTGACTATAAATTACGATATCAATTTCGCTCTTTATGAATTCGCCTGTAAGGGAAAAGAACGAAACATTACGCTCAAACTGAACCTTGTAATCTGGAAATTTCGAACGAAGGATGATTCCCATTTCATGCTGCAGGCTGAACTCATTATATATTTCTATTTCTCCCTTCGCGATCTTCTCAACAAAATCGCTTACAACCGTGAAATCTTCTGAGGCTTTTGACATGTTCGAATACCCATAAGGTTAATAGTTTACTACTTGGACTAAGATCGGCTGAAAATGTAATATGTTGATTTCAAAAACCACCAGATCATTATGTGAGACGGCCAGTGGCAGCAAAATCGGGGGGTGCCGTTGCCGGAGTGCTTATAGGAACCATTTACCCGCGCCACCCGGATGCTGAACAAGCAAACGAGATACGCACTCATTGAATGTGCCGATGTGTCGGTGACAATGATCTGATTCCGCGTGTTCAATAGTGCGGATCAATTTGTTTCAGCCCGATGGATAAACTCCTGTAACGAGTGGAGCCAAGAGGGGCAGCACTCACGGCATACGCAAGGGAAATATCAAGTTTAGCATCTTGCATTTTCTACCAGGTTCACCGGTTTATGCGTTAGGTTTAGATGGTAGCCCCAATCCAGGCTCTGGGTTTTGGCCGAACTCATGATCCAGGCTAAAACGGTGAACCCCCCACGGCCAGTCAAGCCTTCAGTTACCGTCACTCACCGGGGTGGGATGAGTGAGGAGATGGTGGTTGACCAAGGTCCCCCCCGACTCATCACCCTCCAAGCCGAAGCCCTTGGCTGTCAGCATCTCTGTGACGCGCTGATTCTCGGCGTAGAACTCCGCTGCGATGCGCGCTGCCTCCTCCGGATCGTCTGAGTGGGGATAGGCCCACTTGAGGGACGGCAGGGTTT
>SACF01000339.1 GCA_009928665.1 Alphaproteobacteria bacterium
AAAATACTGCCTGACCATTCTCCAATATAAAAGCCCTTGAATATTCAAGGGCCCATGCAGAAATTCCCCGTTACATTATCGACTCTTTTGCAAATACCCGATCAAATATCAATAAACCAATGACCGCAATTAGCATCGCCATGAACCCCGATACTCCCGTGACTCCTACCGTTAAATCATTTCCTCCATCAATGACCAATATAGATAATCCCATAGTCCCGTTGATGGATCCGTGCATAACGGCGGCCGCAATGACAGAGTTGGCTTTTAACCTTATATAGCTAATGATCGGGGAAAGAAGGAGCGTAAAGATTACCATCATGAAAACGCCCGCTACGGGATTCTCCGGATAATTATGTCCTTGGAGAATCAACGGGGCATGCCAAACTCCCCAGATAAGGCCAATTACCACCGATGACTTCCAAAAACCCATGTAGGAAAACTCATTTTGAAGAAATCCCCTCCAACCCAATTCCTCCCCAAATCCGGCCACCGCATTGACGGTAATACCCGCCAAAAGTCCTTGTACCAAACCAATCCAGATGGGATGGACCGGGGACATGGAAATCTGGTTTTCCATTTCCTCCATTTCCTCCGGGGTTAAAAGTCCGCTAAATCTCTCGAACATTCCATCCATGGAAGGGGAGTATTCTACTCCCGGCAGCAATAGACTAATCCCCAGTGTAAGAAATGCAATCACCGGAGGTAATAGCCATGCCACCAGAAACCACCTATTCATCTGAAACGAAATCCCCAGTGGCTTCCGAATGGGCTCTTTATATACCAGCTTCTGCAATCCCAATGCAACTGCCATGGGAATAAACATGTAGATTGTGGCCACAATGAGTGAGCCGGGCATGACCCACTGCCCACCCAAAGTAAAATATAGGATGGCCAGTAGGTAATTTAGGAAAAATACGACCCCGATAAAAGTAATCGCCCTTCTCAGGTTCCTGTTCATAATCTTGTTGGTCCTCCGATTTTCTTGAACTTACGCACGCCTATTTTTTTGTAATAGGTAGCCAAACTTCACTTCTATAGTCCGGCGATTGGGTATCCGAAGTGGGATACACTTCTATGTCCAGATCCTCTGCGTATTCGTAGCCGGAT
>SACF01000340.1 GCA_009928665.1 Alphaproteobacteria bacterium
ATGGTTTGAAAGACCAGTTGCTGGAAGAGTGGTCCATAATAACCGGTCCCTCCTCAAAGATGGATGAATGGGCTACAGGAAAAACTCTGATTGGCAAAACCAACTTGGGTGGACTGGCAACCGCATACTTAGAAGGATCCCAAAAGCGAGAAGATTTACCCTTGGGATTCACGCAAGAAAGGCTGACTCTCCAGGATTACTTTATCCTACTCACCAATGGAGGTATTAAATCATGAAAGAAATAAATTTAAAACCCATGTTGACTTTTCAAGGGAAAGACCTTGCCAAAGCATTTGTGGTATTTTGGCTCATCATATTTGTGGTAACCTCAGCGGTTATCATTATGGTACGCGTGTTTCTGCCCCAGGAATCCGTCACCAATAGTCAATTCTCTATTTATGAAGTGGCCGGTTTTGTCATGGCCTTGGTAACCGGAATCGTAGCCATGCGGGAGGATCTACGAATGGCCCTTCAGCACGGTATCGGCAGACCCACCTTCTTTATCTCTCACCTGATTACCTCTCTACTGATGGCCTTATTGTTATCCTTAGGGGGAGTGGTTCTTTATTACCTGGGTTCCTGGTTTCTCACAGGATTTGATGAGCTGACCATTCAGCCTCTCTATCACACGGTATTCCATTCCCATGAAACCATGGTCCAGGGGGTCGCCGCCTTCGTGGAAAACAGAACCTTCGATTTTTCTCTGTACTTCGTTGGCCTTGGGTTAGGTACTTTTCTTTCCATCTTGTTCTATCGGTTGAACAAACCATGGAACATCGCTTTTGCGGTGGCTTTGCCCGTATCTTTCATCCTTTTTGTCTCCTATGCGGCCCCTGAAACATCCGAAAGTGCAGTTTCCTTCACTCCGGGGCCCTGGACCGTGGCCTTCTGGATGATCATTATTTCATGTTGTTTCATGGCCATCAGTTGGTTGCTTTTGCGAAAAGCTTCCGTGAAGCCGATATAGCGAAAACTGCCGCCATATGATTACAGGAAATAGTGTGTTCTACCGTAAGAATTTCGCAAGAATCACGAAAGAGATTCTTAAATAGACAAAAGTAGAGTCCCTTGATATGATAGATTCATAAGAAAAAACGCATTAGTATGA
>SACF01000341.1 GCA_009928665.1 Alphaproteobacteria bacterium
ACGCTGGGATAGGGTTCAGAAGGCCTACGATGGGCTGACGCTGGGAGAAGGTTTGCGTGCGACTGATTACCGGGAGGCCGTTCTAAAAGGATACGATCGGGGAGAGGATGATGAATTTATCAACCCTACCATACTGGATGGATCCACCCCGGTATCTGACGGAGATAGTGTCATATTTTTTAATTTTCGACCGGATCGAGCAAGAGAATTGACACGTAGCTTTGTGGACCCGGCTTTTCATGGATTCTTTCGAAAGAAGACGTTCCAAGACTTGAATTTTGTGTGTATGTGCCAGTATGATGTGACCATGCCCAACGTATCGGTTGCTTATCCCCCGGAAGAAATCCGGAATACGTTAGGGGAGTATTTGGCGGAGAGTGGGCTACGTCAGCTTCGCATTGCCGAAACAGAAAAGTATGCCCATGTGACATTTTTCTTTAATGGGGGAGTGGAAGAACCCAATCCCATGGAAGACAGAGTTCTGATTCCATCTCCGAAAGTGGCCACTTATGACCTGCAACCGGAAATGAGTGCCTACCTGGTAAGAGACCGGGTGATAGAAGAGATAGAGAGAGACTATTATGACGTGATTATTTTGAATTATGCCAATGCGGATATGGTGGGACACACCGGAAAAATTCCGGCTGCTGTGAAGGCCATCGAGGCATTGGAAGAATGTGTTCCGCCGGTGCTAGAAAAGGTAATGGAAAAGGGAGGTCAGGTTTTAGTTACTGCCGATCATGGCAATGCAGACGAGATGCTGGATGAAGAAGGGAATGTGATGACGGCTCATTCGAAGAATCCGGTTCCTTTGGTTTATGTGGCAAGAGATAGAAAGAAATTAAGAGAAGGTGGTCGTCTTTGCGATTTGGCACCTACAATCCTTGCGCTATTGGGATTGGAGAAACCCGGTGAGATGACCGGAACCAGTTTAATTCAAGAGTAGGGGAAAGAGAATATTTTCATGGAGAAAAAGACCTTTTTAAAAGGGGCGGTAATTCTTGGGATGGCAGGATTGATGGTTCAGGTGTTTGGCGCATTTTTCCGAATTCCATTGGCCAACATCATCGGGCCTTCCGGCATGGGATACTACCAAACAGCATATCCC
>SACF01000342.1 GCA_009928665.1 Alphaproteobacteria bacterium
ATGGTTTGAAAGACCAGTTGCTGGAAGAGTGGTCCATAATAACCGGTCCCTCCTCAAAGATGGATGAATGGGCTACAGGAAAAACTCTGATTGGCAAAAGCCACTTAGGAGGGCTAGCAACTGCATATTTAAAAGGAGCCCAAAAGCGAGAAGATTTACCCTTGGGATTCACCCAGGAAAGGCTGACTCTCCAAGATTACTTTATCCTACTCACCAATGGAGGAATGGAATCATGAAAGAAATGAATTTGAAACCCATGTTGACTTTTCAAGGAAAGGATCTTACCAAAGCATTTGTGGTATTTTGGCTCATCATATTTGTGGTAACCTCAGCGGTTATCATTATGGTACGCGTGTTTCTGCCACAGGAGTCCGTCACCAATAGTCAATTTTCCATTTATGAAGTGGCCGGTTTTGTCATGGCCTTGGTAACCGGAATCGTCGCCATGAGGGAAGATCTACGAATGGCCCTTCAGCACGGTATCGGCAGACCCACCTTCTTTGTCTCTCACCTGATTACCTCTCTTCTGATGGCCATGCTGCTTTCATTGGGAGGAATGGTTCTTACCTACCTGGGTTCCTGGTTTCTCACAGGATTTGATGAGCTGACCATTCAGCCCCTCTACCACACGGTATTCCATTCCCATGAAACCATGGTGGCGGGTGGAACTGCTTTCGTGGAAAACAGAGCCTTCGATTTCTCTCTATACTTCATCGGCCTTGGGTTGGGTACTTTTCTATCCGTCCTGTTCTATCGACTGAACAAACCATGGAACATCGCTTTTGCTGTGGCTTTGCCCGTGGCCTTCATCCTTCTAGTCAGTTATGCGGCCCCTGGGCCAGCCGAAAGTCCAACTCCCTTCCCTCCGGGACCCTGGACCGTGGCCTTCTGGATGATCATTATTTCATGTTTTTTTATGGCCATCAGTTGGTTGCTTTTGCGAAAAGCTTCCGTGAAACCGATTTAGATAAAGCTGGCGCCATATAATTACGAAAAATAGTGTGTCCTCCCGTAAGAATTTCGCAAGAATCACGAAAGAGATTCTTAAATAGACAAAAGTAGAGTCCCTTGATATGATAGATTCATAAGAAAAAACGCATTAGTATGA
>SACF01000343.1 GCA_009928665.1 Alphaproteobacteria bacterium
CTTTTCCTCCTCTTTACTTGCCCAGTTCGGGACGGTTTAACAACACTTTAATTATACCAACTGTTATGGCTTGGTGCAATGTTTCTGTCCCCCTTTCTTATTTGTTACACACCATTATGATATAGATTTGCTGCACCGATAATACCCGCATCATTTCCCAGATGGGCCGGTACGATATTGTATTCTACTTTGAAAAAAGATTTCTCCTTCACCTTTTCACGTAAGGGCTGAAACAAAATGTCCCCTGCACCGCTAATCCCTCCGCCAATGGCAATGATTTCCGGATCCATTAACGCATTGATAGAAGTAATGGCGGCACTCAGGTTATCCACAAAGGTTTCCATGATTTCCATGGCCAGCGGGTCTTTATCACGGGCTGCATCCACCACCAATTTCCCGTCCACCTTATCCGGATTTCCCCGGGCTCTTTTTACCACCAGACTATCCTTTTCTTCCCGTATCAATTTTCGGCCTTCCTCAATCAACCAGGTGGCGGTACAATAAGACTCCACGCACCCATAATTGCCGCAGCTACATTGAATCCCACCATATTTCAGCATCATATGGCCCAGCTCTACACCGTGGTCCCGGCCTCCGTTAAACATTTTCCCTTCACAAATGATACCGCCACCTACACCGGTGCCAATGGTTAAAAGCACCGCAGTACGATACCCTTGAAATGCACCGCAACACAATTCTCCCAAGGCTGCCGCATTGGCATCGTTTCCCACATAGACAGGAATGTCCGGAAAGTATTGTTTCATGGCAGCCACCACCGGTACGTCATGAAAGTCCAAATTGTGAGCATGGAGCACTCTTCCTTGTCCTGTGTCGATGCTGCCCGGCACCGCCAGACCAATAGAACCCACCTGCTCTATGGATTGGTCGGCCTCTTCCAGAAGTCGATTAATTTCTGCGGCTATTTGTTGAAAAACCACTTCATATCCTTGATGGACAAAAGGAATCTTGCCTTTTATAAGAAGAGCTCCGCCTTCTTCCTTCACCAATCCCACCTTTATTTTCGTGCCGCCAATATCCACGCCAACTCGAATCATAACCTTTCCTCTCTATTTTGATATGATGTCGGTTAAAATCTCCATCACTGTG
>SACF01000344.1 GCA_009928665.1 Alphaproteobacteria bacterium
GAAGAACCCTCATGGTCCTCCTTCAGATACCGAATGAGATCCATGGCATAGGAAAAATCCTCCTGCCGCGGCACCTCCGGCGAAATATCCCCTCGTAAGGCCAGTACATTTTCAATATTGTTCTCCCGGAATTGATGTATAATGGCTTTCACATTTTCCCGGGTGGAATTTACACAAGTTAAGTGAGCCAGCGCTTCAATCCCATATTCGTTCTTAATGCGGGCTGCTATCTGGCAAGTGGAGGAATCCGCCGTGTTCCCACCGGCTCCATAAGTAACACTGATGAAGTCCGGATGGAGATCTCCCAGTTCCTTTAGGGTTTGGTATATGGTTTCGATTGGACTGGTTCGTTTGGGAGGAAATACCTCCAGAGAAAACACGGTTTTCCCCGGCTGAAATAACGATGAAATTTTCATAACGCCCCTCCTTCTATAATTTATTAGTATATCACAAATTTTTTCAAGACACACAAAATGCAACAAAAATAGCCCTTCGACAGCCACAAAAAGAGCCCTCCTGCAGGAGAGCTCTTGGGTGTCTTAGAATCGAATGATTAAAATCCTTTGTCCTCTTTCGAGGTCCTACAGCTTAAACTTTTTCTTTACGGCTGCCAAGGATTCATCCAATGCTTTCAATACGTAATCGATGGTGTCATATTCCAGTACTGCAGGGGGCTCGATTCGAACGGTCTTGGCATTCACCAAGGTACCGGCTACCATGACCTTATGCGCAAACAAGTTCTTCGTTACTTCGTAGCCAACCTCTGCTTCCGGGAATTCCATACAAATCAGAAGCCCGGACCCACGATATGTCTTTAGCACGGTGGGATACTTTTTCTTCAGCTCTTTCAGTCCCTTCATGATGTAGTCGCCTTTTACCTGGCAAACCTTGGGGATGTCGTTTTCCAACATATATCGAATGGTGGAAATGGCTGCGGAGCAGGCCAAGGGGTTTCCGCCAAAGGTGGGGGATCCCAAAATCCAAGGATTGTCAATCAGCTTATCAATCCACATTTTCGGTCTGGCAATGATTCCCGTAATGGGCATGATGCCGCCACCGAAAGCTTTTCCGTATGTCATAATGTCCGGTGTCACGTCTTCGACTTC
>SACF01000345.1 GCA_009928665.1 Alphaproteobacteria bacterium
CTCGCCACCTTCTTTGTGTTTCCTTGTATTTCTAATGGCAGGGCTACATTTCTCCACACGGTGCGCCAAGGTAACAGCAAGTCCTTTTGGTGCATATACCCCACTTTTCCGGTAACCCCTAAAATGGATGATCCATCCAGGAGAACCTCGCCGGATACAGGAACCTCAAGACCGGCGATGACATTGAAAAGGGTACTTTTTCCGCAACCGCTGGGGCCGATGATGGACACGAATTCTTTTTCATGTACGGAAAAGGAAAGATCCTTTAATATCAGATCCTCTCCGTATTTCTTCGATAGGTTTTTTACTTCCAATTTATTCTGGGAGATATTCATTGGTAAAGGCTTCCTCCGCAATTAACTCGCCGGGAATTAACTGTTTTTCAAACATCCAATCCGCATATTTTTGCCAAATTTCTACATCCATTTCCCCCCACCTACTGGCATCTCCCCGATACTCTTTCGCCAAATATCTTTGGGATTCTATGGCAATCTCCCGGTCAATTTCCGGGGCATGCTTTAATAAATGCTCCACGGCTCTGTCTGGATCCTCTATGGCCAATTGATAGCCTTTGGATACTGCTTTCATAAAACTTCGTGCCAGTTCCGGATCTTCTTCCAACAATTCTTCGTTGGCGATGATTACCGGAGTATAGGAATCCAGTCTTTCATCCACATCCTGTAATTTGATAAAGTTCAATGAAACACCCTTTACCTCTGCAGCAATTCCATCCCATCCATAGTAAATCCATGTAAAGTCCACATGCTCCGTCACCGCCGTAAAGAAGTCCAATGTCCCCACGCTGACCATCTCCAGTTTGGAAAAATCCGCCCCTGATATTTCCATCAGCCCCTTTAGCATGGCTTCCTCCATAGGTGAATTCCATCCGCCATACTTCTTTCCTTCGAAGTCCCGGGGCGATACAATCTGTTTTTCCGTCGGGGAAGCAAACCCGGAAGTATTATGTTGGATTACCGCCGCAATGGCTTTCACCGGAAGGGGTGTCTCTGCTGTTCTGGCATAAGTCACTTGCTCCTGGTAGCTCAGCCCAAACTCTCCCTGACCTGCCGCAATTAAATCGGCGCTGCCGCCTTCCGTAGGCTGA
>SACF01000346.1 GCA_009928665.1 Alphaproteobacteria bacterium
AACCTGACTCTTCGACCGCTTTTAACAGCCGAAAAAGCTGCTCATCCACAACCCTTCCGGTTGACCGGTTTTCGAGCCACACCGTGTAATGCAGGAAGGTGTCGTAGTATTTTGAACCCTTGGATCCTGCCATGATTTTTGCGAATTAACGATAGAGGCAACGATAGGAGGTATCTTCCGTCACCTTAACATTAAACTTCACCCCTTTTTCAACCCGAAAAGTTTCAAATTCCCGGTAATCGCGCCACTCTTCCTCATCAGGCAACTGGACACTCATCAAACCTGAAGTGACCGTCATGTATTCAATGGTGGAGGTTCCAAAGACATACTCTCCGGGAGCCATAACACCAATCGTGGCAGGGCCTTCCTCCGTATTGAAAGAGATGGATTTTACCTTGCCGTCAAAATATTCATTTACTGAAAACATAAGCTTTGGTTTTGGTCAAATATAGGAAAAAAGAAACGGAAGAACCAGGCATTCTATTTCGGAATAAACCGGACACTGGTTGCTTTGAAACTGGCCCAAATGGTATCTCCTATCTCCAAATTGAGCCGGGCAACACCTTCAGCGGTCAACAAAGCACATAAGGGGATCCCGGAGTTGATCATGACCTCCACCCCGTGGGGGGAAGGATGAAAATCGGTTATCGTGCCACAGAAATTGTTGGCTGCAGAGGTGTCCGTTGGGTGATGTGATAAAAAGATTGCCTCTTCCGGGATGATGACATAACCCTCTTGAGCCGGCTCCTGAAGATCCAAGGTAATCGGAATATCATGATTGGCCATGGCCACGCAAACGCCGGAACCCCTTTGATCACTGATAGTTACGTGAATATAATTCTTGATCCCCGTAAAACTGGCAGTGAAAGTATTGATGGGGTTGCGTAACACCTCTTCAGCGGTACCCTGTTGAATTAATCTTCCACCCTCCAGAATACCGATATGCGTAGCAAGCGTGAGGGCTTCCTGATAATCATGGGTTACATGAATGATGGTCAGGCCACTCCGGTTCAAGTTACGCAACACCCCACGGATCTCTTGACGAATCCTTGTATCCAGTGCGGTTAAAGGTTCATCAAGCAAAAGGGTCTGTCTGATCTTGCCC
>SACF01000347.1 GCA_009928665.1 Alphaproteobacteria bacterium
AAAACCAACTTGGCCAAAGTGTTTGCAGCCGGTGATATCGTAAATAATGGAAAGACGGTTGTAGAAGCGGTAGCAGAAGGAAAAGAAGCCGCTTATTCCATCATGAAATACTTGGAAAAGAAAGGGGTGAAATAGAATGGCAGTTAAGAAAGATTTATCCATAGAATACCTTGGTGTTCAATGTGAAAACCCCTTCTTCCTTTCATCTTCTCCGGTAGGTAGCGATTATGATATGGTTGCAAAATGCTATGAAGAAGGTTGGGGCGGTGTTTTCTACAAGACCATAGGCTTCTGGATTCCAGATGAATGTTCTCCCAGATTCGACCAGACCAATAAAGAGGGACTTCCTTGGGTTGGATTTAAGAACATGGAAATGATTTCCGACAAGCCTACGGAGTACAATTTCCAACAAATGAGAAAACTGAAGAGAGACTATCCCGACAAGATTATGGTGGCTTCCATCATGGGAGAAAACGAGAAGGAATGGCGGGAATTGGCTATTATGGCAGAGCAGGCAGAAGCGGATCTGATTGAAGGAAACTTCTCATGTCCTCAGATGACCACCCATGCCATGGGTTCTGATGTTGGAACCAACCCTGAGTTGGTGGAAAAATACTCCAAGGCGGTTTCTCAGGCAACGAAGGTTCCCTTTATTGCCAAGATGACCCCCAATATTACCACCATGGAAATAGCGGCCCAGGCTGCTGTCAGGGGTGGTGCAAAGGGAGTATCCGCTATCAATACCATCAAATCCATCACCAATATTGATTTTGAAAACAATACGGGGATGCCGGTGGTAGATGGTAAATCTTCGATTTCCGGATATTCCGGAGCGGCGGTTAAGCCCATTGCCCTGCGGTTTTGCGCACAGATGTTGCAAGATAAGAAGTTGAAGAATATACCAATTTCCGGTATTGGTGGAATTGAGACGTGGCGTGACGCGGTTGAGTTCTTGATGATTGGGTGTCGAAATATCCAGGTAACCACTTCTATCATGCAGTATGGGTATCGCATTGTGGAAGACATGATTTCCGGAACCGCTCACTTCATGGACGAAAGAGGATATGAAAAGTTGGATGATTTCGTAGGATTGGCATTACCGAA
>SACF01000348.1 GCA_009928665.1 Alphaproteobacteria bacterium
GAATCCGTTTAATTGTCCAACCAGGATGAACAGCATCCCTAGCGGAGCAATATACTTGAAACATACCATGGCGAAGGCTTTGCCTTTCCACTTGTCACCACTAGCCGTGATTTCATCTTCCATCCATTTGGGGCCCAGTTTCCATCCAATAATTAAGGACATGGCCAGTGCTCCCAAAGGCATCATGATACCTTCGGAGAAGAGATCAAAGAAATCCAACCAAATGAATCCCAAAGGCATGGGCAGACCATTGGAACCCAAACCGTCCAATGCAACAATCACAGCCAATGCGAAGATGATTACAATACAAATCAAAGTGGCTCTATGTCGATTGGGTTCATTCCCCTTGGCAATTTCCTTGTCAATAAAGGTGGCCGTAGCAACCTCTAACAGGGAAACAGCGGAGGTAACCGCAGCAATGACCACAAAAAGATAAAATAAGAATCCGAAAATGGGGCCAACCCCACCCATCGCTGCAAATACGGCTTGCAAGGTTACAAACAACAATCCAGGGCCACCACCGGGCTCCATACCCATGGCAAATACGGTAGGCATAACAGCCAGACCTGCCAACAAAGCGACTGCTGTATCTAACACAGGAATAATAACAGCGTTTTGTTCGATATTTTCTTTCTTATTCAAATAGGAACCGTAGGTAATCATACAGCCCATGCCCAGAGACAAAGAGAAGAACATCTGTCCACCGGCTCTACCTAATACGGTAATCCAACCGGTTCCTTGGAATACTTCAAAATTGGGCTTGAACATGAAAGCAATGCCCTCCATAGCGCCGGGAAGCGTTACAGCTCGGATAATAACAATCAATAGCAAGATAAATAATGCCGGCATAGCCACTTTCGAAAAAGCTTCGATACCTTTCGAAACACCCCCTCGTACGATAACCCAGGTAACCAAACAGAACAGGAATGTATAAACAATCCCTTCGACCTGATTCGTCAGGAATTCACCGAAATACGCGCCACTGTCCGCACCTGCTACACCGAATCCAGCGCCAAAGATGTCACCGAAGTTGGCTACCATATATTTCATGGCATAACCACCTAATACGGTATAGAACGACATGATGAGGAAGGGGCAA
>SACF01000349.1 GCA_009928665.1 Alphaproteobacteria bacterium
CCACCTGGCCCTCTTGAACCATCAGGTTGTAATCCTGGGCCTTCCCAAAACTTTGGGTGGAAAGGCCTCCATCAAAGGTATGGGGCTGAAAGGGCTCCAATCGAAAAGATTTTTTCCCTTGATGCACCAACACCACTTCCCCGGTCAGCAACATCAAGTGCCGTTGGTAATGGGGAAGGGGGGTAAACAGAGAGGACTCCATCTGGATTTCCGCCCGACTCAAACGAAAAATGAAGTCTCGATTCTCATAGGACCCATTCTCCGGATATCGGAAAATCTCCCAAGTAGTCCCACCGGACCAACGGGTTTCCTTCGTCTCTTCTTTCCGGATGATTCGGTAGGATTTTCCGCTCATCTCTTTTTTATCCTTTCGAAGCAAGCCTTCCCTTAGGAGTACCCAGCCTCAATGTAATTCCCAAAAGCAAAATAAAGTAAACCGCCATAATGGCCACTACCGTAAACAATAGTACAGTGGATTTGGGTGCCATGCCAATCAGAATCAAAATCGGCAACGCAAACACGATGGCGGAGCAGCTACCCGTAACCAGATTATTGGCAGCCGGTGTTTTCAAGGTGGGGTCGATTTCACGAAGCAGCAGGATTCCGGAGCTTACCGTACCGGTCATCATGCCAAACATGGACATAAACCCTTCGTAGTAATAATCCGGGTAAAGTATCTTGGTAACCCGCTTCATATAATAGAATGTACCCAGTCCCCCGGCCAGTGACATCAAGATGAACACGGTCCAGTTTCCGGACAAATCCCCAATCTCAATGGAAGCAATCCCTGCCACAATCATCACATCGAATGCCAGTCCGGAGATTCGGCTCAGCAGGTAATTGTTTTGATATTGCCGTGTCATGATGGACCGGTCCTTTAAATGGCGAAGAATAAATCGAAGCAGCATGGCCAACAAAGATCCCACGATGAAGTTAAATCCCCACAAGAGGCTGTTTACCGACCCGCCGGCTGCCGGGGATATTCCATTGATGCCGGAAGTCAATCCCCAAGTGGTGAGATAGGTTCCCAAGTACACCAAAACCACCAGTGCCACTTGAACCGATAGGCGATCCACCGATTCCGCCACCGGGATCTCA
>SACF01000350.1 GCA_009928665.1 Alphaproteobacteria bacterium
CTGTAAAAAAAATGAAGTTGCATCGCAATGAGGTTTGTCCCTGCGGCAGCGGGGTGAAATACAAAAAGTGTTGTTACCCTGATCGGGCCAAGAACGCGGAGATCATCAGGGCGGCCGCCATGGCCACCTCTTGGGTGGAGTTGCGGGCAATACTCTCAACACCCGTTCCGGTGTATCGGCTCAAGGTAGCCTTGATCCAGATGAAGGGGATGATCATCGAGGAGGAGGTCTCACGCACGCTTGATATTGAGGGCAATGAAACCCTCTATGATCTGCATCTTGCTATTCAAAAAGCCTTCCATTGGGACAATGATCATATGTTCTCATTCTACACGGGAGGCAAGTTATTTGACCGGGCTCACGAGTATTCTGGAACTCCTCTCGGTGACCTCCTGATATCCGGAATCGGTCCTCCCGCCAAATCCGCAGCAGAAACTCAATTACGGGATTTACATCTTCATCAAACGTCCAATATGTTGTATTTGTTTGACTTCGGTGATGAACTGGTTCACGAAGTTACTGTGGAAAGCATTCATGACAAGAAAGCGGACATGACCTTGCCGGCGGTGATCAGTGCGGTCGGTACGCCGCCGCCGCAATATGAATATGTTGACTGACCCTTGGGTGCTGAACTAGAAATTCAGCTTATGGATCATTACCTCTGAAATTGAGGTTTACGGAGGAAATATTTAGCTGCTTCGCGGTGAAGCTATTTTTCGATAATATTTCGTGACGCAACAAAAACAGGATAAATCCAGGAGTTACTATGAATTACGCTAGGTTAATAGGTTACGGTCCCATTGTCCTGCTGAATCTGGACATGATGGGGAACGTCCACGCTGCCGATGACTGTGGTCACTTTTCCCCAAACATCAGCCGTACCATTGAGTCTTTTACCGCCTCTATTCGGGGAGCGGAAGACTGTACCACCCGACTGACGACCCAAGGCGATCTAAATAACGATGGCATTACGGATCAGATCGTCGTCTTTACCGTGGAAGGTTCATGCCCTGATGAAGCCGAAGAGTCCCCCGGGGCCTGTGGCAACCATTATGAAACCTATCTGCTAGCCTTCATGGGCCGGGACCAGGTAC
>SACF01000351.1 GCA_009928665.1 Alphaproteobacteria bacterium
GTTTACAAGGATGCCAAGGTCAGGGTTCATAATGGAAACGACAGTGATACGAGTAATGATGTGTTCGTTGTTTGGCCTGGAGTGATCCAGAAAGGTGATGCTGGCAAGATCAAACGTATTCCTGCTCCCGCTGTCAGACTGACCCGGGGAGGGAAAAAAGTCAATTTTGTTCAGTACAATAACGGGCATTGGCAGATGCAGGTTGAAGGAAAGCCTTTTATGATCAAGGGGCTTACCTATGCTCCGACAAAGATCGGGCAAAGTCCCGATAAAGGAACACTGGCCAACTGGATGTTTGAGGATACCAATGGGAACGGGAAGCCGGACGGCCCATATGACTCATGGGTTGATCGCAATCGCAACGGAATCCAGGATTCCAATGAACCGGTTGTTGGCGATTTCCAGTTGTTGAAGGAAATGGGAGCCAATGCTTTGCGTATTTATCATAATGGCAATCAAATCAATCGGGAATTGTTGCGCGAACTGCATGCCAAGTATGGCATTTATGTTGCTATGGGTGATTTTCTCGGGAAATACACCCTGGGGTCCGGTGCAGAGTGGGCGGTCGGGGCGGATTATGAAAATCCTGTTCACCTGGCCCGAATGATGGAAAGCGTTGAGAAGATGGTAACCGAGTTTAAGGATGAACCATTTATCTTGATGTGGATTCTGGGTAACGAGAATAATTACGGTGTCGGCTGTAATGCGGATAAAAAGCCGGAAAAGTATTATCAGTTTGTGAATGAAGTCGCCAAGAGAATCAAAGAACTGGATCCGGATCATCCGGTAGGTATTGCTAACGGGGATGCCCAGTTTCTTGAGTTATTCAGTCAGCTTGCGCCGGATGTGGATGTTTTTGGCGCCAATGTTTACCGCGGTGACTATGGTTTTGGTTCCCTTTGGGATGACGTCAGAGTTTTGGCGGACAGGCCGGCATTTATTTCCGAATATGGTGCTCCGGCGCATTCTCGCGGGACAGCCTGGGATCGCGCAGAAAAAGATCAGGCGGATTATCATCGCGGGAACTGGATGGATATTGAAGCGAATTCGGCTCTTTCTGCCGAAGGAGAAGGAAATGCCGTCGGGGGATTTGC
>SACF01000352.1 GCA_009928665.1 Alphaproteobacteria bacterium
CTCACGTCCAATCACCGGGTCCAATTTATTCTCCCGGGCCAGCTGCACCAGATCTGCCCCGTATTTTTCCAAAGCTTCATAGGTGGCTTCCGGATTATCACTGGTCACTCGTTGGTTACCTCTCACTTCCTTCAATTTTTGAAGAAATCCTTCCCGCTGAATGCCTCTTCTTTCCAGCCGCAGTTTTCCCTCCTTGGTGTTGTGGGCAAGAATCCCCAGCACCAAATGCTCCACACTGGTGAAGTGATCTCCCATAGCCTTAGCTTCCTGTTCCGCCTGATTGATGGCCCGATTGGCTTCGGGGGAAAGAGTAGGCTGTGCTCCGCCCGCTACTTTGGGTTTTTTCCGAATGGCATCCATCAATTGCTCTTCCAGCCCTTTTCGATCCACTCCCATACGTTCAAAAATGGAGGGAATCAAACCCTTTGGGTCGGACAACAAAGCCGCCAAAAGATGGTCTGGGTCCACTGTGGGATTTCCATACTCACTCCCCAGATTCATGGCCTCTTGCAAAGCCTTTATGGTGTTTTGTGTCATCTTTTCCGTGTTCATTTTATTCACCGCCTTCCATATTTATCAACCAAGGCCTCTTCAAATACCAGGCTCGGCATATCCTTTTCAAAATAGATTTCCAATGCATCTTGTATCCATTGGCACACTTTCATTAATTCTTCCGCCACCTGATGGCTGGTGGTATTCTCTTTATGAAATCGATATTTTCGAATCAATCGGTTTCCTTCCACCACCGTAGGACCTCCCGGCAACACCGTTCCCAACCTGGGTTCCATCTCATCCAGTCGGGCAAATAAATCCTCCAACAGAGACCAAAGGACAGTAGAAGTCGTACGGGTAGTAATCCGCAAGGTGGCTTCCAACACCTTTCCATCAATCTGAAAGTGAATCTGAAAAAACACCTTGGGTTGATATCGATAGGAAAGAGTGGTTCGATATTCCACCGTGTCATGAGCCGTATCCTGCAGCAAAGAAATGCTACCTGCATAGGTCATGGCTTCAGTCATCCGGTTGACGATTTCCGAAAACCGAAGGGATGGCAAATCAATACCATAGTGGCTGGCCAAAAGGTCATCCACA
>SACF01000353.1 GCA_009928665.1 Alphaproteobacteria bacterium
CCCAATTTTCCCATGGCAATAATACTATCCTGGGCCATCCCCACTCCGTGACCCCATCCCAGGCCGTAAAAAGTGACCGGAGACTTTAGCTGGGATTCGGTTCCTAATGTAATGATAGGGGTAAAAACTTCTTCAGAAGGCGACTCATTGCGGTCAGGTACTACCATGTTTTCCCCATCCGTTATAGCCAATTCCGACGCCTCTGCATCACGTATAATGCCATCCGCACCCATAATTTGAAGAGTTTTGCTGTAATTTCTCTGAGCCGTAAGGTTGGTGACGGTTACATTGCCGGGATTTAAGGTTTGCGTTGCCGCTTGGTCAAGGGCATCTTCCAGGGATTCCGGAGTAATGGGGCTAAAAGAAAACATGCCGGATTTGATAGTGTTGGCACCCAATATTGTTCTTAACTGGTTTCCGGAAAGAATGGTTTGCTTTCTCTCATCCCAAATGGCTATCTTTGCCACAGTACCCGAACTGTTTCTATTTGTAATGGTAATACTGCTAATGTTTCCTACGGAATAGTTGGCCTGCCTTAATACGGATTCCAATTCATCAAAAGAATAGGTTTTTTCCCAGGAATACAGTGGTGAAAACTCATCACGAATTCCGCGAAGATATCCAATTTTAGTGCCCCAAACATCTTCTACATTGTCAGTATGGCCTCCATCGTTTTTTGAATAATAGGCTGGAACGGGATTTCCTTGATAATAAATAATAAGCCCCTCGGTTTCTTCACAAGCTCTATTTGTTGAGGGAAATTCATTTCGGTAACCCTTGTACACCTGACAATGTGTGGTTGCACAAATATCATATCCCGCGTCTTTGTGGCGGTTCAGGTTACACACCGCATAACTTCTTGCACAAACGGCCTGTGCCTTAATGGCTTCCAGTGGACTGCTTTGGCCAATTTCTGAGTGGACCACGCCTCGAACATAATCTTCCAGGTTAACAAAGTTAATTAAATTCATTTTGGTGCTGTCAACCGGGAAAAAACAAAAACCCCCTCGATACCCTTCCGCTCCGGCATATATTACTCCGCCTTCTTCATAGGGGAGTATCAACTGGCTGGTGGAGAAATCCGGGTACAA
>SACF01000354.1 GCA_009928665.1 Alphaproteobacteria bacterium
TTCCTGGTCCATGCCCAGACTTTCCAATCCAAAGGCCAATTCATGCCACACTTTATCCGTAACGATTTGATGGTCCGGATTTTGAAACACATAGCCAATCCGTCTCGCTTGCTCCTTATCAGTCAGTTCTCCCAATTTCTTCCCAAAGAAAACAACCTCCCCTTCCCTTATGCCGGAAGGTGTAAGGGGGCCTTTCAGATTTCGGAGCAACGTGGTCTTCCCGGAACCGGAGCCCCCGATGACCACCACAAAACTTCCCGTTTCCACAGAAGCAGAGATTTGATATAGGGCGGGCCTGATTCTATCGGGATAGGTAAAGCTTAAATTTTCGATTGCAAAAGCTTCCATTTATATTCCTCCAACCCTGAAATAATCAAAGGCAAATAACAAAGAACACCATAGGCGAAAAAAAATATCCAGGTCAAGGGGTGGGCTTCCGGCACCTTGATGGACGGGAAATATTGAATCCGGTATAGCTGATTCACCACTCCCAGGGCCAACATGCCACCCATAAGTAGCAACACCACCAACATGCGACGATCTCTTCCATCCAACCGATAGGTGGAAAAAGCGGTTCGACCGGGAAGACCATATCCCCTGGCCTTCATGGAGTCCGCCGTGTCAATGGCGTTTTCCAGGGACCAGGTCAACATCATTGAGGTCACCTTTAACCCTCTTCGGATTCGACTTGATAAGGTAGTCCCCTCCACTTCTCTTCCCAAGGATTTTTGCCCCTGTAAAATTACTTTGTACTGGTCCTGAAACCGGGGAACAAACCGAAGCACCATGGAAAAGATTAGAGACAAAGAAGGAATGAGTCGACCAAAAAGGTAAATGAACTTGTCGCTGGTCATCACCTGGTTGTAGCAGGAAAACCACAAAATCACGGCGCCCAACATAAGGCCCGTCACCATGCCATAATAAATGGACTCCCAGGTAATGGGATTATCCCTTATATATGTAAGAATGGTAACGCCCCGGTGGTTGAACAAGGGATTCACCAAAGACAACACCACCATCATGGGTAGCAAGAAAATCAATAAGAATCGCAGAATTTTTCGACCTTCTAGATACAACGCGTAGGCCAAAGC
>SACF01000355.1 GCA_009928665.1 Alphaproteobacteria bacterium
TTAATCCCTGGGTCGATTTCCTAGCATACACTAGATATTGTACTCCAAAACCGGCTCCATTACAAGGATATTTGGCCAAAACGTCTCCCGGAATGGCCCTCTCTTTTTTCAGGCCTCAAAACGGCCATTTCCCGGGTTAAAACAAGGGATTATCCGCAGATATATGCTCACCAAAAAAGGCGGGTTTTCCCGCCTTTGTCGTCAAATGTCGATACCCACAACATTTCGAGGTGCTCTTCTTCCCAGAATTTCCGTTTTTTTCTTACATTTGCCCCGTCATATCCAGAAAATCCGCAGGGATTTCGAAGAGCTCATCCGACACCTCCGATGAGATGCCGTGAATAAACATCATGGTGTCTTCACTCTTTAACGCACTCCATTGCCCATTCTCTGGAAGAAAGTAATATGTCAGCTCTTCCCCCTCCATGGTCAATTTTTCAAAATCATAGGTGATGCTTTTTATGGTTTCTTGTCCGGTGGTGATGGTAAACTGCTCCAGTTCTTCTTCCGTTAAGAAAAAGGACATGTTTTCTGTATCCAACTCATCTTGTTCTCCATCGGATTTCATATACATTCCGTGGTCCTGCAGCACCACAAAGCTTCCTTGAGAATTGGTGATGACGGAAACCATGCCGGCTTCGGGATCCTGGGAATCCATTCGTATCATCCCGTTCTTCACATAGAGTTGGGCCGTCAACAAGTCGTTTTCAAATTCGGTAGAAAAAGAGAGGTGGAGAGGATTCTCTTCCACATTCAGCCAATCCTCCATCAAGGCGGCAACCCGATACTCCGGCATGTCTTCCGGCGCCTCCTCCGACGCCCCTTCCCCGGGCCCAACGGGTCCGCAAGCTGCCAGCACAAACACCATGGCAAACACACCCATCCAAACTAGCCACGGGTTTCTTCCCTTCCTTTGATTTGTTTGTTTCATTCCCTTTTCCATCCCCTATGCCTCCTGTTTCTCAGCGGTGTTATCCTCCGGCTGTTCCACTTCCCCTTGGGATACCCAGTAAAGATTCCCTTTCGGAAGGGAGCTTTCTACTTCTTTCCCCAGCTCTGTAGCAGTGATAAACAGTTGAATGTCCT
>SACF01000356.1 GCA_009928665.1 Alphaproteobacteria bacterium
CTTTTGTCTGGAGATTCATGCCTGATGCATGCAGTATCCCGAAAACACTCAGGTTGTTTACGATGAATGTTTTATCGTCCATTGTGGTTGTGTAGGTGAATGATCCTGGATCAACGGTGATAGTGCCGTAATATATGGTTTTATACTTGATAGTTGCGAGATTTGCCGTTGTTCCCGTTGACGAAACAGGCGTTGTTCGTGAATCTGCCGGTATCTGATCGGTAACTGCTATTATAGTGGAGAATCCCGGGATATCTACGAGGAATTCCACCCATCCCGGTGCCACGTTTCCAATTGTGTAATGAAGCTGCTCATAACCGTTCGAGCCGTCAACGTACCGATAGAAGCTCACGTTCGATGCATTGGCATAATCAATGGCAAGACGAATGGTAAGGCGGGCGTAGTTGTTAAGCTGATGGATGTTGTCTATCCCGTTCGCATTTGAGGAATCTATCTCTAAGATGAAGAGAGGTTTTTCGTTGGAGTTTGGTATGGTGTAGTGTGTCTGAATATCCAGCCATTCATCATCGGAAATTGAACTTTGGTTCTGATATCTGGAGATGCTTATCGTAATATTTGCTGCATCTGTAACATCTGTCCCAGTAAAGAGGATCTGGGCTATATCCGGGATCGATTCCCCGGTGAGGTTTGCTTCGAGGTTGTTGGATTCGTCGAATGCTGAAGGCGGTGTTGTTACACTAATTTCAGCGGTGTTTGTTACTGATTGATTATTGTATTCCGCAGTTACGCTGATGATTTTAGTCCCGGCACTCGTATAGATTTTATCAACGGTAGAGGCAATTCCTGAGGATTTTGTATCAACAACGGTGGTATTGTCGCCAAAGTCCCATGAATATGTGGTATTTCCCGGATGGTTGGATAGAGCGGTAAAGATGGCAGATGATCCCGTTACCATAGTTGATGGGCTTGTGATGCTGAGGTCTGAAATGCTGTTTACCGTAACATTGACCATATATTCCGTTCCTACCACATTCCACGATGCATCGAATTCATCATAATGGAGTGAAATGGTGGCTCCGGCGACGACTGGATCAAGCACGCTGTAGACGGGTATTTCATTATT
>SACF01000357.1 GCA_009928665.1 Alphaproteobacteria bacterium
GCATACCTATGGGCCTCGAATTGCAGTGGGAGTGGATGTGAAAAATGGGCAGGTGGCCATTCGGGGATGGCAGTTGCTGTCTTCATGGCAAGGAGATGACTTTATCGACCATTTGATGGGGTTGGGTGTAACCACGGTGATTTATACGGATATTTCCAAAGATGGAAAAGAAGAGGGAACCAATTTGGAAGCCTATGAAAGACTGGTAAAGAAGGACCTGAACATCGTGGCTTCCGGTGGGATTACCCACCTTCATGAGCTAACGCAGTTACAGGACATGGGAATCTATGGAGCCATATTGGGAAAGGCTTTATACACGGGAAAGATAAAATTGGAAGAAGCGCTGGCCTTACTGTCTCAATAGTGGAGAAAGTGGAGCCCGGAAATGGATAGGAAGTGCCAAAAGGAGAAGACATGATCACAAAACGAATCATTCCATGCTTGGATGTGCGGGACGGGCGAGTGGTAAAGGGTGTAAATTTTGACGGGATACAAGACGTGGCGGACCCAGTGGAAATGGCCCGTTTTTATAATGAAAGAGGGGCGGATGAGCTGGTGTTTTACGACATTACCGCTAGCATCGAAAACCGTTCCATATTTACGGAGGTGCAGAAAAAAGTGGCCTCTCAAATATTCATCCCCCTTACGGTAGGGGGAGGAATCAACACGTTGGAGGATTTCGACCGGGTACTGAAGTGTGGCGCTGACAAGGTCAGTGTGAATAGTGGAGCCATCAAAGATCCGGAGTTGATTTATAAGGGCGCCCAGCGATATGGCAATCAATGTGTGGTGTTATCTATGGATGTAAAAAAGGTGGGAGAAGCATATCATGTCTTTACCGGAGCGGGGAAACAAGATACGGGAATGGATGCCTTGGAATGGGCAGAACGGGGTGTGGCCTTGGGAGCCGGGGAACTGGTGATCAATAGCATTGATACGGATGGGGTCAAGAAGGGTTTTGATATGCCCCTGTTATTGGCGATGGCCCAACGGGTTTCCGTTCCCATTATTGCCTCCGGAGGGGCAGGATCCAAGGAAGATTTTTATCAATTGTTTCAGCACCCGGCCATGGATGCAGGGTTG
>SACF01000358.1 GCA_009928665.1 Alphaproteobacteria bacterium
ACCTGCAAAAGCAGATGGAAGTTGCGGTCGGAAGCGGCGGTTGCCAATGCCTCCAGTCCCTCCCGGCTCAATCCGAACCCTTCCGGAACTTTTTCGTCTCGGAGAAGGTGCAGGGTGGTAAAGTGAACCAGCCCATTCATCTCATTACACAAGGTTCTATTTTGCATCAGCTTTTGCGCCAATCCCTTGGGGTCCACATCACGGTCCATATAGACGGAGCCGTAAAATCTTTGCTTTAAAAACCCTTCTTGGTAAAGGGCCACCAGGGCTTCGTGATACAGACTATGAAAATAGTCGGGAGCTCCGGTATCCCACAGCGCGGTAATTCCCATCTTGCAATATTCTCCGCTTTGAAGCAGCACTTGCTCTTGTAGCTGGTCCGTATCAATAAGGTCTAATGCACCCACCAGGAAAGGTAGTGTAATCTGGGACACTTCCTCCTCTTCTGCCACTCTTCGGGCCTTTTCGATGGCAGGGGTATTGAGCCATACTTGAATGCCGTCCGAGGACAACAGGACGATGGGTTTAATGGGAGAAACCTGATCCAGCTCCTTTCGCATCTGCTCCGGGTCCAGGTCTTTTAGCAAGGCCGCCGAAAATCCGTATCCCAGTAGTCCCGCTTTTTTTCGAAGGGCTTTTCCCACTTCATCCTTTATGGTGTCCCGATTCCATTTTGGAGAAATCATAAGTAAGAGAGAACGAAAGCTATCTAGCACGGGTTGGGCCGGTGCTTGAATCAACCCCGGCATCAAGTACATTCCCTGTAGATCCACCGTCTCCGTGTCCGGTCCGGTTAACTCTTCCTCCAACACTTCCCGGTCTCCCAAGGCTTGAATTCTACCATTTCTTAATGCCAGCGCCTCCACCTGAGGAACCTCCGGGTCGGCGGTGATAAATTTTCCATTGATCAGTATGGTGTCTGCGGTTTCTTTTTTCTTAAAAAATCCAAAGGCCATTTGATATCTCCTTCCTTCGGTTGGCTATTCACTTACGGCCCAAATTATACCATTTTTCCTCCGTCTTTGGTACAACCTTCCGGCAAAAAGGAAAAACCTCGGGGTCCCGAATCCCGAGGTCATTCC
>SACF01000359.1 GCA_009928665.1 Alphaproteobacteria bacterium
CTACTTCGTGGATGCCGTCCATCCGCAACACAACCCCATCATGGGGTATGGCTGGATCAAACGCGGTCAGGAGCAGACCCTCCCGAGCAATACCGGTCGCCAGCGTTTGAACATCAATGGCGCCATCAACATCGCCGCGCTGAGCGCTGAGATGCGGTTTGATGACACGATCAATGCCACCTCGACGATCGCCTTATTTCAGCAATTGGAGGCCGCCAATCCGACTGCTCCCCGCATCATCGTGATTGGCGACAATGCTCGTTACTACAAAGCGAAACTGGTATCGGCGTACTTAGAGAACTCACGCATTGAATTCGTGTCGCTGCCACCCTACTGTCCAAATCTCAATCTGATTGAACGATTATGGAAGTTTTTGAAACGGCAAGTCTTGCATAATCAGTATTACGAGTCGTTCGAAGAATTCAAAGACGCTTGCAAAAGATTTTTTGCTGAGTTCGATCTGTTTGCGCCGCAACTAAAAACACTGCTTACCGAGAATTTCCAAATAATTGGTAAATAAAAGCCGAAAACCGGAATACGTTTACTATAAGGGATTCTATTTTTCGCCCGTTCATGCTGACAACCGGAGACGAATATGTTGCACCATAGCTTTTCCCACATACCCTCGGTAGGCACGGCAACCGAACAGCGCATTTGGGACAGTGGCATCTGCTCGATAGATGAATTTCTCCAGACGCCACCCGGTTTTCTTTCCAGAGCCAAACAGGCCAAGATCAGTGAACACATCCATCTTTCCAAACGCCAGATCGAGATGGGACTGGTTGATTACTTTTACCACAATTTAGCTGCAAAAGAACACTGGCGCATTTTCCGGGAGTTTCAGTCCTCCACCGTTTACCTGGATATTGAAACCACGGGATTGGGTGGACCAGGCGATGTCATCACCACCATTGCCCTCTACGATGGCCAGCAGATCAAGCACTATGTCAACGGCGAAAACCTGAATGATTTTCCGGAAGCGATCCGGGATTATCAGGTGATCGTGACTTACAACGGCAAAACCTTTGATATCCCGTTTATTGAAAATTATTTTGGCATCCGTCTCACGCAAGCCCACCTG
>SACF01000360.1 GCA_009928665.1 Alphaproteobacteria bacterium
TCCGGTAAAGGAAGCCATGAACTTGATGGGCATGGAGGTGGGTGGATATCGATTACCTCTTTATCCCATGGCTCCGGAGAATCGGGAAATATTGCGTAGCGAGATGGTAAGAATGGGGGTTATGGCATGAGAGTGATCGTATCCGGTAGAGGCAGGATGGGTCAAGCATTACGGGAAACCGCACCTACCAGGGAGGGTATTCAGATGGTCGCTATGGTGGGGAGGGGAGAAAAACTTTCCTCCCTCCCCGAGGCGGATATCATATTGGATTTTTCACGGCCGGAGATGGCGCTTCATATGGCGGATTTGGCCCATGAGCGGGGGATTCCCTTTATCACCGGAACCACTAGTTTTTCTCCGGAAGAATTGGCGGCGTTGGAGATTATCGGAAAGGACATTCCCGTACTGGTAAGTGCTAATTTTTCCCTGGGTATTACTGTGTTGAGTCATGTGCTGGAAGAGGTGAGCGGTGTCCTGGGAGAGGAGTGGGATGTGGAATTGATGGAAACCCATCATCGCCATAAGGAAGATGCGCCTAGTGGGACGGCCATAAAGCTGCTGACGGCGCTGGACCCTGGGGGAAATCGAAAGAAGGTTTATGGAAGACAAGGCTTCACCGGGTCCCGGGAAAAAGGGGAGATTGGTGTTCATGCCCTCAGAGGGGGTAGCGTAGTAGGAGAGCATCAGGTTCACTTTTTCGGCGATCAGGAAACGCTCCAATTTATTCATCGGGCGGAAAGTCGGCAGGTTTTCGCGTTGGGTGCCTGGACCGCCGCAGAAAGGCTATTCCATATGCCTGCCGGATTCTACTCTTTTAGCCAGTTGCTCTTTCGTTGACAAAGGGGGTTGCCTTGGAGTACACTAACAAGGTAGAATTTTACGAGAGGTGGGGAATGAACATGAAACGAATCAAAACCATAGCCACACGAGACCTGAAAGAAAGTGCCATCACCGGCGGATGCAAGGAGTGTCAAACCTCTTGCCAAAGCGCTTGCAAGACATCCTGCGGGGTGGCCAATCAGAAATGTGAGAAAAAGTAGGGGCAACCACAAGCCCTTCTTTTTTTCCCCTGAAAA
>SACF01000361.1 GCA_009928665.1 Alphaproteobacteria bacterium
CTTTTCCTCCTCTTTACTTGCCCAGTTCGGGACGGTTTAACAACACTTTAATTATACCAACTGTTATGGCTTGGTGCAATGTTTCTGTCCCCCTTTCTTCGGTTTTACACACCATTATGATATAGATTGGCCGCACCGATAATGCCTGCATCATTTCCCAGATGGGCCGGTACGATGTTGTACTCTACTTTGAAAAAGGATTTCTCCTTTACCTTTTCACGCAAGGGCTGGAACAAAATGTCCCCTGCACCACTAATTCCTCCGCCGATGGCAATAATTTCCGGATCCATTAACGCATTGATGGACGTGATGGCGGCACTTAGGTTATCCACAAAGGTTTCCATAATTTCCATGGCCAACGGATCTTTATCTCGAGCCGCATCCACCACCAGCTTCCCGTCCACCTTGTCTGGATTTCCTTCCGCTCTTTTTACCACCAGACTATCCTTTCCTTCCTTTATCAATTTTCGGCCTTCCTCAATTAACCAGGTGGCAGTGCAATAGGACTCCACGCACCCATAATTCCCGCAGCTACATTGAATCCCACCATATTTCAACATCATATGGCCCAGTTCTACACCATGGTCCCGGCCTCCGTTAAACATTTTTCCCTCACATATGATGCCGCCTCCTACACCGGTACCAATGGTTAACAGCACCGCGGTACGATACCCTTGAAATACACCACAACATAATTCTCCCAAAGCGGCCGCATTGGCATCGTTTCCCACATAGACGGGAATCTCCGGAAAGTATTGTTTCATGGCAGCCACCACCGGTACGTCATGAAAGCCCAGATTATGGGCGTGGAGCACTCTTCCCTGTCTTGTGTCGATGCTGCCCGGCACCGCCAGGCCAATGGAACCCACCTGCTCTATGGATTGGTGGGCCTCTTCCAGAAGTCGATTAATTTCTGCGGCTATTTGTTGAAAAACCACTTCATACCCTTCATGAACAAAAGGAATTTTTCCCTTGGTCAGAAGCGCCCCATCTTCTTCCTTCACCAGTCCCACCTTTATTTTCGTGCCGCCAATATCCACGCCAACTCGAATCATAACCTTTCCTCTCTACTTT
>SACF01000053.1 GCA_009928665.1 Alphaproteobacteria bacterium
CCCCAGTCAAGAATTATGATCTCATCAATCGTATCGTGGGTGATCCAGGTTTTCAAGGCAGCTTCAAGCATCTCGTTCCTGTTTTTCAACGCGGTGAAGAGGGAGATCCCACCCGAGATAGCTTCCGGACATAAAGAGACTGATCTGGAGGTTGTATTGTTATCCGGTTCACGTTCCGCTTTCGTTGTTGCTGGCCCGCCATGCAGCTCATCAAACCGATTTAAGATGGGAGCGAATGGCGAATCTTTCTTCCTTAGATTCGAGTCGTCGGGATCGAGATTAAAATAGGCGAGGATGTTTTTGGGCAGGTCATTGAAAAATTTACTGTTGTCGCCCCTTGTCGACCTGCCTCCGGATTGGAAATACGCGATGATCCTGTCAACAAAGGTAAATTGATATTTGGCGAAACAACGCAGGTTATAATCCCAGTCGGCTGTTACCGGATAGTTTTCGGAGTAAAATCCGACTTTTTCGATCACACTGCGGGGATAAAAGATACCCTGATGGCAAATATTCTTCCGGAGCAACTTAGGCAGGTCAAACATCCCGTCATAAACTTCATTGTTTTTTGCCCATACGGTGTCGCCCCTGATAATCACATTACCATAGACAATGTTTTCCTGATTTAATAAGCCCCGGCTGACCAGTTCCGTTAAAACATAGTCGTCGTAAAATTCGTCATCGGCACCCATAAAATAGATCCAATCCCCCCTGCAAACCCGGAGTCCCTTATTCATCGCATCGTATATTCCGTTGTCTTTTTCCGTTAAAAGAAAAGAATAGGTATATCGATCCAGGAAGGTTTTAATTATAGGCACGGTCTCATCCGACGAAAGGCCATCAACGAAAACATGTTCAATTTCATTGTACGTTTGTTGAAGCACGGATCCGATTGCCTTTTCAAGGGTGTGAGCTGAATTGAGGGTGGGGGTTATAATTGAAATCAGCGGTTGGTTCATGAGATCTTTTTTCCGGGAAATAACCTGGAACGGTCAGACCAGGCAAATGTAAGAATTCTAAGGCGGTTGCGATTGTACGAATATCTTTTTTAATCGGCTCAAAAGTGATAATTTTACCACCGGAGATCCAAAATCCATCGATCTCTGATAAATTCTCACTATGAACGAAGTATACAGGAAACAACTTCATTACTGGGATACGATATGGATGCTCGCGAAGACCGATCTCAAAATGCGTTATCAGGGATCCTGGCTTGGGGCTGTATGGGTTTTTCTCAAGCCCTTTTGCTTGTTCCTGGTATTGAATTTTGTCTTTTCCAACCTCTTTTTTAAAGATAACCCCAATTATACTATCAGGTTGCTGGTCGGCATGATCCTTTGGTCATTCTTTTCCGAAGCTACAACAGTTGGTATGAATAGCCTTCTTTCAAAATCGCATATCCTGAAGAAAATATACATCCCGTTGTGGCTTATCATCGTTTCATCGACCATCCACAGTGCACTGGCGTTTTTATTCAATCTTGCCATTCTGCTTATCTTCCTTCTTGCCTACAATGTTTTTCCCGATGTTTTGCATTTGTCTTTCTTTCTGATTTATGTTTTTCTGATTTACGGGATATCACTGACCTTTTCGTTTTTTGCGGCGCCGCTCCTGGTCCGCTTCCGTGACCTGAACCAAATCTGGGAAGTGTTACTGAATGTCCTTTTTTATGCGAGCCCGATTATTTATCCAATATCGGCTGTGCCACCGCATGTCCAGACGCTGCTATACCTTAATCCAATGACCCTTTTGATTGAGCACTCCAAGGTTGCCCTGGTCGATCATGCCATAGCCCGTCTGGACCATCTGGTAATCTTTATCGTTATTTTTATTCCCAGTTTTATTTTAAGTATGTGGTTTTTAAAGCGTTCATCGAAGAATCTGATTGAAAGTATGTAACTTATTTTTTCTTAATGAGTAACGAAATAGCTGTCAAGGTCGATCATGTTTCAAAATGTTTTGAAATACCCCAGGAGCGCCGAAACACGATCCGAGAAAAAGTCATTGGTTTCAGGAAGAAGACGATCTATGAAAGGTATAATGCACTTGATGATGTATCACTGGAAATAAGGAAAGGAGAATTTTTCGGAATCATCGGCAGAAACGGAAGCGGTAAATCCACCTTATTGAAAATCATTGCAGGAATCTATTCCTCTGACTCCGGGACAGTAAGGGTGAATGGCCAGGTTTCGCCTTTTCTTGAATTAGGGGTGGGATTTAACCCGGAGCTTTCAGGCAAAGACAATATTTTTCTGAATGGCACAATTCTCGGGCTCACTTTTAAGGAAATTGAAAAGAAATATCCGAAAATCCTTGAATTTTCAGAGTTGGAACGATTCATCCACCTGAAAGTCAAGAACTATTCGAGCGGAATGCAGGTACGGCTTGCATTTTCTGTAGCCATTCATGCCAATAAAGAGATTCTGCTGATGGATGAAGTCCTTGCAGTGGGTGACTCCAATTTTCAATCAAAATGCCTGACTGAATTCATCAATTTCAAACATCAGCGTAAGACCATCATTTTGGTTACACACGACATGGCGACCGCCCAGAAATATTGTGACCGGCTGATGTTGCTCCGGAATGGCAAAGAGGTGCTGACCGGGAGTTCCAGGGAAGTCGCTTCGGAATACATCATACAAAACATGTCGGATGAAGAGCAGCGGATCGTAAAAAAAACACAACCTATCGAAGGCATGCAGGCGTCTGTCGGCAGTGTAAGTATCGACCCGTTGCTGGTACAGAATGAGCCTGACAAGAAAGCCGCGGTAATTGAGAAAATCGAATTTTTAGATGAAAACGGATCTCCGAAAAGCGTTTTCGGAATCGGGGATAATTTGGTTATTCGCGTTCGTTTTACGAAATTTAACAACAAGATTGACCGCTTGAATTTCGGTGTATCGATATATTCCATTGAGGATTATTATATTTTTGGGATCAATACTATTCTGGATAAGGTTGATACCTCAAAAATCACGCGTAATGGATTTTGTGATATCTGCTACCGGAATATTAATCTTGGAACGAACAGGTATTATGTACGGGCCGGTATCTATGAAGATGAGGTGGAAAAATTGATCGATTACGTAGAGCAGTCGCCTGACTATTTTCAGGTACAGGCAATGGATTTCAATACCGGGATGGTTCATCTCAATTATGAATGGATAAAACCATAGCCGAAATGGATGATGTAAGACTCATCGCTTTTTATCTGCCCCAGTTTCATCCGATTGAGGAAAATGATCAATGGTGGGGGAAAGGATTCACGGAATGGACCAATGTTTCCGCCGCTAAACCACTGTTTCCCGGTCATGACCAGCCCCGTATTCCGGCCGATCTGGGCTTTTATGACCTGCGATTACCCGAAGTGCGGGAGGAGCAGGCACGGTTGGCGCGGACATACGGAATCCATGGATTTTGTTATTACTACTACTATTTTAACGGCAAACGCTTACTTAACCGGCCTCTTGATGAGGTCATATCTTCAGGAAACCCCGATTTCCCGTTTTGTCTTTGCTGGGCCAATGAAAACTGGACGCGTCGATGGGATGGGTATGATAAAGAAATCCTGATCGAACAGGTTCATACAAAGGATGGCGACCGGGATTTTATCCGGGAAATACTTCCGGCGTTGACCGACAAACGATATATACGGGTAGGAAATAAGTTATTGCTGTTGGTTTATCGCGCCGAACTGCTTCCTGATCCAAAGCTGACGGCAAAAACATGGCGCGATTTTGTCAGAAAAAATACTTCCGATGAACTTTATCTGTGTGCCGTCAACAGCCATAAAAAGAATATCGATCCCCGGCTGTTGGGCTTTGACGGCGTTGTTCAGTTTCCCTTCGATTATACACCGCAGTGTATCATCAATCCGAAATTATTTGCCGGGATCCATGGCATCGATCCGTTGGGTTTGCAGGATAACCTTCTGATCAACTACCCGGGGGTAGTTAATCATTTCGTTCATTTGAAAAAGCCTGATTTTCCTTTTTTCCGGGGCGTTTTTCCCGGTTGGGACAATACACCGCGGCGGAGCAGTTCTTCAACTATTTTTCTGAATTCATCTCCCGGTCTTTACAAGTTATTTCTGAAAACCGTATTGAACCTGACCCGGAAGGAGTACACCGGCGACGAGCAGTTGGTTTTTATTAACGCCTGGAACGAATGGGCTGAAGGGGCTTATCTTGAACCAGATAAAAAGAACGGGCTGCGATACCTTGAAGCGACAAAAGCCGCAATCATTGAAAACGATGATCTTGAAAAACTTCTAAACGAAGTCGCAACCAGGGACTCAGAATCGAAATTTTTCTATTCCCTGGCAGGCCAGATGCAGAACAGGTTCTCTGAATCAGAAGAGATAAACAAGGAACTTTCGACGGTCATTGAAGAACAAAATAAACGGTTTGAAGGAAAAATATCGGTTCTTGAACATGCTCTCGCGGAAAAAGATGAGCAACTCCGGCAATTGATAAACCATCTGGAGCAAAATGAGATCCGGTTATCGGAAAAGGAAAATCAACTTCAGGACAAGGAGATTCAATTACGGGAGCAAGCTACTCAGATTTTAACGGGAAATAACAGAACTCATGAACTTGACCTGCAATGCAGGCTGAATGAGATTCATCTGAAGGACATGAATTCCCGAATCGAAGAACTTGAAAGCCGTTTAAGAACCAAGGAGCATCAAACGCTGGCCCTCGAAAAACTACTTACTGAGAAGGAAGAGTTATCGAGGAGAAACGAAAGTTTGATAAATGAAAAGCAAGCCCTGATTGAATCGAAAGACCGATTGATTCATGAAACAGAATCGGCCCTTGCCGAAAAAGAAGTGACCATTGACCGGCAATTGTTGAAAATCGACGAGCAGGCATCCATGCTCGATGCATTGCGCGCTGAAGTTGTCAGGCTGAACGGTGCTGTACAGGCATATCTTGATTCCTTTTCCTGGAAAGTGACCGGACCATTGAGATGGATCTATTCTCAGCTATTTACACTTTTCTATTTCTTCTGTCCTTATGGATCCAAACGATGGCTTTTGGTTAAAACATCATTCAGAATGGCCCGCCATCCGGTATTGTATTTGAAAAATTTCAACACCCGTACAATTTCAGATTACCTGAATATCCTTCGCCATTCCAACCTGGTTTCATACAATAAAAAGGTAGAGGATCAGGATGATGTAAAAAAAAAACCAAAACAGGGCGAAGTAACAATACCAAAGGATCATTATATTGATGACTTTCCGCTCGTTACCGATTGCTCCGAACCGGTAATATTGTTCTGCATCGGAACGATTGAAAATGAAGAACACTTTATATCCACCATCAGTTCGCTGATTACCCATGCCGGCGTTCCCTTCAGGATTGTGGTGTTGGACGATCAAAAATGCAGGTATTTCAAACCGGTTAAAAATATCGACCATATTGGCCGGGAGGGACTGTTCCAGTACCTTTCCCGTTTCTCTTCCCTCACGCACATCTGTTTTCTTAATGCCGGTACTGTTATTTTCCGGGAGACAATTTCATCCTGCATTCGAACACTCGACAGCAAGGATAAGTCCTCCATGGTTGTTCCGTGTGTTCTGGACGACCGGGGCGGGATTGAGTCGACCGGTGTGATAATTTGGAGTGACGGTTCGTACAGTCAGATCGGACATGGGGAAAGTCAATGGGATCCGGAGCACCTGTATCTCCGGGCGACGGATTCGGGCGATCATTTCGCGATGATAACGAAGGATCTTTTTTGCCTTTGGCTGGGTGGCCGGACAATGCTTTCAATATCCTGGCCGTATTGGCTTCATGACCTGGCCATGTTTATCAGGCAGTCGGGTTCAAAAGTGCTTTACCAGCCGCAAGCAAAAGTCACGTCAGCCTTGACAATTGATTTTCAGGGCGCTCAGGAAGCGCAATCAGAATTTTACAAAAAATGGCGAAGGGATTTGACGGATGAACATTTCCCAATGCGCATAGACAATTTTTTTCGGGCGAGAGAGCATGGTAAAGGGATGCCTTACATGCTGATGATTGATCATTATCTCCCCACTTTTGATCAGGATGCAGGATCACGCACCATGCAATCGTACATGGAGATGCTGGTGGATCAAGATATTATCCTGAAGTTCATGGGCGATAATTTCTATCCTGAAGAAAAATATATCACCTATTTTCAGCAAAAAGGCATCGAAATCCTGTATGGTAGATTTTGTGAACAAAACTGGTTGAAGTGGCTTAAAGAACACGGCAGTGACTTCAATTATATTTTTATAAGCCGGCCCCGGGTAGCTTTAAACTACCTCAAACAGGTGAAGGAATTCACGAAGGCAAAGATCATTTTTTATGGTCATGACCTACATTACCTGAGAGAACAAAGGCAATTTGAGCTGGAAGGGAAGGGGGAGATTCTTGAATCGGCCATTGCATCCAGAGCCATGGAACAACAGGTGTTTGAATCTGTTGATGTGATCTATTATCCTTCCAGCGTCGAGATCGAACGCATCCGGAGTGATTTTAACCTGAAAAATATAACGCGGGCAATTGTTCCGTTTATTTTCAGTGATTTTCCTGCCCGGCCATACGAAATCGGGAATAGAAATGACCTGCTTTTCGTGGGTGGGTTTTATCATCAGCCAAACTGTGATGCCGTTTTGTGGTTCCTTGACGAGGTCTTTCCGGAAGTTTGCAAAGCCATTCCCGGCATCAAATACTATATTGCCGGATCGCATCCTACGGATGAGATTCTGTCAAGGGCATCCGAACAGGTCATCATCACCGGATTTGTCACAGACGCGGAGCTGACTGAATTATACCGAAAATGCAGGATGGTTGTGGCGCCCCTTCGCTATGGCGCCGGCATAAAGGGAAAGATTGTCGAAGCCATGTACCATGGCCTCCCTGTTGTCACCACAACGGTTGGCGCGGAAGGTCTCGACGGCGCTGACTCCATTTTGTTACTCGCGGATGAGCCGAATGGTTTCGCTCGTCAGCTGATCCGGCATTATGATGATGAACCAACCCTTCAACAAATTTCCAGAAAATCGCTTGAATTTGTGAAGGATAATTTTTCAAAGGAGAAAGCATTTTCCATCATCAACAGGGACCTGGGTGTGCCAAAGAACAGGCAGATACAAAAGATAACGCCTGGTTTAAAAATCTTGTTTATCTCACATGATGCGACCTTGGGGGGCGCTCAGTTGCTTTTACTTTCTATGCTGCGATGGTTCAGGGCTCATACGGCGATGGACATCAGGATCATGTGTAATAAAGGCGGGGAATTGCTGAATCGGTTCAGGGAAGTTGCCTGCACCATGGTCTTTTCTGATCTGGAAAGGCAGGGATGCAACGATGAAAAAAAGGGACAGATCATTCTCGAATTCTGTGACGGGAAACCGGATCTGATCTATGGTAACAGCGTTGCGGCAGGACAAAGCTATTATATTCTCAGGGAGTTTGGCGTACCCATCCTGACCCATTTTCATGAGCTTCAACAGAGCATTGATTACTATGCGGGCAGTTTTATCGGTGAGGTGATCCGGTACAGCAGTGGATTTATTGCCGCTTCCGAGGCTGTTGCCGCCAATCTGAAAAATAACATCAAGGTTCCCCTGGAAGTTGTCAGAGTGATCCATGAGTTTGTGGAAGATCTTCCGGTGCAAATCCTTTCAAAAAAAGATAAGAAGGAACTACGAAACAAATTGGGCCTTGAACCGGAAAAATTCATTGTGATAGGTTGTGGCGTGGGACTTTTTTGGCGCAAAGGCGGGGATCTGTTCATCGAAATCGCCGATCAGGTAAGGAAACACAGGCTCGATGATTTTCATTTTTATTGGATTGGCGCTTTTGATGAGACCGAAAAAAGATCAAAATATGGTTTCTGGGATGATCATGTTCATTCGATCAAAACGCGCGATCTTGACCGACACGTCACATTCCTTGGCAGGAAGGAACAGGTAACAGATTATCTAAGGGCCGGCGATCTCTTCATTCTCCCTTCTCGTGAAGACCCGTTTCCCCTGGTATGCCTGGAGGCTGCCCAGAACGGACTCCCAGTTATCTGTTTCAGTGATGCCGGAGGTATGCCCGAATTTGTGGAAGAGGATGCCGGGTATATTGTTCCGTTTGAAGATTCGAAAGCCATGGCCGACAGGGTTGTTACCCTGTATCGTAACCCGGAACTATTGCATCGTCTTGGAGCGCGGGCTCAACAAAAACTAAAATCCCATTATACTGTTCCCATTGCCGTACCCTGTATTCTTTCGGCCTGTCGGACCATCGCGGGAAAAGCGCCGAAAGTTTCGGTAATCGTGCCGAATTATAATTATGGCAGGTTTCTGCGACAACGATTAGAGAGCATCAGCGCGCAAACGTTTCAGGATTTTGAGATCATTATTCTGGATGACGCCTCGGACGATAACAGCAGTGAAATCATTGCGCAGTTTTCACAGGAACACGAGGTTCATGTAATTACTAACAAAGAAAACAGCGGATCGGTATTCAGGCAGTGGTACAAGGGATTGTCGCATGCCACGGCAGATATTGTGTGGATGGCTGAAGCTGACGATCTTTCCGATCCATCCTTCCTCGAAAACATGTTGCCATTATTGAATGATCCCGGAGTCAACCTGGCTTATTGTAACTCGAAGGTTATTGATGACCAGGGACATATAATAGAGAACTTTTATTTTAATACCGGTTATTATGATGGTCTGCCTGGGGATGAAAAATGGAAAAGCTACTATGTCAGCCCTGGTTGCCAGGAAATTAATGACGGATTGGGGATCAAGAACATTATTCCGAATGCGAGCGCTGTATTGTTTCGTCGATCTTCGATCATGCATATCGATTCGGAAGAGCTGTTTTCCTTTCGATGCGCCGGCGATTGGTACATTTACCTGAACATCATCAGATCTGCAAAGATTGCCTATAACCCAAATTCACTGAATTTCCATCGACGGCACCGGGAATCGGTCGTAGGTAGAAGCGTAAAAACCGCGGAAGAAACCATCCCCGACTATTTTAAAATTCACAAATTTGTAATCGGGAATTTTAACATCAATGAGGTTACTTTATCCTTGCAATTTAAATACGTTCTGGAGGAATTGAGAAGGATATGGCCCGATGTCGGTGATGAAATGTACTACAGTCTTTACGATCCCGGTCAATTGAAACAGCTTTTTCTTTCACGGACCCAAAGCGAAACCTGAAAAATGATGATTCCGGCCGCACCTGTTAAAATATTAGCTTTTTACCTTCCCCAATACCACCCGATCCCCGAAAATGATTCCTGGTGGGGAAAGGGATTTACCGAGTGGACGAACGTGGCCCGGGCCAAACCGTTGTTCAAGAACCATCATCAGCCCAATCTGCCGGGAGAACTTGGCTTTTATGACCTGCGTGTTCCTGAGGTGAGGGAAGCACAGGCTGATCTTGCCAGGACCTACGGGATTGATGGATTTTGTTACTGGCATTACTGGTTTGGTAACGGAAAGCAATTATTGGAACGACCCTTTCAAGAGATTTTAAGGTCAGGGAACCCCGATTTCCCATTCTGTCTTGCATGGGCAAACCAGTCATGGACCGGAATTTGGCATGGCTTACAGAATCAGGTTCTGATAGAACAGTTGTACCCGGGCGAGAAAGATTATATTGATCATTTTTACCATGTACTTCGGGCATTCCGCGATCCTCGCTACATTATAATAAAAAACAAGCCCGTATTCGTGGTTTTCACTCCCGACTGCCTGCCTGATCCGCCACGATTTACGATGCTCTGGAATGAGCTTGCCATGAAGGAAGGGTTTGATGGAATCTTCTTTATCGGAATTCATCAACTTTACTGGGAACATAAAAAAGACGGATTCGATGAGAAGACTATTCACCAACCCGGACAAATCGTTGATGTTTATAATGCTAAAAAGCCAAAGGAAAAATTCCCTTTTCTAATGAATCGCTCAAAAAAGAGCAGGCCTGAAATCTTTCCTTACCGCGGGTTGGTTGAATCGTATGACTGTTGTGCCTTTGAGGAAAAAGATTTTATTCCTACCATCGTGCCAGGTTGGGATAATACACCGCGATCACGATATTCCGGTTGGGTTTTTCATGGATCGACGCCGGAACTTTTTAAACAACACCTCAGGAACGGGATCGATCATGTAGTTAAAAGAAAACCGGGAGAAAAGATCCTCTTCATCAAATCATGGAACGAATGGGCGGAGGGCAATTATTTAGAACCTGATGCCCGGTGGGGAAGAGCCTACCTGGAAGCACTCGCAGAGGTAAAAAACAGCTTTTCGATTGTTTAAATAATTAATTCTCGCCATGGGTTATACCATATTGATCATCTCTCCGACGCCAACACATCCGATCAACGCGGGAAACCGGAGCAGGATCTATGTCTATTCAAAATACCTGATGGAAGTCGGACATGAGGTTCATTTCCTCTATTCCGACCAGGAGGATGCCGATATCAGGGCCATGGAGGAATACTGGGGCGACCGGTTCCACCACGTTTCATATAAAGCGCCCGAAAGAAGGGAGTATAGTCCATTTCTGAAGAAAATCATTCCCGATTACCAGTACTATTCTCATATCGACGATCATTATAACGAATTGCTCGATCAAAAAATCAGGGAATTAAAGGAGCAATTCAGCTTTACAGCAGTTATTGTCGAATACATCTTCAACACCCGGGCTTTTAATCTCTTCGGAAAGGATGTTCTGAAAATAGTCGATACCCATGATGTCATGACCAACCGCCACCGCCATTTTCTCAGGGCGGGGAAGCCTGCTGTGTGGTACTCTACCTCGAAAAAAGAGGAGAAAAAAGGAATCGACCGGGTCGATGTGGTTATGGCAATCCAGGACAGGGAAGCGGCCTTTTACCGAAAGATGACAAAAAGAAAGGTTATCACCGTGGGGCATATGGTTAAAATGGTGAAAACAGATCCTCAACGAGAACCGAAAAGGCGATTGCTATTTGTCGGATCTGACAACCCAAACAATTATCATGCGTTAACAGATTTTATTACCGGGTTTTTCCCATTGCTGAAGTCTTCATTCCCGGGACTCGAATGTTTCATTGCCGGAAAGATAGGTATGTCGATCCCTGATACAGATGGCATTATCAAACTTGGCGAGGTGGCGGATCTTTTGGAGGCATACAAATTATCAGATATCGTATTTAACCCGCTGACAATCGGAACCGGATTGAAAATCAAAATGATAGAAGCGCTTGGGTACGGGAAGGCAGTAATCTCCACGACCATCGGTGCTGAAGGGCTTGAGAAGGGCAGGGGGAAAGCTTACCTTGTTGCCGATACCCCCGAGCAATTCAAACACCAGCTTGGTCGCTTGCTGAATGAACCCGGATGCTTTGAGAATATTGTCAGGAATTCCCAATCTTTTGTTGAAGAATATAATTTACTCCCTTGTTCGGCTCTTTCAGAGTTATTCCAATAACTGAATAAAAATTTACACTTTAGTTGAAATATAGATTTAACAATGGGATACAGGAAAAATTTCGCGGGGATTATTGTAATGTCGTTGTTCATGATTGCGCTGGCCTTTGGAATCTACTTTTCGCTTTTCTGGAACCGTAAGGTTGAAGGAGAAGCAAGGCAGATCGAAATGCAAATACCAGTCGACTTTCGGAATATGGATTACCGGATCGAAAAAGCAACAAGAGAAAAATTGCAATGGAAAAAAGTCCTGGCATTCAAAGGATGGATTTTTAATCACAATTCAGGTAGTAGTGACAGGATGCTGTACATCGTATTCTATTCCAAAAATGACACCCTGATCTTTGAGGTCGACCGAGCAAATATTCCAAGAAAGGATGTTACCGGCTTTTTTCGTCAGACCGCCGGGGCTGATAAACACGGTTTTGAAGTCATTGTTCCGCTCAGTAAAATATCAGAAAAGGATTACAGACTTGGCTTTGTTATCGAAGACGAGAGCGGGAGATACTTCTTGGTCATCCCGCAGGCATTGACCGACATTGAAAATGCGGCGATGTTAAGACCAGAGACTGTCCCTTCAGAATTTTTGTCACATAATGTACCGGCGGTTACGAAAAATCCGACCAGGGAGCTCCGGTTCAACATCGATAGCATCAGCATTTCCAATGGTTACCTGTCCCTCAATGGTTGGGGTTGTCTGCAGGGAATGAAATCAGGATCGGCGAAATTCTTTATCCTGATGAAATATGACGATACTACTTTGACATTCACCGGTGAACAAATGGTTAGAAAGGATGTGACTGCCTACTTCAGGCAGTCGGGGCTTAACCTCGACTCATCGGGATTCCATGCCAGGATCTCTGTCGCCGGACTGGAAAAAGGCCGTTATCAGCTCGGGTTGTATCTGCTTCAAGGAAATGAATCAGGAACGGGATACTCCGGTAAATTCGCAGATATCAATAAATAAACAGGGTCAGAAAATGTCAGCCAGGGAAATACTCCTTCTCTATCCCCACAATTTTACCGATGTCCGGTTGGGTGTCAACCAACGATTTGCCGGGATCATCGGGTATCTCAACGAGAGCGGGTTTGCTATTGACCTGCTTGCCATGAGAAACTTTAAAAGCAAATGGCCGGCGGAAACGATAAAGAAAGGCCTGCCCGGGATCAGGAACCTGTACCTGTATGATCACTCCGCAGGACTGAAGTCGGCCTTCATCCGAAACCTTACATCCTTTGATTTTGCCGCCAACAGAAACCTCCTTGGGAAAAAAATAACGAGCCTGCCCGATTATTCGTTCAATGGCCTCCGGAAGATGTTCGACAGGATTGTTGCAGCCCATTCCTACGGGTTTATCCTCATCAGCTACATTCAATGGGCGAAATTACTGGATGGTTTTAATCATCCGGAAATCAGAAAGGTACTGACCATCGAGGATTCTCTTTCCACAAGCCTCGTCGAACAATTTGGGAACGACCGTTTACAGGCAGCATTTCTGGAAGAAGAAGCGCGAAGGGTAATGCTTTTCGACCATGTTGTCTGTATTTCGATGGAGGAGATGGGGCTTTTTTCACAGAAAGCGAAAGGACCCGGATTTCATTATGTTCCGGTGTTCCTCGATCCGAATCCCAGGCGCATCGGAACGAAACCGGAAT
This sequence comes from Alphaproteobacteria bacterium, assembly GCA_009928665.1. GTDB lineage: Bacteria > Bacteroidota > Bacteroidia > Bacteroidales > FEN-979 > CAIVAT01. Next base: position 13,112 of record SACF01000053.1, read on the forward strand.
ATGATATCCTGTTTGCCGGGTCGGACCATCCCAGCAACCAAAGGGGTATCCGCTGGTTCTTCGACCGCGTCTTTCCTTTGATGCCGCCGGATTTGAAGATCCTCTGCGTGGGATCGATTGTACAGTTCGTGCCGGATAAGGTCAATGTCGTGAAAATCGGTTTTACCGATGACCTTCATGCGCTGTACCATAAGGCCCGGCTTACCATTAACCCACTGCTCGACGGAACGGGAATGAAGGTTAAACTGGTTGAATCGCTGGCTCACGGCGTTCCGGTCGTCACTACTACAGCCGGATTATCGGGGATCCGACCCGAGTTGAGGCATCATTTCATGGTGGGTGACAAACCGTCGGAATTTGCTGCTGCGATCGATCGGCTGATCTCCGATAATGGATTATATTTGGACTATTCAGAGAATCTGAACCGTATTTTTAATGAGCATTTCACAACCGAGGTGGCAGCGCGGACACTCGACACGATTTTTACCGGCTGATAACAGGATTATTCTTTAAAGATAGAAAACAAAGCGGAATGCGTCCTAATGAATCGTTGAAGGGAACGGAATCCGGGAGGCGGAAAGGCGCTTCTTTAGCGGAATACCTGAGGATTTTCGGTGCGACCCTGCGGCGGTATCTTAATCGTGTATCGGTATCAGTAGGGAATAACCCATCGCAGCGACTTCCGAGGGTCATCGCTTTCTATCTTCCGCAGTTTCATCCGATCCCTGAAAACGATGCCTGGTGGGGCACGGATTTCACCGAATGGACCCATGTACGGAAGGCAATCCCTTTGTTCCGGGGGCACCAACAGCCTAAAGTGCCGTTTAATTCGGACTATTATGATCTGCTCAACGATAATACCAGGGAACATCAGGCACAACTTGCAAGGAATGCCGGGATCAGCGGATTTTGTTATTGGCATTACTGGTTTGGAAACGGGAAGCGTTTGCTCGAAAAGCCTTTTGATCAGGTACTCGCCTCCGGAAAACCCGATTTCCCTTTTTGCCTTGCGTGGGCCAATGAATCGTGGACCGGGATCTGGCACGGGATGAATGATAAGGTACTGATTAGCCAGTTCTATCCCGGAACGGATGATTATATCGCTCATTTCAACGTGGTAGTTCACGCTTTTCAGGATCCGCGGTACATCCGTGTCGACGGAAAACCCCTGTTCATCGTTTATAAGCCGTGGGAGATTCCCGATGCGAAACAATTCACCAGCTTCTGGAGGCAACTGGCAAGGGAGTATGGGTTGAAGGGTATTTATTTCGTGGGGATCAGCGATACCCCGTTAAGTGATTCCACGGGGTTCGACGGTTACATGGCCGGGGCGCCGAAAATTCCCGAAAGAACCACATTTCCAACCTTCGCCGAAATTTTTCTCCACCGGATCGGCGGGATGAATCCCCGGCTTTTCTTCAGGGTCTGGAACTGTAAGGGTCCAAAGGTTTTCCCGTATCGATCGTTTGTGCGACATAGCTTTAATGAACGGATGGCTGCCCGTGAATTCCCGGTTGTCATCCCCAATTGGGACAATACACCCCGGGTTGGCCGGCGGGGGATCGTACTGAAAGGATCAACACCGGAACTTTTCGCCCTTCTGTTCCGTAAAGCGTGGAAATCCAATGTGGAAAAGCCGGATGAAGAATCTATTATTTTTATCAAATCGTGGAATGAATGGGCCGAAGGTAATTACCTGGAACCGGATGAACTGTGGGGATCCGGTTATCTGAAAAACCTGAAGGAAATCCTGAATCCTGAAAAATCATGAACCTGTTCAGTTAAAATGGCTGACATGCCCGGATCAAAAATATCGATCATCACGGTGGTAAAAAATGACGCTGCCGGTCTTGAAAAAACCATCCTATCGGCTTGTGGTCAGCAGGGAACCACCCCTGAATTGATCGTGGTCGACGGCGATTCGACTGACGGAACGGTAGCTGTGATCCGGAAGTACCAGGACAAAATTGCCTTTTGGAGCAGCGAATCCGATCAGGGTATCTACGATGCCATGAACAAAGGTCTGGACAAGGCTTCCGGCGAATGGGTCAATTTTCTGAATGCCGGTGATGTGTTTTCGTCTGATAAGGTGCTTGGAACGCTGATATCTTTACTCGATACAGCAGGATTAACCACTGACGCGACCTCCGGCGAACCCTACCCGAAAAACCAGGATAACCCGGTCAACACGCGGAAAATGGTTGGCCCGGAACCTGTTCTTCCGGCGGGCTGCGGCGAAAACCTTCCGGGGGTAATCTATGGCGACAGTATTGCCGATTACGGTTCTTTCAGAGTTTATCGCGCGGCCGGTAAGCCAAACGACCTGTGGAAAGGCATGTTCTGCAGTCACCAGAGCATGCTTTTCAGGCGGGAGGCCCTGTTAACCATTTCGGCCGGCCGTGATGAATCCGGACGGCTGAAATTTCTCAACACCAACCTGCGTATCTCAGCCGACCATGACCTCGTTTGCCGGTTATATCGTTCAGGGGTCACATTCAAGCAGGTCGCTATCCCGGTTGCGATCTGGGAAACCGGCGGACTATCGAACAAGATGCAGGTACGGTCGGTAATTGAACGATACCGGATGATCAGAACCTGGTTTCACAGGGGATTGAAAGTCAGGGTTTATTATCTTTGGCTCTTATTCTTAGCCGTACTGGTTGAAAGCATGTATCGTTTGCTCCCGTTATACCTGATGAAGCCGATGATCCGTATTGCGAACCGGAAATCGCTTGTAAGTCAGTCCAAACCCGGTTCTCGTTGAAAATAGCGACGAAACACCCGGCCCGATTGAAATTCAGGATCCAGAAACTGATGATCCGGATCTACCTCCGTTATTGTTCCTTTGCTTTTTACCTGGTCGCCCGTTTTATCCTGCTTTTCAGTCACCCCCGAACGCCCCGTCCAAGAAGCCTGTTAGTGTTGAAACCGGATGCCATCGGCGATTATGTCCTGATTCGTAATTTTTTGTATTTCCTCAGAAACAGCGAACGGTTCAAAGGGTACCATGTGACCTGGTGTGGCAGTTCCGTTCAGAAGTCGATCATCGAACATTTCGATCAATCACTGTTCGACGATTTTATATGGATCGACAAAAACCGGATTTACCGGGATGTCGTTTACTACGCCTCGCTGGCGGATGCCCTTCACCATCGCCATGAGGTGGTAATCCATCCGGTTTATTCCCGCGAATTTATATTCGATTTTTATGCAAAGATCGCAGCGACCAAAGAGAGGATCAGCTTCAGCGGCGATGAGGTAAACATCAATCCTTCCTTCCGGAAACTTTCCGACGGTTGGTACACCGAACTGATCGAAACCGGGAAGCATTTGAATTTTGAATTTTACCGGTATAAAGCTTTCTTTCAGAAACTTTTGCACTCGGAGATCGATCTGCCCCGGCCTTATTTCAACCAGAATGATCTGGCCGGAATAGATACTCCAACATTACCTGCAGCTTATGTGGTGGTGTTCGCGGGTGCACAGATGAAATACCGGCAATGGTCTCCGCGAAACTTTTCGGTAATATGTGATTTCATCAGAAGCAGCCTGTCCTTCGACGTGGTCCTGATCGGCAGCAAGGGCGATATCCGACTGGCCCGTGAAATCATCAGCCATTCCCATCATTCATTGATCGACCTTACCGGGAAAACCTCTATGGCACAGGTCATCGCCATCGTGGCCGGCGCAAAATTCGTACTGACCAACGACACGGTGGCAGCCCACCTGGCTCCGGCGCTTGAGACTCCCTGTGTGGCCTTGTCACAGCTCAACCATTACGGTCGCTTTCTGCCCTATCCGGCTGAAATTACCACGAAACTTCATTGTGTCATACCCGATGAATTTACAGCCTTTTTACCGGAGGATCTGGAGGAGACCTTCCGGAAAGGCTCGTTGGTCGACATTAACCTGATTACGACCGATCAGGTAATCCAGGCATTGAAAACTTTGCAGATTCGGTAAAAAACGATCGCTGAGCGTCTGTTTAAATTTCAGACTGCTTCAAAATGAAGTCGAAGTATTCTTTTACTTGGCAGTAAGCATTACTTCCTGTTAATTCTATGGTTTTCGACATGGGCTCAATGCATATAACTGGAAAGCATAGCCACACCTTGTTCCGTAAAAGCATATGGTAACTTACGCGTTCCACCCCAACTTGATGTTCCAGATTGGAATATCAAGTCATCGAACTCCTGTTTTGTGAGTTGGAACATAAAATCATCAGGGAAGCGTTTGATATTCCGTTGAACCGCCTTATTAAGATTTCCCGTGCTTACACCATACAAAACAGCTAAGTCTGCATCAAACATTACTTTCTGATGGCGGATCAGGTAGATTTTGCTCATGATCACCTCCGCGGGGATAATCCATGCTTTCTTTTCGCTTATAAACTAAATCCGGATTAATTATTTTTTATCTGGTTTCTCCGGATCAGCGAAAGCTGCTCGGCGATAAGTCCAAGGAGGAAGAGCAACAGGGTGGTGATGATCCCCAGCAGACTGCCCATGCTGACGCCTCTTCCCTGCAGGATAAAGGGCAGTCCCCACGCGACAGTTCCGATAAAACAAAGGAGGGAAAGGGGGAGGAATATCTTCATCGGGTTAAAAAGGATAACGATGTGGATGACCTCCATGATGGTTTGAAAAGCGGTTTGCAGGGTAATGGCGCTTTTGCCATGAATCCGCGCTTTGACCCGGATGGGTTCTTCAAGCACCAGATCCCGGTTATTTAAAAACACCAGCGTGATGATGTCGCTGAAGGCCATGGTATCGGGCAGAAGGGGCAGGTACTTCACGGCCAGCCCGGTCCGGTACATCTTCATCCCCGAATTCAGATCGTGCACCGGCACTGTCATCAGGACCCTTGCGAGGTTCCGGATGAATCGTTTTCCCATGCCACGGAAAAAGGATGCTTTTAACTGATTCTGCCTTGAACCTACCACCAAATCAGCATCCGCGGAGGTGATAACCTGAAATAACCGTTCAATATCGCCGGTAAAATGCTGGCCGTCGGCATCGATGGTGACGGCATATTCGGTCTGACAGGCCTGGAGTCCGGTCTTGAGTGCCGCTCCATACCCTTTGTTCAGCTTATGACGCAACACGGTGACATGTTCAAAATGACTGAAGGTATTGACGATGGCTCTGCTCCCGTCGGTCGACCCATCATCGACCAGGATCAACCGGCTTCCTTTTTCTAGACAATAATCCGAAACCTCCGACAGCCATTCGCCGAGATTCGTATGTTCGTTATAAACCGGCATGATAACCGTCAGACGATGCATGGGGCCCGATTCGTTAAAAGAAGTCACTCCGTGTAAAAGTAAAGTTTTTTATCCTGACTGCGAAAATTCCGATTTTTTTCATGAACGGAGGATTGGTCAAACTGAATTTGTCCGGAGTGTGGATAAGTATTTATTTATGTAAACTATTACATTCCTTGTTACGCTATGAAACCTCCGTAAAATTTTTTACATAGCCACGAAGGATTTTAACTGGTATAGATTCACTGCAGCTCTCCGGTGAAATGAAAATCTGTGATTTTTGTTACACGGAGAACACAGAGAAATACACAGAGCCACAGCGCGTAAAGTCATGAATTATCCACGCTAAAGGAGATCAGAATCATTAAAAAATTCACTCAATCACTCAATCACTCATTCACTCATTCACTCATTTACTCATTTACACAATCACTCAATAATTCGTCAATCGTAAATCATGTTCAATCGTAAATCTACAACGGTCTCTTAAACCAAAACGATATAGAACCGGTTAATTACCATAATCAGTGCGTAAATCAATTCAAACAGAACAACGGGCAACAGGAACCAGGGTAGATAATATGTTTGAAAACGGGATAAGTCCTGAGATTCCCTGGTTACTGTTTTTTTCACGGGTTTCTTTGCTTTCCGGGATCCCGGGTCTGTTTTTGAAAACATACGATTTAAAAAGCCGGCCGGTCCGGCGGTATAGAACATCAACAGCAACAGGGGAGCCAGCGGGATGAAGTACCTGCCCTGAACCCCGATGATATATTTGGCCCCAACGAGGTTGCTGTAAAGGTAAAGCCCCGTTTCGATGATCGTCAGGCAGACCAGGGAAATCGCGAACAGTATGAGTTTTTGGGGCCACCGGATGCGGATCGATCCGTTCCGGTCGATCAGCAGGGTGACGAATAGCAGCAACAGGTACAAAAAGACCATGAAACCGGGTAATCCGGTATCGTTCCATCCGAAAAGCCCGACAAAGCTGGTCAGGTACAACCCCGAAAATTTAACTACGGTAGTGATCAGGATTTCGAGATACCGGGTGGGATTCCTCAGGATGAAATCTTTCTGTTCCCGGGCATTGTAAAGATTTCTTGCAGACCTGTCGGAAACGACAGCGCCGGGATCCTGCGCTTTTGATACCTGTTCCGGCGCCGTTCCGGTTTGTTCAGCACGGTTCTCGTTGGTATCAGCGGGTTCGCGTGGTAAGCCTGCCTTGCCGGGAGCATCCTGTACCTTTAGGGCGCTGACTCCGGTCGGCATGGCAGTAACAGCCGGACCGGGGGTAGCAGTAATTGACGGAACGGTTACGGCAGCGCGGGTTTCCTGCGCCAGCAGACTTTTGATACCCGTGACAACCTGCGCACTGAATTGGGAAACCAACACGCCGGTCACCAACAATCCGGCTGCGATGAGAAGGTACTTTTTCATGCTGCCTGCTTTTGATACCGGAACGATGAGAAATGCCATCGATATTAGGAAATAGGGTGGTTTCGTGCAGGCGAGCAGTAGGGTCAGGATAAACAGGGTAACGATTGAACTCGTTGTCAGCCGCTCGTTTCCGGTAAAAGTGAATTTCAGGATCAGCGCGATCAGCAGCAGCGACAGTCCGATGGTCGGGGCATCGTACGAAACGGAAGCCATCTGCGAAACCGTCATGGGCATGACCCCGAGGAGGGCAAAGATCCATTTTTGCACCGGTGTGATCCGGATGGCCAGAAAAATGAGAAAGATGGCGGTAATCAGGTTGAAAAACCGGGCCCAATACAGGTAAATTACGGGTACGTTTGAAAACAGTTTCCCGATGGCAATGCCCAATGCCTGCGGGAGGTAAGGTAGGGTATAGTTGACCGATTCGACATAGGTTCGTTGCCGGGAATCGAGCCGTATGGATTTCAGAGCGGCCATTTCTTTTTGGGAGAACTTTTCCCACGACTTGAATTTCATCCGTTCGCAGGCCGTGGCCGTCTGTTTTACTGCGACCGGCACCTCGTCGGGCATCCGCGACAGGTTGAGTTCAGAGACCTCATAAGCCCGGTAAAAATGGGCCGGCTCGTCGGGAGTCTGAAAAGGGGGTGTCATAAACAGGAAGATCAATCCGAAAACCACGGCCGTTCCAACAAAAAAATATTCGGGTTTCACGGTGAAAGAACGCAGTAATCGCAGGATCTGAGTCGACAGGATGATCGTGATGGTCAGAAGGAGGAGGATGATGCAAACCACGATCGCGGGACCATTCAGGAAGGCAGCGTTGGTTTCGTGGGTTCTGATCCCGATACTTCCCTCCATGGGTGATACTTCCCTGGGGTTGGCAATGGTCGCCGGAATGTCGTCGTTCTGAATGCGGGCGACAACGAATTTCCCGAATTTACTCGTTGTATTCAGCGGGATGGAGAGGCAATTGGAGGGGTTGCCATCGAAGGAGGCCAGACAAACAAACACTTTTTTCCCGACGCCTGCCCTGACGGGCTTTTTCAGTTTGAAAGGGTAATAATCGGCTTTGACGATCTCTTCCGAAGTAAACCTTTTCGAATAAAATACTGTTCCGGTTTCATACGCGAGGAGGAGGGTATTCGACTGGATAGCGGTTTCATTGGTTTTTCCCAGGTAAACCTCCACCTCTTCAAGGTACTCTTTTTTCATCGTGACCTCCTGAATGAAAAGGACCCCGGGTAAAAGATTGCCGAAGTTGGCGTTTCCGCTCAATTCGACCTCTTGGGTCGGAAAAAAGAAGTTAACCGGCTTTACCAGCAACAAGGCTGCCAGTGCGATTATCAGGAACGCCAATCCGATAATAAGATTTTTGTATTTTTTCATCCTTGGTTTTACCCCGGATCCAACCGGTCGGGATTCTGTTTTCGTATCAACAATGAACAAACATAAGGAAAAATCCGTTACCCCTAAACAACGGATCATTTTCCTGCTTTGTTATGTGTGCAAACTTTTCCGGAATCGGCTTACCTTTGCATCGTCGCCGGATTATTTATAAAGGATGACCGGGCGACTCGTTAAAAATCTACAAATCGAACTATGTCGTTAGATATTCAAAAGATACGGGAAGATTTCCCGATCCTGAAGCAGCAGATTTACAAGCGGCCGCTGATCTATTTTGATAATGCCGCTTCGACCCAGAAACCCCGTCAGGTCATCGATGCCATCAGGTACTATTACGAGTCTGACAACTGCAACATTCACCGGGGAGTTCATTACCTGAGCGTCAAGGCAACCGAAGCATATGAGGAAGCCCGGCGGGAGATCCGGCATTTCATCAATGCAAAAAGCACCCACGAGATTATTTTCACGAAAGGAACTACCGAGTCGCTGAACCTGGTGGCATCTTCTTTTGGGAAAAAATTTATCCGGCCCGGCGACGAGGTGATCACCACCATCATGGAGCACCACTCGAATTTTGTTCCCTGGCAGCAGATGTGCCTGGAGCGTGAAGCCCGGTTACGGGTAGCGGGGATCGATGATCAGGGAAGACTTAACATGGAGGAGCTGGAAGGGATGATCAACGAAAAAACCAGAATGATCGCGCTGACCCACGTTTCAAATGTACTCGGCACGATCAACCCGGTTAGCGAAATCATTGCACTGGCCCATCGTCACGATATCCCGGTCTTGATCGACGGCGCACAGGGAATCTCTCACCTGCCGATCGATGTACAGGAGCTGGATTGCGATTTTTATTGTTTCAGCGGTCATAAAATGTATGCTCCGATGGGTATCGGGGTTCTTTACGGGAAAGAGCGCTGGCTGGAGGCGTTGCCGCCCTATCAAATGGGTGGAGAGATGATCCGGGAGGTCTTTGTTGATCGTACCACCTTCAACGACCTTCCCTTTAAATTTGAAGCCGGAACGCCTAACGTGGAGGGGGTTGCCGGTTTGCGGAGTGCCGTAAAGTACCTTCAGGAGCTGGGAATGGGGGAGATCGCGGCTTATGAGAACAGCCTCCTGCACTACGCCACCGCGAAGCTGGCCCCGGTAAAAGATATCCGGATTTATGGAACTTCGTCGCAAAAGGCAAGCCTGATCTCCTTCCTGATCGGGAATATTCACCCCTACGATGCCGGCATGGTGATCGACAAGATGGGAATCGCCGTCCGCACCGGCCATCATTGCGCGCAGCCCCTGATCGATTACCTGAAGATCGCCGGCACCATCCGCACCTCCTTTGCATTTTACAATACCATCGAAGAGATCGATGCACTGGTGAAGGCAGTCTATCGGGTAAGGGAGATGTTTTCGTGAGAGAATGGGCAGACACGTCGCCCCTTTTTCTTTGTAAATTAGAAGTTTGAATTCTAATTTGCATTGTGTATCTTTGAAGAAAAGGAGTACGAATCCTATCTCGCCAGGGGATTCTATCCACGCATATACGACCGGAAACTGGATGCCGTGAAATGGCTTAATGATTATATTCTGAACTATATTGAAAGAGATGTAAGACAGCTTCAGAATATCGGCGATCTCCACAAATTCGAGAACTTTCTGAGACTTTGCGCCGGAAGCGCCGGCCAGCTTGTGAATTTTTCTTCCTTCGGGAGTGAATTGGGAATCTCTTACCACACCGCCCAAAATTGGCTTTCGGTACTCGAGGCCAGCTTTATCGTTTTCAGGCTCTATCCGTATTACAAAAATTTTAAAAAGCGGATGATCAAAACGCCAAAACTTTACTTCTACGACACCGGACTGGCCTGTGCCCTGTTAGGGATAAAATCTGCGAAGGAACTTCAGCATAATTACATTAAAGGCGGCCTGTTCGAAAATATGATCATCGCCGATATCATGAAAAACAGATTGAACCGGGGAATGAACCCGGATTTGTATTTCTGGAGAGATAGCACAGGGAATGAAGTTGATCTGATCATCGATGACGCGGAAGGCCCGGTTGCTGTGGAGATCAAAAGCGGCAGAACAATCGATCAGGGCTTCTTTAAAAACCTGAATTACTGGCAGGCAATGACCACCGGAGCAAAGGGCGGAGTGTTCCTTGTCTTTGGTGGAGAACAGTCACAAACCAGAAGCAATGCAACGGTTCTTCCCTGGAACAACCTAATCAAACTGACCTAAAAGAAAGCAATATGGCTGTAAAACAGGTGGCGATGGAGCTTGAATCATTCCGTGAATACCTGAGGAGCGATAAAAACGAGGACGCCAAAACCCCACTACTGTATCCGTTGTTTTAAAAGCTTTTCGGCGACAGGTTCAGAATTGAAAGTGACAGCCTGACTGTTCCCTTGCCTACCCACTCCTTTGTTTTCTTATCTTTGCAGAAAAATTTCTTCAATGACCATTCCCGAAACTGAAGCCCGCGTAACCGAAGAGTTCTCCATGTTCGACGACTGGATGGACAAATACAACTACCTGATTGAATTGGGAAAAAGTTTGCCGGAGATTGACGAGCAGTACAAAACCGATCAGTATATCATTACCGGTTGCCAGTCGAAGGTGTGGCTGCATGCAGCATATCGTGAAGGAAAGGTACATTATTCGGCCGACAGCGACGCCATCATCACTAAAGGCATCGTAAGCATTCTGATCCGGGTTCTGTCGGGCCACTCACCCGATGAAATCTTACAGGCCGACCTTGCCTTTCTCGATGGAATCGGTTTACGCGAACACCTGTCGCCCACGCGCAGCAACGGCCTCAGCGCCATGATCAAACAGATGAAGTTGTATGCGCAGGTTTTCAAGATGAAACATTCGCAAGGGTAGGGCTATTTGACGACCAATTCATAAATCTGTCATTGTTAATTCTCCACTATTTGCGGTGATAAGTGACAATCAATAAGGCAGCTTAAGCGTTTGAAGGGGAGTTTCATTTACGCTGGTTGATTTCTCTGTCGGTAACCTCGGTTACGTTAATTTCAATGATTACCTGCGGCTTAGTATGAGGAGCTTCATTCGCTCCGGTTGAATAACTCTTTTAGCTTTTTTTGGCCGTATCAAGTTTATATACAATGATATAAATCTTTTGTTTAGATTGATTCTCTTAGTGTCTGATGCGGTTTTTTACCAGTTTCCGCCTGATCCGGAATATTCTTGCACATTCTTGCATCAATCTAAAATCACTCCTCCAATCGTTGTATAATATCAGAACCATATTGGAACCATATAGGAACCTGAAACGTATAAGGATTGTACCTGAAAAATCGTTTTTGGGAAGACCGGACACTGAGCGAAGTCGAGGTGTCCATTTTATCCATGGAATTTGTTTATTCATCTATCCGTGATTTGAGGGACTTTTCAGTCATGTACTCTTCGCTGTGCCTTGCAGCGCCGTCACCAAAAATTTCTAATTTTACACCCATTGCCGAAGGGGAAGAAGCTACCGGCAAATCAGATTTGGGATTTTCTGGTTGAATGGCCTGACAAGAAATTAAGTATCGTAATGAAATATCCATTTGAACCAGCTTCGTGCAAATAACGAAGGATTAAGTGGATATTCTGTTTTATTGATGAATTATAGAATTATTATCAGATGAAAGTAAAAATCCTATTAACGATGTTGCTTCCCGTGTTTTTAATCACGGCGTGTTCAAAAAGCAGTTCCATGGACGAGGGCGTTCCGGTTGGAAAAATTGAATTGGCGCAGAACTATGTGCCCTACAAAACTGAAAAATATCTGCGGATCTGCTATATGCTCAGCACCTGGGAGTTCATGAAAGAAGGCCTCAAGCTTCAGACAATAATTATTTACGACAACGACACAAAGATCCCGCTCGACACCATTCTCCAGGACGACCTGCCTTTCATCTGGAAATCACCCCTGCCGCAAAGCTCCGAAATCAATATCGACAACATCACCCGCTACTACCTCTCGTTGCAGGTTCCTGTACCACTGGACCTGCCGGCCCCGGCGACCCTGGGTCATCGTTTCATCCTGTCGGATACGGTGAAAGGCCAGACGGTTACTGTTGAAGGCTGCATCGTTCCGGTAAGGAAGCAGGAAGTCCCGCGCCTCATTGCAGCTCCCGTAAAAGGCAATTACTATCTCTTCCACAACCAATCGACCCTCGGGTACCATTATTACCTGGCATTCTTCGTGAATGGCGGGATTTGGACCAATGAGAAATTTGCCTTCGACCTTACCCGGATCGATTCCACCTGGGAGGAGACCTATTCAGGAGATCCGGCAAAAAATGAATCCTATTTTGCTTATGGTGACACGCTATATGCCGTTGCATCGGGAAAGGTATTGAAAGTCACCGATAACCGGGCCGAGAATTCGGGTAACCTGCGCAACGCAGTCCTCACAAAGAGCGACGAATATTACGGTAACTATCTTATCCTTGATATCGGAGGCAGCGTTTATGCCATGTATATGCACTGTCTGCCTTTCTCTTTCATGGTCAGGGAAGGGGATGTGGTTACCGAAGGACAACCTGTCGCTTTGCTCGGCAATTCGGGGAACTCAACCGAACCCCATCTCCATTTTCAGCTTACCGATCTGCCGGATCCCGGCTTTTCGCACGGATTGCCCATGGTATTTCAAAGTTTTAAGAAAACCGGAGAAATCCGCCTTGCCCCGGTTGTCGGGCCTGTTCAGATCAATCCCCACATACCGGCAACCAGCGCCAACATGGAAAACTGGAGCATTGTCGATGTTCCTTGATCATTGTTCCGGATCCTTTGTTTTTCATGAAGATGGAATCTGATTTTATTATTTACGATTGAACATAATTTACGATTTACGATTGTTTTTTAATTTTGGATGGACAACTGGTAACTCCTCTTCAGATCTTAATTTTGATAGATTTTTTCTCTACTTTTGATCCAAAAATACCGCCCGATGAAAACCCGGATAACCCCGTATTGCCTGACAATCCCGTTGATCTTTACCCTGATCATCACAACCCTTTGGAGCTGCAACAAGAAAAATGAAGATCCCCCTGATCCGGCACCGGTCGCCACCGATTATTCACAGGTGACCCACTGGCTGTCGGTTCCGGTTACGGAAAAGGCCGTCGATATTTTTTATTTATACCCGACTGCCTGGCATAAAACCAATCCGGATGATCCCAATATCTGTCCCGTTGATAACCCGCAGATGCTCCAGGGGGCAGCTTCCGCGTATCAACGCCAGGCGGCGGCATTTGAAACCGTCGGGAATGTTTATGCACCCTTCTACCGGCAAGCCGACATAAACTGGATTCTCAACCTACCCCAGGACCAAAAAGATTCGGTCATCGGTGGCATTCCAACACTCGACGCAACGGCTGCTTTCGACTTTTATCTAAACCACTTCAATAAAGGTCGTCCGTTCATTCTCGCCGGCCATTCGCAGGGTTCCAATGTCCTTTTATTTCTGCTGTCGCGTTATCTTAAACAACATCCTGAAGTTTACTCCCGGATGATAGCGGCTTATATAATCGGTAATCCGGTTACGCAAAACTATCTTACTGCCAATCCGCACCTGAGGTTCGCCATGGGGCCCGACGATACCGGTGTCATCATTTCGTATAACACCCAATCGCCTGCCATACCCCCCGGGGGAAATCTGGTTGTGTTAAATCTGGTTGGACTTGTTATCAATCCGATCACCTGGACAAGGGAGACCACCCCGGCAACCACTTCACAGGGACTTGGCTCGTTCATGCCTGATTCAGCCGGCCATTTCACCAAAGTACCGCAATACGCGGATGCCAGAGTAGACCCGACACAGGGGGTACTGATCTGTACCACCGCGGTCGACAGCAATTTGATTCTTGGATTCGGCCCCGGTGTCTATCACAGCTACGACTACCCGTTCTATTACTTTAACCTGCAGGAAAACGCACTCCGCCGGGCGAACAAATTCCTTGGGAAAACTGATTGACTGAATGACTGAATGACTGATTGACTGATTGAAAATGTGCTAATGTGCTAATTTATTTACGATTTACAAATGATTGATTTACTGATTGACTGATTGATTGATTTAACTTTTGAATTATTATTTTTCCCTAATGGCTAATGGCCAATGCCTAATGCCTGATTTGA
>SACF01000362.1 GCA_009928665.1 Alphaproteobacteria bacterium
AAGCCGGCCCTGAACTAACGGGGGCAGGAGATGAGAATCTCCAGCCGCCTTAGGAAGCTCATCCTTGTGTTCCTCGGGTTTCTCATCATGCTTTTTGGGAAACTGGTCGAGGGATTCCTCGTAGGGCAGAAGTAAGGTCAATGAACATGCAGAATGTACTATGACGACTACCCGTGTGGGGGATTTCTCCCATACGGAGTTCTTTTTTTGGGTATTAATGGAGATTGGTTCACATCACTGAATCCATGATTGGGTGGATTCGAAGAGATGATACATTACCCTTTGAAGACATTATTGGTAGCGGGGTCAAGCAGCGCCGTGTTATTAAAATAATTTATCTTATCCTCATCACCGAAATTTTGTTTCTTATAGTTCACCACGTAAATGCCGCCGCCATAATTTGCAGCATTGGAATTGACTGTCAGTTCACCTTTTACATCCAGTTTACCTCCATTTTCAATATATATTCCGCCGCCAAATCCATCTCCGTTTACGTTCAGGTTGTTTTCCACAATTAGGGTTTCGCCATTCGGAACAGATAAGCTGCCCTTTGAAGTAATGACGAGAAGAGCAGACGTAACGCCGTCAATATTGTTACCATTCAAAGTTAATGGATCACTGGAAAATTGATTAAGAGTAAATTGAGTCGTCCAAAAGTCGCTGGCGTTACCTATCTGTATTAATGCATCAGCATACCCGGGAGCACGCTCGAAGGTCCCGGTGGAATTAATTTTGATAAAGATATTTCCATTATTCAGGTTACCTATATTATAAGTTGAAAATTCAATTGGCTGATCCCCCACAATGATTGGGTACTCGTTGGAGAACGTGAAATCTTTACGATTTGTATGTACTTTAACTACATAATACTCATCATCTCCGGGATGAAGGCCGGTATTGTAATAGGTATTATACCACTCATTGAATGAATCAGCAAACTCTTGCGTGGTATTGTAACCATCACTTCCAGCCACATAATACCCGCCTCCCACCGGTTCGATCACCACCTGTCCTCCTTCGATCGTCACCTTCCCGCTGAAAACCAGCGCCGTCACCTGATCCGTAAAATTCC
>SACF01000015.1 GCA_009928665.1 Alphaproteobacteria bacterium
GGGAATATGGCTGGTTACCATAAGATTGTTATGAAGAGCCGTATGATGGGAGACTATCAAGTACGGTTCTGTGAGAGGCTGGGGGTGAAACTCCCCCGGTCTACTCGACACAAGTGGTACATCAATATTCACTTGGTACGACTTCCAAAAATTTCAGTGAAAAGAGATGGAATAATATGTGGCGTGTTTTAATATCGGAGAATTTTCATTTTCAGGAACTTATTACACATAACATCTCGACACTTACTGTCAGGTTTCCCGCTAATCACCGTTTTATAGTCCAAAGGAATTTTTTAGCAAGACTTAAACTGCTACTCACCGAACCATTTCCTGATGAGTTTGACATACGTATTTACAAGGGAACACTTTTGGCTCCGGTGTGTGACTACATGGTTTCGGATGAGAAGCTAAATTGCATCCCTATGAATTTTGAGCAGTTCCGGGATAAGAACATTCCAAAAGTTTATCTTTCAAAGGAACTGTTTGACACTTATTATTTGATAATCAATGCTCAAGATATTATAAAGCATTGTTGTGCCAAATTCTATAAAGTAGATATTAATTCAAATTAAATATTCCTAAAAAGTTTTTTCTCATCTATTGACTTTCCAGGGAGGCCTTATACTTCTTTGTAACTCTTGAAACTCGGCCATTTTCACTCATAGCCATATACTTTTTTAAAGTCCGGATGGCCATCACCAGATATTCGGGGGTTGGCAATTGGCCTAATTTGCTCCAGAATTACTGGCCTACTATAGTCCAGAATAGTCAGTCAATCAATTTGTTTGAATTTTGAAGAATGAGAAGTGTCAGTTGAATAAAAGAATTTTGTTCCATTTTGTCACAAAAAGAATAAAACCAGTACCCATTTAAAAGATTCGACGGAGGAACTTCTAAAGGGATCAAATTGTTATCGAAAAAGATTGGTTTATTAGGATTAATCATATAACCAGCAAATTCAAACAAAAGTTAATCAAAATAATTTTAAATCATTATGCCATGGAAAAGATCCTCTTTTTTTTAGCTATAACAAGTTTAGTTTTAGTTACTTCTTGCGAAGATAGTGGGGCTGAAAATCCTATCAATGAGAACCATGTAGAATTAATTTTCAATCTGAAAACTGTAATTCCACAAGGATGCAAGGTTAGCATGATATCGCTCGGTATTGCCCGGGAGGTTGAAGGTCAGGTTGACCAAAAATCAGTTCAGTATTTTGTCAATCCCAAACCTGGTTTTAACAAACTCATACTCGAAGACACTGCCGCCAGTTACCTGATAGGCAAGCCAGGGGTCTATTTTTTCCTAACCATTTGTGTTATAAACAAGAAGGGAGAGGACATACTTCTTTGCAACGAATTTATCGAAATCGCTAAACCGATAAAAATTGGGCCGAACAAATTTGAACATACCGTTCAATCCTCGTCAATGTGATTCACCACGTTGATGTTCTGGCATATTTACAAAATCCAGGATGATCCGGATTAATAGAAATTATTTATACATTTATCCCTTAGAATTGGGAAAAGAGTTAAGAAACATAGCTCCTATGAAACTAAAGATCAACAACGAAAGCCTCTTTGACCGTACTTCAGATGCCGTCATACTAACAATTGACGGAGCATCAAAAGGCATGGCGGGAAAGGCAGCAAGGACGTTTGGTGAACTGTACCCTGAAATTTGGCAATTTATTGAATCACAAGTTCAATATCCCGTCACAGCAGGAAGTTGCACTTCAGTTTTAGTTCCAGGCGGGGTTCCTTTCAAAGTTGTTTTCCTTGCGGCAACGTTAACACATTTGCCTGACATGAAGAACACTTCGCAAAAATCATTGTCTCTGCGGGCATTTACCATGGCCATCCGTGATGCAAATGTTCGTGGGTTGAAGACAATCCGGTGCAGTCTTCCAATTGGTGGATGGCGGATTGATCCATTTAATGCATTTATGATCCTTTCACAGATATTGGAAAAAACCTATTCTTCGACAAAGGATATGGAACTGCAATTATGTGTCCTGGAAGTGGATGTATTTGAATCAGTCCGAAGATTTGCCGCTAATCTTGGTTATGAGGTATAGGGAGCAGAAGATTATCAGGATGCTTTTGGGGGTTCAATCCGAAGGATAACGCGATAAAGAGAATTAATTTGTAACATTCAATTGACCAACCCATTACTTATGGAAGATCTATCAAAAATAAATCTTGCAGTTGATGCCACCATGCGAGTAAGAATAGTTAATGAATTGAATCATAATGGCATAATTACAGCTCAGGAACTTGTTGATGCGTGGGAAAAAAATAAATGCAGTGAAATTATTATAAAGAAAAGGCTACAAGTTATTGAAGAAAATAATAGAAAATATCCTGTTGACAAAACTAAAGATCAACGAATTTTTGCTAAAAGGAAGACTCTGCGGTTAAATATAGCCATTTACAAGTATCTTAAAGAATTGCAGGATGCATATGAACATTATTCCGGTAAAACAATCCCTGACATTGAGAAACCCTGGTTACATGACAACCTTTACCGAAACTATCAAATAAATCATATTAGAGAAACCGAGAAAAGCAAAAGAGATAGTGACAGGTACTTCAAATATAAAATGGAGCTTCGCGGTATTGCAATTAAAGCTACATTCAACCATAAAATTAGTCAACTACGATTATCCAAATACCAACAGTTCACGGATAAAGCTGTATTATATTGTGAAGCATGTAATACGATATCCTGCATAGAAATTGAAATAGCAGAAGAATTGGCCGAGTTACTACTAGGCCAAAAAGTACAAATATCTTTCAGGAAGAATTATTTTCATTCAAAGTTCTGCAAATTTTGCGACAGTCGGCAAATGGAAGTGGTTATAAAAAAGATTGAAGCTAAATATGATCCTGTTCACGTTAAAAGGTTAAAAAAAAGATACCGCGAAAGCATTAAAAAAAAGCGACTATTGGAGAACATATCTCGTTACACTTAAATGACTTAAATGATTTACAGCATTCGATATTGATGCAAGAAGGACTGATAACTATGTAAATGTTCGGTTGGGGAATATTAACATGTTTTATTAACGAATATAAAATCGAAAAATAAGAAACCTTATAATATGGGTGTCAATCTAAATATTATTGCCGACCACAATCTTGACCTGGGGCAGCCAGAAAAAATTATTGATTTTATTAAAAATCGAATTGATACTTCTCACATAGATAAGTTTTATCAAAAACTTCTTAAAATAAATGATATCAGGGAGTTGCCACCAGCAAATGATGTCTATAAAATTTATTTCAACCAAGAGAAATATGCCAGTTGGACTGATGCCTTGATTGATACGAAAGAACTGGGTTTTGAATCAGCACTTACAAACATTTGGATTAGTCAATATAAAGTTGAAATTCATTATCCAAGAAGATTTTTTTTGCTTTCTAATGAAAATCTTACATTTACATTGATGCAATATGTTTTTGACCTCATTTCCCAGATCGGAGGGAATGAAGCCATCTTTCTGCCTGACTCATTACCAATTGCCCATATATTTTTAGGATCAGTCAGAAATCCCATAATAAATCAGGGAATTCCAGAAAAACCTCAATGGAAGATTCTTTTTGATATTTATGACAATAAAATATATAAGACTGGGATCCCTTTTGCTGATATTAAACTGGCAGTAAGAACCATGTATGGAGAACCATCTTTTCAAACTATGAATTTACAAGAGAAAAATTTCAACGCCTATATGCTGGAAGATTTCAGATCTTTCAAATTAAAGAAAATAATTCATGATAATTCGATAGAACGGACTCAATTTATCGTCAGGCAAAAAAGAAAAACTCCTACATGGGTTCTAAAATATCTTTTAGGAGGGGAAATTGGACTTAAAGAAAGAAGATTTAAACAGGAACAACTTGAGGTTTCTAAAAATTATACTGCAAATCAATTAGCCATGCTTGTTGATCCATGTTACAGGGAGGAGTTTCTTAATATTTGCGAAATAAATAATTGGCCATGGATATCAGATATTAAAAGAACCTTCTTGGAAGACCGGACATTTAAGAACAGATTATCCACCGACAGCGAATCCCTAATGGATTTTTTCATGTTGATAATTGACAAAAATATCTCTTTAAAGGAATTATACGCCCATAAACGAATATCAAAACAAGTATACAACTATTTACATATTAGAAAAAAGGATAAACCAGAAGAATTGAGGCGATTCTACTATAACAAAATTGGAAGTACTTACAGCTACGAAAAGATAACCGATAAAAATAATAAATTACTACAGGAAATACTTGATTTTATGGTAATTACTTTCTGGGCAGATGATTTTAGAAAACTAACAAAAGAGAAATTTGAACAACGACAGGAGGAATATAAGCGTTTTGAGAGGATGCATAGAAGGAAAAAAAGATATTGGATGAATAAGGCAAAGAATATTAAATCATGAAGGGAGTGCAAATGAAAAATTTTACAAATTAGTTCACAAATGCAAATAACTGGTTTGCTCAGGAATAGGTGGCATACTTTTCATTTCTCCAGAATGGGTGTCCTATTGTGGTCCGGAATACAACCCTGCCTGCTCTATTCCGGAAGAGTGGCCGGGTTTAGTCCAGAATAGTCAAAAAGTTAACTTTTGCCAAGACCAGAATACTTATTGATATGATCAAAAGAAACTGGCTATAAAAACAATTGTTTGTTTATAGCAAGTACCTTAAAAACTATTACTTGCCATAATAAAATTGGTTTTTATCGTAATCATAACCTGTATATTGAGAGGACTCTATTTTTTGAAGCTCATTTTTCAACTTCGGTAGATTTGGTAGATTTTTAATAGCCTCATTATATTTTTCATGGTAATCCGTAAGCCTCCGGCCACGAGCATCTTGCCAGCCATCCTAAAACCTGCCAACTTGCGATCAAAAAACCTATGACCCTTCAGGAAAGAAAAAGCAAGATGGCTGCCAATGTTCAAGATTGGCAAACCAGTGGACTGAGCCAGGTTGAGTATGCCCGTGCCAATAATATCAAAGTAGCCACACTTCGTTATCAGATAACCAGATTCCGGCAAACGGCTGATGAACAGCCAGCATTTATACAAATCGGCGGGATCAGTTCTCAGGAAATCCATATCCGTTATCCACATGGAGTGGAACTGATCCTTCCGGCACAGGTTCCAGCGGGACTTCTACGTTCGCTGATTCATATCTAAGCGGCATGTTTTCTCTTGGTGCTGCCCGGTATTATCTTTACCGGGAACCGACTGATATCCGTCGTAGTTTTGACGGGTTGTGCGGACTTGTCACGGAACGGCTGGGACAAAATCCGATGAGTGGGGATGTGTTCATCTTCATCAACAAGCCGCGTAACCGGATGAAATTACTGAAATGGGAACCGGGTGGGTTCGTATTATTTTACAAACGGCTCGAGAAAGGCACCTTTGAACTTCCTGTCCCCTCCTTTGCAGGTCCGTCGCATCGAATCGGCTATGGAGAACTGACAATGATGGTCACTGGTATATCGATGAAATATGCAAAAAAACGACGACGTTTTTACTCACAAAACGATGTTGATAAATATCGCTGAATGCTTGATTTATCAAGGGTTTTCCGTGGTAAATTTGATTCATGGCAAGCGCGAAACAGATCACTATATCGAAAGAAGAATTTGAGGCTCTCAAGGCAGAAAATGCCTGGCTCAAACATCAGCTTGCCGAGTTGAAGCGATTAATTTACGGAGCCAAAAGCGAGCGATTCGTTACGCAGAACCCTGAACAGACGACACTGTTTGATTTTCCGGCAGAACAACCGGCAGAACAGCCCACCGAAGAAATCACCTACACCCGTAACAAACCGGCACGGGAGAAGAAGCAGCCCCTGCGACTTGAACTTCCTTCACACCTGGAGCGCAGGGTGGAAGTGATCGAGCCGGAGAACCTTCCTGCGGATGCCAAAATGATTGGAGAAGCTGTCACGGAAATCCTTGAGTACGAGCCGGCCAACGCCTATGTTCGCCGGATTGTCCGCCGCAAGTACATCGTGGAACAAACGGACGAAGAAACCCGCATCGCGATTGCCCCTCTGCCGACGCTTCCCATACCCAAAGGCAATGCCGGGGCCAGCATGATCGCTCATATTCTGGTGAGCAAGTTTGTGGACCATATTCCTTTTTACCGCCAGAATCACATCTTCAAGCGTCAGGATTTAATCATACCGGAATCCACCCTTGGAGGCTGGTTCAGTGCTGGTGGCAAATTGTTGGTGCCCATTCACCAAACGATAAAAACAAAAATACTTGCCGGGTGGTACCTCATGGCAGATGAGACACCCATTGCAGTGCTTTCCCAGGATAAACCGGGAGCCACACACAAAGGATATTATTGGGTTTACTATGATCCGGTCAATAAACTGGTGTTGTTCGACTACCGGAAAACCCGAGGTATGGAGGGCCCCGATGAGATGCTCAACGAGTTTGCCGGTTATGTTCAAACCGATGGATACAATGCCTACAATCACTTTGAAAAAAGGCCCAAAATCACCCTGTTAGCCTGCATGGCTCATTCCCGGCGCAAGTTCGAGCACGCTCAGGAAAATAATCCAATCCTGGCAGGTCAGGCACTGAGCATGTTTCGGGAGTTGTATGACATCGAAAGGGAAGCCCGGGATGAAAACCTGTCAACCGATGGCATCAAAGAACTGCGCCAGAAAAAATCAAAACCCATTCTCGTGAGACTGGAAACCTGGATGCGGGAACAGATCATCCTCGTTCCACCAAAGAGTGCCATCGGCATTGCCATGGCCTATACGCTCAACCTCTGGCCCCGCCTGATCCGCTATACGGACGACGGTCGATTCCACATCGACAACAACCTGATCGAAAACTCCATCCGGCCAGTGGCGTTGGGACGCAAAAACTATCTCTTTGCCGGATCCCATGAAGCCGCCCAGCATGCTGCCGTGATCTATTCTATCCTTGCTACCTGTAAACTTCACCAGGTAGAACCCTTCGCCTATCTCTCCAAAATCCTTTCCATCATCCCCGACTGCCCCGCCAATCAACTACACACACTTCTGCCCGGGCAAAAATAATCATCCCTCATTTATTGGAAAAGATGCTCGTGGCCGGAGGCTTACGGTAATCCAAAGATCCCGAATCCCCTGAAAAATTAGAAATGGCCCCTAATGCAATAAAACATGCAATAATTACCATTGTGCAACCAGAATCAGCATCAACCGGAGGCCTTCAAGTCCGTTTGTGTTTGAAACCATAAAGATTGAATCGGGGGTTTATGAACCTGTTTCTGGATAGTTCCCTGAATTCCATGGCGTTGGCTTCACGAACCTGAAATGAATTCGTATTGAAAAATACTCATTAAATCTTTATAAATGGGAATTCTTCAATTTTGAGAATCAATCCGCATTTCACTTTTTTCGTCAGGGGTTACTCCGTTTATAATGTCTTCATCATCATTGTCGAAATCATTCGTTTCCGGCTCAATCATCGAAATTTCACGCTCGATCTTCTTTTTCATCGCGTTTTCAATGCGATTTAAAATCTGATCTTTCCGATATGAAAAGAATTCATAAAAATTATTGGTAAACAAATGATCGGGATTGATGACATGCGTGTGAAGGATTTTAGATAATAGCTGATCATCTGCCCCGAGACGTCGTTTAATTGACTCGAGGTATTTTGATGGAGCATCTCCGCCAATAATCCGGTTTGTTCTATATGACAATGGTGTTTTATTGACGATGCAATCGAAATCTTGCTTTGGAATATTGTTATCAAGGCACCACTTTTTTGGAAAAATGTGATGAATATCAATCCATTCGGCAAAATAAGTAGTAAAATCGATCCGCTTCCCACTCATGAAATCCAAAGCGCCATCTTTCATTAATAATGCATAGATCCCCTTGTATGCAGCGCTATTCCGGGTACGAAGCGTGTTTAACCGCGAGGGGTTAAAACTCGACTCATAAACTGTCTTAGGCTCCTGGTCTCCACCCCGGGTCCAGTTTATCACTTGTTGAATATCCAACGCATACCGGGTTTCATTGGCGGCTCCATATAATTCACCAAAGACGCCACACCAGTACCATTTCATGATTTTTTCCCTGATTATTATATTATCGGCTTGATTACCCAAAACGGCAAGGATGGCGCTTAATGGAACCAATTGAGATGTGTAGGGTAAGTCATTGGCGGTGAATATGTAGTTTTCTATCAACAATTTAGCTGCACTAACGAAACCTTGACAAATGGAATCCTGATACTTTTTGAAGTCATCCAATGACAGATTCAATATATCCTTGCGCTTACAGGTGACGGCCGGTAAACGATCGTCCTTTTCTCCAAGATTTTTAGCCTGGATGCGTTTATTATAGGTTGAGATAAGTGTTATCGCCTGAAGAAAATCAGTATTCTCAATATCATGGAGGATTCGGTAATGATGAAGTTCAGATCTGATATTACCCCAGCATTCCCTTAGATCGAAATCATCCGTGGCAAAAGTAGCTGTAAGGAGCTCGAATACATTCAACGCAACTCCGCCTGTATTTACCTTTTCGAAAACCTGGCATACAGCTTCTTTTGTATTTTCCTTTTTGAGGATAATGACAGGAAGCATATAGTGCGTGAAGTTGTTTAAAACCTTTTCTTCAAAAGCATCCCAGAACTTAATCTTTTCAGGAACATAATTCCAATGTTTATTAAAATTTGCTCTCCAGGCTGGAAATTCATCGACCAGGTGAACTGGATACATCAGGTTTTGATATTCGAGTTCGGGACTTGAAAGATCAAGAATGATTTTCCGGCCGAAATCTTCAGTAACTAATTTCTGCTCATTTACCGAAAAAATCGCGTCCTCGATATCAAAAGAGTCGTCCATTGCTTTTAACATGTCAATAAAATACCATCGGAAGATCTCCTGCCCTTTATCGTTCTTTGTTTTCACAACGGCATTGGAAATAATCGACTGGTAAAGAGAAGTAATGCGTTGTTGCCCGTCAAGGATCAGTTTTTCGGGTTTTAAATTATCAGGTAGTATAACAGATTCAATGGGCCGGGTTTTGAACCGGACGTTTTCATTACCTGCTTCCAATAGCATGATAGCCCCAATTGGAAATGATTTGGCAATACTTGCCAAAAGTCCTTTTATTCGGTTGTCATCCCATATCCATCCACGTTGAAAATCAGGTAACTGAAGTTTTCCAGTTTGTGCGTCTTTTAGAAGTTCGTAAAGCCTGGTTTTAGTCGAGTCGAAAAGTTCCATTTATTAAGCGTATAAGTTGTGAAGATTTTTAAAGATCGAAAATAATATCCAAGATATTAAATGTTCCGTAATTGACATGAATTAAATTAGTTAAACAGATTACATTTCCCTTTTAGAAGTTGATGAAGCGCAACAATCTCATTTAAAAAAGTGTCGTTATATTTGCTATCCCTGCCCTTTATCTTCAGATAGAATTCAACAATATTGATCATGGAATTTTTCAAATATACAGAATGTATATTCATGAACTTTTTCCACAGATGCTTCTTACTTTCGATTTGAATTGAATAATCTTGGATCTGGTTATAAATAAGATCAACATCAGAAATAATACTGTAATAATTTCCAAAGTTTATTACTGACATAAGATCAAGAGAAAGACCTTCAGTTTTGGATCCAAAATATTCCTTAAGATATTCTAAATTATGAGAATTAGCAATAGAATTAAAGGCGGCAATACCTTTTCTCTCTTGATGATCGTCGATGAACCTAAAATTCTCGCATTTCTCTTCCAATTTTGATAACATCATTAAAATAAACTGAATCCGGGAATTCTCACTTTGCAAATAATTCGCTCTCCTCTGTGCGGTCAATGCAAAATAAATAAGTACAGAACCAAGAATTCCTGTAATTGGCGCTGACAAGCCTCCTATAGTTGAACCTAAGTCGGGGTTGCCAGTAAAACTACATTTTGGGAAAATCCATAAATAAAGAAAAGGACTGGCAAAAGTCAGGATAATGCCAATAATCAATAACAGATAAATATGTTTATCAATGAATTTCATTTTGATGGTTTGGCAGGAGGTGGTGATTGTGGCTTAGGCCGTGGATTAGAATTGGGAGGAGGTGATGTTGGCTGACCAGTTGATGGTTTGGGTTCTTGACTGGGAGGCGGTGATGAGGGATAACTTTTTTGATGTTCAGGTCCAGGAACAATCATTATTTCGCGTTCACTTTTCATGGCTACCAAATATTTAATGAAACATAAGCAACGATTGAGACAATGCCAAGGATAAGCATTAAGATTGAGGTGTTATTCAATTTGTAGATTTTTCTATTTCGTTTTATAGCAATTTTCTGATCATAATTGCCATTATCAATATCTTCAATTGTCTTGTAATGAGATTTATAAGCGAAAATATGCGAAAGAAGATTTATTAATAAGGTCACGGTTAAACAGATCCAACCTAAAATAATAAGCGATTTACAAGTAGTCTGATTTATTTGACCCGTAATTCTTTCCAGGAATGCCATTGAAATTGCAATCGATCCAGCACTGACATAAGTCAATTGTTTTTCAAAACTGTCCTGGCTTTTATCTAGGAGTTTGAGTAATTCGTTCCTATACTCCTTGAGGTTATTTTCTTCAGCTTCCATATAATTAAAATTAAGCTCCTTCCACAATTTTTATCTCCTCCTCGGTCAATCCATATAACTGATAAACAAGCCGGTCGATCTCGGATTCCAAAGAATCAATTTTTGCTAATGGATCGACTTTTTTCATTTTTTCGATTTCTATGACTTTCTCAATGATGGCATTTTGATCTTCCTTTGCAATAATGGGCAGCGGTATATCTTTCAATATGCTGGGTTTAATTTGAGCAAGTGCCCTTCCTTCTTCAAAAGAAAATAGCCTATAGAGAATCGTAAAGAACTTTGAATTAAGAACTCCTATCAAAAAACGATTAGCTGAGAAATTGTTAGCAGCCATTAGAAAAAGGCCATCGGTTGGATAAGTACCACACGTATCTATTGAGGCGATGATTTTGTCCCCTGTTATTACTCCAAGGATTTTTTCTGGTTTGATAAATATTTTTTCGTCTCTTTCTCTATGAAGTGAATAAAATGGATGCTTGCCTTCCTTGACTTCTTTACATGTTATATCCTTTTCATACCGTTTTATATAAGCAAAAATATTAGGAATTAATTCCGGTTTGTCCTTGTTTGAAGTGTAAATTATTTTTTTTGAACGATTTATGATCTGGTATTTTTTAACATCAACACCGCCAGTTAATGTGGGTTTAATTTTTTCAGGTTCAAGATGAAAATCGTTGCAAATTTGATCATTTACAATAAAAGCATTTTTAAAATCCGGACTTACCCCTCTTTGTATACCATCTTCATCAATATGATTTCCTAAAGTGCTAATCCCTAACTTTGCTAATATTTCATATTGTTCAATGTTCTCAGTTGCAAACACATGAAATGGTAATTTGGTAAAAAAATGTGTTGGAACCGTTTTAAATGTAATATTGCTTATAGAAACATCTTTCTTTTTTCGATATAACCCAACAATTGATGTTTTTTCTTTAATTGAACCAACAATAACAATTGCGGCCGCTCTTGCAACATCTTGAAAAATATTATCACCAAGATTAATAACTTCGATAAGTTGAAATCCACTCAGAAGCTTGACGCGCAATTTTGTATTGTCTATTTGATATAGCAAAACGTCCGGAACGATCATTGAAACATAACCATCAATGCTTTTTAACACTAAAGATTTATTTATGAAGAACATAAATGAATCAATCATTCGAACAATGATATCAGCGTTTTCACTTTTGATATATTGAAGGTATTTACCTTCAATTATCGCACCCCAAGGTGGATTTCCAATCACCACATCAAAACCCACAAAATCACCTTCATCATTTAGCACTTCCGGGAATTCAAACCGCCATTCAAAAGCGTTTTCATAAATCCTGTTGTTTTTGATCTCTTCCAATTCCGTTTCGAGTTTCCGGATTTTGGTGGTCAGGTCGATCACTTTTTTATTCCATTCATCCTTCTCCTTTTTCGATTGATCAAACAGGCTGGTTTGCTGGGTAAGATTAAACAGCTCGCCGTTCAACTTTCTTAATTGAATCAGACGCTTATCATTGGCGGCCACCTCCGTTTCAAAATCGGTTTTTATCGATTCGATGAGCCGCTCCATGGTCCGTTTTTCCTCTTTGTTCGTTGCATTACGATAGGACATTACGGCAAGGCGATAACTGTCGATACTCCACTTGCTCCTCTTCAATGCCTGTTTGATGTCTGCGTCCAAAGAATAGCGGGATATAAGTGAATTGCCGCATTTGATATTTATGTCGATGTTGGGAAGGGTTTCAAGCTCGGAAAAATTGCTTTCTTGCTTGTAATAGGCGCTTTTCAGCAATTCTATCCACAATCTAAGCCGACAAATCTTCACTGAATTGGGATTGATGTCAACGCCGAACAGGCAATTTTCAATGATGGTCTGCTTTTCATGGAAAAGGGCTTCCTGAATACGCTGGCTTTCCTTGTTTGCCGGATTGTATTCGAACAACCCTCCATCTTCATCGGTTATTATCAGTTCATCGTTCACAACCTCTACATGGTAATCTCTCAGTGTCTTACCTTGCCGGTCCATCAATATTTTTAATTCACATTTAATCGCGATGATCTCATTCAGCGCGGATACGAGAAAATGGCCGGAACCAACCGCAGGATCGCAAATTTTTAAACTGTTAATAATGGTATTAGATTCATTCTTGTCCTCAATTATGTTATAGAGACCATTGAGGTCTTTGCAAGACCAGCCTTTGGCCGCATTGAATTTCTGGATTACGGACCGACGGATGGTCTCATGGCACATATACATTGTGATGAATCCTGGGGTAAAGAAGGAACCATCTTTATATCCGTTCAGTTTCTCGAAGATCAGTCCTAAAACCGATGCATTGATCAGCGTTTTATTGTCTTCCTGGATTTCCTCTGAACCCTCTCCGGCAAAATCATAGGAATCGAGAAATTCAAACAGGTATTGCAGACCGCTGAGTTTTCCGGTTCGTTTCTTACCAGTATTATCTTTTAAAACCGTGGAATGAATAATTGGAAGCTGTGAGTGGCCCTGAAGGTTACTTATAAAAATGGTAAGTTGTTCCAGTTCTGTAGGTTCAAATAAAGACGAGTTAAGATAGGGCACTTTACTGAATAACTTTGCCATTTCCTGATCACGTTCATCGATCTTTCGGGCCAGTACACGGAAAAACAGGTTATCCAGATCGTCGTAACCATCGATCCGGTCACAGTTAAGGAATCCATAATCGGGATCGCCCTTGTGATATCGGATCAACTGGGCTTCTAATAGTTTTAGAAACAAAATACGATTAAGCCAGGTAATTACCAGTTCAAGTGAAACATTGAAGAGGCGTTGTTCATGGGACTCTCCAAACTGTGACGGCTTGGGTAAACGTGAAATCTTGTCCCGGCTTTCAATCTGCAGGATAGTATTTTCGATAAGCGAACCGGGATCCCGGCTACCCTCTTTTTTGCGTTCAATAAGTTTTTTGCTTCCCGATTTTGTTTCGGTCAATCCGATGATGTGCAGGAGTTCAGTGTAAAAGGACTTATCGAGGGTGTTGCTGTCATTCGAAAATGGAAGCTTCAGAAGATGTTCAGGAGAAAGCACTTTGTACAGTGCAATTAATTTCGCATCATCGACTTTATCATCATTCCGGAGTGGTTTGTCATAATCCCTGAAATCGAACCAGGAAAAGTAAATTTCGGAGGTAAACGCTGCCATAAATGGTTCTGCAATTTCATTGTAA
Source organism: Alphaproteobacteria bacterium (assembly GCA_009928665.1). Lineage (GTDB taxonomy): Bacteria > Bacteroidota > Bacteroidia > Bacteroidales > FEN-979 > CAIVAT01. The sequence continues at coordinate 13,843 of SACF01000015.1, forward strand.
AAGAAATCAGTGGTCTTTCCAGCAAGCCTACCTTCCTCAAAATCAATGAACTGCTTTACCAGGTTTTTATTCTGAGCAAATGACTTTTCAAAGAGATTGACATCAAATACATACCATTCATAAATATTTGTTGCTACGAGATGCTTGATCTCCAGATTGTGATTTATGATCCGTTCACGGAGGTAATAAAGGATAAGTTCATGAAATGCTTTTGCGTTCAAATTATCCCTTCGGACCATCTCGGGCTTATTCGAAGGTTTTTTAGCTTCGATAAGCACACCGGCGAAGGTTTTTGCATCGGGGCCATTATGGATAACAAGGTCGTTACGGCCTTTTGTGTTGATGTAAAATTTTTGATAGAAAGTATTCTTAAGAAAACCGCTAAGGTCATTTTTGACGTGCTCTTCCGATTCTGATTCATCCAAGCCATCAATCAGTTCATTAAGATTTTTCTTGAACAGTTCAATTTCGTTACGGGATGGTTTAACCTTAAGATAGGCTTTGTTGAGGGATTTACGGGGAGGTAGCAGGTTCAGGTTCATGGACGAAATCTTCTTCTGTGTTCAAAGTTATAAAAAGAAGTCAGAAATAGTATTTTTTTATTGTTTTGGCCATTTTACCCTCCCTACCCTCCCTGAAACGTGGAAACTATTGATTTTACTGGTAGTACATCAGGGAGGGTTGGTTCAGGGAGGGTGTAAAACAGGGAGGGTTGTACTCAATTAACGATTGTCGATTGACGATTTGAAAGGGAGGGTAGGGAGGGTTCAGGGAAGGTATTTTTCAACAACCCTCCCTGATGTAAGGATTGATTTTATTGATGTTTTGAGAGATTAGGGAAGGTAGGGAGGGTGTTTTCAGTAAAAAAAGAAAATTGAATATTGAACACAGGATATTTAATGTTGATTGAAAAGATTGAACAATCGAATAATCGAACAATCGGATTGTGAATTTTGAACTAAAAGGGAATCAGGAAAGGGAAGGCATTGAGGATTTCTCTTGGATGGCCCAAACATAAATGCCGTCGGTTTTGCGTTTTTCGAAACCAAATTGTTACCGAAAACTATAGAAGCGATAAAGTGCCAGAAATAATTTTAGTAATAAAAACAAGCAAAATTAATCTGTCAACACAACGTTGGATGCGCTAGCGTAAGAGTTTTTTTCTTTCACTTTATAATCTCGACGAACTTCAGCCAATTCAACATTTAATTTTTCAATGGCTTCATTATGGACAGGAGTATCGAGGAAAGACACCTTACCATCACGCATTAATTGTGTGCGTAGTTCTTCTGTTTTACTAAAACGTTCAATCATACCGATGGGTTTCTGAGGTTTTTGACGAAGCATTTAAAGGGGGGCAAAGGTAATAATTCTTTTTCAAATCTACCTTCATTTTGATTTAATTTGATTATCATCCCATTGAATGCCGCAAAGATCAAGGGTTTGCTATAAAAAATGTTTGGTTCAGTCGCATCTAAAATGACCAACCCTGAAGCCATCGACTGTTTAATTAATTCCTTTGAACTTAATTCACCCACCCAAATAAACTTCGGCATCGTAAGTTCAAGGAGAACATTTTTAGTTTCAGGTTGAAAGTCTGGTTCTAAAGATAAGCCATCTTTAAAGGATCTGCTTGATGTCAGATAAACTTTTATTAACAATTCAGAGTTAACAGGCAATGGTTCAGGTCCTTGTATTAGATACGATAGAATGAAATTTTTAGCTTCAAAAGCGTCAAGGTAAACTTTATGGTAAAGAGGGGCAATAAAATGTTTTATCCTGCAATTTTGCCAATCACCACCATAATGTAAAGTTGGTTCAGATAACATAGCCTTTTGGTAAACAGGTAAATTATCATCTATAAATATAAAATTCCTACTGGCTGAATCATAATCATAAACCTTGATGTTATTTGAAACGATTGTGTTTTGAAGTTTTGTATTAGTGAATGGATAAACAGCAAGTTGATCAATCTGTTCAGGAGTAATATTTTCATGACCAATACACAGGACTGCATGGCCAATATTGCCATCGGGTCGATTATCGATACCTATAATCAGTGGAATACCGCTTTCAATGTATGTACTTATCAGCCTTTCAAAATCTACGTCATATTCCTCCTTTGAGTAAATCCTTGTTCCAAATCCGAACTCCCGTAAAGCAAAAGATAATTGTTGAATATTTAAACCACGGGATGGTAATTGTCTTTCAGTTGTAACTTTATTCAGTGTCGATATTATTTTTGAAGGAAGAACAGGACAATAATCAGGATATTTGTTGCTAAAATATTCCATTATTGCCCAAAGTGTAGTTTCAGCACATGAAATGGTTTCAGCATCCTGAGAAGAGTGTGGAAATCCTTCCACAGAAAACTTAATACCGTGGCATGTCGTTTGAATATTTGTAAAACAGGCTTGAAAATTATTATTCTTCAAAATTTTAGGGGATATAACACTTCTCCCAATAACATTTGGAATAGTTGGTCGTAGGATTATAAAGCCACCGTATCTTACCGACAATTCTTCTCGGTAGCCAGGTGAATGGAATTTCGCTATATCAACATTTTCGGTAAAAAAAGTAAGTCTAATGCAATCCCGGTGGTACCTACTTAGTTTAGATGAATAATAATGGTAGTAGCTATCACGAAACACCCTATCAACATAAATGGATTCGGCCAATATATAACACGAATCAATAAATTTCTCAAAATGTGGTTTTACGGCATTATCTGCAATATAAGTTGCAATGTATGAATCAAAATGAAATTCATTAATTAAAAGGTTTTGAACCAGCTCTTTGCCTTCTAAAATCGGGGCCTTATAAACAGTTAAATTCATGGTTGGAAAGCATTTGAAAGTTTAAATATACAATAAAAACTGCAAAACACTCACGAATATGGAATTAGTGATTAAAAAAATGTTTTATCAGTTTATCCACCCAGAAGTACGGAGACTATCGATTTTACGGATAGTACATTAGGGAGGGAGTTTCAGTAAAAAAAGGTATATTGAATATTGAGGCCAGAATGTTTAATGTTGATCTAAAGGATTGAACAGTCGAATAATCGAACCGCCGAACAACCGCACTTTAAAATTGAACCTGAGGGGAATCAGGAAATGGATGGCAATGAGGAACGCTCCTGGATGGCCCAAATATAAATGCCGTCCGTTTTGCGTTTTTCGAAACCGAACTTTTTGAGGGCTTTGCCAATGCGGATTACGGCACCGGGAGAGGTGGCGATGTTGACGTGGGTTCGTTCGGTAATCCGGTTGAGGATCTGCGATGCAGACAGAAAATGAGTGGCTTCAAGTAAAGGGACTTTCTGGAAATAGGTGAGGAGTAGCTCTTCCTCAACTGTGTTTATTTGGAACTGTTCGTTGGATAGAGATATATCCTCAATTTCACTTTTATCAAAATAGAACTTAAACCCCTGCTGAAAGAGGTCATAGGCCTGGGCATAAACCATTCGCAAATCAATGGCATGTTGATAGTTGATTGAGATTATTTCGAAACAAAGGAACCGGCGGGAGCCAGTTGAATCGGTGAGAAATTGGCTGGAATTGACGGACCCCATGAAAGAGGCCCGACGGGTGAAAGCTTCGATATGATGACCATATGCCCGGCGCATTCGAATGGCGGACTTTGTTATTATTTCCTTAAAGGCCCCGATTTCGGACCGATTCATGTTTTCGAGTTCATCCATGTTGATGAACATGCATTCGGCCAGGTGAATTAGGGTATCCTTGTTATTGGGATTGATGGTACCGGAGAAAATGTAATCACTCAATTCCGGCGGGCATAGATTGAGCATCCAAGTAGTTTTCCCGACACCCTGGGGACCGGAAAGTATGATTGCTGTGTGGTTTACTGTTTTATGGTCCAACACCGCTGCTACTGATGCTACAAGCCATTTTTTAAAACACTTACACCACAAATCCTGAGATGTTGTCGTAACCGTTTCGGCCAGCTGTTGGATGTAATCTGTTTGTACGACCCACAATGGTAGGTGAAGGAAATAGTCCTGAAACGGATCGTAGAAGTTACTGAAATCGGAATACAAGATACTGCGCAAGAGTGTAGCAGAGCATTTGAGGTTGCTTTTCAATATTTCGCGGAGGAGGGAGTTTTCCTGATAGTCGGTGAGGGGGACGAAGGAAGTTGAATTTGCGAATTTTCTGATTTCGAGTTTGGAGGTGACTATGTTGTAACGAAGTTGGTAATGGTTAGAGAGGTAGGCTTCGATGGTATCGATCTGGTTTTTGCGTTTCTTCTTTTTTAATTGAGACTCATTGGTGATTTCACCAGGGATCGGATCAAGGATGGCTATCATTAAATCGTTTGAATTATTGGGGTTCTCGTCGGGATCTGCATTGGCTTTGGTGGTAAACGCCGGATCAATAGTGCCAGAACCAAGGTTAAGTGCAGGACCATTGGAGGCAGACTTAATTATTGTTTCTGGCGCTGTTTTAAATTTGGAGATTTCGATACCACTGTCGCGGGCAAAATAATAAAGGGTTGCAATTGTGATACCACTTCTCTTTGACTTCAGACATTTATCATACTGCTCGTCACATATATTAATATTGTATCCCGGGTAAAACTGACTTATGCGATGAAAAGCTGATCGACCTTCCTCACCCAAGGCATCGGTAAGCGCGAAACCGATTTTGACCCAGTCCTCATATTTGGAGGTTAAATCTATCTGCCGGGATTCAATTTGTGATACCAATTTTTCGAGGTCGTCCTCTACCATATTTATATAGGGTTTGAAAATTGCAGCGGAAGGGTTGAGGTAAAGCATTTCATCCCATGATACAAAGCATAACCGGGTAATGTCTTTACCAGAGGGGTCTATTTGAACTGTGGAGTCTTGATCTTTGTTCCTGAGTTGTTCCTCGTAAAAGGATTTGACTTGGCTGAATACAACCTTATGATAAACCGGGCGGGAAAAGACCTTCACGAGGATTTTCAGTCCCTTGCCGCTGGGACTGATAAAGCAAGCATGAGTGTTCGGGATTTCCTCAACGCTGCTGCGTGTTGCAATAAGTTGGTCTTGCGTAAGTTTATCGATATCGAGGATAATGAGACCGGAATATTCTTTCAGGTATTCCAGTTTGCGGCCACCTTCAAATAGTCCGGAAGGTGTAAAGGCCGGAAGCGATCTTTTGGCATCGTTGTATTCTTCGGTTTTCCCCTGTCGCAATAACTCTCTTAAAGCAAGGACCCGGGATTTATATTTTCCGGAACGGATTTGTTCCAGAATCACTGATATGTCAAGATTTTCAACAACCTGGTTGAAGTTCCTGAAAATTGAAACTTTCATGGCTGTTTTATCTCTTGTGGGAAGGTTTGTTGTAATGCCGGTGAAGGTGTTCTTCAATATCATTTGCCCGGAAATAGATTTTTCCGGCGATCTGGCTAAACGGCAGGACACCGTTATCGCGATAGGATTGAAGTGTACGCTTTGAGATTTTTAATAATTGACAGACTTCCTGGATATCGAGCCAAATCTCCGAGAGCTGTTTTGTGTTAATGCGGCCATCAAGCTTCTTGTTGATGTTGTCCATCTTTTCCGCTAACCTTCTGTAGAATTCCTCCATGTTTTCGATTGTTTCCATTTTAAAGAAGTTTAAAGTTTATGGAAGCAAAATTATATTCGTAAAAATCGTTTGGGTAGTTACTAAAGTTTAGTAACCCCCGGGTGAATGAGGTTTAGAAAATAGTAACCCTTTAGTAACCCCCCGGAGGGAATGACAAATGACGAGTGACCAATGACACATTTCGTGACGCGTGACCCATTTCCCATGCCGGAATGAAAGGTAATGAAGGAAAGAGGGGAATTATTGGGGGATGTATTTCAGGATGCGTTCGCGTTCTTCGTTGATAAATTCCAGTGCATCCAATAATTTTTGATACCAGTAATCGAGGGTGGAAAGTTGATGGTAGAAATATTTGTTCCTTACTGAAATCAAGCTATTCGATTTTCGATTTTTCGACCGTAAGTTGTTGGTTATCCATTTTATGAGTTGAGGACTTTTGCGGTCGGGAACATCGATTATATCAGATTTGACAAGCAAATAGAAAAAATATGCTTCCTGATCGACTGAGATTTTAAACTTTATCTTAAAATCTTCATTATCCAGTTTACATTGAACAGATTCTTGTGTTTTGGCCAAACAAGCGCTTTTATGCATATGACGGATCAGGTTAACCTGTTCCTTTGTGTGGTGAATTACCCGGAGCCAGACTTCGGTGAACTTTTGTGTATTATAATGAACTGCCGGACCCAACAACTTGGAATCCCAGATATCTGGTCCAACCAGGCGCGCGCCTACAAATGATTTTAACTGGCAGTGAAAGAGACCTCCCATTTTGTCATCATGCAGCAGAATTGATTGATACTCGATGATCGAAGAAAGAGAGTCAATTTTTCCAACGACATAATCTGCCAGTGCATCGATGTAGGCTGGATGTTGTTCCTGAAGGAATTCATCGACTTGTTGAATTGATGCATCGGTCAACAGCGTGAGTTGCCTATAGAAATCTTCAGGGGTTTCTGAATTATTCACTGACCTGACCACAATTGTAAAATTGGCGGGATCGTCGGGTTTTTCTTTCTGTATTTGATACTGGATGGTGATGTTCCGGCTTTGATCGATGAAAGGTTCGAACATTTCCTCGAAAAAATGCAGCGACATTGGTCGCAACGATTGTGGTGGCTGAGGAGACATAGGATTGAAGATAAGGAGATGAATATCTGTGTTGAAATTGCATAGCTATGATTTTGATAATCATGAAATAAAAGCAGGGAGTTCAACGACACATATTCCTATGTCCATGATAACCCTGAGTAAACATTTCCAACCTTAAACAAAAATCATAAGATTGGAGACGGTATACTGCTTAATCGGATTTAGGGGCAAAAGGTGATAGAGTTTTAGGGTTTTTTTTTTGGAGTTTATCAACACGTTCTTGACATAACAAAACGAACTGGTTAGTTTGCCAATACCGCATCGTATTTGATGTAAACCTTTTGCATGTCACGGTTTATTAGGTCATCGACAACCCTGGCGTATTTTTTTGTCATATTGATACTGGAGTGACCCAGCATTTTAGATACTACTTCAATCGAGATTTGGTTTGCAAGGGTTACCGTTGTTGCAAAAGTATGTCTTGCGGTGTGCGTACTTAGATTTTTCTCGATGCCTGATATGTCGGCGATCTCTTTCAAGTATGCATTCATTCTTTGATTACTTGGAACTGGTAAGACACAACCGCGTTTCTGGCATACCGGATGATCCTTATATTTGTCCATCAACCGAATGGCAGGTGGTAATATGGGCACATGGCACCAGTTCTTTGTTTTCTGCCTTCTTTTTTTTATCCATTGTCTGTTATCCCTGAATTCTATGTCAGCATAAGTAAGATTTTTGACATCAATAAAGGCCAATCCGGTAAAACAACAAAAGAGGTAGATATCCTTTACCACCTGGAGCCGTTCAATTTTGAATTCTTTTTCCATCAAGGTATTCAACTCTTGTTCATTCAGGAAATCCATATCGACATCGTCTAAGTGGAATTTGATGTTAGAGAAAGGATCTGATTTCATCCAATCATTAGCCAGCGCTATACGGATGATTTTCTTGAAATTCTTCAGGTATTTAGTCGCCGTATTATGGCAACACTTGCAACTTGTCTTCAGATAAAATTCGAAGTCGTTGACAAACATTGGGGTTATTTCCTGCAAACACATATCATCTCGCCTGTATTTCTGCTTTATAAAGTTTTCAACGTGTTTGCAGCATGTGATGTACCTTTCAACCGTACCTGGTGCAAAATCGATATTGATCAGCAGTTTACATTTTTCGTTGTGTTCGCGGAAGACGGTCAGAATAGACCGGGTGTCGGTCTCAATACCCAGGTAGCTGTTTTTCAGACCATGAGCTGAGATGTGCTTTCCTTTCTCGTCCATTTCCCGTTTTTGTAAAAGCAGGTTCGCCTTGACCAGGGACAGGTACGAATTAATTTCTTTGGCATTTTTAGAAAAACCCTGGGCACAACCTCTTTCTAAATCCCATTCATCGGGTTTGATACTTTGTTGCAAGCCAAATTCGGCCCTTTGGCCATTTACGGTGATTCTTGCAAAAATTGGCACACTGCCATCCTTCAATTCTTTAGTCCGTTTTATGTAAAAAAGGACTGTGTAAGTTGCTCTTGTCATTGGGTTAAAATTTAGGTTAACAAAATTAGATACCAAGAGCAAAAGAATGAAATGTAAAGTAGTGTAAATCAGTGCAGAATATGCTATATCGGTGGACTTGGAGGGAAAATAATTCAGTCCACCGAATAAGCCACTGAAAGTTTACCTTTGAATGCTTTATTTTACTTTTGATAAAAACGAAAAACCACTGAAACATCAATGTTTACAGTGGTTTTCGTTAAACTGCATTCAATCTAAGCGGAGAGACTGGGATTCGAACCCAGGGTACACTTTTGGCGTACACACACTTTCCAGGCGTGCTCCTTCGACCACTCGGACACCTCTCCGGATAAAAAACGAAATAGTGAAACAGCGGGGTAGCGAAAGATTACAATCAAATGCTGTTCAGCATTTCGGGGTGCAAAGATAGAACTTATTAAATAAAAATCAAACAGTCATTTCACCACGCAGGGAGGATTGCAGCAGCTGTTTAACACCCTCCTGCGAATACCCGCAACCCAGGAGGTACATCAGCTTGGTGACGGCCGATTCGGTGGTAATGTCGTACCCTCCTACCACACCGATCCGGCTGAGGGCAGCGCCGGTTTCGTATTTTCCCATATCGACGGCCCCTCCCTTGCATTGCGTGACATTGAAGATGATGATCCCGCGGCCGATGGCAGCGGAAAGTTGATCCAAAAACCACGATGCCGTTGGAGCATTGCCCGCGCCAAAAGTTTCGAGGATCACCGCCTTCAGATCGCGGGCATTCAGGATTGCTTCCACCGATGCAGGTGTGATCCCCGGGAAAAGCTTTAAAATGGTAATGTTTTCGTCGAGTTCCTTGTGCGCACGCAATTTCTTGAAATTGGGTTTCAGGATATTGCCGAGATGGTACCGGATGTGAACACCAACTTCGGCCAACAGGGGATAATTTCCCGAAACGAAAGCCCCAAAGTGCTCCGCATTGAACTTGCTGGTCCGGTTGCCCCGGTAAAGCTTGTTCTCGAAACAGATAGCAACCTCCGGAACCACCGGGGTGTCGATCTCCTTTGCCGCGGCAATTTCAATGGAATTAATAAAATTCTCACGGCCGTCGGTCCGCACCATCCCGATGGGCAACTGCGAACCGGTGAAGATAACCGGTTTGTTCAGATTCTCGAGCATAAAACTGAGCGCCGAGGCAGTATACGCCATCGTGTCGGAGCCATGCAACACCACAAACCCGTCGTAATCCTCATACTTTTCCTCAATTACCGAAGCAAGATGGATCCAGAAGGAAGGATGCATGTTGGATGAATCGAGCAGGGGCTCAAAAGTGTAAAAATCGATCCTGCAGTTGAAATTTTCAAGCACCGGAAGATACTTATACAGGATATCAAAAGTCAATGGCCTCAACGACAAAGTCTTCGGATCCTGAACCATCCCGATGGTTCCTCCGGTATAAATGACCAGTATGTTTGTTTGTCCTATCAAAACAGGGAATTTAAATCAGGTATTAGGAATCAGGGAAAAAAATAATTCAAAATTTAAAAGAGGGATTAGATATTAGCGATTAGCGAATAGCCAATGGAGGTTTCCATTGTCAATTATCAATTGTCCATTGTCATTCACTCATTCAATCAATCAGTCAATCCTTAATTCGTAAATCGTAAATCATGTCAATCGTAAATCAATTTGTTGGTTCTTATCCCATCAAACTACATCCCCGTACCTCAGCTTCGTCGAAGCGCCCGAGTACCTCGAAGCGTCCATCGGCAAGCATGCGCCCCAGGTCCTGGGTAGCAATAAAGCTGCAGGAATTGAAGTTGGCCAGGTCGATGATGTTGATTCCGCCTTTTTCACCGGTTTTCGCGTAACTCAGCGGATCTTTCGATTCTCTGATCATCACCTTCATCCAGGGCGGGGTTTCAAAGGAACCTGTTCCTGTTGACCATGCCTGCGACAGCATTTCCGTCATTCCGTACTCCGAATGGATCGATTCCACGCCAAACGCCGGTCGAAGCAGCGAATGCAGCTCCATACGGGTAATCTCATTTTTACGGCCCTTCATGCCGCCGGTCTCAACTACCGTTAGTGGCGCATAGTTCCCCGGAAACTGTGATGCGAAATCGGTCAGCGCATAAGATAACCCGATCAGCATAACGTGCATCCCCTTGGCACGACGCTGTCGCAACCGGGCATACAGACCGGTGGGACTGGCCAGGAAAAAACCGTTTTCCGGACTGCTGCTCAAATCCATAAGGTGCTGGATCATATAAACCAGCGAGGAATCGGGGGCCTGCTCCGGATTGGGCATTAATGCCAAAAACTGGTAATTGGCAGGCGATCCGTAAATCCGTTCAAATCCTTTTACCAGCGATTGACGGTAGATGGAAAGGTCGGTAACCGGATGACGGCTGCGCACCGACCCGGTCGTTCCGCTGCTTCGAAAAACTGCCTGTGGCGGTATATTCCCGCAAATAATGTCGTGCGACTTATACAGTTCGATGGGCAGAAATGGAATCTGTTCCGGGAACATCACCGTTTCGGGACTTATTCCCCGTGCAACCACATAACGGTGGTATACGGTATTTTGCTCGTATTGGTACCGGAAGATCTCCATGGCAAGCGCCGTGAACTCCTGTAAAGAAGAAATACCAAAAACCTGTTCCCTGAAATCCTGCGTCATTCAATAGGGTTTTCAACCTGAAAATTATGTATTTTTGCCGCTGCAAAGGTACGGAAATTCAGAACAACCGTCATGAAGAAGTTTGACAAGGCAATAAAGCTATCCTTCCCTGTCGCGATCATCGCGGCCGCCTGCGCGATCCTGCTTCCATCCTGTCTGAAAAATGAGCAGTATCCTGAAATTCCGGAAATCGCTTTTCAAAGTTTCACACTCGCATTCGATACCAATAATATTCCCCGGAAAGGATATCTGACTATTTCGTTCGTGGATGGCGACGGTGATCTCGGTCTTCATCCGGCCGATACCCTTTCACCCTACCAGAAAGGCGGAGATTATTACTACAACTATGTCATTGATTACTATGAAAAGCAGAACGGGGTTTATGTACTGGTTCCGCTCAGTCCGCCCTACCATGCCCGGATTCCTTACCTGACACCCGACGATCCCAATAAAGCCATCAAGGGGATCATTGTCGACACCCTTCAGATGAATCCTTATCCCGTGTATGATACCATCAAGCTGAAATTCTTCATTTATGACCGCGCTTTGCATAAAAGCAACGTTGATTCCACGCCACCCATCATTCTCAGGAGGTAACAGCGCCGATGGAACGAGTACTGGCCTTCCGTAAATACCTCATTCTCGGGTTCATCCTGCTCATTGCATCGATTTTCCTGGCCAGGTTCTTTTATGTCCAGATCATGGTCGACAAGTACATCCTCTCGGCCAACAACAACGTGTTGCGTTACATGACCCAGTACCCGGCGCGCGGACTTGTCTTCGACCGGTACGGTGAATTGATGGTCTATAATGAAGCCGCCTACGATCTGATGGTGATCCCAAAACAGGTCAAAAAGCCTGATACTGCCGCACTTTGTTCGTTGCTGGGGATCGATGCGGAAGAGTTCAGGTCACGGTTGCAGAAAGCACGGGCATTTTCACCCTACCGCCCGTCGATCTTCGAGGCACAAATCACGCGGGAGAATTTCGGATTCCTCGAGGAGAAACTGTTTTTGTTCCCGGGATTTTATGTACAACCGCGCACCCTCCGTAAATACTCCTTTCCCGTGGCAGCCCATGCTTTTGGTTATATCGGCGAAGCCAGTCCCGAGGTCATCGCCCGGAACCCGTATTACCGACCAGGCGACTACATCGGGATCAGCGGTATCGAAAAATCCTACGAGGAGGTACTCAGGGGGCAGAAAGGAATGAAGATCCGGGTTTTCGATGTATTGAACCGCGATAAGGGCAGTTTCCGCGACGGAAAGTACGACACCACCGCCGTTGCAGGCATTGACCTCTATGCTACCATGGATGTGCAGCTTCAGCAGTACGGCGAATTGCTTATGACCAACAAAAAGGGAAGCATCGTAGCCATCGAACCATCCACCGGCGAAATCCTCTGCCTGGTCACGAGTCCGTCGTACGACCCCAACCTGCTCTCTGGCAACATCCGGAAGAAAAATTATGCTGCACTGCTGGCCGACTCGGTTTATGTTCCCCTTTTCAACCGCGCGCTGATGGCCATGTACCCGCCGGGATCGACCTTCAAGCTGGTGGATGCGCTGGTAGGGCAACAGGAAGGGGTGCTCACCCCCGAAACAAGATATGGTTGTCAACTTGGTTTCGCGATCGGTAACGGGAAAAAGGTGGCATGTCACCCCCATCCTTCGCCCCTCGATCTGATTGGCGCCATTCAGACCTCGTGCAACGCCTATTTTTGCCGGGTATTCAAATCGATCATTGACAACCATGCTTACCCGGGCACGCGAAAAGCTTATGAAAACTGGAGGAAAGAGGTTATGAGCTTTGGTTTCGGGAAAAAGCTCGGTATCGACATGCCGGGCGAACTCAACGGGAATATCCCTTCGCCAGCTTATTACGACAAATACCACGGTGTTAACCGGTGGCGTTCGATGACCATCATCTCGCTGGCTATCGGACAGGGGGAGCTGGGTATCACACCGCTACAGCTTGCAAATTTTTCGGCCACCATCGCCAACCGCGGTTGGTTTCGCACCCCGCACCTCATCCGTGCCATCGGAAAGAAGGACAGTCTGATCGGGGAATTCACCACCCGCCACCAGGTAGCCGTCGACCCCCGCTATTTTGAGGTGGTCGTGGAGGGGATGGCCAATGTAGTGACTGCCGGAACCGCCACCGGGGCGAAACTCGACAGTGTGGAGATATGCGGAAAGACCGGAACTGCGCAGAATCCGCACGGGAAGAACCATTCGATCTTCATTGCATTTGCTCCCCGCAACAACCCGAAGATTGCGATCTCTGTGGTTTGTGAAAACGCGGGGTTTGGCGCCACCTGGGCAGCCCCGATCGCCAGTTTGATGATCGAAAAATACCTGAAACGGACGGTGAAGAGGAAGGATGTTGAAGAACGGATGATCGGTGGCAATCTGATTAACGGGAAATACGATGATGACCAGAGAAAACAAAGGGATCTTTCACAGGATTGATTGGGTGCTGGTGGTATTATATCTCAGCATGTTGCTCATTGGATGGTTGAGCATCTATGCCGCCGTTTACGATGAAAATCACTACCAGATCTTCGATCTTACACAGAAATACGGTAAACAGATGGTATTCATCATCGCAGCCCTGCTGCTGGCGATGGGAATCCTGATCATCGACCCTAAATTCTTTTCCCAGTTTACCTGGTTCATCTATGGGTTTTTTCTGTTCATGCTGGTGGTTGTCATTTTTTCGGGAAGGGAGATCGCCGGTTCCAAAGGATGGTTTGCCATCGGCGGGTTTGGAGTACAGCCGGCCGAATTCGCGAAAATGGCCACAGCCCTTGCCCTGGCAAAATACCTGTCGCTCCAGGATATCGACCTGAGAAAATATAAAAATGTGATCGGCGCCGCAACCATTATCCTGATTCCGGCGCTCATCGTCATGCTGCAACACGACACCGGATCGGCCATCGTATTCCTTGCCCTGGTGATCGTGCTGTACCGCGCCGGACTTACCGGATTCGTTCCCCTTGCCTTCATCGGACTGCCCGTACTTGCCATTCTTGCCCTGCTGATCAACAAGCTGATCCTGGTTGCGATCCTGGCGCTGATTGCCGGCGGATTTTACTTTTTCAGCAAACGAAAGATCCGAACTTCCCTGCTCATCCTGGCCCTGTTTCTGGGACTTTCAGGCTTCGTGTTTTCAGTCGATTACAGCGTTCATCACATTCTGAAATCCCATCAGCGGAACCGGATCGAGGTGCTGATCGGAAAACAGACCGACCTGAAAGGCGCCGGTTACAATGTGAACCAATCGCTCATCGCCATCGGATCGGGAAAGCTCTTTGGTAAAGGATTTCTTCAAGGTACCCAGACCAAATACAATTTTGTTCCTGAACAAAGCACTGATTTTATTTTCTGCACCATTGGCGAAGAATGGGGTTTCGTAGGCTCCGCCCTTCTGGTAATCCTCTTTACCGGAATGATCGTACGGCTGATTCAACGGGCTGAACGGCAACGATCGCGCTTCAGCCGGTTTTATGGATACGGGGTTGCATCGATCATACTGTTCCACTTCGCCATCAATATCGGGATGACTCTCGGACTGGTTCCCGTTATCGGAATCCCGCTGCCTTTTATCAGTTATGGTGGTTCTTCGTTGTGGGCCTTTACCATTTTATTGTTTATCTTTATCCGCCAGGATTCATCCCGATTCGAACTGGTCTGAACCTTGAAAAAGAAAACAGTCAAACCAAACCAACGCCAGATCATTCAGGTAAAAAACATGACCTGCAGCTGCTGCATTCACTTGCTGCGTAAGGAGCTTTCGATCGACGGCATCGAAATCCATGAGCTGAAACTGGGGATCCTCGACCTCTCGATCGATCCGGAGCGGGTGACCTGGAATTTCGTGGAAAAACTTCTTGAAAGCTATGGTTTCGAGATCATCCGGGATAAGGAAAAAGCTCTGGTGGAACAAATCAAACAAGCAGTAATCGAACTGGTCCACAACACCACCTACAATGCCATGGTGCGAAATTCCGATTACCTCGTCGAACGGTTTGGTATGTCATATCCCTATCTTTCCACATTGTTTTCAAAACATGAACCGACAACCCTCGAAAAGTTCACCATCTTTCATAAAATCGAAAAAGTCAGGGAACTGATTGAATACGGGGAGCTGTCGCTGAGCGAAATTGCATTCATGATGGGATACAGCAGCGTTCAGTATCTTTCAACCCAGTTTAAAACGGTCACCGGTATTTCTGTCACCGAATACAAATCGGCCGGGAAATTTGAACGTAAGGGCCTTGATAAAGGATCCAAACCTTCCTGATGTAAACTGAAGCAAACTTTACCTTCACGGTTTTAAAATTCGGCCGGTTGAATTGTTATCAATTGAAAATCTAAAAATCACATTATCAATATTTCCAAATGATTTTACAATTGTAAACCCGATAAAATCCGGTATATTCTGCATCTCATTAAAATTCCAGGCATTTTTTTGTCAGAGACAATTATATCGAGAGGAACTACTTTTCATTGTTTACAAAACTCTTCTGATCCGTTATAAAATCTTGTACAACGTTTGCAAAATTTCGTAACACCCCACCCCCGGGATTGGTGTAATATTGCAACGTCTTAATACCCCGATTCAGGGCTCCGGCCGGAGCCGTAACGGAACACTCCGGCAACCCATCAGGAGTTCAGGGTAAACCCGACAAAATGTGTATATATTAATATTTTAAAATATGAAGCTGCGGAAAAATGTTGCGGTAAGCGAATCGGGATTGTTATTCAATCCTGTTACGGGAGAATCGTACTCGGTCAATCCCATCGGGGTTGAGATCATCAACCTGCTGCGTGACGAAAAGACCATGGAGCAGATCGGGGCGGTGATTCTCGAAAAATATAACACGGATCAGTCCGCATTTGAAAAGGATTTCCACGATTTTGTCGGAATTCTGTACCATCACAACCTCATCGAGACCCATGAAGAAGCGAACGGTTAACATCGCCGTTACCGGTCTGAACGCCATCGACAGTCCGGGACCCGGAGTTTCGGTGATCCGGGCTTTGCGCGAAGCCACATCGTTCGACGCGAAGATCATCGGCTTATCATACGAGTCGCTCGAACCCGGCATTTACATGCACGATCTGGTCGACCGGACCTATGCCATTCCCTATCCCTCGACGGGGATCGAGGCCATCCAGTCACGTCTCGAATATATCCATGAGAAGGAACAGCTCGATGTGATCATTCCGAATTTCGATGCCGAGCTTTATACCTTCATCAAGCTGGAAGCAAAACTCAGGAACACGGGAATCCATATGTTCCTGCCAACCCTGCACCAATTTGAGGAGCGGCACAAAATGAATCTGAACGATTTCGGGGAAAAGTACCAGATAAAGGTGCCTAAAAGCAAGGTTATTTACGATCTGAATAAGGTGTACAGCCTGCAATCGGAATTTTCATTTCCGCTGCTCGTCAAAGGAAAGTTTTATGATGCTTCGGTTGCCTATAACATCGATCAGGTGAAAAGTTGCTTCAATAAAATCAGCGCCAAGTGGGGGGTTCCGATCATCATTCAGGAATTTATCCATGGTACCGAGTTTAATGTGACGGGATTGGGCGACGGAAAAGGAAACACGATTGCTGCCGTTCCGATGCGAAAGCAATACATCACCGACAAGGGAAAGGCATGGGGAGGGATTACCATCTCCGATGAGAAAATGCTCGAGATGACGCGTCGTTTTCTCCACGAAACAAAGTGGCGTGGCGGATTTGAGCTGGAGCTTATGAAAGATAAAGAGGGAGAACTGTATCTGCTCGAAATCAATCCGCGATTGCCCGCCTGGATCTACCTGGCCGTTGGGGTCGGACAGAACATTCCCGAAGCGATCGTGAATCTGGCGCTTGGCATCAAGGTCAAACCGTTTGAATCGTATGAGGTCGGAAAGATGTTCATCCGCTATGCGTGGGACATGATCGTCAACCGCGAAGAGTTTGAACAGATCAGCGTTTATGGAGAACTTTAGAAGTGTAGAAATGCAAGATCAGGCAATGGGCGTTGGGTGTTGGGAATTAGGGAAAAATAATAATTCAAAATGCAAATTAGTGATCAGCGATTAGCGAATAGAGAATGGAGTTTTATATGTTCCATTTTCAGTTTTCCATTGTCCATTGTCAATTGTCAATTGTCCATTGTCAATCACTCATTCACTCATTCACTCAATTCTATTAATCAGTCAATCAATAAATCAGTATGAGCAAACTTCGTTATGAACGGCCGGTAATCAAAAAGCTGGAGACCGGCATGCCCAATAAATTCGGGTCGCGGATGGATTATGAACCCGTCACGAACATCGACGGTGTCGCGGTGTCGCGACTGATCAGGGAATATGGTTCTCCCTTATTTGTACTGTCGGAGCGCATGATCCGTGCCTCCATGAAAAAAGCGAAAAGAGCTTTTGAGAACCGGTACCCAAAGGTCCAG
Source organism: Alphaproteobacteria bacterium (assembly GCA_009928665.1). Lineage (GTDB taxonomy): Bacteria > Bacteroidota > Bacteroidia > Bacteroidales > FEN-979 > CAIVAT01. The sequence continues at coordinate 31,180 of SACF01000015.1, forward strand.
TTTGCCTGGTCGTACAAGACCAACTACCTGAATGCCGTTTGCCGCATCTTTCACCAGGAGGGATCGTGGGCTGAGGTGGTTTCGGGATTTGAGTACGACAAGGCAATCGGTCTGGGGATCGACGGACGTAAGATCATCTTCAACGGGCCCGACAAGAGCGAGGAGGATCTTACAAAAGCCATCCTGAATGATTCTTTGATTCACATTGACCACCTGGATGAGTTGTACACTATCACCGAGCTTTGCGATACCTTGAAGAAACGACCCCGGGTGGCCATCCGGGTAAACATGGATACCGGGGTATACCCGATGTGGGACCGTTTCGGGTTCAACTATGAAAACGGACAGGCCTGGGATGCCATCAACAAGATCATGCATACAGGGAAGATGGATCTGGTCGGACTTCACTGCCACATCGGCACCTTTATGCTTTCGCCTAACGCTTATGCCGTGGCGGCGACCAAGCTGGCTGAGCTTGCGCTTGCGCTTGAACAGAAATTCAAACACGAAATCCGGTACATCGACATGGGGGGCGGATTTGCTTCAAAGAACACCCTCAAGGGATCGTACCTGCCCGGATCCGATACCAATCCGTCCTTCAACGACTTTGCCGAAGCTATAACCACAGCCCTTATCAACAGTAATTTTCAGAAGGACAAACTGCCGCTGCTGATCCTCGAAACGGGCAGGGCGCTGATCGATGATGCCGGATTTTTGCTGGGAACGGTGATCTCCAATAAAAGATCGAGTACCGGCCGGCGCAACACCATCATCGACGTTGGCATCAACATCCTGTTCACCTCATTCTGGTATGATCACAAGATCACGCCGGCCCAGTCGTTCACCCAGTACACCGAAGATACCTGCGTTTACGGTCCGCTGTGCATGAACATCGATGTGGTGCGGGAGAGCACCTCCCTTCCCCTGCTGAACAAAGGGGAACATGTGGTGATTCACAACGTGGGCGCCTATAACATGACCCAATGGATGCAGTTCATCAAGTTCAGGCCCAATGTCGTGCTGATCGATATGGACGAAAAACCGCACCTGATCCGGGAGAAGGAGTCGATCAACAACCTCAATGACCTGGAACAGGTTCCCCCGCATCTTATGACCTTTTAACTTTTCATCCTTGGGACAAAATAAGTTATCGACAACATTCCCGTCGTTTGCGACAGGTGTTTTTAACAGCTACACCCAGATCTTCTTTTCGAATAACCGGATATTCGCGGGTATCCTTTTCGTCGTGTCGTTTTTCGATTTCTGGGCGGGATTCAGCGGACTGACGGCGACCGTCACGGCCAATTTCATGGCATACCTCATGGGGTTAAACCAAAGCCACATAAAAAAGGGATATTACGGTTTCAACAGCCTGCTGGTCGGACTGGGGCTGGGGCTGCATTATCAGCCGGGACCGGCCTTTTATATCGTTCTGATCTTTGCATCCCTGCTGACCCTTTTTCTGACCCTCTGGTTTGAAGGGGTCATCGGAAAGTACGGCCTTCCCTTCATGAGCATCTCTTTTTTATTCGGAATATGGCTGGTGACGCTTGCTGCAAGGCAATTCACAACCCTTCAGATCAGCGAGCGGGGAATCTTCATGACCAACGAAATGTTCTCCCTCGGTGGCCACCCGATGGTAGAATCCTATAACTGGTTCAAAAACCTGGGATTACCTGTTCCGCTCAAACTCTACTTCACCTCCCTGGGTGCGATCTTCTTTCAGTACCACCTCTTCGCCGGGATCCTGATCGCGGCCGGACTAATCATATATTCACGTATTTCATTTGTTTTATCGCTGCTGGGATTTTTCTCCGCCTATTTCTATTACCAGATCGTCGGGGCCAACTTACAGGATCTGGGCTATTCGTTCATCGGATTTAATTACATCCTGACCGCCATTGCCATCGGGGGTTTTTTCATTGTCCCTTCCCGGTGGTCGTTCCTGTGGGTCATCCTGCTTACTCCGGTTATTTCGATCATCCTCACCAGCACCCAGGCCGTGTTCAACCTGATGCAGCTTTCAGTCTTTTCCCTTCCCTTCAACATGGTTGTTCTGCTGTTCCTATATTCACTGAAGTTCCGCGATCGCTATTTCACAAAACCCGAGCTGGTCGCATACCAGCAATATTCGCCCGAGCGGAACCTTTATGCACACCTAAATTACAAGGCACGTTTCGGCCGGTCACGATATTACCCGATTACCCTTCCCTTCTGGGGAACCTGGAAGGTCACCCAGGGTCATCTGGGCGATTTCACCCATCAGGGCGACTGGAAACATGCCTGGGATTTTGAAGTAACCGACGAAGAAGGTTTGACCTATACCGGCGAAGGCCATTATCCCGACGACTATTTTGCCTTCAGCAAACCCGTAGTTGCCCCGGCCGACGGACACGTCGAAGAGGTGGTCGACGGGGTGGAAGAAAATATTATCGGAAACGTTGACCTGGAACACAACTGGGGAAATACCATCATCCTTAAACATGCAGATCAGCTATATACGAAACTTTCGCATCTGAAAAACGGAAGCATCAAGGTATCGGTCGGCGATGTAGTGGTCAAAGGCCAGGCGCTGGCACAGTGCGGCAATTCGGGACGTTCGCCTTACCCCCATCTGCACTTCCAGGTACAAGGCACTCCTTACATCGGCTCTAAAACCCTCGATTATCCAGTAAGCCATTTTATCCGGCTGGTAAACGGGACCTTTGAACTGAAATCGTACGAAATTCCCGGAAAAGGGGATCTCATCTCCAACATCACCCGAAATCACGCTCTTGAAAAAGCTTTTCATTTCATTCCGGGACAGGAATTCCGGCTGAAGGTCAGCAATGACCGGGATGAATCCTACGAAGTACGGTGGGAGGTTCAGGTCGATGCCGTGAACAGCACCTGCATTTATTGTGAGAAGACCCGTTCGCGCGCCTGGTTTTACAACGACGGCGACATTCATTACTTCACCCATTTTGAAGGCGATAAATCGTCGCTGCTTTTCAAGTTTTATCTTGCAGCCTATAAAGTGATGATGGGGTATTACAAAAATATGACGGTTAGCGATTATTTGCCTGTAAACACGTTCAATAAATTACTCGTGGGTTGGCTTCAGGATTTTACCGCACCGTTCTGGCTCTTCACCCGTAACCATTTTTCGTTGCATTACCTCGCCATGGAGGATGAACTGATGCAATCGAATATACGGCTCCGTTCGAAGACCAGCGCCCTGCTTGCCCGCCGCATACTCAGAAATCTGGAGTGTGATTTGTTCATCGGAAGCCGCGGGCTGGAACGATTCATCCTTGAAGAAAATGGATTCAAAACTGAAGTAACCCTCGTAAACGAACGATGAAGAAACTCCTTCTCTTTTTATTGTTAGTAACGGTAGTCGGCCAAAACCGTGCAAATGCAGGAACTATCGACTTTACAACGGTTGATGCCCTGTCGTATCGGTATTATCTGGAACAAAAATGGGACAGTGTAATCTACATCGGAAAGATGGCATTAAACCAAAGCATCGACTACTACTATCTCAGGGTGCGGATGGGATTGGCCTACTTTGCCCGGAACGAGTATATTCCCGCATCGGTTCACCTTAAAAAGGCCCGTCTTGCCGATCCCGCCGATCCGGTAATTGCCGAGTATCTTTACTATTCGTACCGTTACACGAACCGGAATGAAGAGGCGCGGCTACTTGAGCCTTCCCTCCCGAAAGAGACGCTGGCACAGCCGGGGATAAAATCCGGATTATTCAACCAGGTCTCCGCCGAATCGGGATATACCTTCAGCAGCAACCAGTCGCCCGAAGGTAAACCCGACCTGATGAAACATGACAGTCTGTACGGAGAAACCGATCTCTACGGCAACTACATATATGAACACCTCGGATTGAAATTCAACCTGTCGAAAAGGATCGAATTGAACCTGGGATACAACTATCTCAATTTCTCAAAGACCAAATACATCCAGTATGCACGATGGGAAGATCACTTTGAAGGAACTGCCGACTCGGCCTGGGGAACCTACTACCGCTATTCTTACCCCCGGGTGACCTATGATACAAATTTTCAATACCACATAAATCAACATGAATTTCACGCTGGTTTATCCATTTACCTGAACGGCGGGTTCCGGATCATGCCGGCATTTCACATGATCCATGTAAGTTATCCCATCACCACCGCCCGTGTCTCATTTCAGGAGGTCCAGGATACAGGATATTATATCGCCGCTACCAAGCAATGGGTGTTTTTTCCCTTTAACCGTACCCTTTACACGTTTGATCGCCGTGATACCTCCTTCAGCAACTACCTGGTTTCGCTTGCACTCTCTAAAGAGATTGGCAGGTTTAACCTGGGGATCTCAGGGAGCTGGTCGAACATCAACAACCGCAAGCAGAAGCAGGTCGGGATGACCCTCACCTGGATGCCGTGGGGAAATCTCAATTTTTATTCAACCACCTCGGCGATCGGATTTTTCCAGAAAGGTGGGAACCGTATCCTGCTAAGTGAAACCATTGGAACTAAAATCACGCCCTGGTGCTGGGGTGAAGCAAGCTTTCACTACGGGGATTTTACCAATGCCAACATCATGAATGGATCGTTAGTCTACAACAGCAGCGATGTGATCGATTACAGGGCCGGAGCCAACCTTTATTTCCTTGTAGGAAAACACCTTCAGTTGTATCTGGTTTATCAATATGTTAAAAAAGAGAGTCAAACCTACTATTATACTTCAGGGTCAACATCGGGCGAGATGAATACCCAGCTCAAGACCGAACTGGTACCCTATCATTTTAACACCATCATAGGAGGATTAATATGGAAATTTTAGCAAAAATTGAATGCATGGAAACCGGTAAGAATGCAAAATGCAGAATGCAAATGTCAAAATTCAAAATGCAGAATGCCGAATGCAAAATGCAAAATACAGATAATGGAATCCGGATTAACAAACTGATGATACGGACTGTGGTGGCAGTATTGATGGTTGCCGCTTTCACCTTCAAGTTAAACGCACAGGATTATCAGGCGCTTCAGGATGCCTTCAGCAGGAGTCACGCCTATGAAGCCAAGGCTAACTTTACTGATGCCGTTTCCTCCCTGAAAAAGGTTTACCTGGAAGATTCCTATGAGATCAACCTGAGGTTGGGCTGGCTTACTTACCAGGCCGGGTTGTTCACCGAATCGTCGGCCTATTACCAGAAGGCCATCAACCTGCATCCCTATGCCATCGAAGCCAAGTTCGGCTACGTCTATCCCGCATCGGCGCTGGGGAACTGGGACCAGGTGATCGCACAGTACAATGAGATTCTCCGGATCGATCCCCAGAATACCTTTGCCAATTACCGTTTAGGTTCGATCTATTATGGAAGAAGGGATTACGTGAAGGCTGAAAAATTTCTTGAAAAAGTCATTAATCTTTACCCGTTCGACTACGACAGCATGGTACTCTATGCCTGGACCTGTCTGAAGCTGGGAAAATTCCGCGAAGCCCAGGTTATGTTTAACAAGGTACTGCTCAACAAACCCCGCGATCCTTCAGCTCTCGAGGGACTTTCGCTGATAAAGTAGGAAACACCGTTCCTGCTGCAACGATATCATTTCTATTGACCGCCTCTGACTTCGAGAATCGCCATGATCGGAAAGGGTTCCTGGCTTTGAAGAAAATAGATGGTCAGGTCGTCGATCTGCTGAAATTCCCGGTACAAGCCGTCGTTGGTATTGGTGTTCGGAACCGGAATGCCGCGATCGGTCAATCCTGCCTTACCCAGAAAGGTCATCAAGCCCTGCGGGTTGGCAAAACGGATCCGTGCAAAATATACATCAAAATCGGGATGGGCCAACAGGGTGGCATACATTCCGAAATGGATTCCAAGAAAAAGATTCTGCCAGGGATACATGCAGTTCTGCATCCCCGCCGGGCCGAGGACAAAGGCCAGGTTACTGCGACTGCTCAGCAGGTTGGGATGGTTAAAAGGCTCCGGAAGTTCAAATTCGGGTTGGGGGTTTTTCATCTGTAAAACAGTGGTCAGGCGGTTGAAAAAGTCAAAATCAAGGCCGCCACCGCTGATCGGGGTCATCACGAGGTAATAAGAACCGTAAGCTGCCTGGTACTGGTGTGAACCCAGGCAATCGAAACGGGTCAATGTGTCACGCAAACTACATTTGATCACCGACAGGGAATAGATGCCGAAAGCCGATTCCGGCGATCCCAGTTTGTAAACCTCCAACCGAACCGACCGGTCAGCATACTGATACTCCTGGATAAGCAACGACCTGAAACCAAATTCCAAAAGGAGATCGGTATTGCCCGGATTGTAATTCCACAGGGTTTCGGGATCGTAAAGTTCTGTTTTGGTAATGTGAATACCCCTGAGATCCGCGGTATCCGGCGGGTTGATCTCCTGTGCACGGAGAGCCGGGCTGAAGGAACTGACCGTCATCAACAGGAAGCAGATCCTTTTACATAAAATTGTCATGTGTCAATAATTTGATTTCAAGAGTGATAAATCTATTTCCGGACAATTTTGAAATACCGGTTTTAGGAGTGGGTTCTAAGTGCAATAAGAAAATTTTGCATAAAGATAAGCAATTCAAATTTTGGATATTGGATCCGATGGAACAGAAATCCCCGTCGGGACAGAAAAAAAGTCGGAACTTTGCGCGCTAAAACCAATTATATGATGACTTGTGATTTTGTTGAAGGCCGCGAATATCAAGGGTTCCAGTTATTGAAGAGAAAGTTTATCGAAGAAGTGAATGGCTGGTGCCTCTATTTCACCCATATCCGGAGCGGCGCACGGCTTTTCAAGATCATGGCCGACGATTCCAACAAGACTTTTTGCATCGGGTTCAAGACCCTTCCCGATTCCGACAACGGCGCTCCCCACATTATGGAACACTCGGTACTGAACGGATCCGAGAAGTTCCCCGTGAAAAGCCCGTTTGATGTGCTCCTCAAGGGATCACTCAGTACTTTTTTAAATGCCTTTACCTCGAAAGACTATACCATGTACCCGGTCGCCAGCATGAACAACAAGGATTATTTCAACCTGATGCACGTTTACCTGGATGCCGTTTTTAAACCGTTGATCTATTCCGATGACCGGATCTTTAAACAGGAGGGATGGCGCCACGAGCTTACCGGTCCGGACGGGGAGTTGACTTACTCGGGCGTGGTCTACAATGAGATGAAAGGCGCTTTTTCAAATCCCCAGCGGGAACTTTGGTATCAGGTGTTCAGGCACCTGTTTCCCGGTCATCCGTATGGTTTCGAATCAGGAGGGCACCCGGTCTCTATCCCAACGCTCACCGCCGGCGAATTCATCGACTTTCACCGTAAATACTACCATCCCGGAAACAGTTACATTTTCCTTTACGGGGATGCCGACCTGCTCAGGGAGCTCGCCTTTATCGACGAATCCTACCTTTCGGGTTATTCCGGTAAGGCTCTTGAATTCCATATTCCGGACCAGGATCCTTATCCTGCCATGAAAGAGATCACCGAATATTATCCACTGACCGAAGGCGCATCTCCCCTGAATCAGACCTTCCTCACCTATAATTTCCTTGCCGGTCAGAACAGCGACCTGGCGCTTACCATGGCGCTGGATATCCTGTGCGAGGTACTCGTGAACCAGGAGTCGGCGCCGGTACGTAAAGCCCTGCAGGAGGCCGGGATCGGGCAGGAGGTGTCGGCAACCTGCTCCAACTTCAAACAGCATGCGGTGCAGATTGCGGCGTTGAACGCCAATCCCGGCGATAAACAAAGGTTTCACGAAATAATAACCCAAACACTCACCGAAGTTATGGGCAAGGGACTTGATAAGGAGGTGATCAGGGGGGTTATCAACCGGATGGAATTCCGTCTGCGGGAAGGTGATGATGCCCAAAAGGGACTGGCCTGCCTTAACCAATGCCTGGCGCGCTGGTTCTTTTGCGACGATCCATTCTCAGGATTAGAATATGAAGCCATCCTCCGGGAGGTCAAAAGATCACTTACCGAAAATTACCTTGAAACCCTGATCGAACGGTACTTTCTCGACCCGACCCGGTTGCTGTTGCTCACTCTTGAACCATCACCCGGCCTTGATAAACTTCGGGAAGCCGGGGAAGCCCGGGTTCTGGAATCTTACCGGTTATCGCTCACACCGGCTGCCATCGATGACCTGATTAATGAGAACCGCGACCTGACCGCGTTCCAGCAAAGAGAAGACTCAGCAGAAGCATTGGCCACCATACCCATGCTGACGATCGGCGACATCCGGAAACAGGCCGATCCCATCCACTTCGTTCAGGAAGAGATTGAGGGGTTACGGGTTATTCACTACAGCCAGTTCTGCAACGGAGTTGTTTACCTGAACCTGGGTTTTAACCTGCAGGTGATACCTGAAGAATTGATACCCTATGCGGCATTGCTGGCAAACCTGGCGGGAAGTCTCGATACTTCGGAGTACTCCTTCGAAGAGATCAATAACCTGCTGAACATCCATTCCGGCGGATTTTCGACCACCCTGCGGAGTTATAACCGGGATCAGGAGGATGATTGCCTCCTCCCCTATTTTATGGTCTCCGCGAAAACCATGCAGGGTCAATCGGAGAAAATGTTCGGACTGGCCACCGAAATCCTGCTGAACACCCTGTACCGTGACATGCAGAGGATGAAAACCCTGATCGCCAGGCATCAGTCGCACCTCGATGCCTGGATCAAGGGAAGCGGATTTCAGATCGCGAATAAACGACTCACCTCCTATTTCAGCCGGCAGGGATTGTTTGGTGAGCTGACCGGCGGATGGTCCTATTATCGGTTTGTCACCGGTATACTGAACGACTTTGATGCAGTTTGTGAATCTTTGTCCGACCGGTTGGAGCAAACCGCCCGACTGCTGTTCACCCGCGAAAACCTGATCGTTGCGGTAACCTGTGATGAAAAAGACAAACCGGACTATTACAATCACCTGACCCGTTTCATCGGAACGTTGCCCGTTACAGAACCAGTCAGGATGGCCTGGAATCTGAGGCCTGAAATCCGAAATGAAGGATTGATGGCAGCTTCGAATGTGCAGTATGTCACATCCGGATTCAATTTCCGGAAACTGGGGTATTCCTGGTCGGGAAGGTTGCTGGTGCTCAACCAGGTGCTTTCGACCGACTGGCTGCAAACCCAGGTACGGGTTGTCGGCGGAGCATACGGGGGATTCAGCAGCATTGCTCCTTCCGGAAATTTCACCTTAAACTCTTACAGGGATCCCAACCTGGCTGAGACCCTGAACGTTTACCGGAAAACCCCCGACTTCCTGGAAAAATTCAATCCCGACATGGCTGAGATGACCCGTTTTATCATCGGGACCATCGCGGAGATTGACACCCCGCTCACCCCGTCGCAAAAGGGAAACAAGGCGCTGAGCATGGCGCTAACCCGCCGTACCAACGACGACCGGCAACGGGAGCGGGAGGAGGTGCTTTCAACAGAACCCGGACACATCCGGGATCTGGCAGAAATGGTCCGGAATGTTGTAGGCCAGGGCGTCCTCTGCGTTTATGGCAGCGCCGAAAAGCTGACTAAGGAAAAAAAGCTTTTTGGTGAACTGGTTTCGGTTCACTCGTGAGAATCCGCCGTCGGAAACGAATACCTGTCTCTGCTATTTGACGCCCTTCAGGGCTGTAGCGATCTCATCGCGGATCCCGACCTTGAACTTATCAACATTCGACAAGCCGTTTGCAAAGGCAAACTCAGTGAGATCGGTTTTGATCTCCCTGCTCTTCTCATGCTTAACAAACCAGAGCGCCTGGGCATTGATGTCGAAGCTGCTGACCAGTTTTGCCTGGGTTTTGTCGTCGGTATTCACCACCCTGAACCGGATGATCCCCTCCTTTACCTTGCGGGTATATTCCGACTGGATGAGCTTCCGGAGGTTTTCCTCAATCGACTGGTCAATCGGACATCTTTCGTTGGGATGAAAGTAATAAATTTCGAGTACCGGTTGTGCCGGTACTGCCGGTTTTACCTGGGCCTGTAATCCGCCGGAGAAAAAGATTATAAACACCAATGCGGTGATAATTCGGGTTTTCATTTACAAAGAGGTTTGATTCTTTCGATTTTTTACTTCGTTGACAAATATACCGATTCGGAACAGGCTTGCAAACATACTAAAATATTTCAATATTTTTATATGTCAAATCGGCCACCGGGTGGCTCAACGGTTCGTTTTAATGATTTTTATACACCCGGAACAGGGATTCGGATAAACGGTAAAAAGGAGATGGTTTTTTCAATCAAACGAAAAAATATCTCCAAACGGTCATTTTTTTCAGACGAAGCGTCATGAAAACAAAAAAGAAAAATCTTCTTATCTTAGCCTGTGGAAGAAAGATCTGTCGGCGCTCCTGAAAGAACACCCCGACGACAAATTCTTTTTCCCGGGAGGAAAACGGATTTCAAAAGGATCGAAAACAGGGGATTTATCCGGTACTACAGCCCGGTGGCATTTTTACCCGGGACCCGCAAACAAGATTTATGACCGGCGAGATGCTCCCCTTACGTAAGCGCCACTATTGAAGGGATCGGTAACATCAGCGTTTCGGGCATTCTGGTCGGAGATTCCTACGTCTGTAACGGACAGTCACAGCGCGAAGGTACTTTCGCCATGAAAGTAGGAAACAAAAATTCCATCACGGGTATCATAAACATTGTCTTTACGAACTTCAAGTTCAGTAAGAACAGCGGACTCCTGGAGAACGGGGAAGCAAGGATGAACGTCGAAGGAACGACCAGCGGAGGATTGAGCTTCGGATTTACCGGCGCCCTTGTTTATGAATGTAACCATACCGGCAGTCTGACCATCAACGGAAAGAAGTTTTACATAAACATTCAAACCGGAACCATTCAATAACTAACCGGAGCCCTCAGGTCCCTGTTCCGTTGTCCCGCCCTTGTTCATGCGTTATTCGGCTTGTTTCAAACCCTGTGCTTTGATAAAGAAGGTGCCTTTAACGGGGATCCGCATCCCGGCCGGGATCGCTTTAAGGGGTGTGACCTGGATAAAACCGTCTTCCCGGAATCCGGTTTGTACCGGGATCCTGGTGAAATGAAAGTTGGCTGACTGATCCTGATCGGGAGTGATAAAAATGTAAGGATTGGCCTCATCCGTGATAACGGCTTCTTCGGGCAAGGCATCGACCGTCTGCTCCGATGTGTGTATCTCGGCAGCCACGAACATTCCCGGCAGGATCGCCGGTGATTTATTGATAAAATGGGCCAGCACCCTGACCGTTCGTGCATTTTCCTCCACCGTCCGGCCGATGGCTGCCACCTTTGCCTCATAAACCTCCCCGCTCAGGTTGGCCAGTTTAAAGGTGACCCGCTGACCGGTCGATACATAGGGAATATCCTTTTCGAACACCATCAGCTCAACGACAAGCGACGATTTATCCACTAAAATCATCAGAGGCACCTGGGGTTCAATGTACCGGCCCAGGTGAACCTGGATCTTTTCCACACTGCCTCCGATCGGGGCCAGAATCCGTACCGATCGCTGAAGGTCGCCATCACGGATGGTTTCCGCTGAAATATTCAGAAGATTCAATTGCGCCTTCAACGAAGCATAACGGGCCTTGATCTCCTCGTACTCCGCCGTAACCTCCTGAAATTTCTTTTCTGATATGATCCGGTCCCTGACCAGCAACTCCTGCCGCTTATAATCCTGCTCCTTCATCCTGAAGTTGCTCCTGACTTCCAGAAAATCCTGTTGCAGTCTGATGAATTCCGGGGAAATAACGGATAATAAAGGGGCGCCTTTGACTACGACGGATCCCTCCTGGACCAGGATCTCTTCAATGCTGCCGCTTACCACCGAACTCACCTGGGCCAGGTTTTGCGGGTGAAGGATCAGCTTCCCTTTGGCATGGATATCCATCGAAAGCATTTCCGGGGTGATCCGGCCGAATGTAATCCCGGCGCTGTTCACCTGTTGCCGCGTCAGGACAATGGTACCCGACGCTCCGGCCGCAGGCTCTTCCGTTGCATTTTCAGCCGACCGGCTGCACGAACAAAGAATGACGAGGGCAATCCCCGTTGTTACGGTCAAAAATCTGCGATACAATGCCATATGTTTCCTGATTTTTAAGGTTACTCTCCGATTAACCTGTTAATTTCAATTACCGTTTGATTATAGGCCCCCAGCTCTGTAATGTAATCGTACTGTATAGAAAATGCTTCGCCCAGGGAGATCACATAATCAAAATAATCGATCTCGCCGGCGTGGTAACTTTTTTCAGCGCTCTCGATCATGCCTTCCGACTGGTTCAGTGCAGCCTGTTCGTAATAGTCAAGATTTGACCGGTGCTGATCCAGACTTTTACTCAAACGGTCCAGTTCCAAGGCCAGTTGCCGCTTACCGATTTCGCGTTCATTCAGGGCGATTTCCCGGTTGATTTTGGCCGACTGGATCTTTCCGGCCGGGACCCAGAACCATACCGGGATCGAAAGACCATACTGGAATCCTGTATAGTCGCCCATCTGATCGATCGACTGGGTGAACCATCCGATGTTGAAAGCGGGAGCAGCACTCCACGACTCTTTACGCAGGTTCGCTTTCTGATAATCCACCTGCAAGTCGAGATAATGCAGGTATATGCTGTTTTCAGAATTCAGACCCGGCTTCATCACGGTGGTCAACCGTTCCGGTTTCGTTGCCGGCGGAACCAGGGGATCCTCCAGGCAAAGAAGATGTTTGAGTTCCGCTTCCGCAATGAGGAAGTCGGATTGCAACGATTTAAGTTGGTTTTTCACCCTCAGGGCACGCGATTCAGCCATTAGCCAGGTCAGCCGGTTAATGCTCCCCGACTCATACTGTTTCTTTGAGGCGCTGATGAAGTCGGCAAAGACACTGTCCTGTTTTTTAAGAATCCTCAGTTGTGCCGCCAGGTTATTCCATCCGGAGAATTTCAGTCGCACCTCGGCAATGAATTCCCGCGTTTTCAGCGCAGCCAGATCGCCGGTAAGCCGGGTTTTCCGCTTCTGTACGGCTGCCTGTTCCACGTAAACCATGGGGAAGGCTATTCCCTGTGAAATGGTGATCTTGTAATCATGCAGATCGGAGTTGATCTCCCCGTCTTCGACCAGGATGACCGGCGACTGAATGTCGACGGCCGATTGGATCAGTTTCTTTTGAGCCTGAACCTCGAGGTTGAAATTTTTCACCCTGGGATTGTTTTTCAGGGCTGATTCAACCGCCTGTTCCATGGTCAGTTCACGGGGTGTTACCTGTGCCTCAACGGCCAGGGGTAATGCCACGATCATCAGCAGTATTGCAGGGGCTGCAGGCAGGGCTTTAGCCCTTTTCAGCCTGCTGACAAATCCCTTCACGCCAGCGTTAAAGATGAGGTACAGAACGGGTAACACCACCAGGGTCAGAAAAGAAGAGGTAAGAATTCCACCAATCACTACGCTTGCCAAGGGTTTCTGCACTTCAGCCCCTGCCGCCGTGGATAGGGCCATCGGAACAAAACCCATTGCGGCGACCAGCGAAGTCATGATCACCGGACGCAACCGGTCGGAGGTGCCCTGCCGGATCCTTTCAAGGATATCGGTTACACCTTCCTTTTCAAGCTGGTTATAATGCGAAATCAGAACGATGCCATTCAACACGGCAATCCCGAAAAGTGCGATGAATCCAACCCCTGCCGAGATGCTGAAGGGCATACCGCGGATCAGCAGCATCCAAATCCCGCCGACGGCCGCCAGCGGTATAGCGGTAAAGATCATGACCGATTGCCGGAAGGATCCAAAAGCAAAGAAAAGCATCACGAAGATCGCGGCAAGCGCAACAGGAACTGCAATAGCGGAGGTTTGTTTGGCCGATTTCAGGTTTTCAAACTGTCCTCCGTAGGTGATATAGTAACCCGACGGTAAAATGAGCTCCTTTTTCAGGATCCGGTCCGCTTCCCCGATGAAGGACTCCACATCACGGTTCCTGACGTTAATCCCGATCGTGACCCGGCGCTGGGTCTGCTCCCGTGAAATCTGCATCGGCCCATTGATCATCCGGATGTCGGCAACCTGGCTCAACAGAATCAGATCCTCATTGGGCCTGTTGATCCGGAGGTTTGTCAGGGCATCGGGATTCCTCCGGAATTCCTCATCCAACCTGACGACCAGATCGAACCGTTTCTCACCTTCAAAGACCAGACCGGTTGATTCACCGGCAAATGCCGTTTTTACAATCCGGTTTACCTCGTTGATGTTCAACCCGTACTGCGCAATCCGGTCACGGTTATAGGTGACCACGAGCTGGGGCAACCCCACGATCTGTTCTACACGTACATCGCCCGATCCCTGAATTTTCCGGATCAGGTTGGCGCCCTGGTTGGCCAGGGTGAACAACTGGTCCAGATCTTCCCCGAATATTTTTATAGCCACATCTGCCTTGACCCCGGTCATCAGTTCATTGAAACGAAGCTGGATAGGCTGCGAAAAATCAAACGAGACACCCGGCAGAACATCGAGGGCCGCTTTCATCTTTTCCACCATCTCTTCACGGTTTTTTGCCGACTTCCACGAGCTTTTGGGTTTCATGGTGATCATGATGTCGGCATCCTCGATGGCCATAGGATCGGTAGGGATTTCTGCAGACCCGATCTTGGAGACGACATGTATGACTTCCGGAAAGTTGCCGGTCAGGATCTCTTCTACCCGCGTAGTGGTAGCAATGCTCTGCGACAGAGATGTTCCGGGGGTCAACGTCATCTGGCAGGCGAGGTCTCCTTCCTCAAGCGTCGGCAGGAACTCTCCGCCCATGCGCGTAAAAATCCACAGGCTTACCACCACAATGACCAGTGTGGAACCAATGACCGCAACCGGGATTTTAAGGGCTACATTCAAAGCTTTATCGTGCTGACGGTGCATGAAATCCATGATCCGGTCGGAGATGTTCCCCTTCATGATAACCTTTTTCTTCAGGAATACCGACGCGATCATCGGAACGTATGTGAACGACAGCAAAAGGGCGCCCAATAAAGCAAAACTCACGGTCTGAGCCATGGGTTTGAACATCTTCCCTTCGGTTCCGGAAAAAGCAAATATGGGAATGTAGACAATCAGGATGATAAAAACCCCGAATATGGCGGATCGCCCAACCCGGGTCGCCGATTGGAACACGGTTGCATCCATTTCATGTTGGGTCAGGGTACGGTTGTTAAAATGTCGCTGAAGATGATGGATCATCCCCTCCACCACAATGACCGACCCGTCGACAATGAGCCCGAAGTCGATGGCCCCGAGACTCATAAGGTTGGCCGAAACGCCGAAAACATTCATCATCGAAATGGCAAACAGCATCGACAAAGGAATTACGGAAGCTACAATCAGCCCCGATCTGAAATTGCCCAACAGCAGAACCAGCACGAAGATCACGATGAGACCGCCTTCGACCAGATTTTTTGTGACCGTCTGAATGGTCTTTTTGATGAGTACCGACCGGTCGAGATAGGGTTTGATCTCCAGGCCGGGCGGCAATAGGGTCTGGATGCGGGCCATCCGTTCTTTGACCCGCCCGATGACTTTCGAGCTGTTGTCGCCCTTGAGCATCAGGGTGATCCCGCCGACTGCCTCCCCTTTCCCGTCTTTGGTCATGGCCCCGAACCTGGGCGGCGCTCCGGTCTTGACAGTGGCGATATCACCCACCAGCAACGGGATGCCGTTGATCTGCTTCACAACGATCTTTTCAATGTCCTCCCGGTTCTTTACGATCCCCTGGGTCCGGATATAGTAAGCATTCTGCTTTTTTTCGATATAGCTTCCGCCCGAGTTCTGATTGTTCTTCTCCAGCGCCTCAAAAATCTCGGTGATCGTCAGGTTCATACCGACCAGCTTCTGGGGGTTGATCGCCACTTCGTACTGCTTCAGCAATCCTCCGAAAGAACTGATATCGACGATACCGGGGATTCCCGACAGATGCCTTTTGACGATCCAGTCCTGGATGGTCCGTAGATCATACAGCGAGTAGATTTGCTCAAAACCCGGCCGGGGTTGTAAAACATACTGGTAGATCTCTCCGAGACCGGTAGTTACAGGCATCATCTCGGGAGTGCCATAATTTTCGGGTATCCGGCTTTCCGCTACCTTGATCTGTTCCGAAACCCGCTGCCGCGCCTTGAGAATATCGACTTTGTCTTTAAAAACAATCGTCACAACCGACAATCCGAAGCGGGAAATCGAACGAATTTCAGTTACATCCTGAATGTTTGCCATGGTCGTCTCAACCGGGAAGGTGATGAACTGCTCCACCTCCTGGGGCGCCAGCGAAGGAGAGACCGTAATGACCTGAACCTGGTTGTTGGTGATGTCGGGTACGGCATCAACCGGCAACTGGATGAAATTATAGATTCCCCAGATGATCAGCGCCAGGGTCAGCATTCCGATCACGAGTTTATTCCGGATGGAAAAATCGATGGTCTTGTTCAGCATGGTGTCGGCTTTGTGATAATCTGAAACAACAAAAATCAAAAACCATTTAATCCGCAATCGTTCCCTATGGCCGGCTTCGTCCCGGCAACGCGTTCCGTGTCATTATCCATGAAAAACTTCCCCGCCGGAACAATGGTCGGCGGGAGGTTCAGGGAGTAACAACCATCAGCTTGCAGTACCTTGTACCCGAAGAGGTCTTTAATACGCATATGTACAAACCGTCGGGAACCCTTACCCCCGTATCGTTCCTGCAATCCCAGTGAAACCGGTTATAACCCTGGTGGGCAGTGCCCGTAAACAATCCTGAAATCTGATTTCCCAGCATATCATAGACCGCCAAACTGACCGCATCCTTTCTTTCCAGGTAGAATCCGAATTGAAACCGTTCTGACGAAGGATTGGGAAAAGCAGCCAGCCGGAGTTCTCCCGGATCAGGCTGCGTACCGGGTTCATCCACCGCGGTGAATATTGGTTTCGGGAGCTTTTTGGTGGTATATAAATGGTATTCGCCGGCTGATAAGTCAATCCCATCCGTAAGGTTGGCAACATTCAGAGAATCGCCTGAGAAATAGTCATACCAGATTCCGGTTTTAGTGAATCCGGGGACGATGGTCCCGCCTGCGACATCGAAATTCCCGATGATGGCAACATCCATATCCTGACTCCGGAGTGTGATTCCTTTCAAGGCGCCGCGCACATTCAGGGTGAAATCGGCGGTTTCGAAAACGGGCTGATTCTTTTTCAGATCGGCCAGCGCTGCAACGGTGTTGAACAGATACTTTCTGCGCCACTGTTGCAGGTAATCCCACCGGATTGGTTTCGGATCAAGCCGCGAAGCACTGGTACCCGAAGGATAATTAATGCTGTAATCATATCCGAGCTCTTCAAATTGCCAGAACATCTTCGGCCCGGGGATCGTCAGGAAAAAAGCAGCCGCCATCCCCGACCGGAGCAGGGCAACCGATGTGTCGCGGCAACTGTAGGGCGGACTGGAAATATTACCCGAAGAGATGTTCCGGAACATCTGCCGCTCCTCATCGTGACTCTCCATGTACCCGATCACATGGGGATCGGCCCAGCCCCTGTTGACATACGAAATCCAGGAAAAATCGGACGACGTTCCCGAGTTCCAGCCCATTGTGCCCTGACTGTATGCATTGTTCAGATTCCCCCAAAGCATCATTCCGTCATCCGAAAGTTCTTTCTCCTCGTTGTTGTCGGCGAAATGTTCGAGAATAAAGTAGATCTCCGGGTTGATTTGCGTAACTGAATTGCGGTAGTCGTTGAGTAGCGTTATCCTTGCCGTGTCCCTGCGCCCCCACAACGCGACATTGTCGGGATAGGAATTCACTTGTGTGAAACCTTTGGAGAGATCGAACCTGAACCCGTCGATATGATATTCCGATGCCCAGTAACCAATAACCCTTTTGCAAAACTCCCGCGTGTAAACACTTTGATGGTTGAAGTCGAGCCCGACATTATAAGGATGCTTGGGAATCTGGTTAAACCATGGACTGTTAGCGGCAGGCCGGTTGGCTTCGTTATCCCAGTATAACCGCACCAATGGTGATTTTCCGAACTGATGGTTCAATACAATGTCGAGAATCACCGCGATTCCCTGGTCATGTGCCGCCTCAATAAATTGTTTCAACCCCTCCCGGGTCCCGTAGTACTTGTCGGGAGCAAACATGAAATCGGGATTGTATCCCCAGCTTATATTGCCTTCAAATTCCATGACGGGCATCAGTTCGATGGCGTTGATCCCGAGACGCTTCAGGTATTGCAGCGTGTCGATCAGTGAAGGATAATCATGCTGAACCGTGAAATCGCGGATCAACAATTCATAAATAATGAGGTCGGTCGCGGCGGGTGGCGTGAAAGCGGTACCGCTCCAGGGATAAGGAGTCTGGGAAGTCTGTAAATAGGAACAAATATCCGTTGTTTTGCCTTCAGGGTATGGAAGCAGTCCGGGATAGGTTGCAGGATCGATGTACTTGTCGTCGGGGTCGCACACTTTGTCGCAGTATGGATCGGCGATGCGGAGGCTGCCATCGACCAGGTACTGGAACAGGTACTCCGTACGGGGGATCAGGTTCCCGATACGGATCCAGTACCGGTTGTTATCGGATGTCTGCATCATGTAATGCGCCGAATCGCAATGCCAGTCATTGAAACTTCCGATCACGAACACATTTTTCTTGCCGGGTGCAAAGAGTGACAGAATAACGGTGGTCGAATCCATGTAATTGATCCCGTCGACCACTCCCTGCGGCAACTCAGCCGTTACCGGCGGGGTGACCACAGTATAGCTGAAGGAGTCGGCGCGGGCAGCCGTGTCGTTTACCGCGACGATCTTAACCCAGTTTGTAACCCAGTAATGACCGAATGGGTCGGCCAGGATCGTATCGGTAATGGTGGTTCCGGCTATAGCCTTTACCAGGACGTTATTCACATAAATCTTCAGACTGTCGGCCAGCGGGCTGGTCGCTTTCACCGCAATGGTATCGTTAAGGTCGGGGAAAAGGGCTTTATTGTCAGGAAGGATGATGTTTACGCTGGTGGCGGCAGGATAGACGTCGGAATAGATGTCGGCGCCATTGGCTTCCCGGCCGACCTTCGATCCGTCGCTGTTTCTGAATACAAAAGCAAGCTTTTCAATCTTTTCCCCCGCGGGAACACCATACCAGGCCCGGATCGATGGCGTCATTCTGATCTGGTACTTATCATTGCCCAAGGGGGTCATCAGCGCTTTGGGAATGTTCTGATTCCACTCGGCGATCACATATTTCCAGTCGGTCGGCGAGGTGCTTTGATCGGTGATGACGCCGGTGTGCGCATAAATGGAACCCGAAAAATTGATCAATGCCGCATTCCCGAGCGAAGCATCATAAACAACTGTACATGAGTCTATATCGGTCGGATAAACCGGGATGGTCACAACCGTTTGTGACCGGAGCAGAAAGGGGATCACGATCAGAGCCATGATCATGCCAGGCGTTGTTTTATACATGGTAAGAGCTATTTTGAATTCATGCAAATGTAATTAAAACAAGATTTTTGTCAAATCATTCTCCAAACAAATGAATTTAAAAAATAGGGGCAGGAATTTTATTAAATTCATTTGTTTTTAGATTATTACCGGTAAATTTGTGTTGAAGTTCTACAAATGAAGATGCTTCTGCCGATACCGGAAAAATAAATGTGGCATGTGAATACTTAAATTTTCATAAAAAATGATCACCAATTAAAAAATTAAGTTATTTTTGACCTGTTTTAACCGTTTTTTTCCTAAAATGCATGATCTTTACTGGATTATTCTGTAATAAACAATATGTTTAACCCTTAATTTTATCTTTATGAAGAAACGTTTACAATGGTTGCGTTATCTGTTTCTTCTCCTCGCATTTGCATCCGCCACGGTTGTAAGTGCGCAGGAGGTTACAGTGACCGGTAAAGTCACAGATGCCGCCGATGGCAGCTCACTGCCAGGCGTTACAGTCGTAATAAAAAATACGACGTTGGGAACTGTGACTGATATTGACGGGAAATATTCTGTGAAGGTAAATCCCGGAGCTATCCTGGTATTCTCCTATGTGGGATATCAGACTCAGGAAGTTACCTTTGCTGGACAAAAGACGATCAACATTGAACTTTCAGGAAGCGTCAGCAGTCTGAGTGAGCTCGTGGTGATCGGTTACGGTACGGTTAAAAAACAGGATGCCACTGGTTCAGTTGTCGCCATCGACGACAAGGATTATAACAAGGGGGCCATCTCTTCACCACAGCAGTTGATCATCGGAAAGATCCCGGGAGTTCAGGTTACGACTCTTGGCGGAGCTCCCGGTGGTGACGCCCAGATCCGGATTCGTGGAGGATCTTCGCTGAATGCCTCCAACGATCCTCTGATCGTGATCGACGGGATTCCCATCGACAATGCAGCCACCTCCGGCGCCCGTGGATCCCTCAGCATGATCAACCCGGATGACATTGCCACCACAACAGTTTTGAAGGATGCCTCGGCAACCGCAATCTATGGTTCACGCGCCTCCAACGGGGTTATCCTCATCACCACCAAAAAAGGAGCTGCCGGTAAAAAATTCGGGGTTGATTACTCCGGCAACGTTTCCATTGCCACGGTTCCCAAAACCATCAGCGTTCTCACGGGTGACGAATTCACTGCCCTGGTCAAGGAACGTTATCCAAACCGCCCGGATGTTACCGGACTGCTGGGAACTTCCAATACCGACTGGCAGAAAGAGATCTACCGCACCGGCATCTCAACCGACCACAACATCGCTTTGAACGGTACCGTCAGCACCATGCCTTACCGCCTTTCACTGGGTTATCTTTACCAGGATGGTATCCTGAAGACCGATAACATGAAAAGGACTTCGGTAGGTCTGAACCTGAATCCGACCTTCTTTAAAAATTACCTTAAACTCAATGTGAATGCCAAGTACATCTTTGAGAAGAACCACTTTGCCGACAATGCCGCCATCGGGGCAGCAATAGCCTTTGACCCCACCCAGCCGGTAAATGAATTCCGGAATTTAGGCCAGCATTATTATGGCGGTTACTGGGCATGGTTGCAATCGGCCGACACCCTTCCGGTCAACCAGGCTACCACCAACCCGGCGGCATACCTCAACCTGAAAGAGGATGATTCAAAGGTGAACCGGTTCCTGGGAAATGCACAGATCGATTATAAACTTCATTTCTTCCCCGATCTGCGCGCCGTGTTGAACCTCGGTATTGACTATGTTAAAGGCAAAGGAACCGTTTATATACCTGAATATGCCACCTGGACTTTTACCGACAAAGGACAGGATAACACCTACTACCAGATCAAGAATAACAAGGTTCTCGACTTTTATCTGAATTATGTAAAAGATGTGAAGAGCATCTACAGCAAATTCGATGTTATGGCCGGTTACTCCTGGCAGCATTTCTATTACGAAGCAAACGATTACAAATCGAATGTTCCGCACGACACGGCCCGCACCACCGACATCACCAAGAAGAAAGAGTATTATCTGGTGTCGTTCTACGGTCGTTTCAACTATACGCTCCTCGACCGCTACCTGCTCACCTTCACACTGCGTGACGATGGTTCTTCGAAATTCTCCAAGAACACCCGGTGGGGTCTCTTCCCGTCGGCCGCTCTTGCCTGGAAAATCAATGAAGAAGCTTTCCTCCGCGACTCCAAGGTGCTCAGCCAGTTGAAACTCCGCCTGGGCTGGGGAAAAACCGGACAACAGGATATCACCGACAACTGGTACCCCTACCAGTCGGTCTATACCGCCAGCGACCAGTATGCCCAGTACCAGTTCGGGAACGTTTGGTACACCACCTGGCGCGCCAACTCCTACGACCCCGATATCAAATGGGAAACCACCACTACCTGGAACGTTGGATTGGACTTCGGTTTCCTGCAGGATCGCATCACGGGATCAATCGATTACTATATCCGGAACACCTACGACCTGCTTAACTATGCACCCGTACCTGCCGGAACCAACCTTTCGAACTACGTATGGACCAACATCGGCGACATGACCAACAAAGGATGGGAATTTGCCATCGATGCCAAACCGATCGTTACCAAGGACTGGAAATGGGATATCAATGTGAACTTCACCTATAACAAAAACGAGATCACGAAACTGTCGCTGACTGACGATCCGTCGTACCTCGGCGTTACCGCTGGCGGCATCAGTGGTGGTGTAGGCAACACCGTTCAGATGCAAAGCGTAGGTTATCCGATGTATTCGTTCTTCGTTTATCAGCAGGTGTACGATAACGACGGGAATCCGATCGAAGGACTCTATGTCGACCGGAACAACGATGGCAAGATCGATGATCACGACCGCTATCATTACAAGAGCGCCAATCCGGATGCTACCATTGGCTTTGCCACTACGCTGAGCTGGAAAAAGCTGAGTTTCTCGGCTGCCGGACATGCTGCTATCGGCAACTATGTTTATAACAACATCTCCTCCAACAGGGGCGTGTATTCGAACCTTTACCGTCCGGAAGGACCCTACCTGGGCAATGTCACCTCCGATGTTAACGATACGAAATTCGTCAACAACCAATACCTGTCGGATTACTATGTACAGAACGGTTCCTTCTTCAAAATGGATTACATGTCGCTTTCGTACGATTTCGGGAACCTGGTAAAAAACACCCTCCGCCTCGGAATTTCTTTTACCGTGAACAATGTCTTTACCATCACAAAGTACAAGGGTTTGGATCCGGAGTTGGCCTCTTCCGACAACAATCGTAACTACACAGTCGGTATCGACAACAACATGTACCCGCGTTCGAGGGTTTTTGTTCTGGGTGTAAATCTTTCATTGTAACCATTAATTCCTAGAAATATGAAACGATTATATAAGATAACATTCCTGGTCCTGGCAATGACCATGTTTTTTGCCTCCTGCGTCAAGGATCTCGATACGGTACCCATCGATCCGAACGACCTGACACCGGATAAAGTTTATGCCAACAAGGCAGGATATAACCACGTTCTTGCCAAATTATATGCCGGCCTTTCCACTTCAGGACAGCAGGGTGCTGCCGGTAATCCAGATATCAGCGGGATTGATGAAGGATTCGGTGAATACCTCCGGGGTTACTGGTATCACCAGGAGCTGACCACCGACGAGGCCGTAATCGGCTGGAATGACCAGACCATCAAAAACTTCCACTATCAAAACTGGGGTTCCGGCGATGTGTTCATTCAGGCCATGTATTACCGGATCTTTTTCCAGATCACCCAATGCAATGAGTTCATCCGCGAATCAACCGAGGCAAAACTCGACGAAAGGGGAATCACCGGCGCCGATCGTACCGAAATCGGTTTCTACCGCGCTGAAGCCCGCTTCCTGAGAGCCCTCAGTTACTACCATGCACTCGATATGTTCGGAAATGTACCTTTCGTGACCGAAGACGATGGTGTGGGTAAATTCTTCCCGGCCCAGATCAAACGTGCCGATCTTTACCTGTACGTGGAAAAAGAACTGCTGGCCATCGAGGGACTTTTAAAACCCGCACGTACCAACGAATATGGCCGTGCCGACCAGGCTGCCGCATGGACCCTGCTGGCAAAACTTTATCTGAATGCCAAGGTTTATACCGGTATCGATAACACCGAATTTTACACCAAATGTATCACCTTCTGCAACAAGGTGATCGGAGCCGGGTATACCCTCGAGTCCACCTATCAGAACCTGTTCCTTGCCGACAACCAAAACAACACCAACGAGAACATCTTTACGGTTAACTTCGACGGTCTTCGTACCCGTACCTGGGGCGGAACCACCTTTATCATCCATTCCGCTGTTGGCGGATCGATGACCCCTGCCGATTATGGTGTAGCAGGCGGATGGGGCGGAACCCGCACCACCAGCGCACTGGTTGAAAAATTCCCCGATTTTGTTGCCGACCGCGGATGGGCATCGAAAAAACCTCACCCCAAAGGCGGCTACCCGATCCTCTATGTCCCGGGTTCCTACCAGGGCTGGGATCCTGCGAACACTACAACCGTGCTGAAATCAGTCGGCTCTGACAATAATTTTGAAGGATACCTCAATCTTCCGGCTAGTACCGAACTGAAATTCTGTACCACCCCGGATTGGAGTAATGATTATGGCGACGACGGTACTACATCCGGTAAACTGGTACATCCCGGGAGTAATATTATAGTTTCTGATGCCGGTTATTACAAGGTTAACGTTAGTATGGACACGCTGGGTTACGTTTTGACCAAAACCACCTGGGGAATTGTTGGTGATGCTGTGGGTAGTTGGGATGTCGATCAGCCGATGACCTATGATGAAGCAACGGGTGAATGGATTGCAACCGTTGATATGATTGCCGGTGAGATTAAATTCCGTGCTAACGGTGGATGGGATATAAATTACGGAGATAACGGAGGTGATGGTATTCTCGAAGCCGGTGGGAAAAATATTCCGGTACCCTCGGATGGAACCTATAAGGTCTATATGAAACTCGGTGCACCCGATTACACCTACCGCATCGAAATGTTCATCGCTCCGGCTTATGACCACAGAGCCCTTTTCTGGACCGATGGCCAGAATCTTGACATCAACGACATCTCCGTATTCAACGACGGGTATGCCATTTCCAAATGGAAGAATGTGACCAGCACCGGAGTTGCCGGCAGCGACGGAACCTATACCGATACCGACTTCCCGTTGTTCCGGCTGGCTGATGTGTACCTCATGTATGCTGAAGCCGTTCTTAGAGGAGGAGCAGGTGGAGATCTCGGTACAGCTCTTGCAAAGGTTAACGAAATCCGTTACCGTGGTTATGGTAATGATGACCGTGGCCATATAAAAGCCAACGATCTGACTCTCGATTTCATCCTCGATGAAAGAGCCCGCGAATTGTACTGGGAATGCCACCGCCGGACCGACCTGATCCGCTATGGCAAATTCAGTACGGGCACCTACCTCTGGCCATGGAAGGGCGGCGTTAAAAACGGTGCAACGGTAGCAGAAACCTATAACCTCTTCCCGTTGCCATCCTCCGATGTTTCGGCCAACCCGAACCTGAAACAAAACCTCGGATATTAACAGTTAAAAAAATAATCATATGAAAAAACTAACAATATTAATCCTGGCAATTGGTTTGGTCAGCCTGTACTCTTGTAAAAAGGACGAAGACAGAGCTGTTTTAACCGATTATACCGCGGCCCAATTGCTGTCACCTCCCCAGGGTAGCTATATCCTGAAAGAGGCCTTGAAGGACTCCGTACTCTTCACCTACACATGGTCGGCAGCAGCCTATAATCCTACCGATCTTGTAAAACCTGTTTATACGCTCGAAATGGATACAGCGGGAAATAATTTCAACAGCCCCAAGGTCCTTACTTCATCCGCTACCAGTTTCTCGTTCACAATAACCCATGGAACCATGAATAACATGATCCTGGGTGTTTTCAGCGGGATTCCTGATGCCCTGTCTACCTTTGAATTCAGGGTCACATCACAACTTTCCGGTTCCGGAGCTGCCTGTACCAAGCATTCTGCTGTTCTGACCCTCGATATTACTCCCTATTCCCAGGTTGTTATCGTTCCCCCGATTTACCTGCTCGGTGATGCGACAACCATTGGCTGGGATAATATGAAGGCCCTTGAAATGACCCATCTGACAAATGGACAATTTGCCATTGTTGAACATCTTAGCGGTGGCGGAAAATTCATAAAATTCATTGCCGATCGCGGCTTTTGGGCTCCGCAATGGGGTACCGATGCTACCGGTACCTGGGATGCAGGCCCGATGGTTTACAGACCAACTGAATCAGTGCCAGATCCTGTCGGAATTCCTTCGCCTGATAATGAAGGAGATTTCTGGATCATGGCCGATACGGCGAACCTTGTTTACCAAGTTCAGGCTACTTCAGCTCAACTGTACCTGATTGGAGATGCCACAACAGCCGGTTGGGACAATACCAAGGGAATAGAGTTCACCAAAGTATCTCCGGGTATTTTCACACTCACTACCAACCTTACGGCTGGAGGAATGAAATTACTGGAAGTCCTTGGACAATGGGCGCCTCAGTGGGGAACAGATGCCAGTGCAACCCCAAATTTCGGTAACCTGGTGTACCGCCCGACTGAATCAGTACCTGATCCTCCGAGCCTTACCTCACCGGGAACAGGAACCTTCACCATCGAAGCCAACCTGATAACCAAAACATTTAAAATCACAGCGAAATAGGTTTTCGGTGTAAAAATAAGAGAGGGCGACCCAAAAGGCCGCCCTCTCTTATTTTTTAGAAAAGGATAATTAGTGATTCCCTAATTCAATGATTGCTGCCGATTTTGGTTGAATAATCCATTTTGAAAGATCACTTATCTCCTGGCCGGTTAAAACCTCCCGGCCCGACCGGAATCCCTTAACCATCTCAGCCAAAACCTTCACGTCAACCGACTTTCCCTCTGTTTCATGGTTATTGAGAACCACCATCACGGTATCGGCGGCGTTGTAACGGAAGTAGACGTATAACCCGTCGACCGGCAGAAACTGCATCAACTTGCCTTTGTGGATTACCGCTTTCTCTTTACGCCATTGAAGCAGCCGGGTCATGTAAGCGTGCATCGACTGTGCATCCGGGCCCAGGTTGCGCGGATCAAAGGCGTTGAGTGTATCGGCGGCCCAGCCACCCGGAAAATCTTTACGCTTCATCCCGTCGCCTTTATCAATGCCGGTCGTCATCAGAATTTCGGTTCCGTAATAGATCTGCGGGATTCCGCGTGTCGTTAGAATAAAGGCCATAGCCATCTTCAGCTTGCGGACATCATCACCCATGAAATCGAGAAACCGGTTGATATCATGGTTATCGGCAATCACCATCAGGTTCATCGGGTCGGAGTAAAGAAAATCCTGCGCAACGATGTCGTACAACCTGATAATCCCGGTTCCCCAGCCATCCTTTTCCATGAAGGCGACCTTCAGCGCATCCGCTAAGGGGAAATCAACCAGACTGGGGAGCTTTGAATTATAACCGTCTCGGTTCATGGCATCTTTTTGCCAGTAAGCAACCAGTGCCGGAACGCCCATCATGCATTCACCCACGATGTTAAAATTGGGATATTCCCGCATAACCTCTGCCACCCAAGTAGCCATGAAATCCTTGAACGGGTAGGGATAGGTGTCCTGGCGGATCCCATCCAACCCGACGTACTCTATCCACCAGATGCTGTTCTGAATGAGATACCGCGCCATAAAAGGATTGTGCTGGTTCAGATCAGGCATGGATTTTACAAACCATCCCCTCACATATTTATCGGCATCGTACCCCGAAACATGGGGATCTGAAACCGTGCTGGCCCGGTGCGAGGTCTGCGTGAATTCAGGAAACTGGTTCAGCCAGTCGGCCATCGGCAGGTCGTTCATCCACCAGTGTCCCGATCCGCAATGGTTGAACACCATATCCATGATCACCTTCATCCCTTTCGCGTGTATGGCCTTGCAAAGATTTACGTAATCGGTGTTGGAGCCGAACCGCGGATCGACTTTATAATAATTGGTAGTTGAATACCCGTGATAGGAATAGAGATCCTGATTGTTTTCGAGAACGGGATTAAGCCAGATTGCCGTAATTCCTAGGTTTTTTATATAATCGAGATGATTGCTGATACCGGTGAAATCGCCTCCGTGCCGGCCGTTTGGATTGTTCCGGTCAGCCTTCTCGAGCATCCCTTCCAGGTTGTCGTTCGCGGGGTCGCCATTCGAAAACCGGTCGGGCATCAACAGGTATATGGCATCGGATGCATCGAAACCCTTACGGTTCGAAGAATTCTTCACCCGGTCGATCATTTGGTAGCTGTAAGTCACAACAGTTTTCCCCTGGTTAACGAAGTTTATGGTAAAGTTGCCCGGCCTGGCAGCGGGCAGTATCTTCAGGTCGAGGAAAAGATAATTAGGGTTATCGACCTTATGGACCTTAACCAGTTCCACTCCGGGATACCGGATCGAAACGGTCGTTTTCCCGATCCCTGTACCGTGTACCATCACCTGAAGATTGGGATTTTTAAATCCTTTCCACCAGAATGGAGGTTCCACCCTTTGCAGGGTAATATCTTGGCCGACAACACAGGCTGTAAGGCCCAGGAAACACGTCAAAATCAATACGATCTTCTTCATAATATTTTCTTTTACAGGATAAAATTAATAATTCCGGAAGAATCCGATGAATTTTCTCAATGGGGCGCTTCCGTGTAAATACTTTCACCGGAGATCAGCGAAACTAAGGAAGGTCAAAGAGAAACAGGATACTGAATTTTGTGATTTTGCGATTTTTCGCAAATACAATCAGCCGAAGTGTAAAACAGTATGTACATGAATAAATCAGGTTAACTTGAATTCAGTTTATAATAATAGTAACTTTGATCTCATCTTTTCAACGATTCTGTTTTGAAAAAGGGTGTCAGTATATTCCTGCTCCTTTGCATGACCGTTCCCATGGGAAGGAGCGCCGATATTGTACCAGCATGAAAACCTCTCATAATACTTATTTCCATTCAGATAACATCCTTCAGGGATGCAGCAAACTGAATGTGTAATCCGAAATGCACGGGGACTGAAACTTTTTTAATTCAAAAAAAATCAGATCAATGAAATGCCTGTTGGAATCAATTCGTGATGGTGGAAAATATACAGAAGCATTCCCTCTGATCCTTCAAAAATCATTAAACAGATGAAGACATTTACGATCACAAAGATTTTATTGCCACTGTCGTTGTTGATTTTGTTTTCCGGTATGAATGGCGTCACCGCACAAAACAGGAAGAAGGCCGATTCGATCACGGCTTTCGATACAATATACCGGGAACTCGATGAGGTCGTGGTTACTGCAACCAGAGTATCCAAACGGATCATCGACATTCCTTATTCAGTGGCCAGGCTGAATTACACCAGTTACAAATACGACCGGTTGATCGGGTCCAACGACATGCTGTCGGCCATCCCGGGTCTCTTTCTGCAGTCACGCTATGGTGATCATGACGTACGTTTTTCGATCCGTGGCTTCGGAAGCCGGTCAAATTCGGGTGTCAGGGGGATCCGGATCCTGCTCGACGACATCCCCGAATCGGAACCCGACGGTCAGACCCGGCTTGAGGCACTCGATTTTAATTCGATCGGCCGCATCGAAGTAGTCAAAGGAAATGCCTCCTCGCTGTACACCAACGCTCCGGGAGGGGTGGTCAACTTTTTCAACGACATTGAGTTCGATGGATCGTCGATCCTGCAATTCAACCAGTTCGGTTCGTTCGGCCTGCATAAAAACGGATTTAAAGCGGCAGTCAAAACCGACAAATACCGCCTGCTGACGACTTACAGCTACGTGAATTATGACGGGTACCGGGTTCATAACAATGAAAACTGGCATATACTCAACATGGTTCTCGAAGCCAATCCATCGCCGCATACCAGCTTGAAAATCCTCGGGTATTTCGTCGATGGATTGATCAAACTGCCCGGTTCTCTTACAAAAGCTGAATTCGAAGCCGATCCGTATCAGGCAGATCCCAAGTCGATAAGCCGCGACGAAAAAAGAATTACCCGAAAGGGAAGAGTCGGGATCCGTTACAACGCGGTCTTCGGGCGCAACCTGAACAATGAGGTCGAAGTAACCGCTTATGGAACGATTAAATATTTTGACCGTACTGCAAAGGATTACCGCATCATAACCCGTTATGGCTTCGGTTTGAGTGCAAAGTACCTGAACAAAGCCACCATCGGCAAACGTCACAATGAATTTTCGGTGGGGGCCGACCTGTATGCCCAACCTGCCCGGACCGAGTATTATGAAAACATCAACGGGGCCAAAGGCGATCAGATCCTGCAACTGGTCAGTGAGAACATTGTCAATAAAGGACTCTTTTTTTCAGAGAATTTTGAGATTCTACCTGAGAAATTGTTTGTCCTGCTTACGGGACGCTACGACGATGTGGCCTATCATCAGAATGAAGAGACACTGCCATTGCTGAGCGACGACCGGTCGTTCGCTGCGTTTACCCCGAAACTGGCCCTCGACTACCGGATAACACCCATGATCTCTGCATACGGTTCCTTCGGGTACAGTTTCGACAGTCCGGCCAACAATGAACTCGACAGCCCCGATCCTGCCTATCTCTATAACAGGGATCTGCAACCCCAGGAATCACAGAATTTTGAAGTGGGGATCAAGGGGAACATTTACCGCTGGAAACAGATGTTCCTTCCCCGGTTCCTGTTTGAGCTGACCTTTTTTGATATCATCGTGAACAACGAAATAGTTCCATACGAAGTCTTGGGAAACGTCTTCTACCGGAACGCCGCCAAAACCAACCGGTTGGGATTTGAAGCGGGTGTTCAGCTCGAAATTGTTCCGAACCTAAACCTGGGGATTACCTATACCTTCTCCGATTTCGACTACAAAGATTACATCGCCCGTACCATCACCATCGATACGGCAGGAAATTACCATGAAGAAGATCGTGATTTCTCGGGAAATATCGTCCCCAGCATTCCGAAAAGCAACCTCTATCTTTCACTTGCCTATACCCAACCTATCGGAAAACATGTTGACATTTTCGGAAAAGTAAGCTATCAGGGTATCAGCGGATTGTACGTCGATGATGCCAACTCCGATAAAACCAAGGGATACAATCTCCTGAACGGCCAGCTCGGACTGGATCTGCGTTTTGGAAAATTCAATGCCATGTTCTCCGGCGGCGTGAACAATATTTTCGATGAGATCTATGTAGGATTCACCAACACCAATTCGGCCAACCAGCGTTTTTATGAAGCCGGTGCGCCCCGCGACTGGTTCTGTTCCTTAAACCTCGGCTACCGGTTCTAACCTTTTTCTGATCATGAAGTTCATCAAGTCACCTGTCAAATGCGTTGTATGGAGCTGTCGGCCAGGCTCCCGGAAAAAAGGAATTCTAAAGTTTTTGTTGTTTTTTACTATCCTTCTTTCCCCGCTTGGACTATGTTCACAGTATAACATGACAAATGGAGAACTTCGTACTTTCAGTCCGAATTTTCGTCTTTATCCGGGAACAATGAACCAGACCGAAGTGTTTATCGTGAAATCGCCATTGGATGACGGGATCCTGTTTGCCTCTTGCAACACCCTTAATTTTATTCCTTTTTTCATCAGCGAAGGCATTTATGTCACGCTCGATGGCGGAGCGACCTGGCAGGGATCCGACACCTGCTCCGGGAAACCCATCGAATTTCATGGCGGGGATCCCGGTATTACCATCGACCGCAACGGTACGTTCATTCTGACCCGCCTGGGGCGTGAACCTTTTGTGGGATTGTTTTCACATTATTCCTCCGATCAGGGGCGTACCTGGTCGGACTGGAAGGTTATCTCGACCGACGACCTGGAGCGTGCCGTGCTCGCCTCCGACTGTGATCCGGCCTCACCCTTTTATGGTCGCACCTATGCCGCCTGGGTGAAGTTTGCACCTCCATACCCGCTGATGATGGCCTATACCGATAACGGTGCACAAACCTGGAGTGTTCCGAAGGCCATCAACAATCCACCCAACCGCTCGGCCGGAGGAGATATTGATATCGGCCCCGGAGGTGAGGTTTATGTCTGCTGGGCGGGAGTTACCGATGTATCGCCCTTTCGGGAGGTCTACACAGGCTTTGCAATTTCGGTGTCGGGAGGAGCCTCCTGGACTGTCACCGAAAATGCCTTCGCGATGAATGGAATCAACGGAATCCTTCGCGAAAAAGACTCCATCCGGGTGAACGGCCTCCCCTCGATAGCGGTCGATACCACCCACGGGCCCCACCGGGGATGGATTTACATTGTGACCGGACAGAAAAACCTGAGCCCTGCCGGGAGTGATCCCGACATCATCCTCAACCGGTCGACGGATGGAGGAAAAAGCTGGTCGCCGGGGATCAGGGTCAACCAGGATGCGTTGAACAACGGGAAAATCCAGTATTTTCCGGCTATTCATGTGGATAAGTACGGGGGAATCGATATTGTCTTTTATGACGATCGTTATACTAATTCCGATTCCTGCGGTATGATGTTGGCCCGGTCACTCGACGGAGGCGACACCTGGCGCGAATACCTGATCAGTGACCGTAATTTTAAACCCACGCCCATCGGCGGTCTGGGCCAGGGATACCAAGGCGATAACATCGATCTGACCTCCTCGGGTGAAACGCTCTGGCCGGTCTGGATGGATAACCGTACCGGGATTTACCAGATCTGGACCGTGCCCTTGAAATTCACTGAGATCAGTGCCATAGGCGATAAGGAGCGGGAGCATCCCGACTTTGAACTGATGCAAAACCAACCCAACCCGTTCCACAACCAGACGACCATCGGGTACCGGCTCTACCGTTCGGGATTTGTATCATTACAAGTATATGATCTCTCGGGACAATTGGTGGCCGACCTGATCCATGAAAAGCAACAACCCGGATCCTATTCCGTCAAGCTGGTGATACCCAACAGTGAAAACGGGTCAAAATCAGCACCGGGAGTTTATGTTTACCGTTTTCGGTTTGACGGGGAAACACGCTGTAAACGCCTCATCATCCTGAATTAGCGTATTACCATCTTTAATGGTTTTGTAAAACTGCCGGCGCCGTTTGAATCAGGTATCTGAATCCGGTAATAATAGATCCCCGGCGCCGCTGATGAAGGCGTGAAAACTACCTGGTATTCACCGGGAGTATCGGCATGAACAGTCCTTGAATCCCTTATGTTTCCAATCAGATCATAAAAAATTACCTGCATCTCAAGGGCTCCCGTTCTGTCAGGACCGTGCTTCTTAAATGCCTCCGGTTCGACTATGATGCGAATGACAGTGGATTCTGAAAACGGATTGGGGGTATTCTGAAGCAGGGTGATTCCTTCAACGTAGTCCCTGAATTTGGGTGGAACCGACGGAATTTCCCGGGGTCTGTATTTCAGCAAAGCGCCGGCAGCCCCGATGGCAAAGCCGTGCAGGGAATCGGCGAAGGTCATTTTATATATGGCCATACTGTCGGGTGTGGCAATCTGCGACCAGGTATTCGCTGCATCCATGCTGAACATTAACTTTCGCCGGGGACCCAGCGGTGCCCATACCTCCCGTTCATCCCGGAAGTCAATATCATAAGCATTCCCCTGTATTTCCAATTCATCATAAGTCCAGTGGATGCCACCGTTATCGGTCCGGATCATCCCTACGCCATATCCGAAATCGGGGTCGCCGCCGGCGCCGATCACATGGATGGAGTCGAAAAGATGAAGGCCGTGCACTTCATCAGCAGGAGCTTCCACGGCATCGATGGCATACCATTTTTGACCTCCGTCGGAAGTCCGCCAAACAACGCCTGCAATGTCAAACATTCCACCCGAGGCATACCCGTATTTCTGATTCCAGAATTTGATGGTGAGAACCGGGAAAAAAGCCAGAATCGAAGTATCCACTTCGGCCTGAGCCCAAGTATTTCCTCCATCCGCAGTCCGCACCAATGCATGGGGTCTGCCGCCCATCCACCCGTTCAACGAATCGAGGAACAACATGCAGGTGATGAAGATATTTTCATCGGGATAGGCCGACTGTTCCCAGGTGTTGCCGCCGTCGCGGGTTCTCATCAGAATCGTCCCGTAAGGAGTCTCCGTGTAATTCAATGCCGAAGCCCAGCCGTTGAGTCGGTCCAGAAAAAACACCGACGAAACATCATACTGGTGGTGGGTCGCCTGAAACTCCCAGTTTCGCCCACCGTCGACCGTATGGAGGATGGTCCCTGAATCTCCCGCGATCCAGCCGTTAAGGCTATCAACAAACTGAATGCATCGCAGGAACTGATGTGTGGGAAGGGTAACGGGGTCCCAACTCCCCTGTGCCCCTGCCGGCTTCTGAACGAAGAACAGGGAGAGTAATAACAATCCGGCCCGGAAAAAAGCTTTCATTTTATTTCGTAAAATACAAAGTTAGCTTTTCCTGCGCTGATTGTTCCCGAATTCTGACCCCCATGAATTTTTTTATGCTGAACCACTGAGAAATACAGGGAGAGTCCACAGAACGCGTATTTATAGATTTTCCGGGCAATCTGTTCGTTTACGTATAAACAACCTCGTCCCGGTTCAAAACCATTGCTTCCAATATCTTTTCATTACAAATCCTGATCGATCCGATGATTCTGTTTACCTTTACATGTTGATTTTCCCGATCCTGAATCCCGAAGAGCCAGGTGATAAAAAATGCGGCAATTCATATCATAACAGGCCGCGAGGGTTCCGTGATTTGATCGGTAATCTGAAATTTCATTGAAATTCACCTGCAACCGACGTGTATCACCATGCGCATCCTGATCCTTTGCACCGGAAATTCCTGCCGCAGCCAGATGGCTGAAGCATTTCTGAAGTCCTTCGATCCCCGGCTCGAGGTCTTCTCGGCCGGTACCCACCCGGCACCGGAACCCAATCCTTTTGCCGTGGCGGTTATGAAAGAATCGGGCATCGATATATCGGCCAATAAACCCAAAAGCGTTGAACAATTCCTCGATAAACCCTTCGATTACGTGATCACCGTGTGCGACAGCGCAAAGGTGAAATGCCCGTTATTTACGGGAAGTGTGAAAAAACGCATCCACATCGGATTTGATGATCCGGCCGATGCAACCGGGACCTCCGGCGAGATCATGACTGTTTACCGGAGGGTGCGGGAGGAGATCCGCAGGGATTTTGAACGATTTTACCTGGATCTCCTCAAAACAGAAAAAATTTCTAACTAACTTGTTTGGATATCAGGGAATTTACTACATTTAACCACGAATCCGGTCAAAAATCTTAAAACCTTCATATTATGACAAAAGCAGAAATTGTAAGTCAGATCGTTGAAAAAACGGGAATCGAGAAAGTCGCTGTTGAAGCCACTGTTGAAGCTATCATGGAGACCATCCGGAACGCCATGGCCGATGGCGAAAACATCTATCTCAGGGGATTCGGAACCTTTCATTTGAAGAAGCGGGCTGAGAAGACCGGCAGAAATATTACGAAAAAGACTGCGGTAAAAATCCCCGCCCACATGATTCCGGCCTTTAAACCTTCCAAAGAGTTCGCCGGAGAAGTCAAGACCAAACTCAGGGTCAAATAATTGTTTACCACATACCACACCACATGAAACGGTTTTTCAGCAGCCATTACAGCCTCATGGCTTTGATTTTCGTCGTGGTTGCGGCGATGGTATTAACCGGATGCGCCAACAAAGAAACAGTTACCGAATGCCTCAAGGGACACACCTATGGATTCTGGGGCGGACTATGGCACGGTATCATTGCGCCCATCGATCTGATTGCCATGCTCTGGCGGGATGATGTTTCGGTTTTTGCCCCCAACAACAACGGTGCCTGGTACGCCTTTGGTTTCATTCTCGGCAGCGGCGGATGGGGATTTCTCGGCGGGCACCGGGCTTCAAAGAAATTCAAATAGAATTCTGAAAAAACAGCGTTGTTCCTTATCCCGGGAATCAGTTCACCTGTTTTATGAGCGGTGGCTGATTGGTACATCATTTTCGCTCTACCAGTATTTATATGTATTTCCATCTAAGAAATGGACTATTCGATTAACATTTACCGCCTCAGTAAATAATGGAAAATATTTTGGTTGATGTGTAGACCATGATTCTTTGTGCCGTTACAAAGGAAAGAAATTGGTCGATATCAACTTCTTGTCGAATAAAATGAAAGAGAAGTGCCACAAGTTGCTGGGAAAGCTGACAAAACCAGCCAATCAGATTACTTATAGAAATCTGACCTTCAAATCATGCGCCAATAATATGGTTGAACTGTGGTTTGTTCGGGCTGTGGATCTTTTTCATCCTTTCAGGAGTATCATGAACAGGATGGTCACAAATAACCCTAGTTGGTTTTTTAGGGATTCCAGTATGTGCGAAACTGACAAACCTTGGTTCAAACCCATTCAGAAAGTTCCGTTCTCCCCAAAAAAGGTACGCAATACTTTTGCAGTAGTCTATAAAACAGACAGCTCCTTTTAATTGGGCAATAATGTGTCTTTCGGAATCCTTCGTTTTTTTCATTTCGATGTAAAGGATTCTTTTTTTCCTCGCACAGTCCAATATAATAACATAATCTGCTCTTTTACATTCACTTTTTGTACCAGCGAAAATCGAGTTCGGAGAGCGGAAATTGTCGACTTTGATTACTATTGATTCAGGAGGAACACCATATATAGTAACTTTTGATGTTGGACAATCTGGTTCAATGAGCTCAATAGTACCTTTATTAGCGTCTTTACATATGTGTAAAGGAACGATAGAATCATCTTTAATCAATTCCTTTAAAATGTCTAATTCAGCCATGTTTTATTCACCTCCCCAAATAATTTCTTCTTGGATTCGATTCATATCAACTATGGTTTCATCAAAAGTTGGTACTTCAATTCCCGTTTCGGCTAAAATTGGAGCTTTGGAGAGAGTTTGGCACAATGATTTTCGTTTGTGTCCATCTATCCGAATCAAATCTTGACAAGCAAGGAATACCTTGATTTTATCTGCAGACAACAGTTCATCTTCCAAATATTTCTCCTTCTCGATTATTGATTTTAAACAAGGCTTTTCTTGATTCAGCATTATCAATGTATTAAGCTCCTTTATTATATAGTCACTATGGGTGGTTATGAAAACTTTAATCCCAATTTTAGTTAAGCGAACAAAAAGTCTAGCCAGTCGTCTTTGATTTTCCGGATGTAGATTTAACTCTGGTTCATCAACAATAAGTAAATCTCCCTGTTTTGCTACATGGCGCAAATAAAATCCTATATCAAGAAGAGACCTAACAGAACTTGAGCTTTCGTCCATTGTAAGTTTGAGCCGGGGGTTAACTTTAGGTTGAAAGAAAAGTTCATCATTTTTTGTAACGATATATCCGCCTCCAATTATGTCCGAAAAGCTATCAAGTAAGGTTGGGTGATTTTTTACAATATAACTATCCCGCTTTGAATACTCTTCAAGTTGACGAGTAAAATCTACATTTTTCTTTACTGGTAACGCATAGTCAGCATAGACCTTGGATAATAGTTCAAAGGGATTAATCTCTTTATCCATTACACTTACTTCTTCCAAAAGTCTATTTCTTGCGAAATTCAGTTCTTTACGAAAAATTGCTGCTCCAGTTCTTTCAGCACTTGCAATAAACGGGTTGGGTAATGAGTTTCGAAAAATTATATCCCTAAGTGCAGTGCCAATAATTTGTCCTATAATATCTTCTGGAACTTTTAGGTTCACTTTATTTACGAGTAATGAAACTATTACTTCATTTTGTTCAGGCTCTTTGCTAATTGACAACAATTGCGATTTAGCAGCCCCCATAGTTCGATTAAAGTTTATTAAAGGTTTAATATTTTGTTTTTCTAATTCGATTTGAAAACTTGTGTTAACGAAATATTTCTCTGAGGAGGCGAATACCATTGGTAAGCGTTCAGTATAGGCTTTGCATGCTTTCAAAAGTATCTCCTTGTAATTATCTATATAACTTGAAATTGAGATCTTAGTCGTCCCTTCTGACAATAATTCTGTTATATTGTGTTTTGGAACATCCAGTGTGAAAGCTTCGTTCCAATATGATAAGAAACCAAAAAATGCGTATGTTGCATAGGTTTTACCAGTATTATTGCGACCACAGATGATTGTTAAATCATTTGTTTCGAATTCTGCTTGGCGAAGTGGCCCCAAATAGCTAAGGTTAATTTTCATTTTAACGCCCTTTCGATTTTATTAAAAACTTAACTTATTCAGATAGTACAAATCTACTCTCACTTGTTCCCAACTAATCACATTGTTAAGAGAATCGTCACAAGAGTGGAATTGTAAATAAATCTTCTAAAAATTCATCATGACTAATATCGCAAAGGTAAAATAATCAAATGGATAATCATTAATAATTCCTTTGGTCAACTCCTCCATTATGTGTGAGGTTTCAAATGATTATAAAGGAGTATTAAAGTTTGACTCCTTTTATCCGGACACTCCAAAAATGAGTAATAACGGCCTATTCGGTATTAAAACTTCCACAATTCTTCCACAATGGACAAACAAAAAACCCTGAAATCGTTAGAAATCAGGGCTTTTTGTTGATTTTGATGTGGCATCGACTGGAATCGAACCAGTGACGCAAGGATTTTCAGTCCTTCGCTCTACCAACTGAGCTACGACGCCATCTCGGATTTGGAGGTGCAAATATACAAATATTTTTTTATTCAGCAACAGTTTGGCCTGGACGATAAAATTTCCCGTCGATTTCTGCATACCTTTGCAGCATGAAGAGCCTGGTGATCGACCTGGGAAATACCAATAAAAAACTCGCGTTGTTCGACGACGATAACCTTATTTCAGTCGAACAATATTCTTGTTTCGATCTGGAAATCCTGAAAGGTTTTATCAGCCGGAACCCGGGCGCCGGATCTTGCATCTTATCCTCCGTTATCAGTTATCCCGACCCGATCCGTGAATTTCTTTCCGAAAATTTCTTTTTTGTGGAGATGAATGAGCTGACTCCCCTCCCCGTTACCATCCGGTATCAAACCTGGAATTCATTAGGCAGTGACCGGATTGCCGCCGCCGTCGCCGGTTCTGCCCGCTTCCCCGGCCACGATGTGCTGATCATCAATGCGGGAACCTGCATCACCTACGATTTTATCAACAAAGAAAAAGAGTACCTGGGAGGCGGGATTTCCCCGGGTATCGGAATGCGTTTCAGGGCGCTGCATACTTTTACCGGAAAATTACCGTTAATCTCCTGTGGTGATTACCCTGATTCAGAACTTACCGGCGACACTACCGACGGATCAATCCGGTCAGGCGTTCTTAACGGAACCCTCGCCGAAGTGGAAGGAATCGGCGCCCGGTACCGGGAACGTTGGCCTGATCTAAAGATCATTGTGAGCGGGGGCGATCATAAATATTTTGTTAAACGGCTAAAAATTAGCATCTTTGCACACCCGAATATCGTGTTATCCGGACTGCAACAAATTCTTTCTTTTAATGTTCACAAAGCCTGATACCTTGCGACTTCCGATTACAATCAGTTGTTTGTTACTCTCCCTGACGCTCTTCTCGCAAATCAGGATTGCATCACCCTATTCACGGTTCGGTATCGGGGATCTTTCCGACAACAACAACGCCTGGAACAATTCAATGGGGCAGTTGGGCCTGGCACTGCGCAGCCCTTACCATGTTAATTATATGAACCCGGCCTCCTACTCAGCTTTCGACTCCCTGTCGTTCGTGTTCGAAGGTGGATTCAACGGGGAACTGGTCACCCTGAAATCCAATTACCAATCCGTTAACCGGAACTATGCTTCACTCGGCTATTTGCTTTTCGGGATGCCCGTCACCAAATGGTGGAAAACCAGCCTGGGATTGGTTCCTTTCAGCGATGTCGGATACAGTGTGGCCGACTATGAGGAATTTCCGGAATCGGGAACGGTAGTTCGCCTCTACCAGGGTTCGGGTGGAATCAACCGTCTTTTCTGGGGGAATGCTTTTCAACCTTTCCGGAATTTTTCAATCGGTTTTAATGCTTCTTATCTTTTTGGCAGCATGATCCGGGAAAACCAGGTACTTTTTCCCGACTCGCTTACAGCATTGAACTTCAAAGAGGCCGTTTATGTTTCGATGAACGATCTCTATTTCAATTTCGGGGCCCAATACCAGGCAAAGCTCAGGAATAACCTGTTCCTTAACCTGGGGGCTGTCTTTGCCCCCACCCTGCAGATGTCGGCCAGCACCGATCTGATCAGTACCACCTTCCTGCTGGCTTCCGACGGATCAGAATCGGTGCGCGATACCCTTGTCCTTACAGAGGATTATAAGGGAAAAATTACCATCCCGCTGATGATTGGCGGCGGATTGGCCCTCGAAAAGACCGACCACTGGAAGGTCGGCCTTGATTTCAAATGGCAGAACTGGGAAAAGTTCAAAGCATACGAGATGAGTGATTCACTGGTTAACAGCTGGCAGATCAATGCGGGCACGGAGATCATCCCGAAAATTGATAATTACAACAACTACCTTGCCCGGATCCATTACCGGCTGGGATTCAACTACCAGCGAACTTATCTGAAACTGAGAGGGGATAACCTGAATGAATATGGTTTTTCACTCGGGTTCGGACTGCCCCTCCGCGGTATGAAAACCATGCTGAACCTGGGAGCCCAGATCGGGATGCGGGGCACTACCGAACAAAACCTGATCCGGGAGAGCTACTTCAAGTTGGTGATCGGATTTTCCATTTATGAACGATGGTTTATCAAACGCAAGTACTTTTAATCCTGAACAGGATCGGTTACGGGACTCTGGCCGCACTGAAGATCTTACTCCTTCTGACCTTTTTTTCCTGCAGTAAAGAACCCGGTACAGATGCTGCTTTCGATACGGGAGAAGATAAACCCGTCATGTCGGCCCGGAATATTGATGTACTGTTCAGTGATTCGGGAAAAATACAAGCCAGGCTGACCGGAGCCCTGATGAACCGATACGCGGGAGAAGTGCCCTATATGGAATTACCAAAAGGGTTTGCGATTTTTATATACGATTCGGTCCGGAATGTAACCACAACCATAACCGGTAACCGGGGTGTTCGTTATGATTATAAAAAAATCATGGAGGCATGGGGAAATGTCGTGGTCCAAAATGTGACCAAAAACGAGCATCTCCAAACCGAACATCTTATCTGGGATGAGAACAAGCACCATATCTTTGCTGATGGTAAAGTCCGCATTACCACGCCTGATAAAGTTCTCTTCGGAAACCAGATGGAATCCAACGATTCCTTTACAGACTACTCCATCATTCAGGTCACCGGACAGATGAAGGTCAACCGGGACTCCTTATAAACCGGTGGTCCCGTTTCAAGATACGTATCATTGTGTGTCGAATGATTTTCCATTACCGGGGAAAAATGATCATTAAAAATTGTGATTTTTTCGCCGTTCCGGGCTTACATTCTCCACCAAATCTTTGTGGTTTCGTTAATTATCCCTACTTTTGCACACTATTTCTCAATAAAACTTAATAAGCATGGCGATTATCGGAAAAATCAGGAAACATTCAGGATTAGCTGTTATTGTTGTCGGGGTGGCTATTGCTGCCTTTGTGATCGGCGACTTCGGAAAGAAATCAGCCCGGGGGACAAATGATATCGGGATTGTGAACGGAGAGAATATTCCCTATTCTGAGTTCAATACCAAGGTTGAAAATACCCTGGAAGCACAAAAACAAAATACGGGCAATGATAAAGTTTCAGATCAGGAAGCCTACCAGATCCGCCAAAGCACCTGGCAATCGGTGATTAAGGAGTACGTGATGGGCGAAGAATATTCGGAGCTCGGACTGACCGTTTCCCCCGAAGAACTTTTCGACCAGGTTCAGGGCAAACAACCGCATCGTTATATCTTACAGTATTTTAAGGATCCGGCCACCGGACAATACGATCCCCAGGTCATTCTTCAATACCTGAAGAACCTTGACAAAATGGAACCCAAAGCCAAGGAACAGTGGCTCCAGTTTGAGAAAGCCATCAAGGATGACCGCCAGGAAATGAAATTCAATAACCTTGTTTCCAAAGGTTACTATATGCCCACCGCTTTCATAAAGAAAGATTTTATCCGTCAGGCGAAGATCATGAAAATGCTCGTGGTCTCCCCTCCGGTTACCGCTATCTCCGATTCAGCGATACAACTTACGGATGCCGATTATCAAAAATTTTACGATAAAAACAAATCCTTTTTCTATCAGGAAGATGCCACCCGCGATATCGATTATGTAGTCTTCGAGGTGAAACCTTCCGATAACGACAGAAAACGGATCATGCAGGATGTGAATCAATTGTTTAATGATTTTCAATCGAGCGCCAATGTAATCAATTTTGCCAACGCGAACTCCGATGCCAAGACGGATACCGGATATGTAAAAAAAGGAACCTTGCCCGCCCAGCTCGATACCCTGCTGTTCAGTTCAAAAATCGGGACTGTACTTCCCCCGTTTGAGTTTAACAATACCTGGTACATGGCCAAATTGATGGATATTCAGGAACGCCCTGACTCCATGAACGGTTCCCAGATTCTGCTGGCCTTTGATGGTACCGGCAATGAAAATATCAAGCGGACCAAGGTCGAAGCAAAACAAAAGATCGATAGTTTGATGAATGCATTAAAGAAAAATCCCGCTCTTTTTGCCGAAGCTGCCAAAAAATATTCTGATTATCCTTCAGCTAAAGAAGATGGTGGCGAGCTGAAATGGTTCACCGATGGAAACCCGAATTTCGATCCTTTTTTCAACGCCGGCTTGCAGTTAAAACCCAATGAAATGAAAGTAGTCGAAACCCGTATCGGCTATTCTCTGTTCATGCTTACTGCAAAAACAAAACCCGTCAAAAAAGTAAAAGCGGCCATCCTGACCCGTGCGATTGAACCCAGCAATCAAACCTTCCAGGATATTTATATGCAGGCCAGCGCCTTTGCCGGTCAGAACAAGACACCGGAAGCATTCGAAAAAGGGGCTACTGCAAAAGGCATCCAGAAAAGATCAGCTCCGGGTGTCCGTGAAATGGACAGCTACGTTATGGGACTCCCTTCAGCACGTGAAATGGTTCGCTGGGCATATGCCGAAAAAACCAAGGTCGGTGAAGTCAGCCCGGTTTTCGATGTGACCGGAAAATATGCCGTCGCTGTTTTGAAGTCGATCCAGAACAAGGGACAACAACCCCTCGAGGCCGTTAAACAACGGATTGAGCCCTCTGTGAAAAATATGAAGAAGATCGAGAAGGTCTCCGACCAGATCAAAAATATGATGAACAACACCAAAGATATCACGGCTCTTGCAGCCCGGTTAAACGGTAAACTCGATACCACGATGGTTACTTTCAGTGGTTTTAACCAGTCGAATCTCGGTCGCGAAGGAGAATTGGTGGGTCAGCTTTTCACAAAGAAAAAAGGAGAGCTCGTCGGACCATTGACCGGAAAGTTCGGAGCCTACGTTGTTTACGTGGAGGATGTGATCGATGCTCCGCTCAAAGAGGACTTCACCTACGAAAGGATGCAGCAACAGCAGAGTTTCACCCAGCAGGTGACCAGTATGCTGTATCCCGCGATCGAAAAGACGGCAAAGATCACCGATAACCGGCTTCGGTTCTATTAATCGGGTTCCGCCGACGCGGTCACAGGTTTTCGAAGAAAAAAAAGAGGGCGACTTTAAATGAGCGCCCTCTTTCTTTTTTCAATGATCCCGGTTATTCGGCCAGTATCAGAACCTTGTTGTTCAACACTTCGATTACGCCTCCTTTGATCTCAAAGAAATTCTCATTCTTCTCACCCTTGTTGATGATCTTCACGCTGCCCTTTCGCAAAACAGAGATCAGGGGAGCATGGTTGTTCAACACCTCAAAAGAGCCGTCAATACCCGGCAGCTGCACCAGTTCCACATTCTCACTGGTGAAGATGACCGAATCGGGTGTTACAATCTCGACTTTCATATCAATTGGCGCTTTCAGCAAGCATTTTCTTTCCTTTTTCGATGGCTTCTTCAATGGTGCCTACCATACTGAAAGCCGATTCCGGATATTCATCGACCATGCCGTCCATGATCATATTAAATCCCTTGATGGTATCTTCAATATTCACGAATGCGCCCGGAATGCCCGTAAACTGGGTGGCAACAAAGAAGGGTTGTGAAAGGAACCGTTGTACCCTGCGAGCCCTTGATACAACCAGTTTATCCTCATCCGAAAGTTCATCCATTCCAAGGATGGCGATGATATCCTGTAACTCTTTATACCGTTGTAAAATCCTTTTTACCCGTTGGGCCGTGTTGTAATGATCATCGCCCACGACATCGGGAGTAAGAATTCGCGAGGTCGAATCGAGCGGATCGACGGCAGGATAGATGCCGAGTTCCGAGATTTTACGGCTGAGTACCGTGGTGGCGTCCAGGTGGGCAAATGTGGTAGCAGGCGCCGGATCGGTAAGGTCATCGGCCGGCACATAAACCGCCTGAACCGAGGTGATCGAACCCCTGCGGGTTGAAGTGATTCGCTCCTGCATAATCCCCATCTCCGTAGCCAGGGTAGGTTGATAGCCCACAGCAGATGGCATCCGGCCTAACAAAGCGGAAACCTCCGAACCTGCCTGGGTGAAACGGAAGATGTTGTCGATGAAGAAAAGAATGTCGCGGCCACCCGATTTTTCGTCGCCGTCCCGGAAATACTCGGCCATGGTGAGGCCCGAAAGGGCTACACGGGCACGGGCTCCGGGAGGTTCATTCATCTGCCCGAAAACAAGCGTCGCCTGCGACTTCAGCAATTCTTCACGATCGACTTTTGAAAGATCCCATCCTCCCTTTTCCATATCCTCCAGGAAGGCCGCACCATAACGGATTACACCCGATTCGATCATCTCGCGAAGCAGGTCGTTCCCTTCACGGGTACGTTCGCCAACCCCGCCGAATACCGATAACCCTGCATATTTTTTGGCGATGTTGTTGATTAACTCCATGATGATGACGGTTTTGCCGACACCGGCGCCGCCAAACAACCCGATCTTTCCACCCTTTGAATAGGGTTCGATCAGGTCGATTACTTTGATCCCGGTAAAGAGAACCTCCTTGGAGGTCGATAGATTC
The DNA here is from genome assembly GCA_009928665.1 of Alphaproteobacteria bacterium. GTDB lineage: Bacteria > Bacteroidota > Bacteroidia > Bacteroidales > FEN-979 > CAIVAT01. The sequence continues at coordinate 75,816 of SACF01000015.1, forward strand.
TCAAAGGTAGGCGGATCGCGGTGAATGGCGTATACATGCTCTTCTGAGACCGGATCCAGACCATCGATCGGCTTCCCGATCACATTGAAAAGTCTTCCGCGTACCATATCTCCAACGGGCATCGAAATCGGTCTTCCCAAAGCAACGACCTCCACTCCCCGGCGCAAACCGTCGGTCGAGTCCATGGCTATGGTACGGATTGTATGTTCACCAACATCGTATTGACATTCGAGGACGATAACATCTCCTTTTGCATTTTTTACCTCCAGGGCATCATAAATGTCGGGGAGCTTTACCCCTTCATCGAAACTGACATCAATAACAGGACCGATAATCTGCGCAACCTTACCTTTTATTTTCTCTTCCATGCTAAGAAGTTAGAATTTATGCAAAGATAAAATATCTGATCGATTAAATATTTGATGGTGAAAAATTTTCCCTTAGTTTTGACGTTTTAACCATTGGTGCAGCCTGTATTCGAACGCCGGTCAAATACTATACTGCGCCCCGTTAAAATCCGGGATCCCATACCGATCCCTGGTGTCTGCCCCTGATCACTATTTACGGTACTTTTGAGGGGTGGTTTTGTTTAGATCATAAAAAATACGCTTGCATGAAGTTTTTTACTTGCTTTTTTGTCCTGTTAATTACCTTTCCGTTTTTATCCTTTTCCCAGCGTAATATCGACGCCATCGTCGATACGGTTGAAACTCCCGAAGGACCGGCGATCCTTTACAAAAACTTCACCTGGGAATACCTCCAGGATGAGCCGGTGATGCTCAGTCAGGAAGATGACTCCACCGGACTCTTTACAGTCCAATGGGTCAATGATCAGATCTTTGCATACCGGTTAAAACCCGACTCCATCCGCGATACCGTCATCAATCTGAACAACAATGGCAGGATTTTCACCCTGCCCGTGTATGGTAAGCTTTTCAGAGGTTTCATGTACACCCACAAAGGACTTGATATCAAACTGGATAAAGGCGATACGATCAAAGCAGCATTCGACGGCGTTGTGCGTTATGCCCGTTACAACCGGGGTGGTTTCGGGAATCTCATTATTTTACGGCATTACAACGGACTTGAAACCTATTATGCCCACCTGTCAAAGATGCTCATTAAGGTAAACCAGGTCGTAAAGTCAGGCGATCCCATTGCATTGGGTGGGTCTACCGGCCGAAGCCGGGGACCCCATCTGCATTTTGAAGTTCGGTACAAGGATATACCCCTCGATCCCTTGAGAATGATCGACTATGACAATCAGAAACTCATATCCAATGTGCTTCCGGTCACCAAAAAAGTCTTCTATCCGAATGACTATGATGTAAATGCCGTGATCGTTAAGATAAAGAAAGGCGACACCATTGGTAAGTTGGCTAAAAAGTACCACACCTCGGTCAAGGAGATCTGCGCGATGAACAAGATCAAACCCAATACAACACTTCGGATCGGCCGATCAATCAGGGTCAGATAGAGGAAAAGAATTTACGATTGACAAGATTTACGATTTACGAATGAAAGCATGAAAATGTGCTGATGTGCTGATGTGCTAATTTGAAAATTATTGATTTTTCATTTCCCGTTTTCAATTGTCCATTTTCAATTTTCCATTGTCAATTTATTCACTCGTTACATGGGTGGGAAATATTTTCTTCTGAAACACGATCAGGATCAGGACTCCGGTTGTTATGGCTGAATCAGCCACGTTGAAGACCGGCCGGAAGAACAGGAACTCTTCTCCCCCGACAAACGGGAACCAGACCGGGTAGCGGGTTTCGATAATTGGGAAATACAGCATATCCACAACCTTTCCGTGAAGAAAAGCGCCATACCCCCCGCCGGGTGGAAACAGTGTGGCAACCTGCATGTAGGTGCTTTCGGAAAAAAGCAGCCCGTAAAACGCGCTGTCGATGATGTTTCCCACGGCGCCGGCCAGGATTAGTGAAATGCAGACGATCAGCAGGTTGGAGGCTTTCTTGCGGGTAACCCGGTAAAGCCACCAGATGATCACGACAACTGCAGCGATCCGGAACAGGCTGAGCAAGAGTTTCCCGTAGGCTCCGCCAAGCTTCATTCCGTAAGCCATCCCTTCGTTTTCAGTGAAATGAAGAAAGAACCATTGCCCGAGTACCGCGTGACTTTCACCCATATAAAAGGTGGTCTTGATCCAAATCTTCAGAATCTGATCGAGGATCAGGATGAAGAGAACAATCAAAGCAGATTTTTTCAATCGAAAAAGAGTTGGATTGGCAGATTATTCCAGGTCAGGTTCATTGGGCCGGGCATTGGCAGGGATGGTCTGGATACGTTTAGCCTCAATGCTAAGCGTTGCATGGGGAACGATCCGAAGCCTGTCCTTGGGGATCAGTTTACCGGTCACCCTGCAGATTCCATAGGTTTTATTCTCTATCCGTATCAGGGCATTTTCGAGCGATTTGATAAATTTTTCCTGACGGGCTGCAAATTTGCTGTTCTCCTCTTTCGAAAATACCTGATAACCCTCTTCCAAAACTTTGAAAGTAGGTGACGTATCATTCGTATCATGCTCATTTCCGGTCGTGTACGACTCGGTAAGCAGCTTCAGGTCATTTTGTGCCTTTTCGAGTTTCTGAAGGATGATCTGTTTGAACTCCTCAAGTTCCTCATCTGAATAACGATTCTTCTCAGCCTGGGGTGTTCCTGTTGCTTTTTTCATGATGCAATTTTTGAAAGTTATAATAAAAAACCCGTTGAAACAGTCCGTTGAATCCGGGTTCTGTTCCAACCGGAATTTCAATTCTTTAATCCACCCTGTTGATTTTCAAATAAGTAGATACTGTATCCGTCAGTTCAACCAAGGTTCCGGCCGTCGGTTCAATGACCGGTACGATATCGAACGATTGCGCCAGGGTTTCCGCGCAAATATAAGAAATATTCTGATTAACAGCCTCATCAATCTCAGGATGTGACTGGAATTCCACAATGATTTTATCGGTAACGTCAAAATCTTTTTCCTTACGGAGGTTTTGAATGCGGTTGATGACTTCGCGGGCTATTCCCTCCTTCCACAGATCGGGAGTCACCGTAACATCAAGGGCAACGGTGAGGGATCCCATGACGGCCACCTGCCAGCCGGGAATATCTTCGGAAAGGATCTCCACATCTTCAAGAAAGATCTCGACCGGCTGGCCTTCGAGGGTCAGATTCAGTTTACCGGCTTGTTCCAGCAAGGCGATATCCTGTTGCGACAGGGACGAGACCACCCCGGCCAGTTGTTTCATCAGCTTTCCGTAGCGGGGGCCCAGTTTTTTGAAATCGGGTTTGACCTTTTTGACCAGTATCCCGGAAGTATCGGTGATGTATTCCAGTTCTTTTACATTGACTTCGGAGAGGATCAGGTTACGAACTGCATCAATCTGGATTTTAAGACGCTCATTCAGCAACGGGATTAAAATCCGGTTGAGCGGCTGACGAACCCGCAGATTGGATTTTTTCCGGATTGAAAGCACCAGTGAAGCGATATTCTGGGCCAGTTCCATCCGTTCTTCAAGGTCTTTGTCGACCCAATTCATATCGGCGACGGGGAATGTGGTAAGATGCACGGAATCCGCATGCTGACGACCTGTTACGCAGTTCAGATCCACAAAAAGACGTTCTGCAAAAAAAGGCGCGATCGGAGCGGAAAGTTGTGCAATTACCTCCAGGCACCGGTAAAGGGTCTGATAGGCGGATATCTTGTCGGTGGAATAATCTCCTTTCCAGAACCGACGCCTGCAAAGACGGACATACCAGTTGCTTAAGTGCGCATCCACAAAGTCGGCAATGGCTCTTCCGGCCTTGGTAGGTTCGTAGTCATCATAGCAGGCATCGACGGTCCGGATCAGAGAATTCAATTCCGACAGGATCCACCGGTCGATTTCGGGACGGTCGCCTGCCGGGATTTCATCCTCCCGATAGGTAAACCCGTCAATATTGGCATAGAGTGCAAAGAACGCATAGGTATTGTAAAGGGTGCCGAAAAACTTACGGCGTATCTCATCGATCCCGTCCGAATCGAACTTGAGGTTATCCCAGGGTTGGGAGTTGGTGATCATGTACCAGCGGGTTGCGTCGGGGCCGTATTTCCGTATGGTCTCAAACGGATCAACTGCGTTGCCCAGCCTTTTCGACATCTTGTTGCCATTCTTGTCGAGTACCAGTCCGTTCGAAACACAGGTTTTAAAGGAGACGCCATCGAAAAGCATTACCGCGATGGCATGAAGCGTGAAGAACCAGCCACGGGTCTGATCAACGCCCTCGGCGATGAAGTCGGCGGGAAAATAGGATCCCAGGTCATGCGATTTTTCAAAAGGATAGTGATATTGGGCATATGGCATGGAACCTGAATCAAACCACACATCGATCAGGTCTGGCTCCCGGTACATGGGGATTCCGTCGGGGGTCACCAGGATAATTTCATCGACAAAGGGACGATGCAGGTCAAAGGTGTTGTAGTTATCCCCGCTCAGATCTCCCGGAATATATTTTTCAAGCGGATTTCCCTTCATCAGTCCGGCCTTCACCGATTTTTCACACTCCGCTTTCAGTTGTTCTAACGACCCGATACATTTTTCCTGCAAACCATCGCGGGTTCGCCAGATCGGTAACGGGGTTCCCCAGAAACGGCTGCGGGAAAGGTTCCAGTCAACCAGGTTTTCAAGCCAGTTCCCGAATCTCCCGGTGCCGGTGCTCTCAGGTTTCCAGTTGATGGTTTTGTTGAGGGCGATCATCTGATCCTTGTAAGCGGTTGTTCTGATGAACCAGGAATCGAGCGGATAGTAAAGAATCGGCTTATCCGTACGCCAGCAATGCGGGTACGAATGTTCATATTTTTCCGATCTGAACGCCTTGTTTTCATGTTTGAGTTTGACGATGATATCAATGTCGACCGGTGGACATTCGCCTGCAACACAATTTTCGTCATATTCGGGTTTAACAAACCTGCCGGCGAATTCGCCCATCTGCTCTGTAAATCTGCCCTGTTTATCAACCAGGGTCAGTGAGCCAAGCCCGTATTGCCTGCCCACCCTGAAGTCGTCGGCGCCAAAACTCGGTGCTATGTGGACGATCCCGGTCCCATCACTGGTGGTGACAAAATCGCCCAATACCACGCGGAAAGGATCCCCATCGTCGGGCAAGGCATAAGGCAGAAGTTGTTCATAACGGATTCCCTCAAATTCGGAACCTGAAAATTCGGCGACGACCTGAAAGGGGATGTTCTTATCTCCTTCATGGTACTGGTCAAGCTCGAGTTTTGCATTCTTTTCGGGAAAGTACTGGTGAAGCAGTTCGCGCGCCAGGATTACCGTCTGTTCTGTATAGGTATACGGATTAAAAGTTTTAACCAAAACATAACGGATATCTTTCCCCACGGCCAGGCCGGTGTTCGAAGGCAGGGTCCAGGGTGTGGTCGTCCACGCGATGATGTAAAGTTCTCCGAACAGATCCTTGTAAAGAAATTCCGAGGCAGCATCGCGTATCACTTTAAACTGGGCAACCACGGTATGGTCCTTGACCATTTTATAGGTTCCGGGTTGGTTCAGTTCATGGGTACTCAGACCTGTTCCGGCAGCGGGAGAATAAGGCTGGATGGTATATCCCTTGTACAGCAATCCTTTCTTATACAACTGTCCCAGCAGGTACCATACACTCTCGATATATTTATTCTCATAGGTAATGTAAGGATCATCCAGATTGAGCCAATATCCCATCATCAGGGTCAATTCATCCCACAGATCTTTGTATTTCATTACCTCGGTGCGACATTCCCGGTTATAATCAGCGATGGAGATAGACTTTCCGATGTCTTCCTTGGTGATCCCGAGTTTTTTTTCAACGCCGATTTCGATGGGTAATCCATGGGTATCCCACCCGGCCTTCCGGCTCACATGAAAGCCTTTCATCGTCTTGTAGCGGCAGAAAATATCCTTGATGGCACGGGCCATGACATGGTGAATGCCGGGAATTCCATTTGCCGAAGGAGGGCCTTCATAGAAAATATAAGGATCTTTCCCCCGGGTTTGCTCAAGGCTTTTTTCAAAAGTCTGGTGTTCTTCCCAGTACGCCCGGATTTCATTACCGATCCGGGTAAGATCCAGGTGTTTGTATTCGGGATAATTCGTATTCATTCGCTGAAACTGTTTCATCAACCATTTTTACCGGAACCGGCTGCTGTGCCATTCAATTCCTGTAAAAGGAGTGCAAAGGTACAATAAAATTGAAAATTGAAAATTGAAAACGAAGAAGGTTGAGAATCACGCCGATCGAATGGGTTTGAGAAGGATTTCTTACTTTTACACATTAATTTTTCCCCGATGAATGATAGAACCACCATCGTCCTCGAAAATATTATGAACCGGAAAAGTGTCAGGAACTTTACCGGAGAACCGGTGGCGGAGCACGATCTAACCACCTTACTGAAAGCCGCGATGGCTGCTCCTTCTGCGCGAAACCGACAACCCTGGGCATTTGTGGCAGTCACCCGGAGGGCGACCCTCGACGCATTGGCACGTGAATTACCTTACACCAAAATGCTCACCGGGGCCGGTGCGGCGCTCGTGGTTTGCGGCGACACAACGATCGAACTGAATCAGGGGGCCGCTGATCTGTGGTACCAGGATGCCGCCGCAGCTACCCAAAATATCCTCCTGGCAGCTGAAGCCATGCGCCTCGGGGCTGTATGGAGCGCCCTCTATCCCTATGAAGACCGGGAAAATCAGGTACGACGGATCCTGAAACTCCCTGATTCTGTGATCCCGTTCTCCATCATTCCGATCGGACATCCGACGGGCGTCGATCAACCCAAGGATAAATTCAAACCCGAACGGATTCACTGGGAGCAGTGGTAATTGAAAATGGACAATGGACAATTGACAATGAAAAACAAAGAAGCCTTGTCTTTGAGCCTTGAGCTGTGAGCTTTTTTCCCTATTGCCTATTGCCTAATACCAATTGCTTGATTTTAAATTTTGTCATTTGAAGTTTGAACTTTAAATTTTATTCTTACATTTGTTCACTCATTTTTACGGAAGCCTTATGGTAATCATTATTTGTAATCCGCGATTTACCGTAACGGCAGGTGTAGTACCTGTCAGGTAAGGCAATTTCCGTCCCCTTTTTATTTATTGTTTCATAAAAAATTCAGGAGGAAAAGCCATGAAAAACATGATTGTATTGGTATTTGCCGTAAATCCGGCTACAAACGCGACCCCATGGGTCATCAGGAAAATCCCCGAGATAAATAAATGGCTGAATCACAATCGAAACCGAAAAAATTATGAATCCTTACTATAAATACCAAACCTTAAAACATACCTTCATAACCCGTGCCGCGAAAATGCTGTCCGATCTGAGAGAGGCAGTTTCCGGCACAGAGCAGGACTTCACGACGGGCAAGCTGGGCCGGGCGGTTTTTCTGCTCTCGATTCCCATGGCGCTTGAAATGCTGATGGAATCTGTATTTGCAATCGTTGATATCTTCTTTGTTTCAAAACTCGGTCCCGAAGCCATTGCAACGGTAGGGCTTACCGAATCAATAATCACCATTGTTTATGCATTGGCGGTCGGCCTGAGCACAGCCACCTCATCGCTGATTTCCCGGCGGATCGGGGAAAAGAATTTAGAAGGCGCTTCCACCGCCGCATTCCAGGCCATTCTGACCGGTATCCTGATTTCCTTGTTCATCGCGGTTCCCGGGGTGATCTTCGCTAAAAAACTGCTGCTCCTGATGGGGGCTTCTGCTGTCATTGTGCAGGAGATGTGGGGGTTTGCAGCCATCATGATCGGGAGTAACACCGTGATCATGTTGCTCTTCATTATCAATGCCATTTTCCGGAGTGCCGGCGATGCAGCGGTCTCCATGCGTGTTCTCTGGATGGCCAACCTCATCAACATTGTTCTGGATCCATTGCTTATTTTCGGATGGGGCCCGTTACCGGCATTCGGGGTACAGGGCGCAGCCATGGCCACCGCCACCGGAAGAGGCCTTGCGGTGTTGTATCAGGTTTATCTGATGTTCCGGGGTAAAAAAAGGGTACAGCTTCACCTGCGGCATATCCGCATCGAATGGCCGGTAATGTCGTCGTTACTGAAGTTGGCATTGGGTGGCGTCAGTCAGCATATCATTGCGACTTCAAGCTGGATCATTCTGATCCGCATTATTTCCGTCTTCGGAAGCATTGTTGTTGCGGGATATACCATTGCCATCAGGGTGGTAAACTTTGCCTTACTTCCTTCCTGGGGACTGAGTAACGCAGCATCGACGCTGGTCGGCCAGAACCTGGGGGCCCGTCAGCCGCAGCGTGCCGAACGCTCGGTCTGGATCACCGGATGGATTAACATCCTCTTCCTGGGATCAATCGGAATGATCCTGTTGGTATTCAGCGACTCTTTTATACGCTTCTTCATTCAGGATCCCGCTGTGATTGCGGCCGGGTCCGTTTCGCTGCGGATCATCAGCATCGGGTTTATTGCATACGGATTCGGGATGGTGCTGGTAAATGCACTGAACGGGGCGGGTGATACCTTTTCACCCATGCTGATCAACATTGTTTGTTACTGGATCCTTGAAATCCCGCTCGCATGGCTGTTGGCAGTTCATGCAGGTTTGAATGAATCGGGGGTGTTCATCGCGATTGTAATCGCTGAGACCATGATGACCCTTTCGGCATTCTGGATATTCAGAAAAGGGAAATGGAAGCTGAAACAAGTATAGCTTATATTCCAGGTTCTTCCGGCATGATAATCCAGGCGATGAGGTATGCTAAAAAGCCGACGCCGCCGATGAAAAATCCAACGACCCAGGCAACCCGGATCAGTACCGGATCAACATTGAAATAATTTGCAATTCCGGCACAGACGCCACCCAGAACCCGGTCTTTTTTTGACCTGTATAATCTTTTTATATCAGAATTTGTCATCTCTTTAGGTTTCTAAATTAGATGCATGGGGTGGAGCAAAGTTACAGAAATCATTTATCATTATTCCTACCTTAGTACCACTAAATTTTTCAAAAATGAAATGGATCGATAACCTCGACGGCAACGTGATCGTCAGCGATGCAAACGGCATCATCATTTACATGAACGAAACCGCCATAAGGAATTATGAAAAAGATGGTGGGGCGGCATTGATCGGGAGGAACCTGATGGATTGCCACGGAGAAGCTTCGCGCCATAAGATTCTGGAGATTATGACGACCCATCAGAAAAATGTCTACACAATCGAGAAACGGGGACGGAAGAAACTCATCTACCAAAGCCCCTGGATGGAAGGAGCGGAATTCAAAGGAATTGTAGAGCTATCGCTGGAGATCCCGTTTGAGATGCCGCATTACGACCGAAATAAGAAAGAGGTATGATAAACAAGGAAGCCCTGTGGTGTCAGGGCTTCCCTCCATTACTGAAAACTAACACATTTACCAACAAAACTGCAAAATGCTGATAAAGATTTACAAAGATCACCTTCCCACCTCATTCGGGGAAATGAAATAGGCAAACAGGCATCTTTTATCGATAAACGGTGCATTCATCCGTATATTCAGTTTTTTACTGACGGATCAGTTTAACCGATTCCATCTTTTCACCATTTTCAATATTGATGATGTAGATCCCTGGGAGAAAATCATCCAGCGACAGAACAAGCTTGTCAGTCTGGCGCATCTCGCGCCGCAGAACCTCGGTTCCCAGCATGTTGTAAATTCTCACCCGGGCATAGAATACCATGCCGGGATCTGTCAGTTGCAGGGTAAATTTCCCGGATGTGGGATTGGGATATACCTGGAACCATCCGGCTGATAATCCATCAGCACTCCCGTCGATAGTCAAAGCAGGATTCCCCGGTGCAGATTGCTGGTTACAGGGGTTTCCCTGCCCGCTGATGTAAGCATGGAGATATCCCTGGGGAAAGACCCTGACACCGGGCAAAAGGTTGATCTTTGATCCTGCCACAAGGGTAACACCCCCCCCGGCCTGTACCAGAAAAGTGGATCCATTTCCGGCTACGGTTATGGTCTGCGTTGCATAAAAGCAGGTATCCGGATCCGTTATGGTGATATCCGTCAGTACCAGGTTCTCCGGATCCACATTGATGACCACCGTTTTGGGTCCGGCAGGTAATGATTCTCCGAATTGTCCGGGAAAACCGTAAAGGGTAAGGTCATACCAGGCCTTTACGGTATAATCGTATGTGCCCGAGGGAAGTCCGGTATCGTTATAGGTCAGGGCATCCGGCTGATTGTTATAATGGATGAAAGCTCCGTTCCGGTAAATATTGTAACCGATCAGTCCGTAAAGTTCATCCTCAATGGCAAAGGGAATCCCCTGTGCATAAGAACCATCCAGAACATAGGTCCATGCTCCCGATGTGTATTGCAAAGCGTTTCCGGTGACAAGGGTGCCGGTAATGGTTATTGGCGGCACCCAGGGCCCTGTCAGACCTGATGCCCCCGTAAACTGAAATTCAACCCAGTAGGTTCCGGGGTTCAGGTGGAGCCCGGTACACGTTCCCTCCACAGTCATAACCGGTCGGGATGTTCCACCATTCACAGTGGTAGTTCTGTAAATTGACGCCCATGATGTTGCGGTAAGGCGGTTGGTAGTGAGATCTCCCCAGATAACGGTTCCTCCTGTCGTAGGATCCCCGTTATAAATTCTGAAATAGAGACCGGTGATGGTGGAAGCGGTTGTTGAATTGGTTTGATAACAATAGAATATGAATTTTTTTGGATCCCAGCCATTCCCTGCCGGAACGGTAAAATCTTCGGCCAGACTGTTGGCAGCAGTTTGTTGGGCCCCGAGACCGTATAGCGTTAGCGGGGTGTACAGAATACTTTCATCGGCACCCCCTGCACCGGTGCCCGGACTGTTGACGATGGGACCGTTGTCAAATAGTATGGTCCCCGATGTAGAAGTGGCTTTCAACAAAGCCGGTGGTGGATCTGAATGCCAAGGTTGTTCTGCTCCGGTCGCGATTTCCGCTGCAGGTTGGGGTTTGGTGATAAAAGGTCCGGAAGGTAAAGGAGCAGGGAAATTTCCGAGAGGGACCGGTTTGTTCCATGAAAGTAAAACGCTGTTACCCGAAGGAGTTCCCCCCAAATTGGTGGGTGGAAACAATCCTGCTTGCTGAACGGTAACAACCACCGGCAATACCGATGGTACGCTCACGGTAATCTGCGCTGTTCTTGGCGCGGGATTGGGATTGGCCGCCACAGTAACCGTCATTGATCCGGGACCCGCCCCCGCCGGAGCAACCTGGCACCAGGGTTGATTGCTTGTGGCATTCCAGGGGTAAAAGGAATCAATTGTAAAAGAGGTTCCCGTTGCCATTGGACCGAGCGACCTGTTTGAAGGTGTCACGTAGAGCGGCCCCTTTACGACTACATCATCAATCGCCCAGTAATATCCCCAGGATCCGGTATAATTCCATTTAAATCTGACCAATGCATGACCTCCAACGGCAGAAATACTGGCAGAGAAAAGTTCAGGATTGGTAAGTGAAGTATTGGTAAATGTCTGGATCAGGGTCCAGGTTGTTCCATTGTCAATGCTGTAATATACTTTGCCTGAAGAACCTGTATAGGATAGGAAATAATGTTTGAATTGAAGGATAACGGCAGTATAACCTGTTAGATCCAGCGGAGGGGTGATCAGGTCGGCGTTCTGTGAATTTCCGGATCCATAGCCATCGCTGTTCAGATAGGCATAATTACCGGTCAATGCCGGATTGGGACTCTGGTCGGTAAGGACCCCGAATGCCCAGATTTGTCCGTTTCCCTGGTGATCAACCTGGCTCCAGCAACCAGGGATCGTCGTATTATCGAAGGTTTCGCTAAAGGGAACCGAATAGACTCCGCACGGTGTGGTAAAAGTATTTTCCTGCCCATAAAAGGTGCCGATTGAACTGGTGGCGTAGGCCCTCACAGAATAGGTCGTATTTTGAGAAAGGCCAGTCAACGCACTGGTGAATGCGCCGGCTCCGGTACCATCATTGGTATGGGCGCCGGTAATCAGCGGATCATGACCGGTACCCCAGCAAACGCCGCGGGCCGTTACCGGAGCGGCTCCTTCGGTGACCACATTTCCGCCGCAGGTCGCGGTGTTGAGGGTTATCGCGGTGACCGG
>SACF01000363.1 GCA_009928665.1 Alphaproteobacteria bacterium
TTGTCGCTTTGAATCTGGTTTTCGATATTCATGCGATGACTTAATATGGTGGCATGGTGATCTCCCAGGTTTCCGGTTACCAGGATGGCATCGCCGAGTTCCAAATTGGCGCCTCGCACATTTCTGCCGGAAGGGATTCTCCCAATACCGGTGGTGTTGATATAGAGACCGCCCTGACCATCGATCACCTTCGTGTCTCCGGCAACCAGCAGAATGCCAGCTTCCTTTGCGGCCTCCGCCATGGACTTCACCACCTGGCTCAGGGTTTCCAAGGAAAGCCCTTCTTCCAATATAAAGCCGCAAGTCATGTATTGCGGCCGGGCTCCCATACAGCTTAAGTCATTGACCGTGCCGCAGACGGATAATTTACCAATGTCTCCCCCTTTATAGAACAATGGGGTTACCACAAAGGTGTCCGTACTCATGGCATACTCTCCCGGGTCCAAAGAAAGCACGGCGGCATCTTCCCGAAGATCCAATACCGAATTATGAAAATAGGGGGCGAAGATCTCTTCCATTAGTTGGTGGGAGGCGGTGCCTCCGCTCCCATGAGCCATCGTAATTTTCATATACTCATCCTTCCATACCAAATACCACAAGCCCCTTCTTCCGATACCATACAAGGTCCGTAGGGGTGATTCGGGCTGCATTCCGTTCCAAACATGGGACATTCTGCCGGTGTGTTGTCGCCGATAATTACTTCCCGGCAAAGACAGCCTGGCGGCAGCTTCTTGTCCTTTCGAAGGTCATAACTTCCCATGTCGTATACTGCAAAAGGACCCTTCAAATACCACCCGGAATCCACGATGGCTCCCAGCCCTCGCCAAACCGCTTCCTCCGGTTGAAATACTTCTTCCATCAATTGTTTTGCCAAAAGATTTCCCTCTTCACTGACCACCCCGGGATAGTCGTTAAACACTTTACCTTCTCCACCATGCTCCAATATCCGATGAATGGCTTTCAAAAGATGGGTACCGGTAAACCCGGCTACCACCATAGGTTTTTTATAGGTCTCCGCCAAGGGTTGGTAGGCTTTCCACCCGATGATGGTGCTCACATGGCCGGG
>SACF01000364.1 GCA_009928665.1 Alphaproteobacteria bacterium
GGCCAGGTATTGGCAGCTCCCGGAAGCATTAAACCCCACACCAAGTTCAAGGGTCAGGTTTACGTACTCAAGAAGGAAGAGGGTGGCCGACATACCCCGTTCTTCAATGGATATCGACCTCAGTTCTTCTTCCGAACTACCGACGTAACCGGCGACTTGTCATTACCGGAAGGTGTTGAAATGTGTATGCCCGGAGATAACATCGTCATGACCATCGAATTGATTACCCCCATCGCTATCGAAGAGGGATTGAGATTCGCCATTCGTGAAGGTGGAAGAACCGTAGGCTCCGGTGTTGTTATTGAGATTATCGAGTAATCCATAGCCAACAAATCATAACCCCGATGAAAGGGGACAAAAACGGTCGTGAAAGCGGCCGTTTTGTTTTGTCTTGGGTAGTATAGAAGCGGGGGTTTTGATATAATAAAACAAAGGAGTAAGTGCATATATGGAGTATTTGAAATCATTAAACCAACCCCAACGGGAAGCGGCCCTCTGCACCGAAGGCCCCCTACTGATATTAGCGGGTGCCGGATCTGGAAAGACCAGTACCATGACCCATCGTATTGCCTATCTCATTCGAGAGAAGGGGGTATTGCCGGGGGAAATTTTTGCGGTAACTTTCACCAACAAGGCGGCCCAGGAAATGAGAGATCGAGTGGAGGCGTTGGTTGGTTCCACAAGGGGAATGTGGATTCTCACTTTTCACAGTGCCTGCTTGAGAATTCTGCGCTATGAGGCTCAGTACATCGGGTATGATTCGAATTTTACGGTATACGATCCCCAGGACCAAAAAATGGTGATAAAGGGTTGCCTTAAAGAGAAGAATGTGGATGACAAGCGGTTCTCTCCGGCTTATGTATTATCCGTCATTAGCCACTGCAAGGAAAGGAACCAGAGCCCGGAAGAATATCGAAGGCAGGAGGGTGGAGAATTTCTATCCAATATGCTGGGGGATTTATATGAAATGTATGAAGTGGTGTTGAAACGAAACAATGCCATGGATTTTGACGATTTATTGCGAAATACGGTGAAGCTTCTCGAAAAGAACCCTCAAATTC
>SACF01000365.1 GCA_009928665.1 Alphaproteobacteria bacterium
CGCCACAGAGCTTGCCTATGGAATCGGTTTGGGGGATGATGCGGTAGAAATCATTCGGGAAGCGGCATTGCTTCATGATATTGGGAAAATCGGCATCAGCGAAAACATTTTGAACAAGCCGGGGCAATTGACCGATGAAGAGTACTTGTTAATGCAAGGCCATGTGGAGAACTCCGTCAGCATTATCCGGCATTTACCTTCTCTGGACTATGTTATTCCGGCGGTTATCGGACATCATGAATGGTACAATGGGAGAGGATATCCCCGAAGAATTTCGGGAGAGGACATTCCGTTATCCGCCCGTATTCTATGCATTGCCGATGCCTTTGATGCCATGATATCCCTGCGGCCTTATAAAGATGCCTACAGTGTGTTCTATGCCCTTCAGGAATTAGAGAAGAAGGCGGGTCAACAATTCGATCCCAGATTGGTTGCAGTATTCTTGCAACGGGTCTCTGAGGGGAGAATCGAGCCTCGGGTGGGGGCAAAATCCAGTTCTCTATAGGGAAAATCCAGGTCGAAAGAGACTTCATTTTGGGGTCTCTTTTTTGTCCAATGATTTACCCGGGGGTTCGGTCACCGGGCTCTGGTAGCCAGGCTCTCGTTGATTTTGGGTAGGGGGTGGGATATAATAAGTGTACTATTTATGGAGACAAGGAGAGAGTTGACATGGAAGGAAAAGAGCAAAACCAACCAATGGAAAAAAATAGCGAAGAATACATTGGAGGATATGTTCAGCGAGGGAAAGTAGCCCAGGCTGAATTTGAAAAAATGTCCCAAGAAGAGGTGGACACTGCGGTTATGAACATCGCCAAAGCCATTTACGACCATGCGGAAGAGCTGGCGGAAATGGCCGTTGAAGAGTCCGGCATGGGCAACGTACCCGATAAGACCATCAAAAACCAAAGTAAGGCATCGATTATTTGGAATCATTTGAAGGGGAAGAAGTCCAGAGGAATTCTGGAAAGAGATGACACAACCGGTATTACGAAGATTGCAAAGCCCATGGGATTGGTGGCATCCATTACACCCCTAACCAACCCCATCGTTACACCT
>SACF01000366.1 GCA_009928665.1 Alphaproteobacteria bacterium
GTATTTCTTCTGTCATTTCGGTTTCTCCTTTCGACACTAAGGTCGTATATTGGTTTGTCATATCGCAATATTATAATGTATAAACCCTGGTTTGTCAACGAACCAGGACCCCGCCAAAACCCAAGAAACCTTGTGATTTCAACTTATTTCTCCGAATCTTCTCGCCAGATTCTTTTCGCCATCTCCACAAAGCTTTTCGCAGCTGGAGAGGCTTTTTTCCAAGACAATAAACCTATCCCCAACTCGCGATGGGCTGCCGGAGAAAGGGGGACAGCCGCCACCTGGTTTTCGTGTCCTTGTAATACCAATTTCGGTAAAATAGAAAGACCCAGTCCGTTGGCCACCATAGATATTACCGTCAAATCATCCATACAGGAGAATTGTATCTCTGGCTGGATTCCATTATTTTTCAAAGTCCCGTTTATGTCGTAATCAAAACCCATGGCTGTGATGACGAAAGGCTCTTCCATAAAATCCTTCATGGGAAAACGAGACCCTTCGCTCCGGGGATGGCCCAAGGGAAGCACCGCCATCATAGGGTCTTTCATCAGGGCAATCCAATCAAAGGTGTGATGAGGTTGCCTGGAAAAGAAAGCCATATCCACCTTTCCTCCTTCCATCAGCTCCTCCATTTCATCTACACCCCCCTCCATCAGTTTCAAGGTTATTCCGGGGTACTGCATTTGGAACTTTTTCATCACTCTCGGCAACCAGTGGAAAGAAATACTGGAAAAGGAGCCGATGGTTAAAGTTCCAGTCTGAATGCCTTTGATCCCACTTACTGTCTGCTCTAACTTTTCATTCATTCGGGTCAATTCCCGGACCATAGGGAGAATCTGCTCTCCCTGGTTCGTGGGGAACACCCCTTGATGTTTTCGAATCAAAAGAGAAAATCCCAGTTCATCTTCCAGACTTTTCATCATGTGAGAAACTCCGGACTGGGTATAGCCCAGTTCTTCCCCTGCCCGTGTCAGACTTTGGAGATCTACCGCCTTTAAAAACACCTCCCACTTGCGAATATCCATATGGCTGCCCCCTTCCTTCTTCTCCTCCATT
>SACF01000367.1 GCA_009928665.1 Alphaproteobacteria bacterium
ATCCTATCCATTATATGTATTACGAAGGTCCTAGATGGTACACCTGACATATAGGATGGTGCTATTGCTAAATACATGTGGATTTGCTCTTCCACGAAATCCTTCTACGGCATTATGATGATATCTTCTCTCCCCGGCCCGTTGCTCACCATGGTAATGGGATAGCCGATTAGCTTTTCCACCTCTCGAATATAGTTCTGGCAAGGAATGGGCAGTTGATGGAATTCCCGAATCCCCCGAATGTCTGTCTTCCATCCCGGAAGCACCTTTAACACCGGCTTGGCCTCATACAATTTGGCGGTGCTGGGAAAATCATTGATCACTTCCCCATCCAGATAATATCCCACACACACGGGAATCTCATCCAAATATCCCAAGGGGTCCAATACGGTCAGCGCCACTTGGGTAGCTCCCTGGATACGACATCCATATCGGGTGGCCACACCATCAAACCAGCCCACCCGTCTGGGACGACCAGTAGTAGCGCCATACTCTCCCCCGTCTCCTCCTCTTTTTCTCAGTTCTTCGGCTTCCTCTTCAAATATTTCGCTGACAAAGGGACCCGCCCCTACCGCACTGGAATAGGCCTTCACCACCGTGATAACATCCTTAATTTCATAAGGAGGAATTCCTGCACCCATGGCACCAAATGCCGCCAAGGTGGAAGAGGAGGTCACCATGGGATAAATGCCATGATCGATATCCTTCAGGGCACCCAACTGGCCCTCTAAAAGAATCTCTTTCCCCTGCCGGATGGCCTGATTCAAATATGCGGAAGTGTCCGCCACGTAAGGCCTGATTGCTTCCCGCCATTCCACCGCTGTTTGATACAGTTTTCTCGGGTCCAGCAAAGGCTTTTTATATAGATGCTCCAACAAAATATTCTTGATGGTACACACATTTTCCAATTTGGCCATTAATATATTATCGTCATAAAGCTCGCTGACTTGAAACCCAATCTTTGCATATTTATCGGAATAACAAGGAGCGATGCCGGATTTGGTGGAGCCGAATGATTTTCCCGCCAAGCGTTCTTCCTCATACTCGTCCAGC
>SACF01000368.1 GCA_009928665.1 Alphaproteobacteria bacterium
GTATATTGCAAACACCATTGTCAAATCTCAAAAGGAAAACAATATTCTGCTTGAGAATCCTGAATTCGTTTCTTTGGCTAGAAATAAACATACCGTTGTGTTTCCCGTAAAAAATGGTGAATGGCAGCATGATATTCCTGTCAGACCGGGAAAATATCTTGTGAGAATGGAAATCACGATTCCAAAAGAGTGTGCTGTCGGAAGCAATACGTGGATAAATCTCCGGATTCAGGGGCGGACAGCTTACAAGAAACCTGCTGGTGCGTATCTCGACACCCCGAAGATTACACCGAAACCAGGACAAGCCTATATGATTTACAATACTATAACACTTGATAAGCGGGCAAGTTATCTGCAAATTACTGCAAATCTTTTTCATTTCAAGCCGGAAACGAAGGTTGTTATTTCTGATCTGGCGGTCATTGCGCTGAATGATGAAAAAATGACTTGCAGCCCCAATTGAAACGTATATTGATTTCATGAAGATGTCCGGGACCGGAAATAACCGTGAAACACTTGCAGATGAAGCTAAAAGGTGTTATGGGCGCGGATATGAATTTTTTCAGTAATCTGGAAGATGGCTTCTTCCGGATTCAGGAGAAAGCGGAGGATGTTATCCTGCCGCAGCAGTCGGTTCTTTATCGCGGAGAGATTTCAATCCCCGCAGGTGTCTACTATGCACAATTCGCATGCAGCAACTGGCTGGAAATCCGTCTGAACGGAACGCTCTGCAACTGGGCTCAATCTCTGAAATTGACCGGGCGATGGAGAGAATGCAGGACAACATTCCACCAAGAGAGGTGTCCCATTCAAATCGAATTGAAAAATTTGAATTCAATTCCCGTTTCCGGCGATTTTAAAATGCGTTTACTGGACCATGCAGGGAATCTGATCTATCCGGAAATGCAGTTCCCGCGCCCTGCAGATCTCCCGGAATATCAGGAGGAAGCAGAGGACGCAGACCTGGAAGGATTTCACTCCGGAGTCGGGGCATCCATCCGTTCCGGCGGACGGTTCGGCTACACGAAAGGCGATGGCGTCCTGGATTACAG
>SACF01000369.1 GCA_009928665.1 Alphaproteobacteria bacterium
ATGCTTATGCCGTACTCGACCATGATAAAAACATCGTGGATCTATGCAGTTCGCTCGAACAGTACCTTGAATACCCGAAAAATGCACTCATCGGTTCCGGACTGAAAAGCATCATGCATCCGGTCTACCAGTTCATCTTCATCGAGCTGAAGCGACGGTTCAATGCGCCGCCAGTCCCAATAACGCCGGGAAGTCATGGAACCACTCAACAAATCAACCGTTATAACCGAAGCCGGAGGAACCAAAATAACATCTTGAAACCAAGTGGAATCACCAGGCAGGTAATTGTATTCCAGAAATTTTCGGATCGACTCCGATTTCAGTGTACTGTTAAAATCGGGTATCGCCAGAAAACCCTTCTGCTGCGCACACCAGAACAGACGATCCGGACGAAAATAGAGAAACAGGTGCCGCAACCCGAAACGACCGGACATGAAGTGCAGTTTACCGCGATTCGCATCATAAATTACGGAGGAAAAAAAACCGCATAATTGTGCCAACTCATTATTGCAATTATCCCGGCTGAAAATACCATGAAGCAAGGCCGCAGGATGTTTTTTCTCAAAAGGAAACCGCCCCAACGCTTCAGCATTGGTGATTTCCCCCTCCAACCACACATGGAGTCCCTCCTGTCCCCAATAGACCGAATCCTGATATTCAGGAGAAACGGGAATCACACCTGAAATAATCGTATCGTCGTTGAATTCCAATATGGGACGATGATTCTCGTGAAGGCACATCATCCGACCCATTTTCTTGAACAATCTTTCCGCTTGGGGCTTAAATACCGGACTCTTCAGAAATCCATACAACCCAGACATAATTCAATTACCCTGATTCATTGATCTTTAACGGAATAATTTAAAGCTACATTAATGTACCATTTTTCAGCGATTATACAAACTTATGCGTTATTAAACGGAAGTCTCACATCGGGGGAATTGGGGAGGAACCCCACTTGCTGACTTTTAAACTTTATCAATCTCTATATCCGCTTGCGAAGCAAGCGGATATAGGATATAAAAAGGTTTGAAGAGAATGGAAGGGGGTC
>SACF01000370.1 GCA_009928665.1 Alphaproteobacteria bacterium
AGCATGTTGAAACGCTTGATGCAATGAGAAAGGTAGAACGTCATTTATTTGTGCCTCCCGGGTCTATGCGCATGGCGTATGATGATGGCCCCTTGTCGATAGGATATGGCCAAACGATTTCGCAGCCTTACATTGTTGCCTATATGACACAGATCATAGAACCAAAGCCAGATTTTAAAATTTTGGAAATCGGTACAGGTTCGGGCTACCAGGCTGCTGTTCTATCAGAGATTGTTGACAAGGTGTTTACCATCGAAATCGTTCCCGAACTCGCGAAAACCGCTACTGACAGGCTCCGGGAACTTGCTTATGATAATGTAGAAGTAATTAGTGCTGATGGTTATTATGGTTTGGAAGAAGAGGCTCCTTTCGATGCTATCGTGGTAACAGCCGCTGCCGAGCATATTCCCCCTTCGCTGATTCAGCAACTGAAAGAAGGGGGGAAAATGGTTATCCCTGTTGGTTCACCCTTTCTTGTTCAAACACTAATGCTGGTCGAAAAAAAGAATGGAAAGGTATCTACATCGAGCCTGATGCCGGTTCGGTTTGTGCCATTCACAAGGGGCCGGGAGTAGCGAAGTTGAAGTACCAAAAATGAATAAAAGGATTTATCTCTCCCTCGGGCTTCTTTCCGCCTCATTAATAGCTTTTCAGTTGGCCTTGATGCAGTTGATTTCGGCCGTGCAATGGAATCATTTTGCCTATATGGTAATTTCGATTGCCTTGCTGGGATTCGGTGCCAGCGGTACATTTCTTACGCTGACCAGGAAATGGTTTGAGCGGTACGCAGACTTTGCCTTGTCTTTGCTGATGATACTCACAGGGGTTTCGATGAGTGGGATTATTTTGTTTTCATCGGCACTTTTCGGGAGATTCGATACCTACCTGATCTTTGTTGATTTTTCCAATGTTAAATATCTTTTTCTCTCCTATCTTTCTTTTTTCATCCCCTTCTTTTTGGGAGCACTTGCCATTGGGCTCATTTATATCCGATACGTTAATCGTATTGGAACCATGTATTTTGCTGATTTACTTGGGTCGGGCCTCGGC
>SACF01000371.1 GCA_009928665.1 Alphaproteobacteria bacterium
TTATAAAGCAGCCTGAATACATACATCCCCCGCTGCCAACCCGAAACATCCAGGGTTATTTCCTCCTTTCCGGCAGGTACTTTAATTTCTTCCACTATCCTTCCGAAAATATCATAAACCACCATTTTTAATTCTTCATTCATTCCTGACTCCTCATTCCTCATTCCTAATTGAACCCTGACCTTGTCCGATGCCGGATTTGGGAAAACCGACATTCCCCCGTTTTCCGTTACCGGAACCGCTCGGATTCCCACCCAGCAATCTCCCGGATTGACACAACCCAGGCTATCGACTTTTATTATCCATCCATCCTGGGAACCAGTGTCGGGTGCTTGTGGATATACAACGCCGCAGGCTATATATCCATTATCGGCAGTCTGGATAACGTCATAAAGGCAATGACTGCTTCCTTCCCCCTCACATATGTCATATCGCCTGTACCACAAACTGTCGCCACTAGAAGTTACCTTCATTATCCATCCAAAAAATTTGTACTTTGTGGTAAATTCCTTTATAACCGTTCCCGTAAAAACCAAAGAACCATCAGCGTTCTCGCGGATATTGAGTAAAGTATTTTCCGGTTCAATGGTCCCGTACTTTTTATCCCAGATCACATTTCCGGCATTATCCAGTTTGATCAGGTTAATCCTGCGGAAACTGTTGCTGCCTGTCATATAGTCGCAGTATGCATAGGCCAGAACCATATTCCCATCCTGGGTATTGCAGATCATTCCCCGGGTGTCGGAATAGCCCCCGCCAAAAGCTTTTTTCCAAAGCTGGTTACCTGACGAGTCGGTTTTCAACACGATGGGGTCATGAGAGGTGTTGACACTTCCCGTCATGTAAAACCTGATGCCCCCGATGGCATAGCCTCCATCGCTGGTGCAGATCACGCTATGTCCCATGCAATGAAAATTTGAAATATCCGTATAGGTTTTTTCCCAAATCTGGTTTCCTTGAAGATCGGTTTTTATTAATAGAATCTTCTTTATCTTCATCTATCATTTTTTCTATATACTTTATCATATCTTCTTTATTTTTATTATC